>SVNX01000040.1 GCA_015066665.1 Ruminococcus sp. | reverse complement strand
AAGCATTTCTTTTTCATACTGCTGTATGTGTCTGTAACTCCTTGCCATATTAACTAAACCTCCTATGGTTCTATTATACCATAGGAGGTCTTTTTTGTCACTGTACGTTTTTACTGGGTCGGTTCAAATCGGAACGGGGCGTTTTTTTATCGTCTTGCCTCGGAAAGCTCACGGGATTCGTGACCGTCCAGACGGAACAGCAGCGTCGAACACCAGATCGCAGAAATGGCTACAAGAATGTATACCACCCTGCTCAGAAGTGTATCCGAACCACCGAACAGCCATGCCACCAGATCAAACTCGAATAATCCCACCAGTCCCCAGTTGACTCCGCCGATGACCAGCAGTGTCAGTGCCAATTTATCAAGCATGCGGTTGTTTCTCCTTTTCCATGAACCCTTGCATGGTTCATGCCTGTAGTATTTCCCCTTTCAGTACGATTTATCCCGTACTTTTCACTGGTTTTGTTTTCCGGATTTCTGTATTGAAAAAAGATTTTGAACATTGTAATACATCGTTCACAGATTTCATAAAATCCCCATGAAAAAGCATTGACAAAATGCCTTTCAATCATGTATAATAAATGATAGGATTCCCTGCGGATTCAGCCGCAGGAGACAACGGGTTTTTCTTTGCCGGGGACTCGCTCCGGCATGATGGAAAGGACAATATCATGGGTATTTTTCACTACAGCCGCCAGAATCAGGTCTCTTTGTCCGACGACTGGAAGACCTTTTCTGGCCTGTTTCACAACATCGGCGCCTTTCTGTATAAGGACGCCATCCAGACTGCGTTTTTCGATGACAATGCACAGCGTATCCTCGGCGTGAGCCGTGAGGTGCCCCGCGATGCCTATCGCAGCCTCGCTGACCGCCTGACTGCCGATCCGGTCGAAGGCGAACAGGATCTGTACGTTGTCCGCACAGGTGCCGAAAAGCGTTATCTCAAAATTCATATCATCCACCGTAAGGATAGCGAGCTGGGTTTTGTCGAGGAGATGACACGCCGTGTGGCGCAGCAGAATGCCGATCAGCAGGACTTTGATTCTGTGACCAACATGCTGACACTCCCCGCCTTCTCCAATCTCGTGCAGCGTAAGCTTCCCACTGTGGACAAGTTCTACTTCGCTGCCCTGCAGGTCGCTGGCCTTGATAAAATGGTCGGCTTCACAAACGCCGCCAGCAGCAATTACTGCATGGCCTCCGTTGCCGAAGTCCTCAATCGCTTCGCCAGCGAAAATGTGCTGTTTACCAGCAAATCCTTCCAGAATTTCTACGTCTGCTTCATCGATATGGATGAGCAGAATGTCCGCATGCTGCTCGAACAGATGCGCAGTGCCGTAGCTGCCTGCACCATCTCCGATGACCTCGGTCAGACCATCACTGCGGACAGCCATTCCGTACTCGATCTGCGGATCGGCCTTGCTGTGTATCCCGAGGAGGGCGACACCCTCAGCAAACTCCTGCCCTGCGCAGAATTTGCACTCTTTGAAACCAGACATGACAGCAAGAATCCCATCACCCGCTTCTCCCAGAAGGTTTATGAGAAGAAGAAGGACGAGTACCGCAATGAGCAGATGTTCAGCCGCATCATCGGCGAAAATCTCCTCACCTACCACTTCCAGCCCATCATCGATGCCCATACCGGTGCCGTCATGGGCTATGAGGCACTCATGCGCCCCACCGGAGAATATCAGTTCACACCCAGCCAGATGCTCTCGCTTGCGGAAAAATATGACCGCCTGTATGACATTGAGTATGCCACCATGTTCAACTGCATGCGCTATCTCAGTGAGCATCAGAACGCCTTCTCCGGCAAAAAGCTGTTCATCAACTGCATCCCCAGCCACCTGCTCTCCGACGGCGACTTCAATGAGCTGATGCTCACCTATGAAGAGCTGTTCGGCAAAGTGGTGCTTGAAATCATCGAGCAGTCCGATGCTTCCGAAGAGATGCTCTCCCTGCTCAAGAACCGCAGCAATCGACTCAACGCCACCCTTGCCATTGACGACTATGGCAGCGGTTATGCCAATACTTCGACACTTCTGCGCAATCTCCCGCAGTATGTCAAGATCGACTACAGCCTCATCCATGATATCTGCAAGGATACAAAGAAGCAGCAGCTGGTGTCCGGCATCATCGATTATGCCCACGACAACCAGATTCAGGTGCTCGCTGAAGGCGTCGAGGAAGAAGCCGATCTCAAGACCGTCATCCGCCTCGGTGTGGATCTGATTCAGGGCTATTACACCGCCCGTCCCACCCCCTACCTCCTCGAGGAAATCTCCGACGAGGTGCGTGATGTCATCATCAACACCAATCTCGAATGTGCCAAGTCCTCCGGTCAGAAGAAGATCTACAACGTCCATGACGATGAAGTGATCGATCTGGTCGGCCTTGCACTTCAGAATTATACCGATATCCATATTTTCCGCCATGCGCTGACCATCATCGGCGACCCGGACAAGACCGTACCCATGCACATCACCATTGCGGAAAATCACAGCTGCGAGCTGAAAATGCGCAACGTGAACCTCGTCAGCAACGATAAGCCCACCATCAGCATCGGCAGTTATGCCCAGCTGACCTTGATCCTTGAGGGCAACAACTCCCTCAACTACATGGGCATCCGTGTACCGCAGGGTGCGTTCCTGAATGTACAGGGCAGCGGCAACCTCAAGATTGACTGCTACGCCAAGTTCGGCTATGGTATCGGCGGTGACTGCGACAGCAGCTATGGCTGCATTACACTCGATTCCACCGGCACTGTGGACATCATCGTCAACAGCGACCGCGGCGTCGGCATCGGCGGCGGCTCCAATCCGGACGATGCGGAAATCTGCCTCGAATCCGGCGACATCCATGTAAATGTCGCTTCACCCAACGGCGTGGGTATCGGCTGTACGGACGGTCTGTCCCTCATCTATGCAAACCCCGGCTGCAACCTCGAAATCGACATCAGCGGCATCAGCATGGTCGGTATGGGCAGCCTCTCCGGCGAAACCCACATCGACTGCAAGACCGACGTTCTCTTCAACGGCGGCGGCAACCGTGTGGTTGGTCTGGGCGTGCTCAATCAGGGCACGGGCGAGGTCTTTGTCAGTGACAGCAAGCTGCGGTTCTCCATCCGCTCGAACTTCGGTACCTGTATCGGTGCGGTCGGCGGCAAGGTGGATGTCACCACACAGAACTGCAAGGTTGAGGTCAATGCTGAGGGCGGCGAGATCACCGGCATCGGCGACGCCAAGGGCAGCGGCGATGTAACGCTCGATCATACAGAGCTGAAGGCCTTCATTCTGGCGGCAAAGCCCCACGAGGCCGGCACCAGAAACGGCAAGTTCAGCATGCACGGCAGCACGATCATTGCCGACATCAACGAAAAACACAACACACAGCAGTAATCTGCCCTGTCAGTCAATATAAAAGTTTAGGAGTAAGGAATTATGAAACTTGGTATGGTGGGTCTTCCGAATGTCGGAAAAAGCACCCTTTTCAATGCGCTGACCAATGCCGGCGCACAGTCTGCAAACTATCCCTTCTGCACCATCGAGAAGAACGTGGGCGTGGTATCCGTGCCCGATCCTCGTCTCGATGAGCTGGCAAAGATGTATGATCCCGATAAATTCACCCCCGCAACCCTCGAGTTTGTGGACATTGCAGGCCTCGTCAAGGGTGCCTCCAAGGGTGAGGGTCTCGGCAACAAGTTCCTCGCCGACATCCGTGAGGTGGATGCCATTGTGCATGTGGTACGCTGCTTTGAATCCATGGACATCATCCATGTGGACGGCAATGTGAACCCCGCAAGAGACATCGAAACCATCAATCTCGAGCTGATCTTCTCCGACCTTGAGATGGTGCAGCGCCGTATCGACCGTGCCAAGAAGCTGATGAAGGGCGACAAGAAAGCCGCTGTACAGGTGGATTTCTTCGAGCGTCTGGCCGCACATCTTGAAGAGGGCAAGTCCGCCCGCAGCTTCGATGTGACCGATGATGAGCAGGAATTCCTGCACGATACGCCCCTTCTCTCCGGCAAGCCCGTGATCTACGCTGCCAACCTCTGCGAGGAGGATTTTGCATCCGATCTGTCCGGTCATGCCAATTTCCAGGCTGTCAAGGCCATTGCGGAGGAAGAGCACGCCGCTGTACTGCCCATCTGCGCGCAGACCGAGGCTGAGATCTCCGATATGGACGATGAAGACAAGGCCATGTTCCTCGCTGAGCTGGGTCTTGAAGAATCCGGCCTCAACCGCATCATCCAGACAGGCTATGGCCTGCTGGGTCTGATTTCCTTCCTGACCGCCGGCAAGCAGGAGGTGCGTGCCTGGACCATCACCCGGGGCACAAAGGCACCGCAGGCCGCCGGTAAGATCCACACTGACTTTGAAAAGGGCTTCATCCGTGCCGAGGTCATTGCCTATGACGATCTGATGAAGTGCGGCACCATGGCAGCTGCCAAGGAACAGGGTCTGGTACGCCTTGAGGGCAAGGATTATGTGATGCAGGACGGCGATATTGTGGTATTCCGCTTCAATGTATAATCGATGAAAAAGCAGGACTTTCCCCGAATTTACGGGGAAAGTTCTTTCAGTATCGAAAAGCCGTCAAAAGATACTGCGGAGCAGCCTGAGGATTCCAAAGGGAATCATTCCCTTTGGCAGGGGGTTCAAGGGGGACGGCGTCCCCCTTGCATAGTTTTGATTCTAATAACAACAAAATTAGACTACAAGCACATTTGGCCTTTCATCTTTATGATTCTTCCCTCTGCGATGCGTAAGCGAGCAGACATACTGCCCCATTACCCCCGACTTTTTGACAATTACCAAGGACTTTCCCCGATTTTATGGGGAAAGTCCTTTTCTTTCCGTCCGGAGGCGGAAAGAAATCGCATTCGATACGAAAAGAAGGGGCACTTTTCGCAAAAAAGTGCCCCTCTTCTCAATGCGTTTTTGCTGCGGCATAATGAAAACTGTTTCTACAGAATAAAACAGATCAGTCCGCTGCAGCCCTCATTGATCACACGCTCGAGTGTCTCCTGCAGCTTCATGCGTGCTTCCGCCGGCATCTTGTACAGCTTGTTATGCAGGCCCTCATTGACCAGCTCATGGAGGGATTTGCCGAAAATATTCGACTCCCAGATCTTCGTCGGATCCTCTTCAAAGCCCTGCAGCAGGTACATCACCAGTTCCTCGCTCTGCTTCTCCGTCCCGACAATCGGGCTGACAGTCGTATTGATGCCCGCCTTCATCATGTGGATGGACGGTGCCGAAGCACGGAGCTTGACGCCGTATTTGCCGCCCTGCCGGATGATCTGCGGCTCCTCAAGGCGGAGCTCTTCCAGCTCGGGCATGACGATGCCATAGCCCGTGGCCTCAACCTCACGCAGTGCCGGTTCAATGCGGGCATAGGCCTTCTTCACCTCGGTAAGCGTCCGAAGCGTTTCAAACAGGCCTGCCTCGTTCTGGATATCCAGTCCCGTCGATTCGCTCAGAATCCGGAAGAACAGGCTGCTGTCCATCGACACACGGATGGTCACAGTACCCGTACCGAGGTCGATCTCCTCGGGTGCGGCACTGCGGATATGCCGGCAGGTGCAGATCGGCTCTGCGAGGGCGGCCGCATCACGCACAGTATGCAGCTCGGCGGCGGCCTCACGGATGGCACCGAAGATCTCCTCCTTGACCGGATGTCCCTTTTCGAGCATGGCAACCCACTGGGGCATATCGAAGTTGACCTCACGGATGGGGAAGGCATAGAGGAGGGCGGTCAGGATGCTGCGGATGTCCTCCTCGGTGAGATGGGTGCAGCTGACCGGCAGCACGGCGGTATGGTAGGTCTCCTGCAGTGCAGCGGCAAGTGCTTTTGCCTCATCCGAGGTCGGATCGACGCAGTTGAGCAGCACGGCAAAGGGCTTGCCGAGCGCCTGCAGCTCTTCAATGACACGTTCCTCACAGGCGGCATATTCTTCACGGGGAATGTCCGAAATACTGCCATCCGTCGTCACCACAAGGCCGATGGTGGCATGCTCGGTGATGACCTTGCGGGTGCCGATTTCGGCGGCCATATTGAAGGGCACAGCCTCCTCGAACCAGGGTGTCATGACCATACGGGGCTGCTCGTTTTCGATATAGCCGAGGGCGCTCGGGACAATATAGCCCACACAGTCGATCATTCTTGCACGGAAGCGTGCACCCTCATCAAGCTGGACGGGCACGGCCTCCTCGGGGATGAATTTCGGCTCGGTGGTCATGATGGTTTTACCGGCAGCGGACTGCGGCATTTCGTCGACAGCCCGTTCTTTTTTGTAGTCGCTGCCGATGTTGGGGATGACAAGGGTTTCCATGAACCGTTTGATCAGGGTGGATTTGCCCGTACGGACCGGCCCCACCACGCCGATATAGATATCACCGCCCGTTCGAAGAGCGATGTCGCTGTAGATATCTTTCATGTATGCCTCCTGTTGTATTGCGGTTGTGATGAGGGGCTGCGCTTTCGGAAAGCTCGGCAAAATTGCCCTCCCCCTGCCCCCTCCCCGAGGGAGGGGGATTTTGCGGGGTGCTGCGCACCCCGTACCCCGCTGGGATTGCAGTGGGGCGTCTGCGCTTTCGGAAAGCTCGGCAAAACTGCCCTCCCCCTGCCCCCTCCCTGAAGGAGGGGGATTTTGCGGGGTGCTGCGCACCCCGTACCCCGCTGGGATTGCAGTGGGGAGTCTGCGCTTTCGGAAAGCTCGGCAAAACTGCCCTCCCCCCTGCCCCCTCCCCGAGGGTGGGGGATTTTGCGGGGTGCTGCGCACCCCGTACCCCGCTGGGATTGCAGTGGGGAGTCTGCGCTTTCGGAAAGCTCGGCAAAACTGGCCGCCCCCTGCCACCTCCCCGAGGGAGGGGGATTTTGCGGGGTGCTGCGCACCCCGTACCCCGCTGAGATTGCAGTGGGGTGTCTGTGCTTTCGGAATGCTCGGCAAAACTGGCCTCCCCCTGCCCCCTCCCCGAGGGAGGGGGATTTTGCGGGGTGCTGCGCACCCCGTACCCCGCTGGGATTGCAGTGGGGCGTCTGCGCTTTCGGAAAGCTCGGCAAAACTGGCCGCCCCCTGCCCCCTCCATGAGGGTGGGGGTTTTTGCGGGGTGCTGCGCACCCCGTACCCCGCTGGGATTGCAGTGGGGAGTCTGCGCTTTTTAGAAAGCTCGGCAAAACTGGCCACCCCGCTTCCTGAAAGGGTGTACTTCTGCGGAAGCGGCGTCAGGTTTTCACGATATTACGGCACAATCGGAATCAGCAGCATGCCGCCTTCGGGCAGGGTTTCCTCTGTAAGATCATTCTCTTCCATGATTGCTGCCACACTCGTACGGCAGCGCTTGGCAATCTCCCAGACCGTCTCCTGCTCCATTGCATAGCACAGCTTCAATGCATGCCGTGCAGGCAACGCTGCTTCCTCCTGCACTTCAACCGCCGTCACAGCCTCGCACAGCAGACAGGGCGTCACCGTGCCCTCCAGCAGCACCTCGCCCTTCAGGGCAATCTCTCCCTGCTCGGTCAGGGTATAAGTACAGCTCCCCGGTACGGCATACAGCGCAACGCTGTCCTGTGCACTGCACTGCATCATCGGGATGCTGTGCTCGACCGGCTCCTCCTTTTCCAGAAGCTGCGGCATGCCCTCCGCACTGCGGATGAGGGCGCCGCACCAGAGCATGCCGCTGATGTGCAGCATTCCCGTTTCTTCATCGGGTCGGGCCGACATTCCCCGCACCTCGCACCAGGCATCGTACACACCCGCCGGTGCACCCTCAGAAGCGGTCAGCTGTGCGGTACACACAAGGCTGTCAGTGAAGGGCACCGGTGCACCCGCTGTCTTCAGCGGCACGGTCGTGCAGGTACAGGGATGGGCCGTGGAAAATGCATCGCAGACAAGGGTCTGCTGCGTCATCCGGACGGCTGTGCAATGCAGCCGCAGCTCGGCTTCGCACCGGATGCTCCGCACTGCACCGCCCGTATCGGCGACGGGCTTGATGTCACAGGATGCCGCTGTTACATGCACATGGCACGCATCCTGCTCCTCCAGTCCCTCCAGCTCCACCAGCTGGCTGTACGGGATGCGGAAGGCAAACGGCTCCAGTGCCGCTTCACCGTCCTTTTCGCAGGCATAGAGCAGCTGCACCTGCAATCCGCCCTGCACATGGAGCTTGCCCGAGACGATCTGATGCGTGGTTTCCACAGGTGACGCACTGCAGCGCACCACATGGAGCATCGGCGGGGCGGTGCTGCCAAGTGCCGTTTCCTCCGCAAGAAGGATATTCCGGACGGTACGCAGCGTGCAGGCCGGATGGGCAATGTCGCATTTCTTCTGCTGCATGGATTTTTCTGCGATGTCGCTGATGACCTCGATCGGGCGGGAGGCAGCTGTGCGGATGGCAACCGTCACGGCACCGCGGACATCCAGCCGGCGGCGGCTGACGGCACGGCAGGTGACATAATCCACGGTCGGCACCAGCTCCGCTGTGAGTCCCGCACAGCCGCCGCTCAGCTCGGCCGTACGGGTGAAATGCAGTGTCTGGGTGACACACTGCAGGATGCGGCTTTCCTCACTGCAATACAGGATGCGCACGTCCGCACGCAGCTCATAGGTCAGGCGGCTGCCGTCCGCACTGACGGATTCATTCACCACCGACGGGGTCAGAAGGCATCTGACCATCGTGCAGACATCGGGATAATAATCGGGGAGCACATAATCCAGCTCCACGCCCTGTTCCTGCGTCAGGCTGCACGACGGCTCCATCACCCCGAGCGTGGTGTGACTGATCTTCATTTCCATAGTGTACCTCCTTGCTTGGACTGTTACCACAGTGTATGCAGGAATGGGGGGCGGATATGACCTCTTACCTGTCCAATCCGGCTCACTCACCGGAAAACGCTTGCGAACCGGCAGGAAAGTCGCTATCATAGAGTTACAGAATCGATTCGGAAAACAAAATCAAGGAGGCATACATAGTTTACAGCAAAAAGAAGGGCGCCCTCTACACACAGGCGCTCCAGAAATATCAGGCTGACCACGTCAGTTCATAAAACAATGCGCTATGCACCGTAATGGGCATAGCGCATTTTCTCTTCCCGTCCGAATCAGGGCAAAAAAATAGCAGAACCACGCAGGCTCTGCTCTTCAAATAAAATGAAACCAAAATTTTGTGTAGAACAAAAGAAAGGAGACAACAAAACGAGTGTTACACATACGTTGATCCGTATATAACACTAACCCTATTATAATGGAAAATTGCCGTTTCGTCAATAGAATTTGGAAAAAATATTGCCGTGTCATTTCAATTTTATTTACATTGCACAACAAAGATACTGGTTTTATGGTCACAATGTACATTGCCAAAGAAAACTGTCTCCGGCAGGGCTTCGCTATGCATGGGTTTTCCATAAAAACACACGATATTTTTTACAAAATGGCTCTTTACAAATGTTCTGTTTTGTGTTATTATATATAATGTAAGGTACTGCACTGAAGTACCAAACAGAAATCTAAATTTTAGGAGGAATATTCCCATGGCAAGAAAAATGAAAACCATGGACGGTAACAACGCCGCTGCTTGGGCGTCTTATCCGTTTACAGACCTCTCGGCAATCTACCCGATTACCCCGTCTTCTGTAATGGCGGAAGTTACTGACCAGTGGTCCGCAAAGGGCCAGAAGAACCTGTTCGGTGATCCCGTAACAGTTGTTGAAATGCAGTCCGAGGCAGGCGCTGCAGGTACCGTTCACGGTTCCCTGTCCGCTGGTGCTCTGACTACCACATACACCGCTTCTCAGGGCCTGCTCCTGATGATCCCGAATATGTACAAGATCGCCGGTGAGCTGCTGCCGAACGTAATCCACGTTTCTGCACGCTGCGTATCCTCTCACGCTCTGAACATCTTCGGTGACCACTCCGACGTTTATGCATGCCGTCAGACCGGTTATGCAATGCTCTGCTCTTCCAACGCACAGGAAGTTATGGACCTGGGTGCTGTTGCACATCTGGCTACCATCGAAGGCAGAGTTCCCTTCCTGCACTTCTTCGACGGCTTCCGTACATCCCACGAGATCCAGAAGATCGAGGTTTGGGATCAGGAGGATCTGGGCGAGATGCTCAACTGGGAGGCTGCACAGGCATTCCGTGATCAGGCTCTGAACCCCAACCATCCTGTTCTCCGCGGTACTGCACAGAACCCCGACATCTTCTTCCAGGCTCGTGAGGCTTGCAACAAGTACTATGATGCTCTGCCCGCAGTGGTTGAGAAGTACATGGACAAGGTAAATGCAAAGCTCGGCACAGATTACAAGCTGTTCAACTACTATGGTGCAGCTGATGCAGAGCACGTAATCATCGCAATGGGCTCCGTAAACGACACCATCGAGGAGACTGTTGATTACCTGAACGCAAACGGCGAGAAGGTTGGTATGGTTCGCGTACGTCTGTACAGACCTTTCGTTGCTGAAAAGCTCGTTGAGGCTCTGCCCGAGACTGTAAAGCAGATCTCCGTTCTCGACAGAACAAAGGAACCCGGCTCTCTGGGCGAACCTCTGTATCTGGACGTAGTTGCTGCTCTGAAGGACACCAAGTTCGACGGCGTAAAGATCTACACCGGCCGTTATGGTCTGGGTTCCAAGGATACCACTCCGAACCAGATCATCGCTGTATACAAGAACACTGAGAAGAAGCGCTTCACAATCGGTATCAAGGATGACGTGACAAATCTGTCTCTGGATGATTCCTTCAGCCCCGATACTGCTCCTGCCGGCACCATCTCCTGCAAGTTCTGGGGTCTGGGTTCCGACGGTACAGTAGGTGCAAACAAGAACTCCATCAAGATCATCGGCGACCACACCGATATGTATGCACAGGCATACTTCTCTTATGACTCCAAGAAGTCCGGCGGTGTTACCGTTTCCCACCTGCGTTTCGGTAAGACTCCGATCAAGTCCACATACCTGATCAACAAGGCTGACTTCGTTGCATGTCACAACCAGAGCTATATCGACAAGTACGATATGGTTTCCGATATCAAGCCCGGCGGTACTTTCCTGCT
>SVNX01000010.1 GCA_015066665.1 Ruminococcus sp. | reverse complement strand
GACGCTCGCTCACGCTTCGCTCCGATAAAGACCTTCTCTATTCCTCTTTCAATGTGCTCTTTCTGTCAGTTTTTCGGGCTTTTTGTTGCCCTCTCGTCCGACAGCTTTATTATTATATCATACTTTTTGGGGTTTGTCAACACCTTTTTGTGTAGAAGGATTTACTGAATTTGGCAATTATTTTGTACACTTTGCCACCTTGCATTCATCCGGTTTGCGCCCTGCCGAAATCGAACGCAGCATCGCTTTCAGAGCCGCCCATTCTTCGCCTCCCAGTAAAAAATAAAAGCCCCGAAGCGCTTTGCTTCAGGGCTTTTTGCATACCGAGAATATTTCCCCGATACGATTGGAGCGGATTACGAGGCTCGAACTCGCTACCTCCACCTTGGCAAGGTGGCGCTCTACCAGATGAGCTAAATCCGCATTAAATTGGTGCTTCCGGGCGGAATCGAACCGTCGACACATGGATTTTCAGTCCATTGCTCTACCGACTGAGCTACAGAAGCATCAATTGGCGACCTGGATGGGACTCGAACCCACGACCTCCGCCGTGACAGGGCGGCGTTCTAACCAACTGAACTACCAGGCCAGGATAATGGTGGGAGCTACAGGGCTCGAACCTGTGACCCTCTGCTTGTAAGGCAGATGCTCTCCCAGCTGAGCTAAGCTCCCACCGTGGCCGTGTCTTTCAGGAGTTTATTTCGTTCTCCCTGCGACTTTTATAGTATACCACAGATCAAGACAAATGTCAACACCTTTTTTCAAAAAAATTGCAGTTTGTCCATTTTGCCATTCGCTTTCCCCAAATAAATGCTAAAAACTGGTTGATTTATATCAATTCAGACCATTTTCACCGTTTCTGGCAAACAATCTGACGATATCCATGTAGAGTGCATGGTGCTCCGGGGCAGTCAGATCGGGGTCGGCATAGAGAATCGCCTCCGCCGCCTCCTGTACCTCATGGAGCATTTCTGCATTGGTCAGCTCCGCCAGTTTCAGCGGCGGCAGACCGTGCTGCATCCGGCCAAAGAAGTCACCCGGCCCCCTCAGCTGCAGATCTGCCTCGGCCACCTTGAAGCCGTCCGTTGTGCTGCTGAGCAAGCGCAAGCGCTGCCTGCTTTCCTCGGTTGCATGCTCCGTTACAAGAATGCAGTGACTCTGATGCTGTCCTCTGCCGACACGGCCACGCAGCTGATGCAGCTGTGACAGGCCGAAGCGTTCCGCATCTTCAATGAGCATGACGGTTGCATTCGGGACATCCACGCCGACCTCCACCACTGTCGTACAGATCAGCACATCGGTCTCGTGTGCATGGAAGGCCGCCATGGCCTCATCCTTCTCCTGCGCAGCCATCTGTCCATGCAGAACACCAACACGCCAGCCGCTGAGCAGCCCTTTCTTCATCTCTTCGGCATATTCCGTCACGGCACGGAGGTCGCTCTCCCCCTCTTCAATTGCGGGACAAACAATATACGCCTGTCTTCCCTTCTCCAGCTCCTGAATCAGGAAGTGCACCGCACGGGCACGGAGCTTGCCTGTGACAGCATAGGTCTGCACCGGCATACGGCCCTTGGGGAGGACATCGAGCACGGAGACATCGAGGTCGCCGTAGACCATGAGGGCAAGCGTACGGGGAATGGGTGTGGCGGACATGACGAGCTTATGCGGCACGCCGCCCTTTTCGGCAAGAGCCGTTCTCTGTGCCACGCCGAAACGATGCTGCTCGTCCGTAATCACAAGGCCGAGGGCATGGTACGACACGGCTTTCTGCATTATGGCATGCGTGCCTACGATGACCTGAGCTGTGCCGTCAGCGATGGCCTCGTGGCACTGACGCTTCTCCTTCACCTTCATCGAACCGGTCAGCAAGCAAACAGAGATCCCAAGCGGCGCAAGGAAGCCCTCGAGCGTGCGGAAATGCTGTGTGGCGAGGATTTCTGTCGGTGCCATCAGGGCGCACTGGTAGCCGTTCTTCACGGTGAAATAGCATGCAGCTGCCGCAACGGCTGTTTTTCCGCTGCCGACGTCACCCTGCAGCAGACGGTTCATGGGCTGTGCACCGCAGAGATCACGGCAGATCTCCTCCGTACTGCGCAGCTGTGCCTCCGTCATGGCAAAGGGCAGACTGTCATGGAACGGGCGGAGATCGGTCGTCTTGTTCATCGGATACATGGATTTGCGTGCACTTCTCTTCTTCAGCAGACGCAGCCCCAGCTGCAGGCGGAGCATCTCCTCAAATGCAAGGCGATGCCGTGCTCTCTGTGCTTCCTCCATATTCTCGGGCAGATGCACGCAGTACAGCGCCTCCGGAAGGGGCATGAGCTGATAGGCATCGAGAATTGCAGGGTCAAGCGTCTCGAAGGGCTCCTCTGCGAGGATGGCAAGGCTTGCACGGATATTCGTGCGGAGCATGGCGCTGGTCAGTCCCGCAATCTGCGGATAGACCGCCTGAATGGCAGGTTCCCCCTCCTTGAGCACCTGCGGAGCGATGATTTCACGCTGCAGCAGTGTCCCGCCGATACGGCCGGACATGGTATAAGTACAACCCACCTGCAGCGCCTGATAGGAATAGAGATTATTGAAAATGCGGATATCGAGCGGGGTATCCTCTTCATCCACGGCCTCAAGCCGGAAGATCTGCATACCGCCCCGCACACGCACCGGGCGATGCTTGGTGCAGATGGTCACACGCACAACGGCCGTCTCATCCGGCTCCGTCTGTGCTACGGGTGTGGGATTGCGGAAATCCCTGTAACTGCGGGGCAGATAATAGAGCAGCTCATAGGGCGAGCTGATGCCGAGTTTCTGGTACAGCGCAAAGCGTTTCTGTCCGACACCCTTCAGATTGCCGATGGACAGAAAGAGCCGTGTTCCCTTCTGTGGTTCCATTGCATCACCTCCTCAATCGATACTATATAATAAGAGCGGCAGCCGATGGCCGCCGCCCTGTACCGCCTGACTGCGGCAGAAGACAAATCTTACTCGGCGGCAATGATGTAATAATACACCGGCTGACCGCCGTTGACAAGCATGACTTCGATCTTATCGCCATACTTGTTCTGCAGCTGGGAAACAAGCTGTTCCGCCGTCTCCTCGTCCACATCCTCACCGTATGTCACGGTCAGGAAGCCCGTATCATTCTTCACCATGCGCTTGGCCAGACGATAGGCAGCACGATTGAGCTCCTTATCTGTGAAAGCGAGCTTGCCGTTATCGAGTGCGAGCACTTCGCCCTTCTTGATATCGGTGCCGTCGATCTCGGAATCTCTTGCCGCAAAGGTCACCTGACCCGTGGAAACACGCTCGAGGGCCTTGGTCATGGCAAGACGGTTGGCATCGAGATCGGCAGAATCGTCAAACGCCAGCATAGCAGAAATACCCTGCGGGATGGTTCTGGTCTGCAGCACGCAGACATTTCTGTCTGCAAGGTTCACTGCCTGCTCTGCAGCCATGATGATATTCTTATTGTTCGGCAGAACGAACACAGTCTTTGCGGGGGTTGCATGAATCGCACGGAGGATGTCATCCGTGGAGGGATTCATGGTCTGGCCGCCTCTGACCACACAGTCCACACCCAGATCCTTGAACATCTGCTCGAGGCCTTCGCCTGCGGCAACAGCCACAAAGCCGAATGCCTTCTCGGGTTCGGCACGGACATAGGTCTCATCCTGTGCGGCATTCTGTGCCTCACGCACACGGCCTGCATGCTGAATGCGCATATTCTCGATCTTGGGCTTGGGATCATTGATGAACTGACCGAATTCCAGTGCCTTCTGGAGGGCAAGACCGGGGGTATCGGTATGCACATGCACCTTGATGATCTCATCATCATCGACAACCACAACGCAGTCACCGATGGTTTCAAGATACGCACGGAGCTTGAACGGATCGGGACAATCCTTATTCTTCTCCACGATGAATTCTGTACAATAAGTGAAGTTGATCTCCTCTTCGAGATCCTCACGGCCGATGGCCATTACAACGGGAGCGGAATCCGTCTTGACTTCAGTTTCTGCGGTCTCGGGGGCTTCGCCCTGCATCACAGCGAGCATGGCCTCCCAGATAATGAGCAGACCCTGACCGCCGGCATCGACAACGCCGGCCTTCTTCAGGATGGGCAGCTGCTCGGGGGTCTGTGCGAGCGCTTCCGCAGCCGCCTCGCAGGTCTGTTCCCAGACAGAGAGGACGTCATTGGACTCACGGGCTGCCAGCTGTGCCTGCTGTGCACCGAGACGTGCTACCGTCAGGATGGTACCCTCGGTGGGCTTCATGACAGCCTTATATGCTGCCTGCACACCAATTTCAAGCGCATTGGCAAGATCCGCTGCCTCTGCGGTTTCCATGCCGGCCAGTCCCTTGGAGAAACCACGGAACAGCAGGGAAAGGATAACGCCGGAGTTGCCTCTTGCACCTCGGAGCATTGCAGAAGCGGCACGATCGGCCACCTCGGATACGGTTGCGTCATCGGACATCACCATCAGTTCGCGGCGTGCCGCACCGATGGTCATGGACATATTGGTACCCGTATCGCCATCCGGTACGGGATATACATTCAGTTCATCTACACGTTTTCTGTTCTTTTCCAGGCAGACTGCGGCACTGCACAGTGCTGTCTTCAAAAGCTTACCATTCATCTGTGATCAAGTCCTCCTCTGCTTACATCTCCACAATCTCGTCGACATAGACTCTGACGCGGGATACGGGAATCCGGACTGCATCTTCAATCACGAACTCCACCTTATGCATCAGGCTGCGTACGACAGCCGGAATATTGACACCGTACATTACACGGATATGCACGGAAATTTCCAATTTATCATCCTTTGTCACAACGCCGACCGTCTTGTACTGGCCGTTGAGGATTCTGTCCATCACGGTGGGTTCAGCGAGACCTGCCACACCGAAGCACTGCTGTACGGTTTCTCTTGTCAGCTCACAAAGATAAGAATCGGAAACGGTAATCTTTCCGATATGATTCTCCAAAAATAACATCGCCGCCATCCTTTCTGTCATTCATGACTTAGTGCCGCAATCCGGCACGCTCTTTTCTATTATATCATATCCGCGCAGAGATTACAAGCCCCATTTTCTGCCTTGTGTAAATTTTTTTCTTTCCTCAAAAATAAAACAGCCCGCATTGCTGCGGGCTGTCGGCTTGACAAAAAGGTCTTTTTCTGGGGTCAGCACCCCAATCCTGACCCCAACCCCTCCCCCTTGGGGGAGGGGCTATATTGCGAGGGTACTGCGTACCCTCTAACCCGCCAAAGGACTCCGTCCTTTGAACCTGATAGGGTTTTCGACAGAATAACAGCCCGCATTGCTGCGGGCTGTCGGCTTGTCAAAAAAGTATGATTTCGCTTAATTTTGCCCCACCCCTACCCCCTCCCCAAAGGGGAGGGGGAAAGAGGGAGGGTGCTGCCGCACCCTCAACCCGCCCTCTTGCAGAGTGCTTTTTGGCTATTTATTGAAGGTTATAGGGGGCACAGCCCCCTATATGCGCCGAATGCCCTAAGCTGAGGGAGGATGCTGTACGAAGCGATGGGTATGTCGACATTGGATGTGAGTCGGCAGGCGCAACTAAACTAAAAATACGAGTCCAGCCCTGTGCCGTTCAGGTGCAGTGGCTGGACGGGACTTTTTCGACAGAATAACAGCCCACATTGCTGCGGGCTGTCTGTCTTATGCAAAAATATCCTTGATCTTCTCGAAGAAGCCCTTGCGCTTGGCATAGTTCTTCTCCGTCATGGAATCCTCAAACTTCTGCAGAAGCTCCTTCTGATTCTTGGACAGGTTTTTGGGCACCTCAATATACACCTTGACATACTGATCGCCTCTGGCATCACGCTGCAGATGCTTGATGCCCTTGCCCTTCAGACGGGTGCGGGAACCGTTCTGTGTGCCCTCGGGAATGTTGTACTTCACATTGCCGTCAATGGTGGGCACGGTGATCTCATCGCCGAGCACGGCCTGTGCATAGGTGATCGGGATCTCGCAGTGCACATCATAGCCCTCACGGGTGAAGATCGGGTGCGGACGCACGCTGACGCTGACATTCAGATTACCAGCGGGGCCGCCGTTGATACCGCAGTCGCCCTCACCGGACACACGCAGTGTCTGGCCGTCATCGATGCCGGCAGGCACGCTGATGGAAACCTTCTTCTGCACACGCATACGGCCGACGCCGCGGCACTTTGTGCAGGGATTCTTGATGATGCTGCCCTTGCCGTTGCAGTGCGGGCAGGGTCTGGAAGAGGAATACACACCGAGGGGGGTCTGCTGGGTCACCTTGACAGAACCGCGGCCCTGACAATCCGGACAGACATCTGTGGTGGTACCGCTTTCACAGCCGGAACCGCCGCATCCGCTGCACTTCTCCATATGGGTGATGCTGATTTCCTGGGACTTACCCGTACATGCTTCCATGAAGCTGATGTTGATGCCGGTATTGATATCCTTGCCGCGTCTGGGGGCATTGGCAGAAGACGAACGGGATGTCGTTCCGCCGCCGAAAATACCGCTGAAGAGATTCTCGAAAATATCGCCCATATCGGCAGAATAACCGCCGGGGAAGCCACCCATGCCGTCGAAGCCGCCGCCGTCCATGCCGGCATGACCGAACTGATCATAGCGCTGTCTCTTATCTGCATCGGACAGAACACTGTATGCCTCGTTGAGTTCCTTCATCTTCTCTTCGCACTCTTCTACGTTGTCGGGATGAAGGTCGGGATGGTACTTGCGTGCCATGGTACGGTATGCTTTTTTGATCTCGTCCTCGCTGGCACCCTTCTGCAGTCCTAACACCTCATAATAATCACGTTTATCAGCCATACACATCCGCCGCCGAGCGGCTACTCCTTTCCAACATATCCATACGCCTTCCGGTTTGGCGCATTCGTTCAGAATCAGCTACGGGGGCAGACGGAAATCTGCCCCTGAAGCCACATATTTTCTTTAGATTATGCCTCTGTGAAATCGGCATCGATGACATCATCGTCACCGGAAACAGGCTCTTCGTTCATGCCGCCCATGCCCATGTTGGGATCCATACCGGGCTGTGCACCGCCCTGATATGCCTTAGCGCTCAGATCGTAGAATGCCTGCTGGAGGGCATCCATCTTGGTCTTGATGGCCTCGGGATCGTTCGCCTGCAGAGCTGCCTTCAGATCATCGATCTTAGCCTGAATGGGCTGCTTGTCGGCCTCGCTTACCTTATCACCGAAGTCGGTCAGAGCCTTTTCGCACTGGAATACCAGATTCTCAGCCTGATTCTTGGTATCCACTTCCTCACGGCGCTTCTTGTCCTCAGCTGCATACTGCTCAGCTTCCTTGACAGCCTTATCGATGTCATCCTTGGACATATTGGTGGAAGCGGTGATGGAGATCTGCTGCTCCTTGCCGGTGCCCAGATCCTTTGCGGATACATGCACGATACCGTTTCTGTCGATATCGAAGGTAACCTCAATTCTCGGCACGCCTCTCATAGCCGGTGCAATACCGTCCAGACGGAAGGTACCCAGCTGCTTGTTGTCCCTTGCGAACTCACGCTCACCCTGCAGAACATTGATGTCTACAGCGGGCTGGTTGTCTGCATAAGTGGAGAAGACCTCTGTCTTCTTTGCGGGGATGGTGGTGTTTCTGGGGATCATCTTGGTGCACACGCCGCCTGCGGTCTCGATACCGAGGGACAGGGGTGTTACGTCCAGAAGCATCAGGCCTTCCTTCACATCGCCGCCGAGCACGCCGCCCTGCAGAGCCGCACCGAGTGCTACGCATTCGTCAGGGTTGATGCCCTTGAAGGGATCCTTGCCGATGAGCTTCTTAACAGCTTCCTGTACAGCGGGGATTCTGGAAGAACCGCCGACCATCAGCACCTTATCCAGATCGGAAGCGGACAGACCGCTGTCGGACAGAGCCTGACGAACGGGCTCCATGGTAGCCTGTACGAGATCGGCAGTCAGCTCGTTGAACTTTGCCTGTGTCAGGGTCAGGTTCAGGTGCTTGGGGCCGCTTGCATCCGCTGTGATGAAGGGCAGGTTGATATTGGTTGTGGGTGTGGCGGACAGCTCGATCTTTGCTGTTTCAGCCGCATCCTTCAGTCTCTGCATAACCATCTTGTCAGTGGAGAGATCCATGCACTGTTCCTTCTTGAACTCAGCAACCATCCAGTCGATGATTCTCTGGTCGAAGTCGTCGCCGCCGAGGTGGTTGTTGCCGGCAGTTGCCAGTACCTGCTGGAATGCCTCACCCATCTCAATGATGGATACGTCGAAGGTACCGCCGCCGAGGTCATATACCATAACCTTCTGATCCTCTTCCTTGTCGATACCATAGGACAGAGCGGCAGCGGTCGGCTCGTTGATGATTCTCTTTACCACAAGGCCTGCAATCTGGCCGGCGTCCTTGGTTGCCTGACGCTGGGAGTCGGTGAAGTAAGCGGGTACAGTGATAACTGCCTCATTCACAGTCTCACCCAGATAAGCCTCAGCATCTGCCTTCAGCTTCTGGAGGATCATTGCGGAGATCTCCTGGGGTGTGTACTTCTTGCCGTCGATGTCCACCTTATAGCTGGTGCCCATGTGACGCTTGATGGAGGCAATGGTCTTGTCGGGGTTTGTGATGGCCTGGTTCTTGGCAACCTTGCCGACCAGACGCTCACCTGTCTTAGAAAATGCCACAACGGAGGGTGTGGTTCTTGCGCCTTCTGCGTTGGGGATGACAACAGCGTTGCCGCCCTCCACTACTGCAACGCAGGAGTTTGTTGTACCGAGGTCAATACCGATAATCTTTCCCATAACAATCTTCCTTCCTTATTGTCTATTTTTTGTTTGCTTGTATGGTCAGTTCGCAACGGCAACCATGGCCGGGCGAATCAGACGGTCTTTCAGTTTGTAGCCCTTCTGGAATACCTCACACACGGTGTTCTCTTCGTATTCCTCATCTGCGGGCTGCTGCTTGATGGCCTGGTGGACATTGGGATCGAATTCTGCGCCGAGCGCCTCGATCTCTGTCACGCCGAGCTTATCCATAAAGTTCTTCATCTGCGTGAAGATCATGGCCATGCCGCTCTTGTACTGTTCATCCGTACAGGGCGCCTCCAGCGCACGTTCGAAATTATCCACAACCGGAAGCAGCTGTTCGATGCACTTTGCGGTGGCATCACCGAAGGTGTCGAGCTTTTCCTTTGCGGTGCGCTTGCGGAAGTTGTCGAACTCCGCATACAGACGCAGGTACTGATCCTGTGCCTGATCGAGCTTTTCCTCCAGATCTTCCACGGTCGTGCCGGCATCCTCTGCCGCATCGTCTGCGGACTCTTCTGCAGGATCCATCTCCTCAGCGGTCTCGTCCAGTTCTTCTTCCGTCAGTTCTTCCAGATTCTTTTCTGCATCACTCATCATGGGTTTCACCCTTTCTATTCTTCTTCGTCCTCAGGTGTCTCTGAGATCAGGTCAGTAATTTTCTGTGAAAAGTATTCCAGGTAGGGAATCACCTTTGCATAATCCAGCCGCATGGGGCCGATGACGCCGAGGGAACCTACACTGTGTTCGCCCTTCCTGTACTTCGACACGATCATGCTGGAATTGCCGATGACAAAGCTGTCCTTTTCCTGTCCGAATACCACCCGGATGCCGCTGAACGAATCATCCAGCAGATGGGTCAGCTCATCCTTGTGCTCGATAAAGCGGACAACCTCCATTTTATCAAGTTCCTCGTGGGAGAAGAGATTGCTCTCGCCCCGGAACACAAGTGCATGCTGGCGCATTTCACGGGAGATTTCACACAATCCCTGCACAAGCGGTGCCATGGTCATCACATAGGTGCCCATTGCTTCCGTCATGCGCTCCATCATTTCCTCGGACAGATCCGCCACGGAGAGTCCCTCCAGATGCTCTGCAAGGCAGCTCGAGAACATGGCAAGCTGTTCGTGGGTCAGGTCAAATTCCAGCCGGCACGCCTTGTTTTTGATGCTGCCGCCGGAGGTGATCAGGAGAATCACATACATGCGTTTTCCTGTCGGGATGACCTCGACCTTGGAGATGATCGAGAATTTCGGGGAAAAATCGGACACAACAGCCGCACACTGCGTCAGCTCCGCCAGTGCCGTGGTCGCATTCTGAATCAGAAGCTCCTCGGTCATGGGGCCTTGCTGTTCGAGCATATCATCAAGCCGCTGCCGCTCCTCGCCGGAGAGGCACTGTGCCGTCATCAGTTTGTCAATATACAGCCGGTAACCGCTGATCGTGGGAATTCTGCCTGCGGAGGTATGGGGCTGTTCCAGATAACCCAGCTGCTCCAGCATTGCCATGTCATTGCGGACGGTTGCGGCGGAAACGCCGATGTCCGGCAAGGAGGCAATGGCCTTCGAACCAACCGGTTCTCCGGTACGCACATACTCCTCCACTACGGCAGCCAGAATTTTCAGCTTCCGTTCATTCAAAGGAATACGCTCCTTTCTGGCAGTTTGCTTTCGTGAGTGTTAGCACTCTTTATCCCCGAGTGCTAAGTTTAGTGTACCACGAAAAATGCCAAAAGTCAATAGTATGGCAGAAATTTGGCACACTGCACAAATATCACGACATTTTTTCAGCGAGCAGGTACAAAATGATGACGCCATGCAGGAATTTGCACGGCGTCATGGGATTTATTCAGGCTCGGCAGGCGTTTCTGCCGGGGGATTTTCGTTGGTTTCGGGGGTGGTTTCAGGGATGGTTTCGGGGGTCGGTTCCGTTTCCGTTGCCTCCGTCTCTGCCGGCGCAGCAGTTTCCTCCGGAGTGGTCTCTGTCTCCTGTGCAGCTGTTGTTTCGGCGATCTCGCCCTCCGCTGTCACGGGCACCAGATCAAACTCGTGGATATAGGCGAGGGCTTCTTCGGGGGTGGAGGCAGAAGCTCTGATGCTTAACGTATAACCCTCAAAAGGAATATAGATGATGCTGTACTCGTCATAATCAACCAAAATTGTCTTAGAAACATAGACATCATATTTCACACCATCTTTTTCCACTGTGACAATGCTGTCGCCGGATGTATCCCATTTATTTCCGGCCAGTTCTTCCGCTGTTTTCTCATAGGCATTGTAGGTAATTGTACAAACGACGCCCCGTCCTTCCGGATTGTTTTTGTCATTAAACCCCATCGTGTAAAAGCTGGCATCGGACATCATACCCCTTTCCACGAAGCGCTCTTTATCATAGGAAAGCGCATAGGTCGTGAAACCATCCTGCTGCATCTTCTTACAGAAATCCGATCTGAGGAAGCCCTCGAAACTACCGTACTGCGTAGTGGTGTTCAGATCGACCTCCAGAACGGTTTCTAAAGGAGTGCTCTCCGTATTCTTCGTTTCCACGATTTCTTCAGGCTGTGTGGTGGTCAGCACGGTTTCTTCCGGCGGAACCTGCTGACTTCCGCACCCACAGAGCAGCATGGTTAAGGCTAATACATAAATTCGTTTTTTCATGATAATCCCTCCTTATAAATACACCTACGACGCTGTGTCGCTCTCGACGGAAACTTCAGTCGCCACTGTCCCCTCCTCCACCGGCACCAGATCAAAATCATGGATGTAGGCGAGAGCTTCTTCGGGGGTGGAGGTTTTACACAGAATATAAACATGATATTTTTCAAAAGGAATATACTGGAGATTGTATTCGGTCTCCGTCATATACGGGGTCTTCGGAATGTATACATCATATTCAACCCCGTCCTTTTCCACTGTAGTAAATATGTCACCGGACGTATCCAGTACATTTCCCGTAAATTCTTCCACTGTTTTTTCAAAGGTGTTATATGTGATCTGATAATTGATTCTTTTCGAAGTTCCTTTCTCATCGAAAAAGAAATTATAGAATGACCGATGCGACTCCACTTTGACAAAGTCATACTTCTCCGCGTCAAATTCGGGAACATAGACAGTATAGCCGCTTTCACGCATCTCCTTGCAGAAATCCGAAGCAAGAAACGCTGGCACATCCTGGTACGGAATCGTATCATCGATATTCACATGCATCACAGGCTCCGTACTTTTACTTTCTACAGCCGCTTCCGCAGAGCATCCGCAAAGCATCATGGGTAAAACTAATGCCAGAACTCGCTTTTTCATAATAATTCCTCCCCTTTTTCAGTACTCTCTACATAACATTCCGATCATTGCACCGCTATCCCGCCGTGCTTATACTTTAATTATACATATCTCCCCTATACCAGTCAATCAACATCGGTACTTCTTAACTCTTCTATTACCATTTTCTATGATCAATACAAAATCACGGAGGATTTTTCGTACATATCGCCTTATTTTGGGGGATTTTTCTGCGCATTGTTTACAAAGTTATGACAAAAAAGTCCGCTCCCTTGCGGGAACGGACTTGCATTTCTGATTGGAAGAAACTTAGTTAACGATTGTTCTCTCAGTTTCCTTATCGAAGAGGTGGATTCTGTTGGGATCGATGGCAACCTTGATCTCATCCTGCGGTCTTGCAGTAGAACGAGGAGATACTCTTGCGGTGATCGGAATACCCTGGCACTCCAGATACAGGAATGTCTCAGCACCCATCATTTCGGTGATTTCTACGTTACAGTCAATGATACCTGTTGTTGCGTTGGACAGATACATTTCCTCATCGTGTACGGACTCAGGACGAACGCCCAGAGTAACCTCACGATCAACATACTTCTCGAGGTCAGCTACACACTTGGACTCGGGAATGATGATCTGATACTTCACGCCTCTTGCAGTCTTGGAGTCCTCGGAACCGAACTCTACATAGTACTGTCTGTTCTCGTTCTTCTTCAGAACAGCGTCGATGAAGTTCATCTGAGGAGAGCCCAGGAAGCCTGCAACGAACTTGTTTACAGGATTCTCGTACAGTGCCTGAGGTGTATCAATCTGCTGTACAAAACCGTCCTTCATAACTACGATACGGTCACCCATTGTCATAGCCTCAGTCTGGTCATGTGTTACATAGATAAATGTTGTACCCAGCTTCTTGTGGAGCTTGGAGATCTCAGTTCTCATCTGTGCACGGAGCTTAGCGTCCAGGTTGGACAGCGGCTCGTCGAGCAGGAATACCTTAGGAGAACGAACGATTGCACGGCCGAGCGCAACTCTCTGACGCTGACCACCGGACATTGCCTTCGGCTTTCTGTCGAGCAGGTGTGTCAGGTCGAGGATTCTTGCAGCCTCTTCTACCTTACGAGCGATTTCGTCCTTCGGTACCTTACGGAGCTTCAGGCCAAATGCCATGTTCTCAAATACAGTCATATGAGGATACAGAGCGTAGTTCTGGAAAACCATTGCGATGTCTCTGTCCTTAGGCGCAATATCATTTACAAGGCGGTCGCCGATGTACAGCTCGCCCTCGGAGATCTCCTCCAGACCAGCGATCATACGCAGTGTGGTGGACTTACCGCAGCCGGAAGGGCCTACCAGGATGATGAATTCCTTGTCTCTGATTTCCAGATTTACATCGGATACAGCTACAACGCCGCCCGGATACTTCTTATAGATTCCTCTGAGTGATAAACTTGCCATTTATTCCAGTCCTCCTGTTTACATTTTTCAAGACGCCGCAGGGTATACCCCCGTCGGTCATTCTGTCTACTAATATCATACCAAATTACGAACCATTTTTCAAGTCGCTAATTACCTAAACTTATTGCCTGTCATTTATCCAATATGACGAAAAGTCTGTCACAATTCGTTCACACACCCCGTCCATACAGCTCGGTTTCAACATAGTTTCAACATCTTTGTGCACAATCTCCATATAGCCCCCAAGTGCCAATTTATCGGGTAAAATCAGCCCTCCGACGGCCACACGATGCAGATGTTCAACATGATTTCCGAGGGCTGCAAACAGGCGTTTGACCTGATGATATTTCCCCTCGTGGAGGCAGATCAGGACGGCTTTTTTCTTCGGATCGACGATCTTCAGCTCGGCCGGCAGGCACTGTGTGCCGTCTCCGAGCACGACGCCCGCAGCGAGTTTTTCCGCATATTCTTTCCCGCAGGGACGGGCAAGACGCACGAGATAATACTTCGGCACATGACTTTTCGGTGCGAGCATCCGGTGAGCGAGGTCGCCGTCATCGGTGAGGAGCACGAGTCCCGTGCTGTCGATGTCGAGGCGGCCGGCGGGGAACAATCCCTTCACCCGCAGCTCCTTGGGGAGCAGGTCAAGCACCGTGCGGTGTTCACGGTCTTCGGTGGCACAGATATAGCCCTCGGGCTTATTGACAATAAAATAAGTATGCAGCGCACCGGTCAGCTTTTTGCCCTGACAGGTGATCTCCTGCGCATCGGGGTCGACCTTGCAGCTGCCGTCGGTCACGATGCGGCCGTCGACCTTGACGGCACCGTTCTTGAGAACAAGCTTAATCTCACTGCGTGAATGGGGTGTGCGGTTCGAGAGCAGCTTGTCGAGTCTCATCTGAGCCATAGTTCCTCCGTTCTTCCCTGGCATCCTCCTGCATATACATGGCATGAAACCGATCTGTAAAGGAGGAATCTCCATGAAGCGTTCTATGATCTGTCTGCTGGCGGCTGTGCCGCTGGTGATCCTTGCGGTGTGCTGGTTTTCCCATCCGGTGCCGGCCAAAACCGACATTCCGGCCGGTTCAGAAGCCGAGCGGCTTGCGTGGCTTGCCTCGCAGGGGCTAAGCTGTGTCCCGGTTGCAGAAGCACCGGTGACCATTCCGGCCGATGTGCGCAGTGTGCCTGCGGACTATGCCGCATTGCAGGAAACGCTCGGGCTGCCGTTTGCTTCCCATGCAGGGGAAGACGGCATGCTGTACACCTATTATACAGAGGGCAGCGATCCGCCATTTTACGCCGAGCTGCTCACCGCAGACGGTGTACTGGTCGGCGCGCAGGGCTACCATCCGTACGATGGGATCACACGGGATCTTCAGGGTACTTCGGCGGGCTGATTACTTGAATGCTGTAAAGAGCTTGCCGACAACGGGAATGTAGCGTGCCTTGCCCTGCAGTGCACTGACGAGCAGGAACACGAATGCAGCGATGCTGACTGCACCTGCCACGAGTCCCACAACGCCTGCGAGGAAACCGAAGATCAGTGCGAACACAGCACCGATATAGGGAATCATTGCGAGCAGGGAGCCGAGCAGACCGAGCAGACCGCCCAGAATACCGCCCACAAGGCTGAGTGCGACATTCAGGATCAGGAGCATGAGACCCTGATTGGCATAGAACTTGCCGAAGCCCGATTCGGGTGTGGCAATGATCGGGATGAAGAAGAGCGGCTGAATGGTTGCAACGGCTGCAGCCCATTTATTGCTCTGGATATCCTCTGCAGAGAACATGTCAGTGACATCCTGAGGATGCATGATCTCGTCCTGCATGGCCTTAAAATTAAAGTCCATTAGTTTGCCTCCTTATGATTTTGTTGTGCCGTCAAGGTCGGAAATTGCGGCAATAAAGCCAGCCACATCGGTAAAATCCTGATAGACCGACGCAAATCGGATATAGGCGACCGCATCCAGCTCACGGAGCCGTTCCATGACGAGGGAACCGATCTTATCGGAGCTCATCTGGCTGCTGAAGCTGCTGGTGTAGCGATCCTCGATTTCATCGGCAATGGAATTGACCTGCTCGATGGTCACGGGACGCTTTTTGATCGCATGAAAGATACCGCTGAGAAGCTTGTTGCGGTCGAACGGCTGAAAGGAACCATCACGCTTCACCACAATCCGCAGCGGGATTTCCACCACTTCATAGGTTGTAAAGCGCCGGCCGCACTTCTGGCACTCACGCCGCCGTCTTTTTTTATCTTCTAAGGGACGCGAGTCGATGACCTTGGAATCATCGAAGCCGCAGAACGGACATTTCATGCATGCCACCTCTCTCTGCCTTTCCGGCTAAAATGCATGCGGGCTGCATCCGTCCGGATGCAGCACCGCGATACCGATATAATTATACCGCATTTTCCAAGGGCTGTCAATGCGGGATTTCACCAATTTTTCTCTCCGCAGCATGTCCTGAATACAGCAGTGTGCCGCCGATGACGGCGGTATTGTGTTCATTCTGTGAAAGGTGTTTCCTCCGCTGCCTTTTCCACGCCTGCAATCATGCGTGAGAGCATGCGGTAATTGCTGACGAGATCGGAGATACCGCGGTAGCTGCTGCGGTACAGCTCGAGCATCACGGAGCATTCGGGGCTGTGACGGTAAACCTCCTCAAGGAACGCACGGATCCGGAAGCGTCCTGTACCCAGCTGAAGGCAGTCACCTTTTTCGCTGTGGTCGCTGATGTGGACATGCACGACATTGCTGCCGAGACGCTGGAGCATGAGGTGGGGGTTCTCCCCTGCACGGATGGCCTGCTTCACATCGAGGACGAAGCGGATCTCATCGCCCATCTGTGCTTTCATTTCCTCGAGAAATTTGAGCGAGCCGCTCTGGCAGCGAACGACATTTTCCTGTGCGACGATGACGCCGTAGGGTCTGGCGGCCTCAGCGAGCCGCATGAAGCGTTCACAGTAAAAATCAGCGGGCACGGGATTATGGACGGCGTTGCCGTGGAGCACAAAGATCTCGGCACCGAGTGTCTGCATGGCCTCGAAGCTATGCTTATAGTAATCGATCAGGTCACCGACTCTGCGCTCATACACCGAAAACAGCATCATCGGCTCGATGGGTGCAGCGAAATGATGGAGCGAACGGCACGTCACGCCAAAACGTGACATCAGCTCGGCCATGGTCGCCACAAAGGGACGGCGCAGCTCACAGTCCGCATTGATGAACAGCTCAGTATGGGCAATGCCGTTGACCGCCAGCTCATAGAGGGCGTCCTCCAGAAGCTTCGGGTACAGGCATGCCGTAGAAACACCCGCCTGCATGGGATCTCTCCTTTCCGCATGTTTTCTACATTATAGCATATGCGGCGGGATTTTGCAATAGGGGGGTGGGGTTCTGCGAAAACTCCCCTCCCCCTGCCCCCTCCCTGAGGGAGGGGGAATAAAGTCGGGGCCTGACGGCCCCGACACCCCGTCCAAGGGCACAGCCCTTGACCCAGTGGGGATGGTTCTGCGAAACGCCCCTGCCCCTCCCCGAGAGGAAAAATCGGAGCCTTGCGGCCCCGACACCCCGTCCAAGGGCACATCCCTTGACCCAGTGGGGATGGTTCTGCGAAACGCCCCTGCCCTCCCCGAGGGGAAAAATCGGAGCCTTGCGGCCCCGACACCCCGTCCAAGGGCACAGCCCTTGACCCAGTGGGGATGGTTCTGCGAAACGCCCCTGCCCCTCCCCGAGGGAAAAAATCGGAGTCTTGCGGCCCCGACACCCCGTTCAAGGGCACAGCCCTTGACCCAGTGGGGATGGTTGTGCAAAACTCCCCTTCCCCTCCCCGAGGGAAAAAATTGGAGCCTTGCGGCCCCGACACCCCCCGAGGGCTGTGCGTCAGATCACTCTTCTTCCGGTTTGCAGAGTGCAGCAAGCCTTGCGGTGATGCAGTCGTAATTCTCCGGCCGGTGCGGGAAAAGACAGCTGCTGCAGTCCTTGATGCCGCCTTCCAGCATCACATAGTCCCCGCCGCATGCTTCCCCCAGTGCATACAGGGGACAATAGCAGAACAGGCAGTTGAATGCCGCCGGATCCGCATCCGGATGACAGGGGAAAAATTCGCATTCCGCATGAGAAAAACAACTGTATTTGCGTTCGGATTCCATCCTCGTCGCCTCCTATATTCCATACCGGATCTGAATCCGGCCGAGCTTTTCACCAAAGGGCTTCGCCATCCACCACAGAAACAGCAGATTCGATGCGGCATACAGAATCGTATGCGGCAGTGCCGTCACAATAGCCGTCAGGTAGAGTGCCGGATGGAAGCCGTCCTGATACCACAGCACCGTCCATATATCCATCACGAGCGAATAGAACACGCCCGCTGCCGTCCCATAGAGCAGCAACCAGAACCGATGCCGCTTCAGCGGCTCTGCAAGCAGCCCTGCCAGCCACCCGATCATCCCCCACGCAAGCATCTGAAATGCCGTCCATGGGCCCTGACCGAAGTAGAAATTCGAAAGAAGCGCCGCCATCGCCCCGATCAGAAAGCCGCTCTCCCGTCCGAGATACATCGCCGCCAATACGGTGATGGCCGTGACGGGCTTGAAAAGCGGAATGAAACGTCCCGCAATGCACAGTGCCGTCATCACGGCTGCCAGCACCATCCGGCGTGCCCCCGTCTGCCTGCGTTCCACGCCCGAAAGGAAGAGCAGCACCGCCAGCCCCGCTGCCATGCAGGCGAGGAGCAGATAGCGTTTCTCACGGAAAATCATACCGCCGACAAGCACCATCACAGGCATCAGGCACAGCGGGATGCTCCACCTCAGAAATGTACGCAGCCGTGCGCTGCGGATCATCAGCATGGGGCACCTCCTGAAGTCCTGCAGCAGGCGGCAATGGCCTCGACCGTCACGGTCTCCGAAAGTATCCCTCGTGACATGCGGCTGGCAGCCGTGGTATAGAACCGGTTCGATGAGAAAAAGCGTGCCGGAATATCCGTACACACGGCCTGACCGCGGAAAAACATCACGCATCGGTCGGCGCACTGCGCAGCAAATTCAGCATCATGCGTCACGATCACAAGCGTCACGCCCTGTGCCTGCAGCTGCCTGAGGATGCCCGTCAGCGTCTGTCTTGCGGCGGCATCGAGTCCCTTTGTCGGCTCATCGAGCAGAAGCAGGCGGGGCTTCTGCGCCAGAATCTTGGCCAGTGCCGTCAGCTGCTGCTCTCCGCCGGACAGATCATAGGGGTGGCGGTCATACAGATATGACAGATCGAACGGAAAATCCATCCCCAGCGCCCCCGCATCCGCCAGCTCCTCACGCACGGTATGCCGCAGAAACAGCGTCTGCACATCCTGCGGCAGCATGGCGAGGCATTCCCGGTAGAGTGCACCGTCCCGATACCGTCTCAGCGGCTTGCCGAACACACGGACTTCGCCTGTCATCGGCCGGAGCAGGCCTGCAGCGACCCCCAGTGCCGTACTCTTGCCCGAACCGTTGCCGCCGAGCAGGCAGCAGATCTCACCCTCATGCACGGTCAGATTCAGATCCTGCAATACATCGGGACATGCACGGTCATACCGGAAGCGGATGTGCTCAAGGGTGAGCGCAGGGGAGGTCCGGCGCGGGGCGGTTTCCGCAGGTTCCGGGGGTTTGCAGGCATATTCGGCCGTGAGCGCTCTTCCCTCCCGTACAGTCAGGGGCAGCCTTTCGGTGCCGAGCAGGCAGCCGAGCCGCACGGGGGCGGGCATTGCACAGAGCCGCGCCGGATGGTGCCGGAGCGCATGTGCAGCCTGCCTTGGCGCATCATCGAGGATGAGGCGTCCCGCCTCCATCACAAGGAGACGATCGCAGAGGGGAATCAGTTCCTCGAGACGATGCTCGGCCACCAGAATCGTCAGAGAGAAATCACGGCTGAGTCTGTGAAGTACCGCAATGAATTCGGATGCGGCAATCGGGTCAAGCTGTGCGGTCGGCTCGTCGAGAATGAGCAGCTCCGGCTCCATCACCATCACAGCAGCGAGATTGAGCAGCTGCTTTTGTCCGCCGGAAAGTGAAGCGGTGTCACGGTCGTACCATTCCTCAATGCCGAAATAGCTTGCCATTTCGGCAATGCGTGCGGCCATGATTTCCTGCGGCACGCCGAGATTTTCGAGGCCGAAGGCCAGTTCATGCCAGACCCTGTCCGTGACGATCTGCTGCTCGGGACGCTGCATGACAAAACCGATGCGTGCCGCACCCGATCCCGTGCCGGCAAAATGAATTCGGCCGTGCTGCGTGCCGTTCGGGGCAAGCTCGGGCTTGAGCAGACGCAGCAGCGTGGATTTTCCGCATCCGGTCGCACCGCAGAGCACAATCAGCTCCCCCTCCCGCACACGGAAAGACACATCCCGCACGGCAGGTTCACTGCATCCGGCATGGGTAAAGCTCAGACCCTCGACAGATAATATTTCCATGCCAGTGCCTCCTTTGCTTCAATGATTACGGGCAGCATCGTCAGCAGCCCGAACGACAAAAGGCTCACCGCTGTCAGCGGCGTCACCTCGCCCCAGACGATCCGGGGATAGAATGAAAACGAAAGCGCACCTGCCGCCATGCCGCCGCAGGTCAGGCCGCCTGTCAGAAGCGTCCCCGCAAGCAGAAGTCCATCCCCCGTTCCCATCCGGAAGCGGGCAAACTGCGTGCGTTTTCCGCTGCCGTAGCCGCGGGCCTCCATACTGTCGGCGGTCGTGATGCCATGCTCAAGCGCCCAGGTCAGCAGCACCGAAAAGATGCGCATGCCCCCTCGGATCCGGTCAATGAGGCTGTGGTCGCCGTATCGGCCGGCTGCCTTCTGGGCGAGGTGGATTTTCCTTGCCTGTGCCGCAAAGAGAGAAATATAGCGGATTGCCATCGACAGCACGAGTGCAAGCCCCGGTGAGAGCCGGCTGCACACGCAAAGCAGCTTGTCCCGTGTCATGATCTGGGACAGGCTTCGCATCCAGTAGAGCACCGCCGTCATCGTGACGCCCGCAGAAATGCCGTAAAGCAGGGCTTCCAGCGTGACAGGATTGTGATTCATCACAAAGAGCACCGTACTGCCGTTGTGCGAAACAAGGGGGTTGATGAGTGCCATGCCCGCCAGCATCAGGAGGAAGAGCAGATGCGACATTCCCTGTTTTCTGCCGTTACGGACAAGGAACAGCACCACGGCCCCCAGAAGGGAGATGCCCGCCAGCACCGGATGCTGACTGAACATGGTGATACCCGCCGTGACCGCAAAATAAACCGCCAGCACAACCGGATGGTAGTCGGAAAATGCCTTCATATGGTGTATTCCTCCCTTCTGGTGAGTGTGGGGCAGCACCTCTGCATCACTCCGCATCCTTTCCAAGATCGCAGGAATACAGCCATTCGATGCAATCGCCGTCCTGGAGCATGTACTCTCCGCAGCCGATACTCACGGACGCACCGTTCACATGGTACACCCAGCCGGAGAGGTCTCCGTGATCGAATTCGTAGAGATTGCCGATACCCCGTACATAGGCAAGCTCGGGTGTGCCGCTGTATTCCATATGGATGCTGCGGGCTTTGACAGCCTGCGTGAGGGCATCAAAAACCGTATCGCCCTCGCAGATGGAAAGCGCTGTTTCCTCAAGGATAATGCCGTTTTCCGGAATGTGCGCCGCCTTTCCGGCGACCGTATCGCAGCGGATGCTGAGCGTGACCGTCCCGATCACCTCGCCCGATGCCGGCGCATCCGGCTGATAATACTCCTCCGCCGACTGAAAATCTGTCACACCGACAAAGACCGCTGCACCCGCTGTGAGAACAATGACCGGCAGAATCGCCTTGATGCTGCGATTTTTGCGGCAAAGCAGCACGATGCAGACGATTGCACCGACACCGGAAATCACAAGAATCACGGGAAGCCTGTACCCCACTGCCGGAGCGGTTGATGCAGTTTCCCTCAGAATATAGGGATTTTGCCCTGTTTCATAGGCTGTCAGTGCAAGGAAAACCTGCGATGTGGCATTGGCATTCGCCTGCCCGTCCCTTGTGTGGGAAAACTGTCCGTCCGCAAGCCGGTACAGGGCAATGCCGTCGAGGAGCGTATTGCCGTTTTTGATGAAATCCGCCTCCGTCAGCGGATCCCTTCCCAGTGAAACGAGTGCAATGAGCACCTGCGCTGTGCTTTCGGGATTCGGGACGCCGTAGCTGGCAAAATCGCCGTCCTCCCGCTGCAATGCAGAGAGCCGCTGCAGTGCCCGTTCAATGGCATCGCCGCATTCTCCGGCATGGGGCGCAAGCGCCTGCAGTGCCATGGCCGTCACATCCGGATCGGACACCTCGCCGGAGAGTGCCCAGCCGCCGTCCGCAAGCTGTGCGGAAAGAATGGCATCCACAAGGGCTTCTTCCGTATGGGTCTCACTCACGAAGCCGTTATGCAGAAGATGCAGGCCGAAAATTTCGCTCATGATCCCCTGCTGACCGATGGCATCGGGCGGCATCTCTGCATCCTCCCCGATGCATTTCTGCACGAGTGCCAGCTTCAGTCTTGTGGAGGCACTGTTCACCTCGTTCTCTGCAAGATATGCGGAAAGTGCCTGTGCATAGCCGGAAAAATCATATCCGCCCTGCTGTGCAAGGGCGAGGATGTACCACTCCGCACCAACGCCCGCAGACTCCGTGAGGGCACCGTCAATCCATTCCTGCACAGAATCTGCATGATTTTCAGAAAGCTGACAGCGAATGATGCCCTCCCGCATTGCGGCTGCTTCCTCCCCCCACACCGGAAGAGGAAGCAGGCACAGAAGCAGCAGGGGCAGGAGCCATGCAATGATTTTAGTCCTCATGCCGCTTTTTCATGGCACATGCGGCAGTCAGGCAGGCAATTGCAGCGGCCGCTGCGGCAAAAATGCCCGCATGGTCGCCCGTAGCTGCCGGTGTGCCGGTGGACTTCGGGGTGGTGGTGGACTTCACGGAAATGCCCGCAGCCGTTGTCGCCGCCGCAGATGTCGTGGCAGCAGCAGTGGTTTCGGGGGCGGTTGTTTCGGGAGATGTGGTTTCGGGGGCTGTCGTTTCAGGGACACCGACGATGGATGCAAGGCAGATCGGCGGGACAAGCGTCATGCTGTCGGAAACGGCACTGTACACCAGATCGCCGGCCTTATCAAATGTCACAGTCACCTTGCCCTCAGCATCGGTGACATAATCTGTGCGTTCGCCGTTGATGGTGATGACTGCACCCTCCACAGGAACCACAATGGGATTCCAGCTGGCGTCATAGCTGTTGGCAGAAAGGGTGAATTCGTAGGTTTCACCCGTAGAAGTGCTGATGTCGGAGATGTCAAAAAAGCTGTAGGTGTCGGAATAATTCACGGTATCGGTGTACACGAATGCGGTAATGCGTGCGGCGTGGGAGATGGGATCTTCGAGGGACATGGCGGACTTGTCGTTGACGCAGTAGCCGTAGCCGCTTCCCTGCTCCGTACCCCAGAGCTTCGTGATGCCCAGACCGTATTCGGTACGGGATGCGGCATAGCCGGCAGCTGCACCGCCGTCATAGCATTCCTCATGGGCAAGATACAGGGCATCGTGGATGGTATGGACGCCGTCACCGTCGGTATCGGTGACATGGAGATTCTTTGCGGCAACAACGATCTCACCCTCTGCATCGACAATGGTCACAAATGCAGTGGTGGTTTCCTCCGCAGATACGGGGCTTGCGCAGATGCTCAGTGCAAATGCGGCAGTCAGAACGGCGATTGTTTTTTTCATAAGATGACCTCACTTTTCTTTGTGTTTCTTTTCTCTCGGGGGTTTCAGTCCCGCCTGTTCGAGTGCTCTCGGCCACGGGCCGAGGAAGGCCTTGATGGCAACGACCTGCGCTTCGGTGAAATCGCTTCGTTTCGGGTAGCGCAGTGTGCCCTCTGCCGTCAGCATCCGCTGCTTTTCCTGCAGCAGAAGGAGACAGTCGGCCTTTGTCAGTTTCTTGTTATCCATACCCACCTCCCGGGTCCTGCTTCCCTTGTGTGGGCAAACAAAAACGCCCTTTTGCCGTAAAATTTAGCAAAAGGGCGCAGCAATCCTTTGCTTCTGCAAGGGGACACAGCTCGCCTGCAAAAGCGAAAAATGGCTGCACCCTTCATATCCAAAGGTGCAAAGGATGCAGATCGGCATCCTCACCCGCACTGTCCGGTGAGTATCCCGACTTAAGGATGGCTCCAATTACGGTAATGATGGTTGCGACGGATTTGCACCGAACTTCCCTCGTACCGGACTGCGAAGATATTCAATTTCAGGAACGGATTCCTGTGATTATTATAACACAGGAACGTGGATTCGTCAAGAAGCAGTTCTGTGCTTGACAAAATTTCACCGGCGTTGTAAAATAAAAGTATCTTTACAAAAGGAGCATTCTCATGAAGACAAGCAGAATCCTTGCCGCCCTCCTTGCCCTGACCTGTGCTGTGCAGATCCGGCCCTTTGCGGCGCATGCCGGCATTGTGGAGGACTGCGGTGAAACCTACTATACCTTCTATGATCATGAAGATTTCAAGGTCATCTATCATTCAGCGCAGACTGACAAATCCCTGAACTATTTTGAGATTTCCGATCTTCTTGTACCGGAGGAATCCCTGACCTCTGTGAGCCTTCCGGATGCGATCGGTGATTCTCCTGTTGCCGTCATCGGCGGCTTCTGCTTCGGCTACTGCACGGAAATGACGGATGTGAAGCTCCCCGCTTCGCTCGAGCACATCAACTACAAGGCCTTCGAACACTGCACCAGTCTCAGGGAGGTCACACTCCCCGATACCGTGGAATACATCGGCACCGGTGCGTTTTCATGGTGTGATGCACTTGAAAAGGCCGAATTCTCCGACGCCCTCCTCTCCCTCGGGGAGGAAGCATTTGCATTCTGCGGCTCGCTGAAGGAAGCAACGCTCCCCGACGGTCTCCAGACGATCGGAGAAAGTGCGTTTCTTGACTGCACCTCCCTGCAGCGGATCAACATTCCGGCATCTGTGACTTCCATCGGCACGGGCTGTTTTTTGTGGTGTGATTCCCTCGAGGCCATCGATGTGGACGATGCGAATGCCCACTACTGCGACATTGATGGTGCACTCTACGACAAGGCACTGACCACGCTTTTCCAATATCCGGCAGGCGGACAGTACACAAGGCACATCGTGCCGGACGGCGTAACCACAATCAATCCGAGTGCCTTCCGGGAAAACGGCGCCCTGAAGGAGATCGTGATCCCGGATTCGGTCACTTCCATCGGTGCATATGCATTCAGCTACTGCGAGGCCCTCGAGACTCTGCATTTTCCGGCCGGTTTCAATACCATAGCCATCGGCATGTTCAAAGACTGCAAAAGTCTCACAGACACCGCCCTCCCCGCAGGCATCACAGAGATCCCGCAGGATTATTTCAGCGGCTGTCACAGCCTGCCGGCCATGGACATTCCGGACACCGTGACGACCATCGGGCCATCCGCCTTCTCCGACTGCCAGTCGCTGGCCTCGGCTGATCTGCATGAGGGCATCCGATACATCGGCGACAACGCCTTTTTCAACTGCAATGCACTGCGGGAGATCACCATTCCCGGCAGCGTGGAGACCATCGAAAAAGGTGCCTTCAGCGGCAGCGGCCTTCGGGAAATTACCATTGAGGAAGGCGTAACCTCGCTGCCGGAAAACCTGTTCATTAACTGCTACGATGTGGAATACATCAACATTCCCTCGAGCGTCACCTCCATCGGCGATCAGGCACTCTATACCGGCTATGACCCGATTGAAGTCTATTTTGCCGGCACGGAGGAAGAGTGGAATGCCATCACGATCGGTGCAGACAACTACAATCTGGACATCGGCACGGTCTATTTCAACAGCACCTTCCATCCGGGTGACCTCAACAGCGACAGCGTTGCCGACGCTTCCGATGCCGCTTCCATCCTTGTGAGTGCGGCCGCTGCCGGCAGCGGACAGGACAGCGGACTGACTGACCTGCAGAAGAAGGCCGCAGACGTCAACGGCGATCAGGTCTTCGATGCCGCCGATGCAGCCAACATCCTCCAGTATGCCGCTGCAGCCGGTGCGGGCTATCAGGGCACAGTCCGGATGTTCCTGGAGGACGCCGGAATATAAGATAAAGCGCATCCCATGAAAGGGATGCGTTTTTTATACGCATCTCCTTCACGCCGGCAGACAAAGCCGGCGTCAGGGCATGGGGATTTTCCATGTCACAGTTTGACACTATGCTGTGTCTGTAGTGTATGAAAGCGGATTCGTGCACAATCGCTTCTACAGAAAGGAGGGCTGCATATGACGGCCAAAGCGCAGCAGGACAGCAGCGAAGCACGCTGCAGAGCTGTGTTCGATCAATATTTCAGCTATGTCTATGCCATTGTTTTCCGGATACTGCGTGACTGCGGAACGGAAGCAGATGTGGAGGAATGCATCAGCGACACCTTTGCCGATGTCCTGCGCCGGATGGAGGACATCGACAGTGCCTCGCTCAAGGCCTATCTCGGCACAGCAGCCAAGCACAAAGCACTCAATTTCCGCCGTACGCTGATGGCAGAACGGAAGCGGTTCCTTCCGATCGCTTCACTGCCGGACATGCCTGCCGAGGATTCGGTCGAGGCGGTCTCGGATGCCGTCCGGATGCAGCGGACACTGCTCGGACTGATTGAAGCACTGGGCGAGCCGGACACCAGCATCCTCCTGATGAAATATTACTACAACCGAAAATCCGGTGAGATCGCTGCGGCTCTTGGCATGCAGCCCGCAGCCGTCCGGAAGCGATGCACGAGGGCACTGAAACGACTGAAGCAGGCCCTTTCAGAGGAGGAATCAATATGAAACTGAATATCCGCAGCATATTCCGGCACACGGATGATGAAACCGCACAGCGGATTGCAGAACTTTGTCCGCCGGTGAGTGAGAAGTGCCGTGACCGCATCTTCAAAAAAACTGTCAGACGCATGCAGCAGCCCGCTTTGGCCGATACAGCGGTCTGCCATGTGGAAGCCGCCCGCCCTGTCCGCTGGCACAGATTCGCCGCTGCTGCGGCCTGCATCGCATTGATCGGAACAGCAATGATCGGCATCGGGATGCAGGCAGGCACCGGCCGGCCGAAGCTCCCGCAGGAACGGGTAAGCACATCGGACACAACGCAGGCCCCCACACCGGAAGCCACCCTGCTTCCCACACAGGGAACAGAATGGACACAGCAGGCAGTCTATGATCTCTGCATGCAGGCTGCTGCCAATCTGGAAAAGCCGGGACGGATCTCCGGACAAATCGACATGCAGATCTATGCGGTCGGCATGCTGCAGTCCTATCACTCACAGGGAAAGTTTGCCTTCGATTGCGAGCGGGACTTCTACAGTGCCGAAGAACTGGTGCTGGATGCCAGTGCCTCTCAGATGACGGCTCTGCAGCAGAATCACTGGTATTATGCAGAAGGGGCGGCCATTCAGCTTACAGAGTATCCGGATGAAAGCGGGCTGCAGGATACCGCTTCGATCCTGGAAGCAGAACTGCCGGAGCCGCTGACCATCCCGGCCATCACGAGCACCTGTATTGTATTTCCGGACGAACTGACCAAAATGTATCTGTCCGACTTCAGCCTGTGGCACTTCACCGGAACGGAACCATTCCGCAGTGAGTCCGATGTGCAGATGCCGGAGCGTGAATGCATCGTCATCGAGGGCAGCCGTCCTTCATCCGGCACCGGTCATTTCCGGATTCTGGTGGATGCCGAAACAGGCATGTGGCTGTCATTTGAAGATTTCACTGCAGACGGTGAGCTGGCGCACAGCCTCTGCATGACCGAACTGCGGACGGGCGAAGCGGCGGATATCGTAGAGCCTTACACCATCGGAGAAAAGCTCCGTCGGGGTGAATATGCCTTTGACACGGACTTCTCATTGGACGATCTGCCGGAGATGTACCAAACCCAGCCTGAGGAAACCACTGCACCCGAAACCACCGCCCGCTGTCTTGACCAGAGCAATATTCTTCCGGTCCGGAGCCATTGCTCTGAAACGCTCTGCGAGTAAGCACCCCAAAAAGATTGTAATTCTCCCCCGTCCGTGGTATAATAGGGATGAGGTGATGCACATGCAGTTTCAGACGAAACCGAACAGAATCCTCTGCATTGAAGACGGCGCAGAGGTCGGATATGTGACCTTCCCCGAGCGGGAAGCGGGCGTATTCGAGATTGACCACACAGTCGTGGACAAATCCATGCAGGGACGGGGCGTTGCGGCACAGCTTGTCCGGCTTGCCATTCAGGAGATCCACCGGCAGGGCGGCACGGTCACGGCCTCCTGCTCCTATGCGCAGAAATATCTTGAAAAGCACGGGCTGCGGCCCCTTGTCATCTGTCATATGGTGACGAGCATTGACGGCAAAGTAACCGGTGATTTCCTTTACAGCGAAACCGGTCTGCGTGTGTGCGAGGATTACTATGCCATTCACAGGGCGCTCGGCGGCGAGGCCTTCGCCTGCGGCAGAGTGACGATGGAATCGAGCTTCACAAACGGCTTCCGTCCCGATGTATCGGCATTTTCAGGAGAATCCCTTCCCGACGGAGACCATATCGCAAAGCACCACGGCCGCTATGCGGTGTCCTTTGATACCTGCGGTGTGGTCGGCTGGACGGATGGACTCATCCACGATGAGGATGCAGGCTATGATGACCGGCATATCATCGAAATCGTGACGGAGCGCACCGCCAAGGAGATGCTTGCCTATTACCGGAAGATCGGGGTTTCGTATCTTTTTGCAGGGACGGACAAGATCGACATCGGGCTTGCCCTGCAAAAGCTCTATGATGCATTCGGCATCCGGCTGCTTCTGCTTGAGGGCGGCAGCATCATCAACGGCGCCTTCCTGCGTGCGGGGCTGGTGGATGAACTGAGTCTGGTGGTCTCCCCTGCCATTGCAGACAGGGATGACAAGCCGCTCTGCATGGATGCGGATATGACGGATTTCCGTCTGATTTCGGCGGAAACAAGGGACAGCGGTGCCGTATGGATGCGGTATACTAAATAACAAAAGCGTCCGGATGGAATGTCCGGACGCTTGTTATTTTCTGAAAAATGGGGTGTATCATCGTGATGCCATGTAGGATTCAAAACTTCCCATGCCCCCAAGGGCTGCCTTGGCCGCATATTCCAGAATATAGGCAGCATCGCTTGCATCATAGTCACCGCTTTTGTCCGCATCGGCGGCCGTTTCCTGCACGGAAACCAGACCCGAGGGCGCACCCGCGCCCTTTGCGGCAGCGGCCACAAGAAGCATGGCAGCGTCATTTGCATCGGCAAGGCTGTCCCCGTTCAGATCGCCCAGTGCCATCGGGCCGGGTATAAAATCAAATCCGTTGGTTTTGGCATAGCTTTCCGCAGCCGAACCGATCATGCCATGGATCTCTGCTGCTGTAGGGGTATAATCGGGATAATAATAAGTGAACCCCAGTGCGTGCGCCCCGATGACGGTCACAGATGCCGGAATGGTGATCTCCTTCAGGTTGTACATGTTGAGGGCGGCATCTTCGGAAATTTCCATAACGCCCTCTTCAATGATCAGCGTGGTCACACCGCTGCAATCCTGAAAAGCATGGTCGGGGATATACGAAACGCTTCCCGGCACAACGATCTCCTTTAATGAAATACAAAGCTGGAATGCACAGTCGCCGATGCTTTCCACCTGCTTGAGATCAATGGCCTGCAGACGCAGGCAGCTCGTGAAGGCGTAGTTGCCGATGGTTTCAAGAGGATCCGGAAAATTGATGGTCTCAAGATTCTTGCATTCGGCAAATGCCTTGTATTCGATCGCTTCGATGGTTCCGGGCAGGACTACGTTTGTGATCGTCAGATTATCCTCGAATGCACTGCTGCCGATGTGCGTCACCGCAACGCCGTTGATCGTTTCCGGAACGACAACGACAGCATCCTCTCCGGTGTAACCGGTAATGGTGACAGTGCCCGATTTTATGACGTAGGTAAAATCATTGTAGACAGCATCGGCGGCGGCAGTGAGCCGGACACCGCCGAAGCATAATATACATGCAGTCAGGACTGCGGCAATTCTTTTCATGGAGATTCTCCCTTTCTGTTGTATCCGTGCTGCGGAAGCTTTCCGCCTCATCGTGCAGCCATATACGCTTCAAAGCTTCCCATACCGCCAAGGGCTGCCTTGGCCGCATATTCAAGAATATAGGCAGCATCGCTTGCATCGTAGTCACCGCTTTTGTCCGCATCGGCGGCCGTTTCCTGCACGGTGAGAAGACCCGAGGGCGCACCCGCACCCTTTGCGGCAGCGGCCACAAGAACCATGGCGGCGTCATTCGCATCGGCAGTGCTGTCCCCGTTCAGATCGCCCAGCCCCAGCGGCACCGACAGAAAATCGAAACCATTGTCCAAAGCATAGCGCTCGGCGGCCGATCCGCTGCTGCCGCAGACGATCGTGCTCACGCGTGTATAGTCAGGGGAATAATAGGTATATCCCACTGCATGCTCGCCGATGGTGGTCACGGATTCCGGTATGGTCACTTCGATGAGACTGTACAAATTGAGTGCTGCATTCTCTGCAATCGTCTCCACGCCCTCCTCAAACGTGAGCGAGGTCACACTGTGGCAGCCGTGGAAGGCATGGTCGGGAATGTTTTTGATGGTACCGGGGACGGTGATTTCCTCCAGTGCAATGCAGAGCTGGAAGGCATTCATGCCGAGGCTCTCCACCTGATTCAGGTCAATGGACTTCAGACTGTGGCAGGTGGTGAAGGCATACGCATCAATGGTTCTGAGCCGGTCCGGAAAATTGATGGTCTCAAGATTCTTGCAGCGGGAAAATGCACTGAACCCGATCGCTTCGATGGTCTCGGGAAGAACCACACTTGTGATCGTCAGGTTCTCCTGGAATGCAATGTTCCCGATTCGTGTCACAGGATAGCCCGCAATCGTTTCCGGCACCACAACGGCGGGATCCTCCCCCGTGTAGCCAATGACCGTGACGGTGCCATCCTCAATGCAGTAATTAAATCCATTCTCGTTTTCCACACCGGACGCCGCCGCGGTGGAAAACTGCATGCCCGCAAGGCAAAGGGCACAGGCGGTAAGCATGGCAAAAAATCTGTTCATATCGGTCTCCTCCTGATTCTGATGTGTCAATGAATCCATTATACCACAGCCATTCTGAAAAAACAAGATGCTTGCCATTCTCAGAAAAATATGCTAAAATTGAAAAAAGCCCTTGACTTTCACGTTACGTCATAGTATATACTGGTTACAGGAGGTGACACCATGCAGATCAGGGAATTTGCAGAAATGACGGGTGTGAGCGTCCGCACGCTGCATTATTATGATGAAATCGGACTTCTGAAGCCTTCTGCCGTGGACGTGCAGAACGGCTATCGGGAGTATAATGCGAACTGCCTTGCAAGGATGCAGGAGATCCTGTTCTATCGGGAGCTGGATTTTCCGCTGAAAGACATCGCTGCGATCCTCGCCGCACCCGATTATGACAAGCAGGCGGCACTCCATGCACAGAAGCACCTGCTCACACTCAAAAAGGAACGTCTGGAACGGCTGATTGCAGCTCTGGACGATGCAATGAAAGGAGAAACCATATCTATGAACGTATTTGACAAGCATGAACTGGATGCACAGCGCAGCGCCTATGCACAGGAGGCAAAAGAAAAATGGGGCAGTACCGATGCCTACAGGGAACACGAACAGAAAACAAAGGGCTATTCTGCGGAAACATGGGACTCCGTCACGGACGGCATGGATGCACTGATGGCAGAATTTGCATCCTGCCGGAAGAATGGCAATGCCCCTGACAGCGCTGCTGCACAGACACTTGTGACGCAGTGGCAGGACTATATCACGGCGCATTTCTACACCTGCACAAAGGAAATCCTCGCAGGGCTCGGGGAAATGTATGCCGCCGATGAACGATTCCGTGACAACATCGACAGACACGGGGCAGGCACGGCGATGTTCATGTGCGAGGCGATACGGGCGTACTGCGGATAAAGCAAAAGAAAGAGCGCCGGAACGAGGGGTTCCGATGATTTCAGGTGATGCTGCATCCATCATCAGAACCGTATCACTTCTTCTTTTTCGGTGTCGGCAGCTCGGGATACATTGCCTCAAAGAGTGCTGTCAGAAACGCTCTGTCATCGAGTGCATCCACCAGCAGCATGGGCTTTGCGCCCTCATAGGGCAGTTCATGTACGGCATCGGGCATCATAGCCGCCGCCGATTTCACGGGCTTGACGAGCAGTCTGTCATCATAGATCCCGCCGATGATTCTGCCGCGATAGTAAAGAATGTACTCGCCCATCATGGCTCTGTAAGTGATTTCATCCAGACCGGACAGCTGCTCGAGCACATAATCAAGATAACCTTTTGTAGAAGCCATACTGCACCTCACTGTTTTTTCTCATGATAGCACAAACCGGTGAAAAAAACAATTCCCGCCACAAATTCCCATTTTCAATCCGCATATTTCTCCCATTCCAGCAAATACTATTCCTGCAATCTTGCAAAAAAGGAGTAAAATGCTTATGAAAGCAACTGGAATTGTCAGGAGGATCGATGACCTCGGCAGAGTGGTCATTCCGAAGGAAATCCGCAGAACCATGCGTATCCGGGAGGGCGACCCCCTTGAAATCTACACAAGCAATGACGGCGAAGTGATCTTCAAGAAATACTCCGCCATCGGGGAAATGAGCGAAAATGCCGGACAGGTGGCCGATATCATGCACAAGCTGGCAGGCTGTCCGGTCGTCGTCTTTGACCGTGACCATGTGGTGGCAACGTCAGGTGTGACCAAGAAGGAATTCAACGAACGCCGTGTGTCCCCGGAACTTGAGGAGCTGATGGAATCCCGCCGACAGTTCTTCGCTGAGGACGGCAGCCGCACTTTTTATGCGGTCGAGGGCGTGGAGCATTCGGCAATTGCCTGCATGCCCATCCTCTCGTCGGGGGATGTGACGGGCGCTGTTACCTTCCTCTCGAACGGCACAAAGCAGACTGTTTCCGAGCTGCAGAAGAGCCTTGTCAATGCGGCCGCTCAGTTTCTGGGCAGACAGGTTGAATAAACCGTAAACTCTGCCGCAGCAGATCGATTTACAGAAAACGGCTTCCCTTGGCGGGAAGCCGTTCGTTTATTCGATGATGGTCACGCCGCCGTCCGTCCAGGTTACGGAATCATCCTTCACCCAGTCACCGCCGGTGCTTGTCCACTTGTGTGCACTGTCACCAAGCGACCAGTCAGCATAAGTGACAGGATAGAAGTCACCCGGCTCGCTCCTCTTCGGGATCTGGATATACAGAATCAGAATATCACCTGTTTTCTTGAAATCCTGACCGCTTGCCCAGGCATTCCAGACAAATTTCTCATCCTCATTGATCGAGTAATATTCGGACAGGATCAGGCTCTCGGCTTCGGTGCTGTCAGCGGTAAATGTGCAGCGCTTATCCACCTGTGCACCCCATTCAGAATAGTTGAAGCCGCTGTTGCTTTCGAGACTGATGCGTACGGGAACTACGAAATGCATTTCCCTCAGGTCATCCTTTGTGACCTGAACATTCTCGATCGTCACATGAATGTCGCCCATCTTTTCGGGTTTTTCTGCTTTCTCAGGGGCGGATGTCTCCGCCTTGCTGCTGTCGGGGCTGCTGCTTTCAGCAATGCTTGCGCTGCTGTCAGCCCCGGAAGATGCCGCACCGCCGCAGGCTGTCAGGCACAGGCAGAACGGAAGGGCTGCCAGAAGGATCATTCTTCGTAATTTCATAGCGTTCTCCTTACTTATCAAAGCGCATGGAAATGTCAAAGCACTTCACGGAATGCGTCAGTGCACCGAGAGAAATGATATCCACACCGGTTTTGGCGATGTCGGCGATGTTCTCCTCGGTCACGTTGCCCGATGCTTCCAGCATGGCACGGCCGGCGGTGAGTTCCACAGCCTTGGTCATTTCCTCACAGCTCATGTTGTCGAGCATGATCAGCTCGCAGTTCACGGACAGTGCCTGCTGCAGCTCATCGAGATTGCGCACCTCGACTTCGATCTTGGTCATATGTCCGATCTTCTCACGCAGTGCCGTTACAGCGGGAACAATGCCGCCGTATACATCGATGTGGTTATCCTTGAGCATGGCACCCTCGGAGAGATTATAGCGATGATTTCTGCCGCCGCCGACGATGACTGCATATTTCTGGAGTCTGCGCAGGCCGGGCAGGGTCTTTCTTGTATCGGTGATCTTTGCATTCGTGCCGGCCACCAGCTCCACGCAGTGGTTGGTTGCGGTGGCAATGCCGGAGAGATGCTGAAGGATGTTCAGTGCGGTACGCTCGCCCTTGAGCAGGGTCTTGGTATCGCCCGTCATCGTGGCGATGATATCGCCCTTCTTCACCTTGTCGCCGTCCTTGCATTTGGCGTCAAAGGTCACGCCGCCGCCGACCAGCTCAAACACTCGTCTTGCAATGTCCAGACCACAGACAACACCCGTGTCCTTGGCGATGTAATATGCACTGCTTGTATGACCATCGGGGAGAAGATAGTCCGTGGTCACGTCCACATAATGGATGTCCTCCTCGAGGGCGGTATTGATGATGCTGTCGATATAACTCTGTAAAAGCTGCATAATCATGCTCCTTTCTGTTCGATCATGGCTTCATTGAGGATGAGGAAAGCCATGGTTGCGGTTGCCTTTGCCTCGACATAATCGGCGTTGATGAGGTAATTGCCGTCCTCCAGATCGCGGAGGATGGCACAGACCTTGCTGAAATTCTCATGGGTCTTTTCCTTGTTCGGGATGACGAAATAGCTCTCCTGCAGGATATGCCGCAGCTGTGTGCGGATGCCCTGCGGCACAGGGGGTGCCTCCGGATCGATGTCAAAGGGCACGAGCGTATGGGAATCCGGTGCATCGGCAAGCCGCTTTGCGATATCCGCAGCAGCTCTGCGGGAGAATACCAGTGCCTCCAGCAGGGAATTGCTTGCAAGACGGTTGTGGCCGTGCACGCCCGTATGGGAGCATTCGCCTGCGGCATACAGCCCGTCCACATTGGTGCGGCCGTCCGCATTGACATGGATGCCGCCCATCAGATAGTGCTGACAGGGGTAGATCGGCACACGATCCTTTGTGAGGTCATAGCCCTGCTCAAGGAGATTCTGGTAGATCATCGGGAAGCGGGTTTTGATAAAATCCGCATCCTTATGGGAAATATCCAGATAGAAATCCGTGGAGCCCGTGCGTCTGGTTTCAAGCACGATGGCATTGGAGACCACATCACGGGGGGCAAGCTCCAGACGATCGTCATAGTGCTGCATGAAGCGCTCGCCGTGGCAGTTGAGCAGGTAGGCCCCCTCGCCCCGGACGGCCTCGGAAATAAGGAAGCACTCACGGGTGTGGCGATTGTTGAAGGCAGTCGGATGGAACTGGATGAGGGACAGTCCGCGGATCATGGCACCCATATTATAGGCGAACATGATGCCGTCGCCCGTTGCAATGGCGGAATTTGTGGTGAATTCGTACACACGGCCGATGCCGCCGGTGGCCATGATGAAGAAATGGCTCCGGACAGTGCGCATGATGCCGTCACCCAAAGTCAGGGCCGAGAAGCCGGTGTCGGTCTTTCTGACATCACACAGGAGCGTGTTCTCGCAGATCTCCACATTCGGGAGGGTCTGCACATGGGCAAGGAGCTTGCGGGCGATTTCGGCACCCGTGGCGTCCTTATGGTGGAAGATGCGGCGTCTGCTGTGGCCGCCCTCAAGGGTGCGGTGGTAGTCGCCGTCCTCTTTTTTATCGAATTCCACGCCGAGTTCAATGATTTTTGCAATGTCCTGCGCCGCTTCCTCCACGAGAATATGTACGGTCTCGGGGTTGTTCTGGAAGCCGCCGGCAATGTAGGTATCATTTTCATGCAGGGACGTGCGGTCTTCGGGGGAATTGTACACGCCGGCAATGCCGCCCTGTGCAAGCGCCGTGTTGCACAGTCCCAGCTCACGCTTGGTGAGCAGGAGGATTCTGGCCGTGGACGGCAGATTGATGGCTGCATAGAGCCCCGCCGCACCGGCACCGGCAATGATGACATCGTAATTATTTGTCATAGGATACATCTCCTTTGTTTTTCCCTTGCAAAGGGCAGGGACGAAGCCCTGTATTCACGGCTTACAGCCGGTTGTTTCCGGTTCATGCTGACACAAAGCCTGACAGGCTGCCTGAAATCTGCGTATTATTTTGTGTCATCACACCTTAATTGAGAAATGCCTGTAATCCCTGGTCATAGCCTGCCCCGACAGCTGCGGCATATTGCAGAACGAGTACCGCATCCATCGCATCGACCTCTGCATCGCCGGTCAGATCCGCAGCAGCGGCCCCATCCCCTGTCTGTTCGGCGGCAAGAACAAGCCCGTTTGCAAACCTGTGCTGATAGAGCATCAGGCCGCCCTCAAGACCCGTGGCACTGTATGCGGCATAGGAGAGGATCATGGCGGCATCCTGTGCATCGATCACACCGTCGCCGGACAGATCGACACTGACCAGATTGTCCTCGGCGGCATTGTAATGCACGGTATAACCGTTTTGCATAAACGCCGAATATCCTGCAATCTGTTCAAGATCCTCCTGCGTGCGGGCATAGTAAATGTCGAGTGTCTCCGTTTCCAGAAAGCCCTTCTGTGCATTTTCGAGAAGCACAGGCAGGATGAGCGTGCGCAGGGACATGCAGGCTACGAAGCATTGATTCGGGAGGCTGCAGAGTGCTTCCGGAAATCGCACGAGCGATGCACTTTTGCTGTACATGAACAGATTGGAATCAAAGCCGAGTACATTGTCCGAAAAATAGACCGTTTCCACTCCTGTGGTATAGGCGAATGCCGCACCTTCCACGAACTGCACGCTGTCCGGCGTGAAGAATGCGTCCTGCTCCCGTGCCGCCGGATAGCGGTAGAGAATGGTCCGAGCCTTGTTGTAGAGTACGCCGTCCAGAGAGGAATAGGCAGGATTATCGGGATCGACCGTAAATTCTGTGATGTTCTTCATATGGGAAAAGAGCTGAGGGTTGATCGTGGTCAGATTTTCCGGAATATACAGGCAGGTCAGACCGGAATAATCGAATGCTGTACCACTCATCTCCGTCAGGGTCGCCGGCAGGTCGATCTCCGTCAGATCATAGTTATATCCAAATGCGTCCATGCCGAGGTAATCAAGCCGGATGTCCTCTGCAAAACTGACCTCCTGCATCGAAAAGCAGCATTTGAATGCATGATTGGAAATGGTCGTCACCGATGCCGGAATACTCGCAGACAAGACATTTGTACAGCCGATGAAGGCCATCTCCGAAATGCGTGTGATGCCATCTTCCACCACAATATGCTCGATCTGTTCGTAGCCGGCATTGTACCACGGGGCAAGCTGATCCGTATCATACGGAATGAACTCTCTTTCTGCACTCCGGATGCGGTGTGCAGAACAGAAGAAATCCGGCATTTCCCCCGTGCCGCGGATGGTCAGCGTGCCATCGGCAAGCTGCCATTCAATGGTATCCGTCAGCGGTGTCCATGTCTCCGCCGAAGCGGAAACATGGGGCAGATGCAGAACGGACAATGTCATTGCTGTCAGTGCAGCAAGCAATTTCTTTTGTATCATAAATCCATATCCTTCAGCCTTAGTTTTCGAAAACCACCGGTTCGATCTGCCAGATTTCCTCTGCATACTCACGGATGGTTCTGTCAGAGCTGAATTTGCCTGCACCGCAGATATTGTGCCACTGCTTCTTTGCAAATGCCATGCGGTCGGACTTGTAATCCTGCAGTGCCTGTACCTTGGTCTTGACATAGCTGTCAAGGTCACCGAGGACATAGTAGTGATCGGGAGCGTGCCAGCTTGCGCCCTCTGTCAGGGCGTCATAAAGCTCCTTGAAATCGCCGCTACCGCCGTCATCGAAGGTGCCGTCCATGAGGGTCTGCACCACTCTGCGGATCTTGTCATCCTTTGCCAGAATCGCACGGCTGTCATATTCCGGCACGATTTCCTTGAGTTCTTCCACTCTTGCGCCGAAGATATAGTTATTCTCTTCGCCTGCCTCCTGTACGATCTCCACATTTGCACCGTCATAAGTGCCCAGTGTCACCGCACCGTTGAGCATCAGCTTCATATTGCCCGTACCGGAAGCTTCTGTTCCGGCGGTGGAGATCTGCTCGGAAATGTCCGCCGCAGCTACCAGCTTTTCGGCGTAGGATACATTGTAGTCGGATACGAAGAAGACCTTGATCTTACCGGAAACCTCTGCATCCGCATCGATCATTGCCGCAATCTCATTGATGAACTTAATGATTGCCTTGGCTCTGCGGTAGCCGGGCGCTGCCTTTGCGCCGAAGAGGAATGTCACCGGCGGCAGATCGGTGATGCTGCCGTCCTTCATGCCATAGTAGATATACAGAATCGAGAACGCCGCCAGAAGCTGACGCTTGTATTCATGCAGACGCTTGATCTGAATGTCGAAGACGCTGTCGAGATCGAATTCCGCAGCATCCGCAATGCGGCTCTCACGCTCGCACATCAGGTCGCAGAGCTGTTTTTTCTTCTCCTGCTTGATCGCCATGAAGCGGTTCATGACCTCTGCATCCTCGGCATACTTGTCGAGTTCCTTGAGAAGATCGAGGTTTGTCACCCAGTCCTCCGAGCCGAGCAGCTCCGTCAGCAGTGCGGAAAGCTCACGGTTGCAAAGGGCCAGCCATCTTCTCTGTGTGATGCCGTTGGTCTTGTTGGAGAAACGCTCCGGATAGTACTTGTACCAATCCGCAAGGGCTGTGTCCTTGAGAATCTGCGTGTGGATTTCCGCAACGCCATTGACGAAACTGCCCATGAAAATTGCCATATGCGCCATGTGGATCATGCCATCCTGAATGATGCGCATTCTGCCTATTTCCGCCTTTTCTGCGCCCTTCTGATACAGCTCTGCAATCAGCATTTCGTGAAGTCTCACGATGATCTGGTAGATCTCCGGCAGAAGTTCACGCACAAGATCACATCTCCACTTTTCCAGTGCCTCTGCCATGATGGTATGGTTCGTGTAGCGGAAGATCTTGCGTGCCATCTCAGCGGCATCCTCGAAGGATACCTGATACTTTGTCGTCAGCAGACGGATCAGCTCCGGAATGGAGATGACGGGGTGGGTGTCATTGAGCTGTACGGCAATCGCATCGGGGAGGTTCTCCATTGTTTCGTTATCCTCCCAGTGCTTCTTCAGCAGATCCTGCAAGGATGCCGAGCAGAAGAAATACTGCTGCTTCAGACGGAGCTTCTTGCCCTCGTCGGTATCATCATTCGGATACAGGCATCTGGAAATGTTCTCTGCGTAGATCTGCTCTGCGCAGGCTTCGAGATACTTCTGGTTGTTGAAGGTGTGGAAATCAAATTCCTTCAGAGGCGCCGCCTGCCACAGGCGCAGTGTGCCGATGTTCTTCGTACCATAGCCGATAACGGGCATATCATAGGGGACGGCTTTTACCACCTGGTCGCTGAATGCAACGGTCACGGTGTCCTCCTCACGGCGCACCGACCATGCATCGCCATAGCGTGTCCAGTCGTCGGCGTCCTCCTTCTGGAAGCCCTCCAGAATGCTCTGCTTGAACAGACCGTACTTGTAACGGATGCCATAGCCATCGAGCGGCAGGTCGAGTGTTGCCGCACTGTCAAGGAAGCATGCTGCAAGACGTCCGAGACCGCCGTTGCCGAGTGCCGCATCCTCAATGCATTCGAGTTCGGTGAGGGATGTACCCAGCTCCTGCATGGCTGCCTCCACCTCATCATAGATACCAAGGCAGAGGAGATTGTTGAAAATGCTTCTGCCCATGAGGAATTCCATGGAGAAATAGCACGCATGGCGGGTATTTCTGTGCGCCGCACGACTGTCCTCCCAGTCCTCGGTCATGAGGTTCATGACCATCTCACCAATGATATTGTGCAGCTCCTGCGGGGTGGTCTCCGCTGCGGGCTTGGTGAGAGAGGCGTCGAGATATCTCAGAAAGGTGTCCTTTGTGTAATGCATCATGATTCGGTGTTCTCCTTTTCGGGTTCAGTGATTTCGGCAGGCTGTACATTTCTGCCGTAGGTGCGGTTGAGCTTGCGGATGGCGGCGGCCAGCTCCGGTGTGAAGTCAGCGGTTTCCGTGCGGTACTGCCAGTTGCCGCCGAGTACGGAGGGCGTATTCATGCGGCAGGCGCTGTCCTCGTGCAGGAAATCCTGCATCTGTGCCACGGCAAGTTCTGCGATGCTCTGCCAGCAGGCTGCCACCATTGCATCGGGAATATGGGATTTCTTTGTCACACGCAGATATTTTTTTGCGTACTTGACGGTCTTTTTATTGGCAGATTCCAGCCAGCCCGTGAGGGTCTCATTGTCATGGGTACCCGTGTAGCAGACACAGTTCGGGGACTGGAAATTATGCGGCAGGTGTTCATTGGACGGATCGGAATCGAAACCAAACTGCAGCACCTTCATGCCCGGATATTTCAGGGCTTTGAGCATTCTGCGCACGCCGGGCGTGATGAAGCCCAGATCCTCTGCAATGATGTTCAGCTCGCCCAGCTCCTTCTTCACAGAGAGGAAGAGTGCCTTGTTCGGGCCCTTGCGCCACTTGCCCTTTTCTGCGGTTTCGCTGCCGAAGGGAATGGCGTAATAGCTTTCAAAGCCGCGGAAATGGTCGATGCGGATCACATCATAGAGCGTGGCCGCAAAAGCAAGACGGGATTTCCACCACTTGTAGTCGGTTTTCTTGTGATAGTCCCAGCTGTAGAGCGGATTGCCCCAGAGCTGACCCGTCGGGGAGAACGGATCGGGCGGGCAGCCGGCCACTTCAATGGGCTGCTTGTTCTCATCAAGTGCGAAAAGCTCGGGAGAAACCCACACATCCGCACTGTCATAGGCGACATAGATCGGCATATCGCCGATGATCTCCACCTGATTCCGGTTTGCATAGGCCTTCAGGGCCTGCCACTGCTGCGTGAATACGAACTGGATGAAGCAATACAGCTCGATCTCCTCGGCCAGCTCTTCCTTAGCACGTTCAAGTGCCTTCTTCTGCCGCTGGGCCAGTGCCGGCTCCCACTCGTACCACGGTGCGCCGTCATGGGCATCCTTGAGTGCCATGAACAGAGCATATTCCGGCAGCCAGTGCTTCTGGGCGGTCTTGAACTTGCTGTAGCCCCGTGCAGGATGCTCCCTGAATCGGGCAAAGGCACGGCGCAGCACGGTGATATTGTTGCGGTAGAGCAGCTCATAATCAATGGTATCGCCGGTTCTCTGCCAGAGCAGAGAAGCATAATCCTCGTGCGTGAGAAGTCCCTGCTCCTCGAGCTGCACAAAATCGATGAAATAGGGATTGCCCGCACAGACCGAGAAGGACTGGTAGGGGGAATCGCCGTAGCTTGTGGGGGAAAGCGGAAGAATCTGCCAGCAGGCGGTCTCGCTTGCCTTCAGAAAATCCACAAAATCATACGCTGCACGGCCCATTCTGCCGATGCCGAAGCGTGAGGGCAGACTGGAAATATGCAGCAAAATGCCGCTTTTTCTCATAGCGTGTGTCTCCTTTTTCACAATGCCGCATAAAACCGCCCTCAGACGCACATACTGTCGGAAAAGAGGTGATACCATGCAGCATATTAAACTATTATTTCCCTTTCTGATGGGATTTTTCATATATGCACTGATCGAAATTGCCGCCAGAGGCTATACGCACTGGACGATGGCCGTCACAGGCGGTGCCGTGGTGACGATGCTCTATGTCCTCTACCGCAGTGCCCCGCCCCTGCATCCCCTGCTGTTATGTCTCATCGGTGCAGCGGTCATTACCGCAACCGAGCTGTTTGTCGGGATGATTGTCAACGTGCATCTGCACTGGAATGTCTGGGATTACAGCAGCCTGCCCCTGCACTTCCGGGGACAGATCTGCCTGCGGTACGGTTTCTTCTGGTTTCTGCTGTGCATTCCGGCCTTTGCCTTCTGCCGTCTTGCGGAAACCAGGCTAACAGACCCGGCGTAAATATGCATACGTCTATATTATACCACTTTCCGTCTGAATTTACAAGCGTTTTCACACTTTTTCTGAATATGCGCGCCTTTTTCCCGCTCTCTGCGGCCGGAAAGGGCGTGCTTTTCTCTTGTCTCATTGATAATTGCACATTCTGTCCGACAAAATTTTACATACAGTACAGCAGAACTCACAAAAGAAAAAAAACACGCTGAACACCTTGACTTATGATAAAAAAAGGAGTATAATTACAAGAGAGTGCATTTTTACCGATTCAATACGGTAAAGATGTCTGATTCTTACAATATTTATCTACAATTGTATGGAGGTAATACAAATGAGCAGAGTTTATAACTTCAGTGCAGGTCCCGCTGTACTGCCCGAGGAAGTACTGCAGGAAGCTGCAGCAGAGATGATGGATTACCGCGGCTGCGGTATGTCCGTTATGGAAATGTCCCATCGTTCCAAGATGTATCAGCAGATCATCGACGAAGCAGAGCAGGATCTGCGTGATCTGATGAACATTCCGGACAACTACAAGGTAATGTTCCTGCAGGGCGGTGCTTCTCAGCAGTTTGCTGCTGTTCCCATGAACCTGATGAAGAACAAGAAGGCTGCTTACATCGTAACCGGTCAGTGGGCTAAGAAGGCATATCAGGAAGCACAGATCTATGGTGAGGCTGTTGCAGTGGCTTCTTCCGCTGACAAGACATTCTCTTACATTCCGGATTGCTCCGACCTCGATATTCCCGAGGATGCAGACTATGTATACATCTGCGAGAACAACACCATCTATGGCACAAAGTTCTGGAACCTGCCGAATACCAAGGGTAAGACACTGGTTTCCGACGTTTCCTCCTGCTTCCTGTCCGAGCCCGTTGACGTAACAAAGTACGGCGTTATCTACGGCGGCGTTCAGAAGAACGTAGGCCCTGCCGGTGTGGTGATTGCCATCGTTCGTGAAGATCTGATCACAGATGAGTGCCTGCCCGGCACACCCACCATGCTGAAGTGGAAGACACAGGCTGACAACGGTTCCATGTACAATACACCTCCCTGCTATGGTATCTATATCTGCGGCAAGGTATTCAAGTGGATCAAGAAGATGGGCGGCCTGGAGGCTATGAAGGCTCACAACGAGAAGAAGGCTGCTATCCTGTACGATTTCCTCGACCAGAGCGAAATGTTCAAGGGCACTGTTGAGAAGAAGGATCGTTCTCTGATGAACGTACCGTTCGTAACAGGCAACGATGAGCTGGATGCCAAGTTCGTTGCAGCTGCAAAGGCAGCAGGCTTTGAGAACCTCAAGGGTCACAGAAGCGTTGGCGGTATGAGAGCTTCCATCTACAATGCAATGCCGATCGAGGGCGTAGAGGCACTTGTAGAATTCATGAAGAAGTTCGAGGCTGAAAACAAGTAAGTGCATTTGGTAGTTTCTGCGAAACTGCCCCCACCCCCTGCCCCCTCCCCGAGGGGAGGGGGTGTTGTAGGAGGCGGCTGCGCCGCCTCCACCGCCCAGGGGGGACACCCCCTGGCCCCCCGTTTTGGGGGCTTCGCCCCCTATCCCCCTGAAACTGCTGAAATTGCTGCGTTCTGGAGGAAATAGGGGAAGTTCGCAGAAATTTTCCAGAAATAATACATATTGGAGGTATATCCCATGTACAATATCAAGACTCTGAACAAGATCGCTGCATGCGGTACCGATCTGTTCGACAAGGCGAAGTATGTAGTGGCTGATTCTCCCGAGAATCCTGTTGCCATCATGGTTCGTTCCGCATCCATGCACGAGATGGAATTTGACAGCAGCCTGCTGGCCATCGGCAGAGCCGGTGCAGGCGTGAACAACATTCCGGTTGACCGCTGCGCTGAGCAGGGTATCGTTGTATTCAACACACCCGGTGCCAATGCAAACGCTGTTAAGGAGCTGGTTCTGGCAGGCCTCTTCCTGTCCTCCCGTAAGATCACCAAGGCCATCGAATGGGCAAAGACCCTGAAGGATGAGGGCGATCAGGTCGGCAAGCTCGTAGAAAAAGGCAAGAGCCAGTTTGCAGGCCCTGAGATCCAGGGCAAGACACTCGGTGTCATCGGTCTGGGTGCCATCGGTGCCAAGGTTGCCAATGCTGCCATCCACCTGGGCATGAAGGTTGTGGGTACTGACCCGTTCCTGTCCGTTGAGGGCGCACAGCAGCTCAATCACCACATCAAGGTGGTAAAGACCAGAGAAGAAGTATACGCACAGGCTGACTATCTGACTCTGCACCTGCCTTTCAATGCAGAGACAAAGGGCATGCTGAATGCTGATGTATTCGCTCAGATGAACGACGGCGCAAGAGTGCTGAACTTCGCAAGAGGCGAGCTGGTAAACGATGAGGATATGCAGGCAGCTCTGGAGAGCGGCAAGATCGCTTGCTATGTCACAGACTTCCCGAATGCAAAGACTGTTGCAATGGACGGCGTGATCGCCATCCCCCATCTGGGTGCTTCCTCTCCCGAGAGCGAGGACAACTGCGCTGTCATGGCTGCCAAGGAGCTGATCGATTACATCGAGAACGGCAACATCAAGAACAGCGTAAACTTCCCGAATGCAGTGATGAATGCCAACGGCACAAAGATCTGCATCCTGCACAAGAATGTTCCGGCAATCATCTCCGCTATCACAAGCGAGCTGGCTGCTGCCGGTCTGAACATCGACAACATGGTGAACGCTTCCAAGAAGGATTATGCATACACCATGGTTGACGTTGCCGGTGATGTATCCGCTGACGTTGCTGCAAAGTTCGAGGCAATGGAGAATGTGATCCGCGTTCGTGTGATTGCAAAGTAAGTGCATACCTGAACAAGAAATCATACAATTTGCAAAGCCGGCGATCCGCCGGCTTTGTTGTTTTAGAATTCTGGAGTTCGCAACATGAAATACAGAAAAATTCTATCCGCCGTCTGTGCAGCACTTCTCTGCGGATGCAGCGGCTGTACAATGAAGGCGGACATTCCTGAAACAGAACTGCGCTACGCCGCCGAAACCACGGATTACCGGCATATTACCTATGCCTATCCGGTCTTTGCAGACAATGATGCTGTGAATGCCTCGGTGAAATCGTACACAGAGAAGCTGATCTGTGAGCAGATCGAAGGCGCATGGTCACCGGAGGAGGAGATTCCGGAAGCGGCAATTCAGTCCGGTCTGACCAAATGCCCTGCATGGGACGAGGACGCCATGCTCACCATTGAAATGGATGTCACGGTAACACGCATGGATGATGCATATATCAGCCTGTTCTATGAGGGCCTTTTCAATGTAAAGGGCACAGCCCATCCCACGCATATTGCGGAGGGGCTGATCCTTGATGCGAAAACCGGCGAAATTCTGCATCTTTCCGACCTATACACAGTGGATGAGGCATTTTCGGAATTCGTCTGCGACTATCACCACGAGCACGGAGCAGCGCAGCATGCGGAGAAGCTTGACATTTCCGCTGAGGAAGTTCCGGCGGAGATGTTTTCCGAAACCCCTGAATATATACTGGCATGCCTGCTGCATTATGACGAACCCTATACAACCGCAACGGTCTTTATGTATCCGGATGCACTGGTATTCAGTTTTCCCGTTGGCCATGCACTGGGAGATCATGCAGAGATCCGCATTCCCTATATGGAGCTGGAGCCTTTCCTCCGCAAATCGAATTGACAGCATGAATGTGTCTGCAATGCAGGAATCTGTTCCTGCACAAAAAGAAAATGACAAATTTATGAAGAATGCCGATTTTGGACTGTGCCGGCGGATGGCTCTTGACTTCACTGCGATAATAGGGTATAATGATAGTATATGACCCCAATTTCCGGCGTCATTTTTACCATGGATGAAAAAACACAGAGGAGTGTTGAATATGGATTATGAGAATAGCAACCCCCTGGGCGCTGGCAGCCCCGAGGATGAGCGTCTCATGGAAGCAAGTGACTTCCAGAATACAGACGCACCCGATATCATGATTGCGGAGAAGCCCGCTGTAGATCTGCAGCTGGAGACCCCGCCCGTACAGAACATGCCCATGCAGAGCTATCAGCAGGCACCCGCTCAGCCCTATCCGCAGAACGGTTATCAGGGACTCCCCCAGCAGGCCGCCATGCCCACACAGGGTCAGACCAACCCCAATCTGCAGGACACCAAGTTCTGTCAGCACTGCGGCAGCCGGATTCCCCGTGCGGCAGTCATCTGCACATCCTGCGGCTGTCAGGTGCAGGCAATGCAGACCAATACCCCCAACATCATTGTCAACAACAACAACGCCAACGTCAACCAGAACATGAACACCGCTTACGGCAAGCAAAAGGACAAGTGGGTGGCCTTCATCCTCTGCTTCTTCTTTGGCTATCTGGGCGTACATAAATTCTACGAGGGCCGCATCGGCTCCGGTATCCTGTACCTGCTCACCGGCGGTATCTTCGGCATTGGCTGGTTCATTGATACCATCATTCTGCTGTGCAAGCCCAATCCCTACTATGTCTGATTTCACCCTGTCAACAAGGAGGATACAATGGATCCGACAATGGAAAAAATGATGCAGCCCGAGCCGCAGCAGGATGTGCCCGAGGCTGAGGCAAAGGAAGCCATCGTTCTTGAAGAAGTGACCGCTGAACCCGTCGACGACATTCCGGCACCGCCCCCTGAGATGGATGTGCCGCCGATGCCGCAGGAGGTTCCTCCTCCGCCCGTTCCGCAGTCCGTGCCCCAGCAGCCCCCTGTATATCAGCAGCAGAGCATGCCCGTGCAGCAGATGCAGAGCGGCGTGCCGATGCCGCAGCCCGCACAGCCGGCAATGCCGATGCAGGATATGAAGTTCTGCCAGCACTGCGGAAGCCGGATTCCCAAGGCGGCTGTGATCTGTACTGCATGCGGCTGTCAGGTCGAAGTCATGCAGGCTGCTGCCCCCAATATCATTGTGAACAACAATAACGCCAACATGAACCAGAATATCAACACCAATCCCGGCAGACAGAAGGACAAGTGGGTGGCATTCCTGCTGTGCTTCTTCTTCGGATGGCTTGGTGCGCACAAGTTCTATGAAGGCAAGCCGATCATGGGCATTCTGTATCTGCTGACACTTGGCGGATTCACCATCGGCTGGGCACTGGATACACTGATTCTGCTGTTCAAGCCGAATCCCTACTATGTATAAACATACGCACCTGAGGAGGCTTCTTCTCAGGTGTTTTCCATCCTGAAAATGAGGTCACACATGAATATTATCGCACATATCCGCAGTCCCTTCACAGAAAAGTTCGGCATTCCGCGGCAGAGCGGTCTGACGGGACTGCAGTCGCAGATCGTTTTCGAGCCCCCATACCGTGTGGCGGATGCCTTCCGCGGACTGGAGGGCTACTCGCACATCTGGATTCTCTGGCAGTTTTCCGAAGCGATCCGTCAGGACTGGTCGCCGACAGTCCGTCCGCCCCGACTTGGCGGCAACACAAGAATGGGCGTATTTGCGACACGTTCGCCCTTCCGTCCGAATCCCATCGGGCTGTCTTCCGTGCGGCTTGAAAAAATTGAGCTGCATACGCCGGATGGCCCCATACTCCATGTAAGCGGTGCCGATCTGATGGACGGCACGCCGATCTATGACATCAAGCCCTATCTTGCCTACACGGATGCCCATCCCGAGGCACTGGGCGGCTTTGCCCTGCAGCAGAAGGAAGGCCTGCTTGAAGTGGAATTTCCCGATGCCTGCCGTGCCGCTGTGCCGGAACATCTGCAGGCGGGACTGGTGGAGATTCTCTCGCAGGATCCAAGGCCGCAGTATCAGAACGATCCGACAAGGGTCTATACAATGAGCTTTGGGGGCATGGAGGTTTCGTTCACTGTGGAAGGAACAATCCTGCGGGTGTGCGGAGTGAAATAGAGGGTGATGCGATTGAGGCAGTGCGTCTGCTCGCTTACGCATTGCAGAGGAAAGTATCCCATAAACTAAATGACTAATTATCCTCACTCTGTCTCAGTAATCTTTCGTTCTTCCCATCATGCAAGGGGGACGCTGTCCCCCTTTACCCCCTGCCAAAGGGAATGATTCCCTTTGGAATCCTCAGGCTGCTCCGCAGTATCTTTTCCGCTTCCCCATATAACAAAAACCCGCCATAAGGCGGGTTTTTCTTATTTTCCTCTGATCTTCCTCACCACGGAGGAAACAAAATTGCGGCGTCTTGTGCCGTGGGGCAGCAATCTGTCCACACCGTCACGCTCGGGCAGGGGGGCATTCTCCTGCATCGGCAGGTAAACGGCATGCATGCCCAGATTGCGAGGGACAATCACGTCGGAAATCGGATTGTCACCGACATGCATCATCGTCGAAAACGGCAGCTCTTCCTGCTTTTTCACATAGCGGAACAAATCGCCATTGGCCTTATTCATGCGGTATTCGCAGGAAATGTACAGCTCGTGGAAATCCTTCAGTCCGCATTTGCACAGCATCCGGCTGATGCGCTCCCGGGACAGATACATATCACTGATCAGGATGACACGGAGATCCATCTCCGAAACCGCCTGAAACAGGGCAGCACCCTCCGGACGGGGCTTGCAGAGACGCAGCTCCGTTTCCTTTTCGAGGGAACACAGCGTCTTGCACAGTTCGGGGGTATAGCCCTCCATCTGTGCAAGCTTTGCATAGATTTCATTCATATTGACTTCGCCGCCGGGGGCTTCCCTTCGGGCAAGCTGCTCCGCACGGGGGCGGCTCTGGGGGAAGCTGTCGGGTACGGGCGGGAAATTCTCCGTCATATAGCTGAAAACCTGTGTGGGCTTTTCAAACGGCCGGGTGATGAGCGTATCGAAAATATCGAAGCTCAGCAGCGTGATGCCCTCCGCCTCGATCAGCGCCTGCAGCTTACGGGGGGTCATGCTTTGCCACCCCCTGCTGCCTTTGCATTGGCCAGCATCAGCTTGATGCGGTTTTCCTGATTGACGCGGGTAGCGCCGGGGTCATAGTCAATGGCAATGATATTCGCATTGGGATGGGCATTCTTGACAGCACGGCTCATGCCCTTGCCAACGATATGATTCGGCAGACAGCCAAACGGCTGGGTGCAGATGATGTTCTCGGTACCGGATTCGGCCAGGGCACCCATTTCAGCGGGAATCAGCCAGCCCTCACCCATGGAGACGCCGAGGCTGATATACTGCTTGCCGCAGCGGAGAATCTCATCGAACTCGTGGGGCGGCGTGAACATGCCGTGTCGCTTGATCTCGCTGATGAACTCCTTCTGCTTGCTGTAGAAGAGCTTATAAACCGCCTTAAAGATGGGGGTTTTGGCATTGGCGGCGTCATAGAGCTTGGCATCGGTTATCTTGTTGATGGCCCAGTAGAGCATGAATTCGAGGAATGTGGGCACAACCGGCTCACAGCCCTCGGACAGCAGGAAGTCCTCAAGGTGGTTATTGGCAAGGGGGGAATACTTAACGTAGATCTCGCCCACGATACCCACCTTGACCTTCGGCACGCTCGAACGCTCGATCTTGCCGAAATCGGCCAGAATCATGCGGTAAATCTTCTTTGTGTTGGTGTACTTATTCTCCTTGAAGAGCTTGTCCAGACGCTTCTGCCACATCTTCAGACATTTTTCAGAGCTGCCCTTAATCAGTTCATAGGGGCGGCACTGGTTGTAGATGGTCATGAGCATATCGCCGTACAGAATGCCGTACAAGCACTTGAGCGTAATGGGTGCGGTCATCTGGAAGGCACATTCCTTCTCAAAACCGGAGAAATTCAAAGAGATCACAGGTACTTGCGGGAACTGCTCCTCGAGACATTTACGCAGCAGGTAGATGTAATTGGACGCACGGCAGCCGCCGCCGGTCTGCACCAGCATCAGTGCGGTGCGGTTGGGATCGTATTTGCCGCTTTTGAGTGCCTCCATGAACTGTCCGATGACGAGAAGAGCCGGATAGCAGGTATCATTATGCACATTGCGCAGGCCCTCTTCCACAACGGTGCGGGATTCACTCTCCAGAAGCTCGCAGTGGAAGCCGTAGGATTCAAACACATTCATCAGCAGTCTGAAATGAATGGGCAGCATATTGGGAATCAGAATGGTATGCGTTGCCTTCATTTTTTCGGTAAATACGGGATACTCCGACATAGTACGGCTCCTTTCAGAAGTGGGAAATGCTATGATTTCCTTTTATATCAGGCGTTTCCGCCCATGGCCGCAAGCAGACTGCGCAGTCTGATCTTGGCTGCACCGAGATTGGTGATCTCATCGATTTTGAGCTGGGTGTACAGCTTGCCGCCGGATTCGAGAATCCTGCGCACCTCATCGGTCGTGATGGCGTCAATGCCGCAGCCGAAGGACACCAGCTGCACCATCTGCATATCGGGCTGCGTGGTCACATACTGTGCCGCACGATAGAGACGGCTGTGATAGGTCCACTGGTTGAGGACATGGAGTTTAGGCATCATGCCGAGGGAAGCCACGCTCTCCTCCGTCACAACGGCAAGGCCAAGGCTGGTGATCAGCTTATGGATGCCGTGGTTGATCTCCTTGTCGAGATGATAGGGACGGCCGGCGAGGACAATGATCTTGCGGCCCTCCGCTCTTGCCTGCCGGATCACATCCTGTGCCTGCAGAGCGATTCTCTGACGGAAATTGTCCATGGCCTTGTAAGCGGCATCCACCGCACCGGCCACCTGTCCGCCGATATTGTACTTGGCGAGGGTACGCTTCATGACATTGGTCACGTTCTTGGGGTTATTCATATCCATGAAGGGATAGAAGAAATTATGCTTATTGAGGCCGCTGTGGTTGGCATGCACCAGCTCGGGGTAATAGGCAACGATCGGGCAGTTGAAGCAGTTGTCCGTGTTGTCCTCCTTGAGGTTATAGCTCATGCACGGCCAGAAGATGAAGTCCACATTCTTTTCGAGCAGATTCTCGATATGGCCATGGGCGATCTTTGCGGGATAGCAGACCGTATCGGATGCAATGGTATGCTGCCCCTTGAAATAGGTCTTGCGGTCGCTTTCGCCCGAGATTTCCACAGTAAAGCCGAGCCTTGTGAACAGTGTGTGCCAGAAGGGCAGCTGCTCGTAGAAATTCAGCACCATGGGCAGACCCACCTTGGCACGGGATACGGCGGGCTGGGTCTTGGCGAGCTGGAAGAGGCTGTCGTATTTATATGTATAGAGGTCGGGCACTTCAAAGGTACGCTTGATGCCGGCGCCCTTTTCGCAGCGGTTGCCGGACACGAACTTGCCGCCGTCGGAGAAACGGATCACGTTCAGCAGGCAGTTGGCGGTACAGCCGCCGCAGCGGATGTTCTTGGATGTATAAGAGAAGGCCTCAAGTGCCTCGGGGGAAATGAGACGGCTCTCCTGCTCCTGGGTCTGCACCTGCTCCTTGGCATAGAGTGCCGCACCGAATGCGCCCATGAGTCCGGAGATGGCGGGACGGATGACATTCCGGCCGATCTCACGCTCAAAGCAGCGCAGCACGGCGTCATTGAGGAAGGTACCGCCCTGTACAACGATATTTTTGCCAAGCTCGTCCACGCTCTTGGCACGGATGACCTTGTAGATTGCATTCTTGATGATGGAGGAAGACAGGCCGGCGGAGATGTCCTCCACGGTGGCACCGTCCTTCTGTGCCTGCTTGACGCTGCTGTTCATGAAGACAGTGCAGCGGGAGCCGAGCTCCACAGGATTCTTGGCAAACAGACCCATCTGAGAGAATTCTGCGATGTCATAGCCCAGTGCCATGGCAAAGGTCTGGATGAAGGAGCCGCAGCCGGACGAGCAGGCTTCATTGAGCATGATGCTGTCGATGGCACCGTTTGTGATCTTGAAGCACTTGATGTCCTGACCGCCGATGTCGATGATGAAGTCCACATCGGGACAGAAGAAGGAAGCGGCCTTGAAATGGGCTACAGTTTCCACAATACCGAAGTCCACGGACAGTCCGGCACGGATGAGATCCTCACCATAGCCCGTAACCGCACTGCTGCGGATGCGCAGAGCAGGATTCTTGTCACGGTAGATCTGTGCAAGCTTTGTGGCAATGCGGTCGAGGGGCTGCCCCTCGTTGGATGCGTAGTGGCTGTAGAGGAGACGGCCATCCTCGGTGATCAGCACGAGCTTTGTCGTGGTGGAACCGGAGTCAATGCCGAGGTAGGCGTCGCCCTCGTAGGTGCGCAGATCAGCATATTTCAGGTCGTGACGCTTATGGCGTGCCACGAATTCCTCATATTCCTGATGGGAATCGAAGAGCGGTTCGCCCGTGAGCACCTCGGAAGCAGCCTTGGCATTCTCCACCTGCGCAAGCAGCATGGAAGCGGTGCGGGCACCGAGCTTGCTTTCGGCGGCATAGAGCGCACTGCCGAGTGCCACAAATACGGGTGCCTGTTCGGGGAACACCGCATTCTCTTCGGATAAATCGAGTGTTTTGATGAAGGCATTGCGCAGGCCTTTCTGGAAGGAGAGCGGCCCGCCGAGGAAGAGCACCTTGCCCTTGATCTCACGGCCCTGTGCAAGGCCGGCCACAGTCTGATCGACCACGGCACGATAGATACTTGCAGCAATGTCTTCTCGGGCCGCACCCTGATTGAGCAGGGGCTGAATATCGGATTTTGCGAAGACACCGCAGCGGGAAGCAATGGGATAGGTACGCTTTGCCTGCAGGGCAGCCTCATCCAGCTCATCCGCAGTAATGCCCAGAAGCGTGGCCATCTGGTCGATGAAGGCACCCGTACCGCCGGCGCAGGTTCCGTTCATGCGCTGCTCCACGCCGCCGGTCAGGAAGATGATCTTGGCATCCTCACCGCCCAGCTCAATGACCGTATCGGTATCGGGATAGCATGTCTTAACCGCCAGAAACGCCGCATGCACTTCCTGTACAAAGGGGATCTCGGCGGCATTGGCCAGACCCAGACCCGCAGAGCCGGTCATGGCTGTACGGAACTTGGCCTCGGGATATTTTTCTGCAATGGCTGTCAGCTGTGCTGCCACAGCCTCCTTGACCTTTGAGAAATGCCGCTGATAAGCGGAATGCAGAACATTGCCGGCTTCATCACATACCACAGTTTTTACTGTCGTTGAACCGACATCAATGCCCAGAGCGTATTTCATAGCTTCCTCCAAATGTATTGTAATCCATCCTGCCGCAGGGCAGGTGACAAAAAACTAAACCAGACTGTCCTCATGGACGAGGACGCCCCGATCCCTGAAAATTCTCGGCACACGCTTGGAAATGCCGCAGACCACCTCATAGCCGATGGTGCCGTACTTGCCGGCCACCTCATCCGCTGTGATGCAGTCACTGCCGTCCCGGCCGATCAGCGTCACGACTGTGCCGACCTGTGCATCCGGCACTGCGCCGATGTCAATCATCAGCTGATCCATGCAGATGCGTCCCACAACCGGACAGCGTACGCCGCAGACAAGCACCTCGCCCTTTCCGGAGAGGAGTCTGCTGTAGCCATCCGCATAGCCGATGGTCACAGTGGCGATTTTCTGCGTATGCTCCGCAACATAGGTGCGGCCGTAGCTGATGCAGGTACCGGCATCAACCGTCTTGATGTGGCTGATGCGTGAGCGCAGCTCAAGAACGGGCTGCAGATCGAGCGGCATGGAAAGCGCCGCATTCGGCATGAGTCCGTACATGATAATGCCGGCACGGGCAAGCGTGCTTTCGGGATTGTTCCGGTAGCAGATGGCTGCACTGTTCATGCAGTGCACATGGGGCAGGCGGATGCCGCGTGCCTCAAGGGCTTTGTATGTATCAAAGAGTGCCGCCTCCTGGCGGTTCGTGTAGTCAACATGATCCGGTGTTTCCTCATCGGCTGCCGCAAAATGCGTGAACAGACCTTCGATCGTGAGGCCCTTCAGCGAGAGGATCGTCTCCACCTCGGACAGACACCGTGCCTTATCCCGTGCGGGTACGCCGATGCGTCCCATGCCGGTGTCGAGCTTGATGTGACAGCGGACGGGCTTGCCGGGCAGTGCCTGTGCGGACAGTGCAGCGGCATATTCACCGGAGACCACTGCCTGCAGGATATTATGCTCTGCCAGCATCGGGGCACATTCGGGAGATGTGTAGCCCAGAATGAGGATCTCCCCTTCCGGACACCATTTTCTCACACGCATGGCCTCCTCAAAGCTCGAGACCGCATAAAACCGGACGCCGATGTCATGCAGCTTGCGGCAGATGAACTCCTCACCGTGTCCATAGGCATCGGCCTTGACAACCGCACAGAACTGTGTGCCGCCGGACAGAACGGCCTGAATGGACTGTACATTATGGGAGAGGGCATCGAGCGAGATCTCCGCCCAGGCCCGCTGACGATACTGCATGCTGGCTTCCTTCTTTCTGTTTCATGCCGGATTTCTTCCGGGAAAATGTCGAATTGGTTTCGAAACGGGAACAGAACTGTAATAATTCAGTAAAAATCACAGATTTCGCTTGTAGTTTGTGAGTGCCTGTGCTATAATAAACATGTCTTTGTGTGTTCTGTCCATTCTATGCGCAGACGGACAGGGATACGCATGTACAGGAATCCATCCGCACAATCTGACGCATATTTACATTATAACACTTTTTTTAAAAAAAAGCAAGCGAAATCCGAAACTTTCATATATCATTCATGATGTCGGCATTTCCGCTCTGCAAGGTTCAATGGGAGGTATCCGGATATGGTGAAAAGAAGAAAGAAAAAAGGACATGTTGCCATCCCCTTTCTGATTGCATTTCTGCTCAGTATGATTCTCATCGGCGGCGTGGCCGTGTATCTGTTCGATCTGATCGGCGGCGACAACGAGACCATCATCAAAAACGCAGGCAATGTCAAAAAGCCCGGCACTGACAGCAATATGACACTCCTGTTCGTCCTCGACGAGGATGAGGCACCCGAGCCGCTCACGTTCCTCATCGCCAGAGTGTGCCCTGCGGATAAGAGGATCATGTTTGTTTCCATGCCGACCAATATGCTGTCCGTTGTGGGCGGCCGTCAGGCTACACTCGCTGATTTCTACAACAACGGCGGTGCGCAGCAGCTGAAGGAAGCCATTGCCTACGAATCGGAGATTGTGGTCGACCGCTATATTATCCTCGATTCCGAGGCATTTCAGAAGATCAGCAATATCTTCGCAGGCGTCAACTATGTTGTTCCTGCGGGCACAAGAGGCTTCACCGAGAGCAATGCGCCCCAGTACCTCGGCCCCTCCCAGATGGAGAAGCTCATCACCTACCCGCTCTTTGAAAACGGCGAAACGCAGCGCAGTGCCATGGTCGCCGACATCATCACCGAGATGGTCAACCAGACCGACTACGAGCGTATTGCCGCATCCATGGATTCCAACTTCAAGACCCTGATCAACATGGTGGAAACCGACATCTCCGCCATTGACTACAAGAATCACAAGGATGCCCTGAAGTACATGTACACCTACGGCAGCGAAATCGCAGTATTCCGCATTGCCATGGGCGGCAGTCAGGATGAGAACGACGATGTCTTCATCCTGAGCGGCAATTTCTACAATACGGTCAAGGAATTCTTTGAAGAGACCGTGACGCCGCGTCCGACCGAGGCTGCATCCGAAACAAAGCCCACGGAGGAATAAGCTTGTATACGAATATTTTTGACACCCATTCGCATTATCTTGACCGTGCATTCGATGAAGACCGCGAGGCACTTCTGACCTCGATGCCTTCTCTCGGTGTGACACGCATCCTGCTTGCGGGCTGTGATCCGGAGGATTCGGCCGGCTGCCTGCATCTGGCCGAGCAATTTGACTATGTCTGGGCCTCCGCCGGTGTTCATCCGGGCTGTATTGATGACCTTGCACCCGACTGGCTGGAAACGATCCGCCGGCTTGCGGAATCAAAAAAAATCCGTGCCATCGGCGAAATCGGTCTGGATTATCACTACGACGGCTATGATGCCGAAAAGCAGAAAACCGTGTTCATCGCACAGCTGGAACTTGCGGCGGCACTTGATCTTCCTGTAATCCTGCATGTGCGTGATGCCATGGGGGATGCCATGGAGATCCTGCGGAAATACCGCCCCCGCGGCGTAATGCACTGCTACAGCGGCTCGGCAGAAACCGCAAAGGAACTGATTGCCATGGGCATGTACATCAGCTTCACAGGTGTGCTGACCTTCAAGAATGCACGCCGTGCACTGGAAGCACTGGAGGTAATTCCGATGGATCGGCTCATGCTTGAGACTGACTGCCCCTACATGGCACCCGTCCCCCACCGCAGCAAGCGCTGCGACAGCAGCATGATCGCCTATACCGCCGAAAAAGCGGCTGAAATCAAGGGAATGGATCCGCAGGCGCTGATCGATCAGTGCACAGAAAACGGCAAAACTTTATTCCGCATTGCATGATATACTGGGGCACCGTTTCCGGGCGGTGCTCCGTTATTTTTTCCTATATGGCGAGGCTGGAAAAATTTCTGTGAAATTTCATGGAAATTACACATAAGGTCTTGACTTTATGGCGAAATTGTACTATAATAATAGTAATTGTCGTGAACGTGCGGCGAAAAAATTTACAGGAGGTTAGATTGTGAAAAAATCAGCAAAACCAGTCTTTTTTGTTGTCTTCTTAGTCATTCTGGCATTTACATATACCACGATTTTCGGCATTTCGACTTACTACGGCGACATTAAGACAACCTATGTGAAGGGTCTGGAGGACATCCGTCTGGGTATTGATATCCAGGGTGGTGTGGATGTTACACTGGAACCCGAAGACGGCGTGGATGCAACGGAAGACCAGATGAATGCAGCAATGCAGGTCATCAACATGCGTCTGACCACACTCGGCATCAACGACAGCGAAACCTATGTGGACTACAACAACAGCCGTATCATCGTACGGTTCCCCTGGCAGTCGGGCGAAGAGAACTTCGATCCCTCCGCTGCGGTAAAGGAACTGGGACAGATGTCCGAGCTGACGTTCCGTTATGGCACGGAGCCGGACGGCGAAGTCATCCTGACCGGTGACGGCGTGGAAGAAGCACAGGCCGGCTATGGCGGTGAGACACCGCAGTGGCTCGTTCAGCTCAAGCTGGATGACACAGCTGCCAAGGCCTTTGAGACCGCTACCGCACAGCAGGCGGCAAGCGGCGGCTACATCTCCATCTGGATGGATGAGGTGTGCATCTCCAGTGCAACTGTAAGCAAAGCCATCCCCGGCGGTGTTGCACAGATTACCGGTAATTTCGACGCAGAGTCCTCCAAGAAGCTGGCAGACCAGATCAACTCCGGTGCCCTGCCCTTCTCTCTGGAAACCACCAGCACAAAGACCCTGTCCCCGACTCTGGGTAATGGTGCGCTTTATGCGATGGTACTCAGCGGCATCATTGCACTCGTATTCATCTGCCTGTACATGATCGTACTGTATCGTCTGCCCGGCGTGGTCGCAACCATCGGCCTGATCGGACAGGTTGCCGGCATGCTGGCCGCAGTTTCCGGCTGGTTCAACTTTATGCCAGGCTCCACACTGACCATACCCGGTATTGCCGGTATCATCCTTTCTGTTGGTATGGGTGTTGACTGCAACATCATCACCGCAGAACGTATCCGCGAGGAGCTGGCCAAGGGCAAGTCCGTGGATGCTGCACTCAAGGCCGGTTACAAGAATGCATTCTCTGCAATTCTTGACGGTAACCTGACTCTGGCCATCGTGGCTGTGATCCTGATGGGCGCATTTGGTACCAACACCAATGCCATCACAAAGCTGCTCGACAGCACCATCTTCTTCATGTTCGGTGCCACCACTGAGGGCTTTGTTTACTCCTTCGGCTTCACTCTGCTCGTCGGCGTTATCCTGAACTTCATCATGGGCGTGGGTGCTGCAAGACTCATGACCATGTCCCTCGCAAGCTTCAAGCCCTTCAAGAAGGCTTCCCTCTATGGTTACAAGGAAGCTTCCTACAAGGAGCCCAAGGTACGCAATTTCAGCGGCACCAAGAAGGTCTTCTTCATTCTGTCCGCTGTTCTGGTACTGGCTTCCGTCTGCACATCCTTCCTGGGTGTGGAGGTCGCCATCGACTTCAAGGGCGGTACCATCGTATCCTACTCCTACACAGGCGACATTGATGAGAACGCCTGCAAGGCAGAAGTAGAAGAGATCCTCGGCACACCCGTCACCATTCAGACCGGTGAGAGCTTTGAGGAAGATATGAATGTCCTGACCATCTCCTTCAGCTATGACGAGGGTCTGAGCATGGAGCTGCAGAACGAAATGCTGAAGGCTGTAGAAGAGACTTATCCCGATGCGGAGATCGCAGCTCTCGACAGCAACGACGTCAGCCCGTCCAGCGGCCGTGAGTTCTTCGGCAAGTGCATTGTGGCAGTTATCTTTGCTGCACTCCTGCTGATCATCTACATTGCAGTCCGCTTCAAGAGAATCAGCGGCTGGTCCGCCGGTGTATTCGCCATTGTGACCCTGCTGCACGACATCATCATTGCCTACGGCAGCTTCGTACTGCTTGGCTTTGAGATCGATGCCAACTTCATGGCAGTGGTTCTGACCATCTTCGGTTACTCCATCAACAACACGATCATTGTGTATGACAGAATCCGTGAGAATCAGAATCTGATGTCCAAGAAGACCACCATTGCTGAGCTTGTAAACCTCAGCGCAAGCCAGACACTGCGCAGATCCCTGCGTACCTCCATCACAACGGTAGCCACCATGATCATCGTTTCCGTCGTTGCCTATATCTGCAAGGTGGACAATATCCTGAGCTTCTCCGTTCCGATGGTATTCGGTCTGGTTGCCGGTACTTACTCCTCCCAGTGTCTCGCTTCCACACTCTTTGTATGGTGGAATGAGAAGAGAGGCATCAAGACCATTGGTGAGTATAACAAGACAAAGAAGAAGGCGTAAAGCTTTTATGAAAGATCCGCTCCTTTGGGGGCGGATTTTTTTGCGGAATTCTGTGCTTTGGTGTTTACAAATTCCAAAAACTGTGCTATAATTAAAGTAGCGCCGCATTGCGGCAGACACCTATTAAAGGAGGATTTTTCCATGTCAAAACCGTTTTATATTACTACGCCGATTTATTACCCTTCCGGTAATCCCCATATCGGCCATTGCTATACAACTGTAGCATGCGATTCCATTGCACGCTATCGCCGCATGCAGGGCTATGATGTCATGTTCCTCACCGGTACCGATGAGCACGGCCTCAAGATTGAGCAGAAGGCAGCGGAAGCCGGCGTCACCCCCAAGGAATATGTGGACGGCATTGTTGAGATCTTCAAGCGTCTCTGGAGCTACATGAACATCAGCTATGACCGCTACATCCGCACCACGGATGACTACCATGTAGAGTCCGTACAGAAGATCTTCAAGACCCTGTATGACAAGGGCTATATCTACAAAGGCAAGTACACCGGCAAGTACTGCACCCCCTGCGAGAGCTTCTGGACATCCAGCCAGCTCAAGGACGGCAAGTGCCCCGACTGCGGCCGTGATGTTGTCGATGCTGAGGAAGAGGCTTATTTCTTCAAGATGTCCCCCTTTGCCGATCGTCTCGAAAAGCTCCTGACCGAGACCGACTACCTCCAGCCTAAGACCCGTGCCACCGAGCTTGTCAACAACTTCATCAAGCCCGGCCTTGAGGATCTCTGTGTATCCAGAACCACCTTCAAGTGGGGCGTGCCCGTAACATTCGATGAGGGGCATGTTGTTTACGTCTGGATCGATGCGCTTTCCAACTACATCACTGCTCTCGGCTATGAGAACAGCGCACATGATGATTTCAGCAAGTACTGGCCTGCTGACACCCACATGGTAGCAAAGGACATCATGCGTTTCCACGCCATCATCTGGCCGGCAATGCTGATGGCACTCGAAGTGCCGCTCCCGAAGCATCTGGCTGTACACGGATGGATTACCTTCGGAGGTGCCAAGATGTCCAAGTCCCTCGGCAATGTGGTTGACCCGTTCATCCTCGGTGAGCGTTACAGCCCCGATGCCATCCGTTATCACATTCTGCGTGAGATGGCACTTGGTGCGGACAGCGATTTCTCGAACGAGATCCTGATCAACCGCATCAACACTGACCTTGCCAACGGCTTCGGCAATCTGGTTTCCAGAACTGTGGCCATGGCTGACAAGTACTTCGGCGGCACACTGCCGACTGAACGTGAGGCTGCCCCTGTGGATGATGAGCTGAAGGCACTGGCAGTTTCCATCCGTGAAAAGGTGGATGGCTATATCGACAACACCCAGATCAAGCAGGCGCTTGAGACCATCTTCACACTGGTGGACAGAGCGAACAAGTATATTGACGAGACAGAACCGTGGAAGCTGGGCAAGGACGAAAGCCAGAAGGCACGTCTTGCGGCAGTGCTCTACAATCTGCTTGACACCATCCGCATCATTTCCACGCTGCTCAGCCCCTACATGCCGACAACCATGCCGAAGGTATGGGAGCAGATCGGTGCAAAGGCTGAGGATGTAACCTATGAGAATGCTGCAAAGTTCGGCGTGCTGCCTGAGAATGTGACGGTATGCAAGGGTGAGATCCTGTTCCCGCGTATTGACGTGGACAAGGAGATCGATGAGCTGAACCAGATCATCCAGCAGGCACTTCCCAAGGAGGAAACCGAGCCTGCATACACACCTGCACCGCAGGCTGATCCGATTGAATTCGATGATTTCATGAAGGTGGATCTGCGTGTGGCAAAGGTGGTTGCCTGCGAGAAGGTGAAGAAGTCCAAGAAGCTGCTGTGCCTGCAGCTGGATGACGGCATGGGCGGACGTCAGGTGGTTTCCGGTATTGCACAGTGGTATGCGCCGGAGGATCTGATCGGCAAGAAGGTCATCATTGTGGCAAATCTCAAGCCTGTCAAGCTCTGCGGCGTTGAGAGTCAGGGTATGATCTGTGCAGCGGACATGCCCGATGGCAGCGCAAAGGTACAGTTTGCAGATGATGCCTATCCCTGCGGTGCAAAGCTGAGATAAGTGAATCATAAATAGAAAGCCCGCCGTATGGCGGGCTTTTTGCGTATAAGTCATGGGTTCAAAAGGCGCAGCCCCTTGGCGGGGGAGGGGTGCGCAGCACCCCTCATCTGTTCCCCCTCCCCTTTGGGGAGGGGGTCAGGGGGCGGGGCAAACTTTGCCGCACTTTGCAAAAGCGCAGAAAAACGGTCATATATCGGTTTTCGGCTATTCTCACTTCTGTGCAAGATACTGATCCAGCGTCAGGATCGTATTGCCGGCACCAAGCTCGGCCGTATATTCCAGAATACACGCAGCATCAAGTGCATCCACGGTATGGTCTCCGTTGATATCGCCAAACACATCGTTTTTCGTGTCGCCGCCGCTGATGGTATAATACTGCACAACAGGGCTGACGTTGATATCATCCTCATGGCAGGCATATTGTGCGACAAAATCAGAATGATGCAGGGACAGACGGACTCTGTAGATGTCCACAATGCTGTCCTCGTAGCTGCCCTCAACATAGTCCGGCTCAAAATGCGATACATTGTAGAGATGGTACTGGATTTCATAGAGACTGCATGTCGTGCCGCTTGCAGTGGTTGTGATGCCGCCGGTTTCTGTGATCTGTACGACCGGAATGTAAGTAGAATACTCATAATCCGGGCCGGCATCGAGCAGACTGTTCTCGAACCAGTTCTCCGGCAGACCAAACATTTCCGGTTGGCTGTCGAGTCCATACGGCTCTTCCTCACAGTAGACATAGAAGACTACGCCATGGACACCGCTTGTAGTATAATGACGGAGAAATTCATAATCCGGAAGCGCCGTTTCCTCCGGCAGTGTTTCCTCTGCAGTAAAGCCATATAACTCACAATATTCCTGGTACACCTCATAATCGGACAGCGTATGATAGTACAGAAAATCCTTGGCAGCGGTCTCCTCTGCCGATACGGGCACTGCGGGCAGAAGCAGGCTGCTAAGCAGAACTGCTGTGATACGAGTAAGATTCTGATGGGTCATAGTCATAAGATCAACTCCTTTTTATCGTGTCGGGGATGGATGCAAGTGTTTTTGAAGTACTTCATCTATATAACAATGATCCTGAGAAAATATTGGATATTTTTTTATGATTCTCCCGTTTCACCAAAAGGTTTCTTTGTCTTTTGTGGGACATGGTGAAAATGAGAAGATTTGAGGATGCAGAAAAGCCCGCCGTATGGCGGGCTTTCTTTTTCGACCGATCATGAGACAGTGCGTCTGCTCGCTCACGCATCGCAGAGGATGGCAATCCCTGAACTGCATACCACATTGTTTTGCATTCACACATCCACTTCGCTTGCTTTTGATGCAGATGGGGGACGCTGTCCCCCATACCCCCTGCCAAAGGGAATGATTCCCTTTGGAATCCTCAGAATGCTCCGCCATATCTTTTATCGGTTCTGCTGCTAAAAAGCCCGCCGTATGGCGGGCTTTTGCTTATTCATCCTTATCAAAAATCGTCAGATTCTCATCCGAGGTCTCAAAGTCGGGCTTGTCCTCTTCGGATACAATGCTCTCATACTCTTCCTCGTCCTCGTCATCCTCAGCCTCAGCAAGTGCCTTGCGCTCCTCGGCAGTCAGCTGATTCTTCTTGATCACACGCACCAGCAGGAACACGATCACCGCCAGCACTGCCACACCCAGCACGATCCAGACGATGCCCATCACACTGAAATTCAGCGATTTGAACGCAATTCTGTTGGCGGATGCCCAGCGCTTGGCCGGTGTGCCGGAATTGGCAAGCAGCCGGAAATCATCGATTCTGACCGGCTCAATTGTGCCGTCTTCCTTTTCCTCCGTGCCGTCTGTGAAACCGAAGGCATAGTCGCCGATGGATGCACAGCCATCCGGCACCGTCACCTCACGGAGCTTCGGGCAGGCATAGAATGCATATGCACCGATGCTCTCCAGGCTCTGCGGCAGTGAAACCTCACGCAGCGCCGTGCAGTCGGCAAAGGCATTGTCGTAAAGCTGCTTCGTACCCTCGGGCAGCGCAATCGCCTTGAGCTGCTCGCAGTATTCAAATGCGCCGGCGCCCACGGTCTCGAGCTTTTCGGGGAATACGATCTCCGTCAGTTCGGAACCGAAGAACGCACCGTCATAAATCATGGTCACCGAGGACGGCACGATATAGCTTGTCTCCTCACGGCCGGCGGGATAGACATAGAGCGTCTCCTGCGACACATCGAAGAGCACGCCATCCTTGACTGTGAACGATGCATGCCCCTCATCCACTGTGAATTCCTTCAGACTCCGGCAGTTCATGAACGCCAGTGTGCCGACAGTCTCCACTGTATCCGGAATGTGGAAGCTGGTCAGTCCCACGCAGTCATAGAAGCTGGCCGCACCGATGGTGTGCAGGCTGTCCGGAAGCTGTACATCCGTAAAGGACAGGCAGCCGGCAAAGGCATAATCCCCCAGCGTTTCAAGACCCTCGTGGAATGTCACATCGGACAGCAGGCTGCAATTGAAGAATGCCGCCGAACCGATGGTTGTCAGCGAATCGGGCAGTTCGACCGACTGCAGCACATTGCATTCCTGGAACATGCCCTCCGGGATGGTGGTCAGATGATCCGGCAGTGTCACCTCGGAAAGGGACGCACAGCCATAGAATGTATGCGAGCCGATCTCCTTGACGGAATCGGGAATGGTCATCTGGGTGAGCGATACGCACCCCATAAAGGCACCTTCGCCGATGCGGGTGATGTTATTGCCGAGCGTCAGGCTCTTCATGTTATCGCAGCCATAGAATGCACCGTCTGCGATGGAGACGATCTTGTAGCCATCGATTTCATCGAGAATATTGACAGCAATGATTGCAGTATCGCAGGACTGCACCTCAACGCCGCCGTCCACATAGGTATAGGTCACGACGCCGTCGGTCAGGGTATTCTCCGTTGAGGAAGCACTGCTTCCGCCATTCTGGCTTGTCCGGTCGGCACTGACGGGCAGTGCGGACAGAGTGAGCAGGGACAGTCCGGCCATGCCGGCTGCCAGCATCTTTTTCAGCTGCAAATTCATTCGTCCTTTCCCAAGTGATTTCTTATTTTTTGGATCTGCGGGCACGGCGTGCCTCACGCTTGGCGGCCTGTGCGGCCTCACGCTCCATGGCAAGTGCCTTTTCTTCCTGCTTCTTCCTGATAATCAGGAAATAAGCCAGCACGCCGAGCAGGATGACAGCGGCAATGCCGATGACAATGTACACTGCGTAATGACGCAGACTATAGCTGTTAAAATCCGCCGAATGGGCGATCTTGTTCTCGCGGGCATAGGTGCTTGCACGGCTGCCGGCGATGGTCTTGAGTTTGAAGTCCTTGATGACTGTGTTCTCCTTGGTATCGGGATCGATGCTGTAGCCGACGCCCATTTTGCCGATACTGCGGACACTTGAGGGAAGCGTAAGCTCCTTGAGCTGCACGCAGCCGTAGAAGGCCTCTTCACCGATGGAAACAAGTCCCTCCGGCAGGGTCACGGACGGCAGCGATGCACAGTAGTAGAAGCACTTATCGCCGATGGACTGCAGAGTCGACGGCAATGTGAGCTTCCGGAGATTCACGCAATAGGCAAAGGTCGCACCCACAAGCTCGGTCAGACCTTCGGACAAGTTCACGGTCTGCAGGGACTGGGCACAGAAAAATGCGTCCGCACCGATGGCGGTGACGGCCGGCATGTCCAGCTTCTGCAGCACGGCACAATCGGTAAACGCCCAGGGGCTGATGGTCGTGCAGAACGCCGATACGGTATATTCCACACCCGCTCTTGCTGCGGGATAACGGATCAGCACTGTGCGGTCGACGGTGTACAGCACGCCTTCCTCATCACAGTAGGCGGTGTTATTGTCATCGACCTGAATTTCAGTGAGGGCAGCGCAGCCCTCGAACATGAAATCGCCAAGATCCGTCACACCGGCAGGAATGGTCACGCTTGTCAGCGCCGCACAGTCCTTGAAGGCATAATCGCCGATGGTTGTGACTGTCTCGGGAATGGTGATCTCCTTCAGACTCTCATGACCGGAAAAGCAGTCCTTATCGAGTGCAGTGACAGTATAGCCGTCAATCTGTGCGGGGATCTCTGCACTGACGGCATCGGTGCTGACACTTTTCACCGAGGCTGTGCCATCCGGCAGAATCTGATAGGAATAATCCTCCGCAGCCGCGGCAGGCAGGGGCAGACAGGCTGCCGTCATTGCGGCACAGCACAGCACTGCCCATTTTTTGATTACATTCATAATTTCCTCTTATCTCAGCTCATAGCGCTTCTGGATCCGGCGCTGCACCAGAACGATGACAATTGCAGCGACCAGCACAAGGATCACAACGCCGATGATGATGTAGATGAACACGCTGCTCTGCGTGACACCGCCGGTGGATTTGATGTCATTTTCCAATGCATAGGCAAAGGCCTGGGTGTCGTTTGTTGTGTCGATGACAAATTCCGGAATCCGCTCGAGCCGTTCCTGATCACTATAGTAGAAGCCAAGAGCGTACTCGCCGATGGATGTCACATTCTTTGTCAGGGTGATCTTCTCCATGGACGCACAGCTCAGGAAGGTATATTTGCCGATGGTCGTGAGGCTCTCGGGGATGTTGATATCGGAAAGAGCCGTACAATAGGCAAAAACCGAATTCTTCAGTTCCGTGAGGCCCTCAGGGAGTGTCACGGACTTCAGGGCGGTGCAGTAGTAGAAGGCATCCTCGCCGATCTCCGTCACGCCCGTCAGGTCGACCTCTTCAATATAGGTGTTGCCCACAAAGGCCCAGTCCTCAATGACCGTACAGCCCTCCGGAATATCATAGACGGTATCCGTTTTCTGGCAGGGATAGCGGATCAGCATGGAGCCGGCCTGATCGAACAGTACGCCGTCCACGTCCTTATAATTCTTGTTGCCGTCGGACACATGGATGGCCTTCAGATTTGAGCAGCCCTCGAACACAAATTCCTCAATGCTCGTCACCGTTGACGGAATGGTCACTTCCTCAAGACTCGTGCAGTTGTAGAACGCCTGCCATGAAAGGGTCTCAAGGCCGGTGGGGAGCGTAACGGATTTGAGAGAGGTGCAGTTGTAGAAGGCAAAGTCCTCGATGATGGTGACAGTAGAAGGAATGGTGACGCTTTCCAGCATTTTCATATCCTTGAAGCAGTCCACCTCGATCATGTTGACGGGCATGCCGTTGATGGTCTCGGGCACCTCGGCCGTCACCATGGTCTTGTCCTTGGCGATCACCGAGAGGGTGCCGTCACCATAGTCATAATAATTCCACTTGCCGTCGAGCGTGGTGCCGTTGACCTGCTCCGGCACACCGCCGGGGAACAGCATCTCGCCGTCCGCATGCACGGAAGCCGGCACAGCAAGCAATACAGCTGCGCTCACAGCAATGGCAATTTTTGAGAAAATGGATTTCATTCGTCCCATTTTGTTTCTTCCTATTTCTTAGTTTTCGGCTTTTTGGAAAGCAGTACAACCAGCACTGCGCCCAGTGCAGCAATCACAGCACAGCCGGCCACAACAATGCCGGTTTTCACCGTATCCTTCTTTTCAGGATCAGCGGAGCCGGACGGCGTGGTTTCGGTCGCATCGGCCTGCTCCTGGGAGGGTTCTGTGACCTCGGTCGGGAGCGGGTCGCCGTTTTCATCGATGGCAACATAGTTGAACTGATTCTGATAATCGTTCTCGCTGTCCGATGCCGTGCAGTAGGTCTGCGCCATGGAATAGGGTGTACCGTACAGGGTAAAGCCGGAAATGGGATTCATATTCGAATCATATCCGAAGGCACAGTAGCCGATCTGGGTCACGGAATCCGGAATCGTCACGGATTTCAGGCTGGTGCCGCAGAATGCATACTGCTCGATGATCTCGAGCTTTTCGGGGAGTGTGATCTCCTGCAGGGCACGGCATTCTGCAAACGCAGCACCGTAGATGGACTGCAGATTCTCGCCGAAGGTCACATTATGCAGACTTGTGCAGTACGCAAATGCATAGTCGTCGATCTGAATCAGGCTGTCCGGCAGTGTGATCTCCTTGAGTCCCGAATGTGCAAAGGCCCAGGCATCGATATGCGTCAGGCTCTCGGGAAGCGTCACTGCCTCGAGAGAAGCACAGGTCAGGAATGCGGACGGTGCAATTTCCAGCACGGTCTCCGGTACCGCATAGCTTGTCTCTGTGAGAGCGGGCGGAAAGCATTCGAGCATTGTGCCGTTCTCGGAGTAGAGCACGCCGATTTCATCAACAAAAATGCTGCCCTCCCCATCGACAACGAATGTCTCAAGAGCCGAACATCCCATGAATACGCTCTTGCCGAAGCCCTCCACAGTGGCGGGCAGGGTCACAGAGGTCACGCCCTTGGCATCGGCCAGGGCACCGTTGCCGATGTAGACAACGTCCTTGCCATCGATCTGGGCGGGAATCACAAGCTCACCCTCGAAGGTGTCGGACATTACAAAATCATAGATATTGACGTTGCCGGACGCATCAAAGCCATAACGGAACATGCCGTCCTCGGTATAAAGTGCCTCCGGCTCCGTGGCAGGCTCTGTATCGGCAAATGCCGTCATCGGCACAGCCGCCAGCAGTCCGCAGACTGCAAAGGCGGCAAGGCCGGTTTTCCATACTCTTTTCACGTTCTATCTCCTGTCAGGATTATTCTACAGTTACGGATTTTGCCAGATTTCTGGGCTTATCCACATCTGTGCCCTTGTACACGGCAGTGTAGTAGGCAATCAGCTGCAGCGGTACCACTGCCAGCATCGGCATCAGCAGGTCATCAAATGCGGGCAGACCGAACTTGTAATCGGCCACATCCTGCTCGGGCTCGTAAGCGTCATTGCAGATGAGCACAACCTTGGCACCTCTTGCCTTGACTTCCTTGATGTTGCTGACGGTCTTGTCAAACAGACGGGTCTGTGTGGCAACGGCAATGACGGGCATTTCCTCAGTAATGAGGGAAATGGTGCCGTGCTTCAGCTCGCCGGCCGCATAGGACTCGGAATGGATATAGGAAATTTCCTTGAGCTTCAGGGAGCCTTCCTGGCTGAGCGCATAGTCCAGACCGCGGCCGATGTACAGCAGGCTGTCAGCCGTAATCAGGGACGAAGCGATGAACTGGGTCTGCTCCTTGTTCTCCAGAATCTTCTCGATCTCGTGGGGTGTTTCCTGCAGCAGCGCTGTCAGGCGGCGGCACTCGGTCTCATCGATGGAGCCGTTTGCCAGTGCCAGCTCAAATGCGAACAGATACATTACCGCAATCTGCACCATATAGGCCTTGGTGGAGGCAACGGCAATCTCGGGGCCGGCATGGGTATAGATCAGCATATCGGCCTCTCTTGCGATGGAACTGCCCTTTGCATTGACAATGGCAAGGGTCTTGGCACCGAGCTGCTTTGCCAGACGCATTGCGGCAAGGCTGTCGGCGGTCTCACCGGACTGGGAGATGATGATGACAAGGTCACCCTCGCCCACCAGCGGCTCACGGTAGCGGAATTCGGAAGCAATATCGACATTAACCGGCACTTTTGCCAGCTTCTCGATGACATACTTGCCCACAATGCCCGCATGCATTGCAGTACCGCAGGCTACGATGTGAATCTTGTTGAATTCCAGCAGACGCTCGGGGGTGATGCCGCACTCTTCGAGGTTCGGCAGACCCTCAGTGATTCTGGGCATGATGGTGGTCTTGATGGCAGTGGGCTGCTCATAGATCTCCTTGAGCATGAAGTGCTCATAGCCGCACTTCTCGGCCGCACTTTCATCCCAGTCAGCGGTCCTGAGTTCCTTTTCGATCTGCTGGTAATGCAGGTCATAGACCTTGGTCTGACCCTTGTAGAGCACAGCAATCTCGTCATGCTCCAGCAGGTAGTAGTTCTTGGTATACTTCAGGATGGCGGTCACGTCGGAGGCAATGAAGCTCTCGTTTTCGCCGATGCCCACGATCAGGGGGCTTTCACGGCGCAGTGCAAACACTCTGTCCGGGAAATCTGCAAAAATGATGCCCAGTGCAAAGGAGCCTTCCAGCTCGTGCATGGTCTCCACAATGGCATCGATGGGGTTGCCGTGGTTGCCCTGATAGTAGTAGTCAAGCAGCTGTGCCACAACCTCGGTATCGGTGTCGCTCTCAAAGACTCTGCCCTTGGACACGAGGAATTCCTTGAGGCGCTTGTAGTTTTCAATGATGCCGTTATGTACGAGTGTGACGCTGCCGCCGCCATGGGGATGGGAGTTGCGGTCGGAGGGCTCGCCGTGGGTGGCCCATCTGGTATGGCCGATGCCGGCGATACCATGGGGCTTGCCCTCTTTTTCCATCTTGGCACGGAGGTCATCCAGACGGCCCTTGGACTTGGCCACACGGATCTCCTGATTCTCAAACACGGCAATACCGGCGGAGTCATAACCTCTGTATTCGAGCTTGGACAGACCCGCCAGCAGTACATCCGCACACTCACGGTGTCCTACATAACCTACGATTCCACACATATCAAATTACTCCTCTCTGCCGGAAAAATCCGGCATCATCTTCATGTAATATATAAAGTATTCATCTGAAACATCCGCTATGTGCCGCACGGCACAAAGGATGCAGTACGCAAAGAAGCACACTTATACTTTTAAATTATAGCACAAAACGGGATGTATTGCAACAGTTTTCATAAATTTTTCAGTCACTTTCCCCATTTCGTCACAAAATTCACCGAAAAATTCCTGCTTCCGCCCTGCATTGGCGCTCTTTTCGTTCTTTTTGTATATTTTTTCTTATAAATTAGATGATATTATATGTTTTAGGTTATGCATTTAAGATAGTCATGGTTTTTTTACAAATCTTATTGACAAATCTGAAAAAATATGGTATAGTTAAGTTACCAATTCACTTTTAAAGGAGATTGATGAAAATGAAAATGAAAATGTTGAAGAAAGTACTCTCTGCTGTCACGGCAAGTGCACTGACACTGTCCATGGCTGCAGGCAGCGCAGCAATGTTCTCAAGCGTTTCTGCCGCTGACATGACCGCTATCGAGCTCGTTGACGACATGGGCATGGGCTGGAACCTCGGCAACACCTTTGATTGCTGGGGCAACATCAACTGGACCGACCAGACCTGGACCGCATGGGGCAACAAGGACGAGTATCTGACACAGGCACTGTTCGATTCTATCAAGAGCGCCGGTTTCGATTCCGTCCGTATCCCTGTCACCTGGTCTCCGACCTCCACACTGTTCACTGACGCCACCACCTATGACATTGATGATGCATATCTTGCAAAGATCAAGACCATGGTGGACTACTGCTATGCAAATGACATGTATGTCATCATCAACATGCACTGGGACTGGGTATCCGACGGCAGCCAGTGGCTGAACAAGGGCGCCGGTGCCAAGACACAGTTCCTGACCATGTGGACTGAGATTGCAAACTACTTCAAGGATTATGACAATCATCTGGTATTCGAGGACATGAACGAGGTTACCTTCGATTATGCAACTCTGAATGACTTCAATGCTTCCTTCGTTGACACAGTTCGTGCAACAGGCGGCAACAACGCAGACAGACTGCTCCTGCTGGCCGGCTCCAACACCAACCAGGAACAGACCTGCAACAGCCAGTTCGTTGTTCCGGATGACGACATGGTGGCTGTTTCCATCCACTATTATACACCTGCAACATGGTGCGTAGCCGAGCCCAATTCCAGCTGGGGTTACAAGACCACATGGGACATTGAGACCGAAGCAAAGGCTGTTTATGATGACTTCAACGAAATGGCCAACTACTTCGTTCCCAAGGGCGTACCGGTTATCATCGGCGAGTACGGCGTACTGACGCATTCCAACAATGCAAAGGTGGACAAGTCCGCTTCTGACATTGCTGATTACTTCAAGACTGTTGCATCCGCAGGTCTCCAGACCGAGGGTATGGCAACATTCCTGTGGGATGACTGCTGCGGTAAGCATCAGGTATTTGATCGTTCCACACTCTCCTTCTACGATGAAGAGATTCGTAAGGTTTTCGCAGATCTGGCCGCTGAAGGCGCAGATGTTCCGGAGGGCCTGGTTCTGACTGACAGAGTGACATTCAACACAGATGATCTCGAGGCGCAGGAAGATGAGAACGGCAATCTGTTCTACAGCATCGACCTGAACCCCTACAGAGATCTGGCTCTGGTCAAGACTGTTGTTATTGAGGGTGCCTCCTCTTCCGCAAACGATGCTGCCAGCTTCAATGTCGGCGGTGCTGTCGCATTCAACTCTCTGAAGAACGGTGCGACTGAGGTTGCAGATCTGGCCTACACCGCTGAAAACTGGTCTCTGCCGAAGGATACCACATCCTGCATCGTTGAGCTGGACGGCGAACTGACAGACGATGACGGCAACGTAACAGATACTTATGTTATGGACATGGACTACCTGAACGTATGTGTATGGTGGACATGGTCTCCTTCCACAGATGACGTTGTATCCGTTGATATCGACACAATCACCCTCATCTTCGATCAGAAGATCTATGTAGACGCAAACACCGGCACTGTAGTACCTCCCACAACTGAGCCCACAACAGAGCCGACTACAGAGCCCACAACAGAGCCGACAACTGAGCCCACCACAGCTCCGACAACTGCTCCCACAACTGAGCCCACCACAGCTCCCACCTCCACAGACGACGTGATCTATGGCGACGCAAACAATGACGGCACAACCACCATCGTTGACGTTATCATGGTTAACAAGTTCGTAATGGGTGCTGAGACACTCGAAGGTCGGGGCGCAGTCAACGCTGACGTTGACAAGGACGGCGAGGTTGGCGCAGGCGACTCTCTGAACATTCTGAAGTCCCTGGTTGACCTGGTAACCCTGCCCATCGGCGGCTAAGCCATCCACTGAAAAAACACAAAAGCATGCGGCGAATTCTGCCGCATGCTTTCTTTTTATCCTCAGGAACGATCATGTCTTCACCGGTTTTTGAACCGAACCAGTAAAAACGTACAGTGACAAAAAAGACCTCCTATGGTATAATAGAACCATAGGAGGTTTAGTTATTATGGCAAGGAGTTACAGACACATACAGCAGTATGAAAAAGAAATGC
>SVNX01000009.1 GCA_015066665.1 Ruminococcus sp. | reverse complement strand
GCATTTCTTTTTCATACTGCTGTATGTGTCTGTAACTCCTTGCCATAATAACTAAACCTCCTATGGTTCTATTATACCATAGGAGGTCTTTTTTGTCACTGTACGTTTTTACTGGTTCGGTTCAAAAGCGGGGGTCTTACTTATTTTGCAAGATAAAATGCCGCAATCGCTCCCGGGCCGCAATGTGCGCCCAGTACCGGCCCGATATTCTCCAGCCAGACCTTTTTCACGCCGTATTTCCGTCGCAGAATGTCCCTCACATACATCGCATCCTCCGGTGCATCCGCATGTGTCACCGCAGCTGTGCTGCCCGGTTCCATGGATTCGCCCACCGTCTCTGCCAGCTTCATCAGTGCAGCACGGCGGCCTCGTACCTTTCCGGTCACTTCCAGCGCACCCTCGCTGTTCGCCTGCAGAATCGGCATGATCTGCAGCATGGACCCAAGCACCGCTGTGCCGCTGCCAATACGGCCGCCTCGCTTGAGATGCATCAGATCCGGCACAAGAAACCGGTGCTGCATCCGCTGCACAAGCTGCTCGCCCTGTGCAAATGTCTCTTCCAGCGTGGCACCGTTTTCACGCATCTGCACAAGCAGATCCACAAGCATGCCCTGACCCAGCGAACCGCCCCGTCCGTTCAGACAGAGCACCTTGCGGCCGGGATATTTCTCCTGAATTTCCAGTGCCGTCAAGCGGCCGACATTGAATGTACTGCTGAGCTTTGCGGAAAATCCGACATACAGAATGTCCTTGCCGGCGGCCGCATAACCCTCCATAATCTGGCGGAAATCCTCCATATTGGCCGCAGCCGTCCGCACCTGACTGCCCTTGCGCAGTGCCGTGTAAAACGCCTTCGCATGGAAGGCACGGCGGCCGGGGAAGCGCTGGTGCTTGGCCGAGGCAAAGCTGTAAAACAGCGGTACCACACCGACATGATGCGCCTCAAGATAGGCATCGGGCAGGTCACAGGCACCGTCCGTCATAATCATAAATTCACACATACAGATCCGCTCCTTCCAGTCCGTTTCACAGGCAGTATTGCCGTGGCCGCCGCTGTTTATACACTGCGTGCGGCTTTCACATCTGGTATCTAATACTATATTACATCATATTACTTATTTTGTCAAGTGGTTTGCGTGAAAAGAAGATGAAAATTTTTCTCCAAAACATCTGGACAACAGAAATAAAATATGCTATAATAAAAACAGATGAAGAGGAGGTGGAGACATGTTATACCATCAGGACGATTTCAGGGCGGATTATCGCAAAATGTCTGAGAAGCTGCGTGATTTCCGGCTGCCCGTATGGGAGGAGTTTCCGGATCTTGAGCTGTATATGGATCAGATGATCGTGCTGCTGAACCGGTATCTGACATTTGATGAGGAGCTGGCGGAGGAACGCACCATCACGGCCTCGATGATCAACAACTATGTCAAGATGCGGATCATGCCGCCGCCCGTGAAAAAGAAGTACGGCCGTGCGCATCTGGCGTATCTGGTGATCATCTGCTCGCTGAAGGATGCGCTTGGAATCTCCGTGATTCAGAAGATTTTCCCGCCCGGCATGGAGGGCGAGGTGCTGCGTGACCGCTACAATGCGTTCGTACGCAATCAGGAGAAGTCCTACCATTATGTAGCGGATAACATTGATCTTGTGGCATTGCCGCTGCTGCAGGAGCAGGAGAGAGTATCGGAGCGGATTCACGATCTGGTTATGCAGGTTGGCGTATCGGCGAGTATTACAAAGGCACTGACGGAACATTTTATCACCCAGCAGCATGGTACGGAAGAAGACGAAAAGGAAGATTCCTGACATATGAAGAAAAAGCCCCCTTGGAAAGGGGGCTTTTGTGATATACCGGGTTCAGTCTTCCTGCTGATCGGAAGCGAGTGCCTTTTTGCGGCGGTTGGCCTCGATGCTGTTCTGCATGATTTCGGCGAGCCGCTTTGAAGTCGCAGCGGGGAAGGTGGAAATGAAAAGAAAGGCGTGCTCCTTGGCCTCATCCGGAGACAGGCGGATCATCCGTCGGAAAAAGGCATAGACCATGTCATAATCGTGATTCGATTTGACAGCAATTTCCAGACCCTTGTGTGTCAGGCGGACGGACTGGCAGTAATCCGGCTCGATCAGTTCCATACGCACCATGCATTTCATCATTTTGCTGACGCTGGGGCGGGTGACGCCGAGGTCATTGGCGATGTCCACACAGCGGATGGTTTTCTGCTCCTTCTGCAGTCGGTAGATGGACAGAAGATAGCGGTATTGTCCGGCGCAAAGTTCCATATACGGGCACATCCTTTCATATTTTCTTAGGCTCTACTATTACCATATCACAAAATGACGCAAATGTCAAGGGGGAGTCCCACTGCGGCCTTGCCCGCAGCCGATGCGCTGCATCAGCATTGGACAAGGCTTGCCCCCATCCCCCCCATCCCCCCTTCCCCCACAGGGGAAGGGGGGCGTTAAGGCGGGGGCTGCGCCCCCGCCCCTTGTAAGTCCCGCAAAAAAAATTTGCTTTTTTTCTGCGGCTGTGTTATAATAAATATATATGACCTGAAAGGGGTTCGTTCCATGAAACTTGTGTTTGCCATCGTCAATGGCGATGATAGTCAGGCTGTCTCCAAGGCGCTGCTCAAGGGCGGTTTCTTCGCCACTAAGCTCGCTTCGACCGGCAGCTTCCTCAGCAACGGCAATACCACCTTCCTGACCTGTGTCGAGAATCATCAGGTCGATGCTGTTATCGATATCATCCGCCAGAAAAGCCATAAACGGAAACAGTTCGTTCCTACCAATCTGCCCTTTGATACCGGCGTCTCCTTCCCTGTCGAAGTCGAGGTCGGCGGTGCTACCGTCTTTGTGACAGATGTGGAACGCTTTGAAAAATTATGATTCCGGAAATCTATGGGAATGAGAAGCTCCTTGCACTCATCCGTACCATGGTGCAGAATCATCATCTGCCCCATGCCTGCCTCATCCATGGCGAAGCAGGCCTCGGTAAAAAAACCATCGCCCGGTACCTTGCAATGGCCGCCCTCTGTGAGCAGAAGGATGCCCCCTGCGGTACCTGCCGGAGCTGCCGGAAAATGCTTCAGGATATCCATCCAGATCTCATTCTTGTTGAACACAGCGGCAAAAAACAGGGCTTTTCTGTTGAGACCATCCGCAGTGTCCTGCGTGATGCCATCGTTGCACCCAATGACGGTGCCCGCAAGGTCTATCTCTTCACCGACTGCGATCAGATCGACCCGCGTGCACAGAATACCCTGCTTAAACTCACCGAAGAACCGCCGCCCCATGTCCTGCTCATTTTTACCGCAGGCCATCCGAATGTCTTCCTCACAACCATGCTCTCCCGTATGATGCCCCTTGCCGTGACGCCCGTTTCTGAGGCCGACTGCATCCGTGCACTCCGGGAGAAGGGTCATTCCCCCGAGGATGCGGCCCGTGCCGCCGTGGTCTGCCCCGGCAACATCGGACGGTGTCAGGACTGGCTGGCTTCGGAATCGTTCCGGAAGCTGACCGATCAGGCCGGCTTGCTGACAGCCGCCATTGCGGGACGTCAGAGCTATGAGATTCTTCGCCTCCTGCATGAATATGAAACGGATCGTGCGCAGGCAGCTGCATTGCTCAGACTCCTCGATCTGCAGCTGCGTGATGCGATTGTGATGAAATATGCCCATTCCCATCTGACAGGATGCGACCGCCCCAGTGCGGAACGGCTTTCCGGACAGCTTACATCGACCCGTGCGATGCAGCTGCATGAAGCCGTGCAGGAGGCCAGCGAAGCCCTCCATGCCAATGTCAGCACAAAGCTGGTGCTCGCTGCACTCGGCGGACAGCTGATGCAGTCCTGATCCCATTGATTTGCCCATACAGAAAGGATTTTTTATGATTGAAATTGTAGGTGTACGCTTCCAGAATTCCGGGAAGGTGTACTATTTTGCGCCGGGTGCACTGAAGCTCCCCCTCGGTACGCAGGTGGTTGTGGAAACCGCCAAGGGGCTTGAGTGGGGTACCATTGCCCTGTCAAATCGAATGGTCGAGGAGAGTGCGGTGGTATCCCCCCTGCGCCCGATCATCCGTATCATGACCCCCGAGGATCACCGTACCGTAGAGCAGAATGCCCAGAAGGAACAGAAGGCCTTTGGCATCTGCGAGCAGAAAATTGAGGCGAGAGGCCTGAATATGAAGCTGGTCGATGTCAGCTGCGCCTTTGACAACAGCAAGCTCCTGTTCTATTTCACAGCGGAATCCCGTGTGGATTTCCGTGAGCTGGTCAAGGATCTCGCATCCGTTTTCCGCATGCGTATTGAACTGCGTCAGATCGGTGTGCGTGATGAAGCCAAGATGTTCGGCGGACTGGGCGTCTGCGGCAGGGAATTCTGCTGCCGCGGCTATCTGAGCGATTTCCAGCCCGTTTCCATCAAAATGGCAAAGGAGCAGGGCCTGTCCCTGAATCCGACCAAGATTTCCGGTACCTGCGGCCGACTGATGTGCTGTCTCAAGCATGAGCAGTCGGTGTATGAGGAACTGCAGAAGATCACCCCGAAGCTTGGCTCCGTGGTCAAGACCCCGAACGGCAAGGGTCGTGTGGAGGATGCGAATCTCATCACCGGCCGCCTGCGCATCAAGCCGGAAAAGGAAGACGATGTGCCCTATTATGTGGATCGTGCCGAGGTCGAGGTGCTCCGTGAGGGCAAGATGCGCATCAGCAAGGAAGAACGTGAGCTGCGTAAGCTTGAGGACAAGTAATTGTGCAATGTGAACAGAAAGCATGTTCTTTGTTGTATAATTATCCAAAGTTCTGTCAAAAAACTTGACTTTGCAAGGATGTTGTGCTATAATTTAACTATCATAAATCCTACATCCTTATTATTTTTGGGGCGAGCCAATAGGCTCGTCTTTTTTTGTCCCAATGGCCTTGCATGCAAAAAACCGCCTCCCTTTCGGGAAGCGGTTTTGTCATTATCCCAGTCCAAGTACCAGATCGTCAATGTCGTACCAGTCCTGATCGGACAGGCCGTAGGTGCCGTCGGCATCCTCTACGATCGTCACGGTCTTTGTCACTGTATCCAGATAGCCGACCTCGGAAATGTGACTCTGCAGAATCTCAAGTGTGCCTTCTGCGTACTTCGTTTCCAGTGCATCCAGTTCTGCATCCGTGCGAACCAGCTTCTTTTCGACGTTGTACATCGTGTCGCAGTAGTCCTGCATCTCTTCCTCGGTGATTTCCCAGAAGTCCAGCGGCTGAATTTCAATCGTTACCTGGAAGGTGCCGTTCGAATAGGTTGCAGGCAGTACGTTGTAGCTCGTCTTGGACAGCAGTGTTTCGGCAATGGCTTCATATTCTGCCAGCAGATCGTCCGATACATAGTCCATCTCCACGCCGTTGTAGGTGCAGACGGTTTCTGTCATGTACTCCAGCTGAATGTCATAGATCTCACGGGCTTCCAGCTCGTTGCTGTAGGTCAGTTCCACATATTTTGCGGGATCGTCCTTGTAGCGCAGATCCATAACACTTTTAATGTAGTCCGTGTAATTCTGTCCGAGCTTTCCGCAGCCCGTCAGGCTCATGCCCAGTACGGCTGCTGCGGCAAGTGCAGCTGCAAATCTGATTCTCATCGTCATTCCTCCCATTTTTTACATCATGCGGCAGCGTCTTCGGCTGCTTCTGTAGCTTCCGCAGCGCTTTCAGCAGCAGTTTCTTCTGTGTTCTCTTCCTGTCCGGGATCCGCAGCGCCTGCGCTTCTGGTCAGCGGAATGGAGTTGCCTTCTTCATCATAGAAGGTGATGTTGTCAATGTAAGTGGAGGTCACGTTCTGCATACCCCAGCGCATGATCTGGAGACCCACTTCTTCCATGGTGGCATCCCACTTCTTGCCGGCGGATGCAAGCATGAACTTGCCCTCTGCATGGCAGGCATCGGAACGGGACATGTCATACTCGTTGATGCCGGAGCCGGAAAATTCGGAGAAATCATACCACTTGCCGTCCGCTGTGACGGTGCCTGCGCCGCCGCCGATCCATCCGGGTACCATGACCAGCTCACCGGCGTCGTTCTTGAACAGTGCCTGATCGGTCTCGCCGTAAACATCAAAGCTGATGCTGTATACGGTCTCGAGCTGTTCGGGTGCGAGCAGCTGCTTGACATCGATCATGATCTTCTGAACCATCTCGCTGTAGTTGTCTGCGGTCAGGGATGCGGGATCATAAGTGAACTTGAGCATTGCATTGCCGTCGATGATCTCCACGCTCAGTGTGCCCTCGCAGCTCTGATCATCATCCACAACAATGCTTGCCATGGAGATATCGCCGTCATCGAAGGTCAGGGCGTTGGGATTGGCCTCGGGGAAAGGTGCGTGTGTCGGCTCGGGCTTGGTTTCAGGCTCGCCCTCGGTTACGGCAACGGGTGCCTTGCTTTCGGTCTCGGAGGATGTGTTGTCATCCTGAGAGGAAGTGGCGGTCTCGCCGCCGCAGGCAGTGGCTGCCAGCATCATCAATGCGAGGGGGAGTGCGATCCAGAATTTTTTCATTGTTTGTACCTCCTGATAAAAAATGCCCCCTATGAGAAGAGGGCATTTTTATGAGCTTGTGTAAATCTTACTTTCTCTTCTTGGAAACCAGAGCTACACCGCCTGCAACAGCCAGAGCAGCAACAGCAACAGCTACACCGGTATCACCAGTTGCAGCGTTGGATGTAGTTGTGCCGCCGTTTGCAGCAGCAGTGGTAGCTGCAGCAGCTGTAGTTGCGCCAGCAGCGGTTGTGCCAGCAGCAGCGGTTGTTGTGCCTGCAGCAGCAGTTGTGGTCTCGGGAGCAGCAGTTGTCTCGGGAGCAGCTGTGGTCTCTTCCTCAGCAGCCAGACCAGATACTGTGAACTTAACCTTGATGTCTGTTGTAACATCTGTATCAGCAATTACGTTTGCACCTGTGCCGGTCCAGTCATCGTTCAGGAAAATTCTGGTTACACCAGTGCTGGTCTCATAGAAAGCGGTGTTGATCACAGCAGTAGAGAAATCAGTAATCTGTGCACCATCAACCCATACCTCATCCAGAGAAACAGCAAGGTTCGGGAATGTATCTGTTGTGAAGTTATCAGCAGAAGTGGGGGCGATGCAGACAGCGAGGAACCAGCTGTTGCCTGTGTTTGTTGCTTCAGAAACAGTCCAAGCTACTTCATACTGACCGTCACCGGTAACGGATACGTTGTTAGCATTGGGGTTATCGCCAGGCTTCCAGTTCTGTGTCTCAGCACCGAAGCCACCGATCAGATATGCCTTACCGATTTCAGCATCTGCACTTGCGGAAAGGCTCATTGCTGCAAAACCAGTAGCGGAAACAGCAACAGCAGCCAGAGTTGCGATCATATTCTTCATCTTCATAACAATCTTCTCCTTCGATGATTTATCTTTGTCGTATCCGGCGTTTGCATTGTGCAGTCTGCACAAGCGGCGTGCTGTAAAGGGTACAGTCCACCCGCCAGACCTTATATTCATTATACCACAGCCCCGCACGAATGTCTATTGAAAATATGAATAAATTTTTGAACTGATTTTTAGACAGTTTTCATATTTGTGCATAAGGAATGCACGCTGCCTTGCGGGAATCTGTCATAATTATGCAGTTTCACGCATCACTGCGACGTTTTCGATACCATAAAATGCCAGAAGCGATGCCATTTCTTCTGTGATCCGCTCACCGCTGATACAGAGGGGGACGGCAGGCGGGCAGGGTACCTGCACCGGCCCGCAGACACGGCCGGCTGCGCATTCTGCCGGAATGCTTTCCCACGGTGCAAGAGCAGCTGTCCGCAGGTCACAGAGGCGTTCCCCTGCTTCCGGTACGGGCGGAAGGGCAGCGGCGGACTTGGGACTGCAGCCGAGCAGTGCAGTTTCGAGGCGGGCAAAATCCGTCTCCGTCATCATGGGCGAGAGCAGGAGCACAAGACAGGTGCGGTCGGCGTATTCGCATTCGACGCCGTTTGCTCGAAGCTGTGCGGACAGATCGCAGCCATCGGCAATGACTGTCAGGTGGAGCGGTTCCTCCCCCCGCAGGGTGTATTTCGGTGTAAGACGCTGACGGAGCATGGCGGCACGCTGTTCGCACAGACGGACGGCATCGGGGCGGGCAGCGAGCCAGTGTGTGCAGGATTCGATCGACTGCATGATCGGATAGGAGGGACTGGTCGAGCCGAACATCTGCATGTGCAGCTTCATGACGGGGGCCATGGCGGCATTGCGGCAGTGGAGCAGTGCGGCGCCGGTCAGGGCGGGGAGCATTTTGTGGGCGGAATCACAGCAATAATCCGCTCCGAGTGCCATCGGGTGTCGGTTTTCTGCCAGAAATGCAAGGTGGGCACCGTGGGCATTGTCCACCAGAAGCGGCGCATCCTGCGCATGGCAGAGTGCGGCAAGTGCTGCGATGTCCTGCATGACGCCGGTATAATCGGGCGAGGTGACGTAGACACAGGGACGGCGGCCGCTTTTCTGCACAGCGGCAAGGGCCTTGGCGAAATCCTGCGGGTCATAGTGCCCTGAGATGATGCCGCCCTGACGGGGCATCACCCAATGCACATCGAGTCCGAGCAGGACGCAGCTGTTGAGAAAGCTCCGGTGTACGGTGCGGCCGGCGATGACGGTACGGCCCTCGGCTTTCATCTGTGCAAGCATTGCCTGAATGCAGAGGGTCGAGCCGCCCGCACTCCAGCAGACGGCTGCACTGCCCCATACTTTAGCGGTGTGCTGCTCGGCGGCAAGGAGGATGCCCTCGGCTTCGAACAGGCTGTCGGCACCGCTGATCTCGGTGATGTCCATGGCATAGAGGGGCGAAAGTGCCGGAAAATCGGGCGGTGCCATCCCCTTATGGCCGGGCATGTGGCCCCGCATTGTGCCCGATGCGGTGTATGCATTTAAAAAATTCGTCAGTGATGGCTGTGAAAGATTTTGTTTCATTTTAATATTTCCCCTTGACAAAATCAGATTTTTGGTGTAGAATATAGAATAGAACATTTGTTCCGAATTGTTTGGGGCGATTCGGATAGATGTTCTTCTTTTCCACTCAGAACAAGAACATACGTTTCAAATAATAAGGGAGGCGATTTCATGCGGATGATGATCCAGGAATATGAGAGGTGCAGGGCGATGCTGTCGTCGCGGATTCACGATCTGAATGCGGAGCTGCGGGAGAATCCTCTGCTGAGAACGAAGGAGCGGGAGATGCTGGAGCGCAGGAAGGAAATGCTGACGCAGGAACGGATTGAACTGCTTCATGCGATCATGAGCATGCGTGCGCATTATGATGCAGAAGAGGGGTGCAGGGATGAGGCGGGTCAGCGCTTTATGGCTTGATGCAGATCCTGGGATTGTGCGGGGGATGATGCAGCGTGAGAGCTCGAACGAGAGGCAGCGGGCAGTGATGCAGGATGCGCTGCACAGGACGATTGAGCGGGATCTGACGGCACGTCAGCGTCAGCTGATTCTGATGTATTTCTATGATGAGCTTGATGTGACGGAGATTGCGAAGGAGACGAATCTGGACAAGTCGACCGTCTCGAGGACGCTGAAGCGAGCGAAGGAACGCATCCGGAAGAGCATGCAGTTCTATGTGGACTATATGAACCGGTTTCCGGCGGAGATGTAGAAAATGATTGCATTCTGATAAAAAAGAACTTCCGAGAAATCGGAAGTTCTTTTGACACGTCCGATGGAAGCGGACGCTGCACTGGTTGGGATAGATGGATTCGAACCATCGAGTGACGGAGTCAAAGTCCGTTGCCTTACCCCTTGGCTATACCCCAATCATAAAATAGTATAGCATATTTCCGTAATTTTGTCAAGCCGTGGGGACTCTCTTGGAGGGAACCGCAGGCGTGCTGTATTCATATACTGTCAGCAGAAGCACAATATCACCGGAATGGTCTGAAGTATAATTGCAATACGTCGGGCCATACTATCTGCGAAGAAGTCCAATATCAGAAATGCAAAGGAGTGTTCTTATGTCAGTTAAACGAGGTGAAATCTATTATGCGGATCTGAGTCCCGTTGTCGGTTCCGAGCAAGGCGGCATCCGGCCGGTACTTATCGTGCAGAATGATGTGGGCAACCGCCACAGTCCGACAGTGATTGCGGCGGCCATCACAAGCCGCATGGATAAGGCGAAGCTGCCGACGCATATTTCTCTGGAAGCGGCATCCTGCGGCTTGCAGAAGGACAGCATTGTTTTGCTGGAACAGATCCGTACCATTGATAAAAAGCGGCTCAAGGACAGGATGGGGACGCTGGATCATTCGGCGATGAATCGGGTGGATCAGGCGTTGTCGATCAGTTTCGGGCTGCAGTAGGGAGACGTCGGCCTTGCCCGCAGCCGATGCGCTGCATCAGCATTGGGCAAGGCTTGGCCCCCATCCCCCCCAGCCCCCCTTCCCCCGCAGGGGGAAGGGGGGAGTTAAGGCGGGGGCTGCGCCCCCGCCCCCGCCAAGGGGGCAACGCTTCGCTCGCCCCCTTTGAACCCCCGCTATGCGGGCAAGCATCACGCCCCCGCCGTATGGGCAAGCGTCTCAGCCCCGCCATATGGGCATGCGTCTCAGCCCCGCCGTATGGGCAAGCATCACGCCCGCTGTATGGGCATACATCCCAGCCCCGCCGACGGGCAAGCATCACACCCCGCCGTATGGGCATACATCACGCCCCGCCGTATGGGTAAGCATCACGCCCCGCCGACGGGCATACATCACGCCCCGCCGTATGGGCATACATCACGCCCCGCCGTACGGGCATGCGTCTCAGCCCCGCCGTATGGGCAAGCGTCTTAGCCCCGCCATATGGGCATGCATCACGCCCTGCCATATGGGCAAGCATCACGCCCCGCCGTGCGGGGATGCATCTTGCCTTGCCGTATGGGCATACATCACGCCCCGCCGTACGGGGATGCATCTCAGCCCCGCCGTATGGGCAAGCATCACGCCCCGCCGTATGGGAAAGCATCACGCTCCGCCGTATGGGCAAGCATCACGCCCCGCCGTATGGGCATACATCACGCCCTGCCGTACGGGCATACATCTTAGCCCTGCCGTGCGGGCATACGCCGCATCATGGGCAGCATGCACATCTGAACGCCGTTGCTGTGGAGCCGGAAGCTCTACTTGTGCACATCGGCACGGCATAGCCCTTTGCCGTCATACATCTGAAATCCATTTGGCCCCTATTTCTCCAAAAAACATCCCCCTCTCCATCATCGGAAAGGGGGATGCTTGTTTTTATTCCATTTGCTCCGGCGCAGTGATCATTTCTGGCTCCGGCGGGAAAATGTTCTCGTCAAAAACCCAGATGTAATAGCCGTATGCCTCAACCTCACGCAGCTTCGATGCCGCAAGATCAGGTCTTGCATACTCCATATCCTGCTTTTCCATGTCGGTCATCAGCAGGAAGTATTCCTCCTGTTTCTGATCCTTTGTGTACCAGCTCCGGCAGGATTGGTAATTGTACGGCGTCAGACTCGTCGGGGTGATCGTTACACTCCGGCATTCAACCGCCGAATCCGATACAACTGTGATGCCGTTCGCCTGCCAGAAGGTCGCATAGCCGTAGTGCAGATCGCTCTCCTTCAGAAAATCCGACAGCATGTACAGTATATTGTTTTTGTAATTGTCCGGTGCCATCCGTGCAATGGTCACCGCACTGAACAGTCCCGATGTCATCACCGGTATCATCATCAGTGCCACCACACGCTGCATCTGTACATGCTGTACCGACCAGCGAAGGAATGCCACGGATACCAGAACCGCCATTGCCATGATCGGTGACAGACGCCAGCCCGCATTCGACAGCAGGCCGCAGATATAGCCGAGCATAATCAGCAGTACCATGAACCAGTAGGTCAGAATCAGGATGCGGAGCTTCTGATCCTCAATCTTCCGGTAGCAGCATAGTGCCGCTGTGGGCAGAATCAGAATCACTGCCGCCGCAATCAGCATGATCAGATTCCGGATGCTGTCCGCACTCATCAGCGGTGCCCCGCCCTGTACATGCACACCCAGAAGCTCCACCCAGTGCAGCGGGAATTTCATCGCATTGTCCAGCCAGTCACTCATGGGCGAATAGGTTGAAAAGCTCGTCTCATAGCCCGCAAAAATGCCGTCCGCCAGAAGATTCGTCAGCAGATAACCCGCCACTGTCCCGATGCCCATGAGCAGGAACACCAGAAGTGCACGGCGGTTCTTTGCACAGGTGATCTCATGGCTGCCGTCGAACCAGTGGTCGCAGAACCATGCCGCCATCACAGGCAGTGCGAAAATTGCAATCGCAATGATCTGGTTGGTGCAGGCAAGCAGGAACCAGATGAAAATCAGAAGCAGTGTTGCTGTAAGTTTGTACATGGGGCGTTTCTGCGGGGGTTCGGCTTCCGTGCGTGTCCGGTTCTGATCGAGGAAGCTGAACAGCAGTCCCAGTCCTACAAACACAAACAGCACGCCGAGGCTGTAGTAAATCGTGTGCCCCCAGAAGATCTCACGGAGCTTTTCACTGCCCGAGAGCAGCATCAGCTCGGTGGAAACGCCCAGCCCCGTCCAGGCCCATGACCATCCCATCTTCCGCAGCAGCCAGATCAGTCCGCCCGTAAAGCACAGGAAGAAAATCAGCATGCCGATGCTGTGCGAGAGCATTGTGACGCCGAAGATCTCGACCAGCGGCCACATGATCAGGCTCGTGCTGAATGGCAGCAGGCACGCATAGTCAAAATCCTTGTTGAACAGGGAGTTGCTTTCTGCCGAGGCCATGCCCCACATGAGCGTGTCCGTTGTATCGGAATGGAAATAGCCTCTGGCCGGAAACAGGACATAGTAGCCGATGAGAAAAATGCTGCAGGTGAGCAGCGCAAGCCACCCCCACTGCAGCAGGAAATCCCCTGCCCCCGTCATCATCTCCGCAAGGGAGAAACGGCGGGCAGGAGCCTCTTCTGTGATTTCATCCGTCATATCATCTGTGTCAGGGGATGCACCGGCCGGGAGAATCTCCTGATTGGTGTCATCCTGCGGGGAAATATGCATTTTCTCCATTATTCCGCACTCTCTTCCTTGGCGGTCTCATGGTATTCCTTGTCGGTGTTGACGCTCCAGATATTGGTCTTGTCGGTCTTGCCGGAGAGGATGTTTTTCACAGCCTCAAAGGAAGTGGCCATGGAGTGATCCATATTATTATAGCGGTGCTGACCGTTGCGGCCGACGCAGTAGAGATTGTCAAAGCGGTTGAGGTAGGCAATGAGTGTATCGATCTCGCTGTAGGTATCAAAATAGGCGGGATAGGCCTTCTTGATGCGCTCACGGTGGGAATCCCTGATGACAGTTTCCTTTGCAATAACGCCCATGCTGCGCAGCTCACGGATGGCAAAATCGATGCATTCCTGATCGTCCATGTTCCAGAAGCTGTCGCCCTCGGCACAGAAATATTCCAGACCGATCCATACCTGATGCTCGGGATCCTGCACCATGTAGGGTGACCAGTTGTTGAAGATCTGGATGCGGCCGAGCTTGACGCCGACATCCTGTACATAGATCCAGCAGTCGGGAACGATGTTGCCGAGTGTCGGGATGGGTGTCTTGTTCTCAAGCTCCAGCTTGTCCACCAGCAGACCCACAGTGACAAAATCACGATAGGGCAGACCGGCTGCAATGGCAGCTTCCTTTTCGGGGACGTCGTTCATGCCTGCCACAAGATCCTTCACGGGCATGGAGGAGATGAAAATATCGCCGTCCACAGCCACTTTCTGGCCGTCACGTTCGCAGATGACACGTTCCACTCTGCCCGTGCCGTCGGTGACGATTTCGGTCACTTTTGTATGCATGGCAATGCGGCCGCCGAGCTTCTTGAACTCCTCAGCTGTGGTTTCCCAGAGCTGGCCGGGGCCGTACTTGGGATAGTAGAACTCCTCGATGAGGGAGGTCTCCACCTTGCCGGTGTTCTTCTTGCCGCCGATCTTGCGGAACATATCCTTGATGACCGCCATGATGGACAGGCCCTTGACACGCTGGCTGCCCCAGTCGGCAGAGATCTCACGGGGATGACGACCCCAGAGCTTCTCGGTGTAGCCCTCGAAGAACATGGAGTAGAGCTTCTTGCCGAAGCGGTTCATATAGAAGTTTTCGAGCGAATTTTCGGGCTTTTTGGCAATGGTGCCCTTGAGGTAGGAGAAGCCTGCCACCATGGTTGTGCCAAAGCCCATATTCTTGATGGTCTCCCACTTGAGGGAAACGGGATAGTCAAAGAACTTGTGCTTGTAGTAGATTCTGGACACACGGTTTCTCACGAGCATGACACGATCGGTCTGCTCGGGGTCGGGGCCGTTTTCCGCAAGCTTCTTTTCTCTCTTCAGCTTGATATCATCAAAGGACGGCTTGCCCTGACGGGGCATCATGTCCTGCCACCACTGCATGACAGCCTTGTCCTTGGAGAAGAATCTGTGGCCGCCGATGTCCATACGATTGCCGTTGTGGTTGACGGTCTTGGAAATACCGCCGATGTCGCCGCTTTCTTCAAGAATGACGACCTGATATTCGTCCGGTGCCTGTTTCAGCAGCTCGTAGCCGGCTGTAAGACCCGCAGGGCCTGCACCGATAATGATCACCTTTTTCATATTTGCCTCCTCTTTTTGTGGATGCAGATTGCAAAATTGCATGCACTAATGTTAATTATACAACTTTTCCTGTATGGTGTCAAGAAAAACGGGGCGATTTTCATCGAATCTTAAACGGATGGAAGAAATTGATTCTTTTCGTGCTGTGATACGATCTGAAAATGCGCCCCTATTATAATAGGTATCCCGTCGTTACTGCCAGAAGACGATGACGTCTTCGAGTGTTTCAAACAGTGCCGGATACTTCATGGCCGTGGTCTGTCCCTTATCCGAAAGCATGAGACCGCCGATCATAATAACGGACAGCACAAGTGTCAGCAGAACGAGTCCGTATTGTGTTCTGCGGTGCGGTGCGGTCGTGCGGAGGATGGAAGCAGTGCTGCCGAGGATCATCAGGGGCATCAGATCGAACAGATAGCGCAGATGCACGCCAGCCAGACAGAAATCCGCCCAGGCAATGAACAGTGCCATGACAAAACAGCCGATCAGGAAACCGCGTTCACGGATGCGGCTTGTCAGTGTGGCCTGCGGCTGCATCCGCAGCGATGCGGGCAGGAGCAGTGTGCCGGCAAACAGCACAGGGATGAAGAACGCACCGATGATGATGTCAATGTAGGTATACATCTGGTAATTGACGATGCCCAGACCCGTCATGCCGAAGAATGGGAACGCATTGCGCAGACCCGGCATATAGAGGAAATAGTGCAGGATGGCGGTCGGCAATGCGGAAAGCCGCAGATGGTTGGCGTGGATGTCGCTGACGGTGAGCTGATAGGCGGCACCGAAATCCAGCGGCGAACCGAAGCGGATGTAGTTGTAGTACATCAGTCCCGCCGCACAGCAAAGCACGGGCAGCAGGAAGGCAAAGGCCTGCCAGAGACGGAAGCGCAGCACCTGCTCCTTGTCGAGCAGAATCGAGAGGAACACGGGTGCCAGCACCAGTACGCTGACCGCCATGCTCGGACGGGAACCGACCGCAAGACCCACTGCCAGTCCGCAGCAGGCAAGCTGCACGAACTTCAGGGGCTTGTGCGTTGTCAGGAACGCAGAACAGCCAAGCCAGATGGCCGCAAATGTGAAGCAGAGTGAGGAAACCACCGCTGCTCCATACATATCCGGCGTCTGGAAGCAGTAGAATACACCGCAGGCACAGGTCATGACCGGCATCATCAGCAGGTACAGCAGGAAATTCGCCTTCGGGGCAAAAAGCCGCATCACTGCCTGCATGGCAAAGCAAAGGAAGAGAATCGCCAGAAAACCGAAGAATTCGTTGACCATGACGATATCCGGCAGTGCCCCGGTGATCATATAGATCGGGTAGTGCAGAATCAGTACGGGCGTGATGCCGAAGTAGGAGTAGTACTTCCCTTCAAAGTAGGCTCTGTCCCACTGTGACTTGAATCCGGAACCGGCACGCAGGGCTCGGTCATAGACATTCTCCAGCTCCGCAAGGCCGGGATCGGCTTCGATATCGAGCCAGACCTGTCCCTTCTGGAAGGCGTCAAAGGTCTGGATGTAGGGGTCATATTCCGTGATTTCTTCCTCCAGCGGGTAGTGTACCAGTCCCTGCTCGGGCACGTGGAAGAACAGGATGGAGGAGACGCAGAGGATGGTCATGCCGGCAGCGGCAAGCCGATGGGAACGGCGGCTATGGTCGTATCTCACCTTGGCAAAGCCGGTGATGCGTACGGCGAGCACAAGAATGCCGGCGGTGAGCAGGAAGAAATACCGCAGCAGCGAGAACCGGAACGGCAGAGCACTCATGACTGTCACGTCGGACAGCGTAACGGTGCGGTTGTAGACTTCGAGGAAATGCAGCTGGATGCTTTGCAGATCGCCATAGGGTACCAGCGTGAATTCGCAGGGATAATCCCGTCCGCCGACCATCCGGTCACCGACACCGATGAATTCCTTTGAGGCGTTGGTGTCCTTCATTTTCAGCTGCATGCGGAAGTTGGTGAGACCTTCGTCCTGCTTCACATGAACGATGATGCCCCGTGTAAAATCGGGCAGATCGTGGAGATTGATCTGTGCATTGCCCTTGACTTCGATGATGCCCGCGTCATTCAGGGCAGCAAGATCGGGTGTTTCGATCTCCATTTCAGAGGCGGGGAAGGTGTGCGTATAATGATCCGTGCTGAAGCTCTTGGCATTGAACACGCTGACTTCGGCAATGATGAGCACAAGTGCCAGCACAGCGGCCTGTACCGTCAGCCGCCGGGGCTTTTCGGGTGCACCGGATAGCTGCAGAAACAGCGCAAGCGAAGAGAGAAGACAAATGACGATCATCACCGTGACCGGCAGTCCGCTGCGGGGCATGGCCATGCAGGAATGGATGAACAGATCTGCGAGACAGCCAAAGACAATCTGTCCTGCGCCAAGCAGCCCGAACAGGGCGGTGCCGTACATGGCATCGCTGAGCTTCGGGAACGGGAGCCGCTTGATCCGATGTGCGGTGTGCTTTTTGCGTATGAAGACAGCCCAGAGCACCGCACAGAGCAGTGCAATCACGATTGGAATGATGAAAACGGACAGCCGGAATGGCATAGAATCACTTCTTTCTATTATATATATATATATATAATACTTGTATATATTTAGTGCGCAAGCACATGGAAATTATAGCATACAGAGGGAAATTTGTCAATAGGAGGCGCAGCATGACAAAAAAAGAGCATCCCGAATGGGATGCTCTCAGCTTGTCAAAAAAGTATGATTTCGCTTAATTTTGCCCCACCCCCTACCCCCTCCCCAAAGGGGAGGGGGAAAGAGGGAGGGTGCTGCCGCACCCTCAACCCGCCCTCTTGCAGAGTGCTTTTTGGCTATTTATTGAGGGTTATAGGGGGCACAGCCCCCTATATGCGCCGAAGGCGCAACTAAACTAAAAATACGAGTCCAGCCCTGCGCCGTTCAGGTGCAGTGGCTGGACGGGACTTTTTCGACAGACTGAGAGCATCCCGAATGGGATGCTCTTTTGGTGTTTAGTCAATCTTCACGATCCAGCCGAACGGATCTTCAATGGTGCCCCACTGAATGCCGGTCATGGTGTCGTAGATTCTCTGGGAAATCGGGCCGATCTTGTTGCCGCCGATCTCCATGACCTTGTCGCCCCACTTGAGGTGACCAACGGGAGAAATTACCGCTGCGGTACCGGTGCCGAATACCTCGTCCAGCTTACCCTCGTCATAGGCCTTGGCGACCTCATCAATGCTGATGCGGCGCTCGGAAACCTTCATGCCCCAGGATTCGCAAAGCTGCAGAACGGACTTTCTTGTGATGCCGGGCAGTACGGAGCCGGTCAGCTCGGGTGTGATCACTTCGCCGTCAATCACGAAGAAGATGTTCATGGAACCGACTTCCTCAACATACTTCTGCTCCACGCCGTCGAGCCACAGTACCTGCTCATAGTCCTGATCGTGCGCTTCCTGCTGGCCCTTCAGGGAAATTGCATAGTTGGCTGCGGTCTTGGCAAAGCCCGTGCCGCCGCGTACGGCTCTGACATACTTCTTTTCCACATAGATCTTCACAGGGTTGAGACCGGTGGAGTAGTAAGCGCCAGAGGGAGACAGGATGATAACGAACATATAATGATCCGCCGGACGAACACCTACATAGGGATCCGTTGCGAAGATATAGGGTCTGATGTACAGGGAAGCACCCTCAGTGTGAGGCACCCAATCCTCTTCCAGCTTGACGAGCGTCTTGAGCGCTTCCAGAACATCCGCCTCATTGATGGGGGGGATGACCATACGGTCGCAGGAGACGTTCATTCTCTTGAAGTTCTCCTCGGGACGGAAGAGCTGTACCGAGCCGTCAGCGGTGCGGTATGCCTTGAGACCCTCGAAGATCTCCTGACCGTAGTGCAGGCACATGGCCGCCGGAGAGAGGGTGATATCGCCGAAGGGTACGATTCTGGCGTCATGCCAGCCAAGACCGGTGTCATAGTTCATGATGAACATATGGTCGGTGAAGATGTGTCCGAAGCCCAGCTTGGTTTCATCCGCCGGCTTAGCCTTCGGGGTTGCGGTGCGTTCGATTCTGATTTCCATTTTGCAAGACTCCTTTGTCTTTTAGAATTAAAAGCCGATGGCTTTGATGGATTAGTCCACTGTCAGGTAGGATCTTCTGAATTTCCCGCAAAGACGGCGGGCAATGGTGATCGCCCCGACGACGGTACAGCCAATGGCGGCCAGTACGGCGAATGCTTTGATGAAATCCTTCATAATACATACCTCCTGATGATTTACAGCGGCCGGTTGCCCGACACTGCCTTTATTCCTTTATTATAGCACAATCCTGTGGCGATTTCCACACCCCCACTGAATTTCCACGATTTGCACAAAAACGGGTTTTGGTTTTGTGCAAAATACAGAAGTTGTCGGTTTCGCCTCTTTTTGATCCAATCTTTTTCTGCGTTCGTTGTTATATAAATAGGAACGGAGCCGGAGGCCGGAGGGTTGTATATGGGAATGGCTATGATGCACAAGATATATCCACAACATTTGTCTATTCTGCGATGTGATTTTTCACAAAAACGCTTGACAATTGGGCAGGCTTATGCTATACTGAAATTACAGGAAAAGATTTCCTGTAAAATGATTACCGAAAGGGGAAATTTTTATGAGAAGAATGAAAAGTCTGACAGCGATTGCTGTCATCGGGGCAATGGTATCAGCAATGGGTGCATTGCCGGCGGCGGCAACGTATGACCCGTGTGATGTGAATCGGGATGGGACGGTGTCGATTCAGGATGTGATTTATCTGAACAGGTATCTGATGGGACATTTTTCTGTCACTGACGTATCAGTGCTTGACGCCAACCAGAATCTGATCATTGATGAAGCAGATGCGTATTGTGTACTTGCTTATCTTACGGATTCTGTGTACAGTTGGGAATTTTTTGATGTAATGGCAAATTAGGAGGAATGTTTATGAAATATTCAGTAAAAAAAATGATTTCCATGGTTACCATGGCTGCGGTTGCTATTTCTTCCTTTGCCTTTTTAAAGGCAGATGCAGCGGTGCAAACCCTTTCATATGTGAAGTATACTTATGCAACAAACGAAACATCCGATTATGATTTATCCCTGAGTGATGCTACAACGGCTATGCAGCAGCGTGCTGTCATCGATGAAGATGAAAGAAAAATAGGCGGCATCAATGGTGTTGTAAGACTGGTAGATTCGAACTTCTGGCGTGGTACTGGTTTTATTGTTGATGACCATGTCATAGCCACTGCTGCACATTGCGTTTACGATATAGATAATCACGCATGGGATAGTACGGACAATTTTGCTCCTGGTCTGAAAATCCAGATGTATAATGCAGACGGTACTCCGAAAAACCTTTATTATAATGTTGATGAGGTGCATATTTTGAAGAGTGGATATTTGAATGGTACTAATGGAACTATTGATTATGCTCTCTTATATGTTTCGGAGGATCTAAGTGAATATCCTCAGTTTGATTTAGGTATTACATACAATGTCAATACTTCGGCTTTTCAGAATATTGACTTGTTCATTACTGGTATCCCACAGTACAAACCTGATGAAAACTTAAATTCTCAATTTTATGTTTATTCTGGAAAAGGAAATGCTACAGCTTCCACTGAAAGTATGTTGCATTATACATGTGATAGTTCGAGTGGTCAAAGTGGATCTCCTGTCTATACAGCAGTTACATACACAGTAGATAACGAAACATACACCACATATACTGCAGTAGGAGTACATTCTGGTTCGTACTCTGGTTCTGCAAATCGCTGTGCAAGAATGACAGCTCCGAGAATTCAATTTTATCTTAGCAATCCTAATATTGGCTCGTAAAGGAGGAATTTTTATGATGAAAAAGAAATTATTAGCGGCACTGACCGCCCTCTGCTGCGTGTCTTCCATGGCTTCGCTTGCCGCAAATGCAGCCTATACGATGCCGGACTACCTGGTCAAGGGGGATGCCGGATATCTTTATCAGGTGACGGATTACTACTATCTCATGATAGAATCTGACGGTCGTGCCATTACAGAGGATGTGCTGGATAATCCGGAATCAGTCAATGAGATTATCTTCTGGGATGATTTTCAGCTTCACTGCTACACTTCTGTTGAGAAAACTCCCGGTGAAAATGCATACATGATCGGCACAACCCATACCACAGAAGAAGAACTGGTTTCTTGGGCACGTTCACAGGCAGTCCATCTCAACGAGGGAGAGGATGCCTATTTGTTCTGTATGAAAAAATCTGCGCCTGCAATTCCTTATGACATCGGGATTACACTGAATGATTCTGCAGTTGAACTGGATGAAACATTGCTTCCAGCAGAAATTTCAGAACAGTTTTCTCTGGAAATCATAAACGGAAGTTACAGACTTTCCCCTAAGGCGTATCAGGAGCATTCTTTGAAAGAAGCAAGTGCACTATACGATGAGTATTCGAAAATGACAGAGGAACTGATGAAGATCTATGCTGGACTGATTGCATCTGCGAAGATTTCCTGCAGCGTCCTGGAAGCTCCTTCTCAGCCGGAAGGCAGCGTGATTGATATCTGGACAGGCGCCGGTGACCTCGACACAGATGGAAAGATCGACGCCTCCGATGCGGCCGCGCTGCTGGTACTTTCCGCCATGAGGGGTGCAACGGTGAACGGCGGTGCAGACCCGTTCACGGCTGAGCAGAAATCCGCTGCCGACCTCAACGGCGACACCTTCTGCGACGCCAACGACGCCGCCTACATCCTGCAGTTCGCCGCCGAAGCGGGTGCGGGAAGCGAGCTTTCCATCGGGGAGTTTATGACGAGGAAATAACATAACAAAGAAAGCCCCCGCAGATGCGGGGGCTTTTCTTACATTATTCAGCCGGTGCCGGCGGATCGGTTGCGGGGGGCTCGGTGGCCGGCGGATCGGTTGCAGGCGGATCGGTGGGTGCCTGCGTGGGCGGCTCCGTGGTCGGTGCCGGAGTGGTGGGTGCTGCGGTTGTGGTCGTGGGCGGCTCGGTCTCGGGGTTGCTTGCGTAGTAGATCTTGAGGGTCTCTGTACCCGTCAGATCGAACTTGTCGCCGACTTCCTTATTCAGCTCAATGACTTCGCCGTTCTCATAGTCATAGTTCGTCACGGCCTCGGTCACATAGAATTCGCTCAGACCCAGTGCATCCAGCTCGGCCTCGTACTGCTTCAGGGTCTTGCCCTTGTAATCGGGAATCTCCACAGAAGCGGGGCCCTTGCTGACAACGACCTGAATGGTATCGCCGCTTGCGAACGGCTCGCCGGGCTTCACGGACTGATCCATGATCTGACCGGCCTTGAATTCATCACTGAATTCATAGGTTGCCTCGAGGAAGATCCAGCCGTCGGATTCGAACTGTGCCTTCTTGGTTTCGAAATCCTTACCGATCAGGTCGGGCATATTGCTGTCGGCCTGGATGGTGGTTTCGGTTTCGGTCTCGGAGGGGGCTTCGGTGACGATGTTGTCCATCGTTTCGGCAAAGCTGGAGGTCGTCTCAATGGGACGGCTGCTGTTATTGCCGGAGAAGGGACCCATATTGAGGTGGCTTGCTGCAACGATCGCAACGACCAGAAGGACGCAGGTCAGCAGCACGCCGATGATGATCGGGATTTTGATGCGGTCGATGACGCTCTCACGGCCGTCAACATCGTAATCGTCGTAGTCATTATGACGGCGGCGAGGCTCTTCCTCGGGCACACGGCGCTGTGTGACATTGCGCTGTCTCTGGGGCTGATTCACATGGCTGCGAACCGGCGGCGGCACGGGGATGGCGTCCTCGGTATGTTCAAAGAGCTGTGTGACAAGCTCAGTCACGGTCTGGATTCTGTCCTCGCTGAACAGGCTCATACCACGCATGATGACCTGAGAAACATTGCGGGGTACGCTGGGGTTCATTTCGTGGGGTGCACAGAGGTTGTCGTTCTCCATACGGCTGGGGGCATCTGTGGGCTTGCAGCCGGTGAGGATGCGGTAGAGCACGGCGCAGATGCCATAGACATCCGTCCAGGTGCCCTGTCTTGCGGTGGGGTTATACTGCTCGGGAGCGGCATAGCCATGGAAGATCTCACAGGGCAGCTCGGTGTGAACCGTGCGGACAGTGGAGATGCTGAAGCCGCAGAGACGCAGCTCGCCTTTTTCCGTGACATAGACAGTATCGGGGCTGATGGCACGATGCACGACACCGGAGTTGTGCATGAGGCTGAGCGTGGTGAAGAAGGGCGGGAACATGGCAGAAACCTGTCTCCAGGTAAGTTCGCCGGCATTGTCCTTCAGGAAATCCACGAGCTTGATGCCTTCGAGGTACTCATACACTGCATAAGTGGTGTTGTTGGCAGCGAAGAGATCGAGTGTGGGGTTGATATGGGACAGGTTGCGCATCTGGGCGAGGGCTTTATTCAGCTCAGTGAATTCAGCCATGAGGGCCTTATACTGCACGACCTGATTGGGGTTGACACTGATGGTGGCCTTGCCACGGACACGGACACAGAGTCCCTGGGGCATGTACTCACGGATGAGCACCTTGCAGCCGATGGATTTGTTATAACCTATATAGGTAGCACCCTCGCTGTTATGACCGAGCTTGATGCCGATGGCATAGCGTTCGTTGAGTACAGTGCCGGGAGCCATATAATTCAGATCATAGGGAGCATCTTCTGCATGGCCGCAGAACTGGCAGACTCTTTCCGCTTCCGGCTTCATTTCCATGCAGCCGTAGCACAGTTTTTTTTCTCCCATGGTCGTTCTCCTTTCTGACACTGATGCGGCACAAAAAAGCGCCATCACTATTTCTGACGCAATCAGTACAATTATTCTCTATTCTATATCATTTTATCAGTTTCAGGAAAGATTGTCAACCCTTTTGCGGGAACGGAGGGGGCGCAGACGTGTTTTTGTATTTGTTTTGTAACATTCTTTAATATTCTGCAATCTGATTTCTGGAATATGTCATTTTTGGGGCGCCTCCAAGGGACTGCCCCACCCCTGCCCCTTCCCGAGGGAGGGGGATAAAGGAGCCGGCTTCCGTTTGGGGCGGAATATGGTATGCACCATGCAGACAGCCGCCATACAGGGCGGCTGTCTGCATATTGTTACAAATCGATCCGGAATAATCCATGCCGGTTGCAGAACGCATAGAGTGTGCCGCGCATGCGTTTCTGAATGCGCACGGCGGCATTCTGCTCGGGATAGAGCTTGATGAATTCGGCTCGGTCGGCGGTGACATGGCAGATGAAGGAAATATAGTGCGATTTTTCCATGGGATGATCGAGGGTGACATAGTAATCGCCGTCGCTGAGCTCTGCGTGAATGGCATGCTCGCCTTCGGCAGCTTCCGCTTCCAGCACGGGCAGATGCACACCGCAGCAGCTGTAGGCACCGATGCCCATCGACTGGATGATATTCCCGCAGACAGGGCAGACATAGAACACCATGCGCTTGACATTGGAGGAACGATTGCGGTTGACTGCGCACTCACCGGAGAGCAGCTCGATCACAGAGATGCCGAGTGCACCAGCCAGATCCGAGACGATGCAGAGATCGGGGAGGCCGCGGCCGGTTTCCCATTTGGAAATGGTCTTGTCACTGACGCTGAGCTGGTCGGCAAGCTGACGCTGGGTGAGCCCTTTCTGCTCACGGAGCATGCGGATGGTTTCGCCTTTGATATACTGCATGAGATGCACATCCTTTCGTTTTGTCTGATTCAATCATATCATGGGCGGCGGGAGAAGTCAACCTACGGAGAATAGAGGGCGATTCTATTTGACAAATCCCCCGCTTATATGCTATGATAGAACCAACAACAATCGGGAGGGATGCATATGAAAACACTGCTGTTCATTCTCTGGCAGTCTACATGGGGATGTTTGCAGAATCTTGTGGGTGCGGTAATGTATCTGGCGAATCTCCGTGGGAAGCATTATCTTTTTCATGGTGCTGTTGTGACGCAGTGGAAGCTGCACTACAGTGCCTCGGTGGGGATGTTTCTCTTCATTGCCGAGCGTGATGCCGAATGCCGGCCGCTGCTGGTGCATGAATACGGACATACCCTGCAGTCGCTGCTTCTGGGGCCGCTGTATCTGCCGCTGATCAGTCTGCCGTCGATGCTCTGGCTGTATCTGCCGCCCTGCCGCCGCATGCGGAAGGCAAAGCACAGCTCGTACTATGCGTTTTACACGGAATCATGGGCGAATCGATGGGGCGAGAAGGTCTGCAAGGAGCCTTCTATGGGCATGGCCTATATTGGGTAGGGTGCGGCCTTGTCCGCAGCCGATGCGCTGCATCGCCATTGGACAAGGCTTAGCCCCCATCCCCCCCATCCCCCCTTCCCCCACAGGGGGAAGGGGGGCGTGGTGCCGGGCCTTCGGCCCGGCACCCACTGGGGGACGAGCTTCGCCGTCCCCCAGCCCCCTTGGCTTGATGGGGACAACGCTTCGCCGTCCCCCAGACCCCTTGGCTTGATGGGGACAACGTTTCGCCGTCCCCCAGATCCCTTAGCTTGATGGGGACAACGTTTCGCCGTCCCCCAGATCCCTTGGCTTGATGGGGACAACGCTTCGCCGTCCCTCAGATCCCCTCGGGTTCTGCAAAAGCATACCGCTGCTCCAATTCCATGGAGGTTTCGACAGAACTACGCTCCCCCACAATCAAGCAAAAAAGCCGTTCCTCAAAAGGAACGGCTTTCTTCGTTTTTACAGTTCAGTTTCTGCATGTCTCGTCACATGGCAGCCCACATTCACTGCCACAGGAAGACCTGCAATGTGCGTCGGTGCTTCCTCAATGTTTACGCAAAGTGCCGTCACCGTGCCGCCAAAGCCCTGCGGGCCGATGCCCAGCTTGTTGATCGCGTCAAGCATCTCTTGCTCAAGCTTTGCATACAGCGGCTTGGGATTGCGGATGGCTGCATCACGGCAGAGCGCTTTCTTCGCAAGATAGGCACAATGCTCAAAATTGCCGCCGATGCCCACGCCCACTACGATCGGCGGACAGGGATTGCTGCCGGCTTTTGCAATGCAGTCCGTTACATACTGTACAATGTCCGCATGGCTCGCTGCCGGTGTCATCATCTTCATTGCGGACATGTTCTCACTGCCGAAGCCCTTCGGGCAGACCGTCAGCTTCAGCTTGTCGCCTGCCACCAGCTCTGTGTGCAGTACGGCCGGTGTGTTGTCACCCGTATTCACACGCTCCAGCGGATCGCCAACGACCGAGCAGCGCAGATAACCCTCGGTATAGCCCTTGGATACACCCGCATTCACCGCCTCACGGAGTGTGCCGCCGGTGATGTGGACATCCTGCCCCAGCTCTGCAAATACCACTGCCATGCCCGTATCCTGACAGATCGGGATGTCTTCCTCCCGTGCCGCCTGCAGATTGGCAATCAGATCGTCAAATACGGCCTTGCCCACGGGGGACTGCTCCTGCGCTGCACATTCGGTGATTTTTGCTTCCAGATGGCAGGGCAGAACTTTATTCGCACGGATGCAGAGTGCTGCCACCGCATCCGTGATTTCCTGTGCTGTAATGGTTCTCATGGCCATTCCTCCCTTACTGTTCCACAATCTTGCCGCCGATCATGACCCAGACAGGATCATTCATGACATTCAGCGGATCGTCGGCAAAGAGGACGAGATCGGCATCCAGACCCGCTTCGATCCGGCCGATGCGGTCGCCTACACCCAGAATATCCGCTGCCTCTGCCGTGATGGCACGCAGTGCCGCCTCTCTCGGAAGACCGCCCTTGACGGCAAGTCCTGCGGACAGGGCAAGATACTGGATGGGTACCTCGGGATGATCCGTGCAGATGGCCACCTTGACGCCCTTTTCATGGAGCTTTGCGGCATTGTTCAGCGTCATTTCACGCATCTCCGGCTTGCAGCGGTCGCAGATGATGGGGCCGCAGATCACGGAAACACCCCATTCACCGAACAGATCGGCTGCCACATGGCCGCCTGTGCCGTGCACGATGACGCAGTCCAGCCCGAATTCCTTGCAGATGCGTACCGCTGTGCACATGTCATCCGCACGATGACAGTGGAAATGCGCCTTCTGGTCGCCGTTCAGCAGCGGCAGAAGTGCCTCGCATTTGGCATCGAATTCCGGCAGTTCTTCCTCGTCCGGATGCTCTTCAAATCGCTGCAGACGCTCCGCATAGAGCTTTGCTTTCTGCAGACCCTCACGGATAAGCGCCGCCGTTGCCATGCGGGTTACGGGCGTCTCATCCCGGTCGCTGTAGACGGATTTGGGATTTTCACCCAGTGCGAATTTCATGCCGCAGGCCTTCACAGCCATTTCGTCCGCACAGCGGCCTGCTGTTTTCATCAGCAGCATTTCACCGCCGCAGGCATTGGCACTGCCGGGGGAAACCATCACGGATGTGATGCCGTGCTTTCTGGCCTCGGCAAAGCACTTGTCAAAGGCGTTCACGCCGTCAAGTGCACGCAGCTGGGGGGTGAAGGGATCGGTCATTTCGTTGCAGTCGTCGCCTTCGAAATCAATGCCGTCCTCGATGATGCCAAGATGCGTGTGCGCATCGATGAAGCCGGGATAGAGCCTTCCGCCCTGTGCGTCAATGTCGCCTTCGGCCACTTCGTCCGGACGTCCCTGCTCTACAGCCTGAATCCGGCCGTTTTCCACGACAACATAGCCATAAAAATGGACGTCCTCGGTCATGGAATAGATCTCTGCATTATATATGATCATGCCTGTTCTCCTATCCGCTCTGTGATGGCAGCTGCCACGGCCTCTGCCGTATCGGCTGCCGCAATGGTATCGGTGCTGTGTGCCTGATAAACAGGCTTGCGGGTGTTGTAGAGGGCTTCCAGCTCCTCAGGGGTACTGCGTCTGACGATCGGACGATCGGTGTCGCAGATGCGCTTATAGCATACGGAAAAGGGGACATCCAGATAGAAGACCCTGCCGTTTTCCGCTGCAATGCGTGCATTTTCGTCACGGAGCATCGCACCGCCGCCGCAGGCGATCACGCCCTCGCGGGAAGCCAGCTCCCGTACGGCCTGCGTTTCCAGATCACGGAAATGCGTTTCGCCGAACTGTTCGAAAATCTGCGGAATGGTCAGTCCCGCCTGTTCTTCAATATAGTCATCCATATCGGTGAAGGACACGCCGCACTGTGCTGCCAGCCGCTTGCCGATGGTGCTCTTGCCGCAGCCCATGAAACCGCAAAGAAAAATGGTCATGTCAGTCCTCCTGTACGGGGAAATCCCGGTTGATGGTTTCCTCCAGCTCACGGATGATGCCCTGTACCTGTTCGAGGGTGTAGCTGTCGCCGTCCCAGATCTCATGGGCACGCACAGCCTGCCATACGAGCATGGCAGCACCGCCGGCAGCGGGCTTGCCGAGGGCCTTGGCCTTGCGGATGAGCTGGGTTTCTGTGGGATTGTAGATCACATCAAATACGCTCTTGCAGCCTTCAATGATGGCATCGCTGACGGGGCAGGCACCGGTCTTCGGGTACATGCCGACGGGGCAGGCGTTGAGCAGCAGATCAAAGCTGCCGGTGATTTCCGAAGTCAGCACGATCTGTGTGCGGGCGTCCGGACACATTGCGCCGATCTCCTCGCACATCTTTTCGGCCAGCGGACGATCCTGCTCGAGAACGGCCACGGTCAGATCGGCACCGTGCCGTGCTGCCTCAATGCCCATCATTCTGCCGACACCGCCGCAGCCGATGAGCAGTACCCTGCCATTCAGCGGCATGTCGGCCACGGAGCGCAGAAAGCCGTCGCAGTCAGTGTTGTAGCCGATGGCACGGCCGTCCTGGTTGGCTACGCAGTTGACGGAATGATACCGCTCCGCACTCTCATCAAGTGCGTCAAGCAGCGGAATGATGCCCACCTTGTGGGGGATGGTGATGTTGAAGCCCTGCAGTGCACGAAGTGCGGGTGCTTCGGCGGCCAGATCCTCAGCGTGGATCTGGGTGAGCGTGTAGTCCGCCTCACGGCCGGCCAGAGCAAAGAGACGATCGTGGATCATGGGGGACATGGAGTGCCCCAGCGGATCGCCGATCAATGTATAATGACGCATAACGCTTCCTCCGATATAATGTAGTACCTTTTATCATAGCATATTTTTCAGAAAAATACAATGGGTTTCGGGAATTTTTTCGCATCCGTACAAGAGAACCGCTGCGCTGCGGAGGGAGATGAGGATGTCTTTTGGATGTAATATGTGCGCGCCGAATTACAAAGAGGAGAATATCTGTCGTTATGCACAAATTTAAAGAGAAGCGAACGGAAAATATTGTCATCCTGTATGTTGACATCCCGCATCTTTTCCATTATACTATTTTTTAGAAAGCAATTGCTGATACGGAGGTATGGTTATGGAATTCGAAACAATTGCAGCACTGATTGCAGAGCAGTTCAATGTGGACAGAGAGAATATCAGCGAGGATACCGATATTCTGGAGGATCTGAATGCTACATCCATGGATGCAGTGGATCTGATTGTCGCCATTGAGAGTGCAACGGATATTGAGATTCCGGACGAGGCTGTGGACGAGATCCGCACAGTGGGCGATATCGTGGCCTATGTGAAGGCGCACAGCGAAAACGAAGAAGAGGAATAATCATTTCAGTCATGTCCTCCCGCCTGGCGGGGGGACATTCTGTATCAACAAAAGAAAACCCGCCGGTTATGGCGGGTTTTTGTATGTACGATCGTTTATTCGGAAAGGGAGAGCCAGGAATCGCAGTAGGGACACTGCGTGCGTCTGCCTTGCTCGAGGGAGAGGGAAGCGCCGCAGTTCGGGCAGTTGAGTGCCACATAGACTGCGTTCTGCATCGGGGCGGCAGGCTCCGGTGCGTTCACAGCGGGGTAATGGGGCAGGAAGCGCAGCATTGGTGCGGTCTGGCCATGCCATCCGGTCAGCAGACCGAGCTTTGACAGCTTGAAGAATTCGTCCATGACAGCTGTTTCCGTCATGGAAAAGGCCCTTGCCATCTGCATTGCCGGTACGGGACGGCCGGCATTGCCGCTGAAATAATTGCTGAAACGATAAGCACGGCCGACGATCTGCCGCAGCTTCAGGCTTCCAAGTGCCAGCAGCGTGAACAGGAGCAGCCCGCCAAAGCCGATCTTCAGATGGCTCATATCACCGCTGATCAGGTCGTGCAGCACGCCGAACACAAACAGAAACAGCAGGGCACCGCTTATGCCAAGCCCGAAGAATGACAGCATCTGGAGAAAAATCGTCATTGCACCGCGGCAGTCATCCGTCTGCTTCCGGTGCAGAACAATGCGTGCGGTCGTTTCGTATTCGGGATGGCAGTGCTTGAGCAGGCCGTAACGGGTGAGTGTGTCGAAGCGTCTGCGGCAGGCAGAATGGCTGATGCCCATCCTCTGCGCTGCATCGGCCACGGTCAGAGAGCTGTAGCCCGCCTGCAAAAAGCAGGTGTTGAACCGCTGCGCATGGAAGAAATGACAGGCATTGCGCAGGCCGAGAAACGAGAGAAAGCCGAATTCAAGCAGGAACGGCACGGAAGAATCCGGATCGTCCAGCAATGCAGACGGCTTTACGACAAGCAGAAACAGCATCAGCATGAGAAACGGCACACCGAGCAGCAGCTGCATGACCGCCATGGCCGCCGTGTAGATCATATGACCACGGGAAAGATACATACAATAACCTCCGTAACAGTTCAATATGATTCATTGTACCACGGATGCTGTGAAATGTCAATTGATTTCGCGATTCTGCCCGTTAAAGGGCTGAATTTTTTCTTGACAGATACGACGGAATGTGATATAATTTTCATGTAATATTTCGTTCAAATTTGTGAACAAAGGAGTCTTTTATATGAAACAGCATAAAATCTATAATCCTGAAATGGAATGCATGGATCCCGCAGAGCGCCGTGTGCTGCAGGGCAAGCGTCTGCGTGAGACTGTGGAGCATGTATATAAGAATGTACCGCTCTATCGTGAGCGTATGGATGCCAAGGGCGTCAAGCCCGAGGACATCAAGACGGTTGATGACATCCGCCTTCTTCCGTTCACCGAAAAGACCGACCTGAGAGATACCTTCCCCTTCGGTCTGTTCGCTGTACCGAATGAGGAGATCGTCCGCATTCAGGGTTCTTCCGGTACCACCGGCAAGCCGATCGTTTCCGGTTACACCAAGGAGGACGTGGATGTCTGGACAGAAATGGTTGCCCGCGCCATGACCGCTGTGGGCGCCGGCAAGGATGACGTGGTACAGGTTTGCTATGGCTATGGTCTGTTCACCGGCGGTCTGGGTGCCCATCAGGGTGCCAATGAGATCGGTGCAATGGTCATTCCCATGTCCAGCGGCAACACCCAGCGTCAGATCATGATGATGCGTGAGCTTGGTTCCACCATCCTCTGCTGCACACCGTCCTATGCCACCTACCTCGGCGAAGCCATCCACGATATGGGCATCGATCCTTCCGAGCTGAAGCTCAAGGCAGGTCTGTTCGGTGCAGAGCCGTGGACACAGGAAATGCGTCTGAAGATCGAGGAGCTGCTGGGCATCGACGCCTGCGATATTTACGGTCTGACCGAGATTGCAGGCCCCGGCGTTGCATTTGAGTGCCTCGAAAAGAATGGTTCCCATGTCAATGAAGACCATGTGATTGCAGAAATCATCGATCCCGAAACCGGCGAGCCGCTGCCTTACGGCACACCCGGCGAGCTGGTATTCACCACCATCACCAAGAAGGGCATGCCGATGCTCCGCTACAGAACGCACGACATCTGTACACTGAATGCCGAAAAGTGTGCCTGCGGCAGAACCACAGTCCGCATGGGCAGAATCACCGGCCGTACCGATGATATGATCATTGTACGCGGCGTCAATGTATTCCCGTCCCAGATTGAGACCGTTCTTGTCAGAACTGAGGGCGTGGCACCGCACTACATGCTGGTGGTTGATCGTGTGAATAATGCCGATACACTTGAAGTTCAGGTGGAAATGACCGAAGAAGCATTCGTAGACAGCCTGGCCAACATGCAGAGACTCCAGAAGGAGATTGCATCCGAAATCAAGTCCGTTGTCGGCGTTATGGCAAAGGTGACCATCTGCCCGCCCAAGAGCCTGCCCCGTTCCGAAGGCAAGGCAAAGCGTGTCATCGACAACAGAAAGCTTTGATTTCCTGATTGATTATAAATGTATACAAAGGGGTCTTCCTGCGTCCGGCGGGAAGACTCCATTTTGAACAGATCCGAACGAATGGAGGTAGCCATGTCCGAGAACATGACGATGCAGCAGTACAAGTGCCCGAACTGCGGTGCGGAGCTGCGCTTCAATCCCACCAAGCAGGGCTTTGCCTGTGAATTCTGCGAAAGCTTCTTCTCGCCCGAAGAGTGCCGGAAGGCCAATGAGCAGATGCAGTCCGAGGCAAAGGCACAGCAGGCGCTCGAGGATGAGTTCATCAACGGCACCAATCTGTACACCTGCCCCAGCTGCGGCGGCGAGCTGATTACCGATCAGAATACCTCTGCCACCGAGTGCTATTACTGTCACAATCCCGTTGTACTCAAGGGACGGCTTGAGGGAAAATACCGTCCCATCAAGGTCATTCCCTTCAAGATCGACGAGGATAAATCGCATGAGCTGTTCCGTGAATGGTGCAAAAAACGCTGGTTCCTGCCGAAGTCCTTTACATCCGAGGCCCAGCTTCTGCACATGCGTGGCGTCTATGTGCCCTTCTGGGTGGCCGACTGCGATGTGCACGGTGAGATGCGTGCCGTCTGCAAAAAGGTACGCAGCTGGAGCACCGGCAGCTACCGCTATACCGAAACCAAGGAGTACGATGTATTCCGTGATGCATCCATTCAGTTCGTCGGCATTCCGGCGGATGGTTCGAGCAAGATTGAAGATCAGCTGATGGAGGCCATCGAGCCCTTTGACTATCATGATGCACTCGACTTTGAAATGGCTTACCTCAGCGGCTTCCTTTCGGATAAGTATGATCTGAACTTTGCGCAGATCTTTCCCCGCATCCGGAACCGTGCCGTCAACGGCAGTGACCAGCTGCTGCGTTCGTCCATGACGGGATATACCTCCATCCGTGTGACCCGCTCGGAAATGCATGTCCTGCGTACCAAGTGGGATTACATGCTCCTGCCGGTGTGGTTCATGACCTATGAATATAAGGGCAAGCGCTACAGCTTTGCCATCAACGGCCAGACGGGCAAGCAGGCGGGTACACCCCCGCTCAACAAGCCCAAGCTGCTCGCCTTCTGCGGCATGATTGCGGCAATCGGCACGATCATCGGAACGATTGGAGGGTTCTTCCTATGAGAAAATACGGAATGGCCCTGCTGATGGGGCTGATACTGCTGTGCTTCGGTGCCCTGCCGGCATCGGCGGCAGATGCGGTGATCTATGATGAAGGCGGTTTTCTGAGCGATTCGGAATATGCAGACTGCCTTGCCGCTCTGCAGGATGCGGCGGACTATACAAACATGAATTTCGGCGTGGTGCTGGCCAAGAACAAGCGCTCGGACTATGCCATTGAGGAAACCACAAAGCAGACCTATCTGGAGCTGTTCGGTGCCGATTCCGACGGTCTGGTCTACTACATGGATCTCAGCGGCACTGCCCCCTATGACTATATTGCCACACGGGGCCTTGGTCAGTTCTACTACACAAACAGCGACACCAACAACCGTGTCGACGATATCTTCGACGATCTGACCCCCTACCTTTATCCGGTCGGCGGGGAGGATGTCTATGGTGCCATGATGGAGCTGTCCCTCTCCCTGAAGTATTATTATGACCGCGGCGTGCCGGATCATTATTATGTCTATGACGATGAAGAAGAGCTCTACTATCATCTGTCCGGCGGCGAGCTTAAGAAGACCTGGTACCGCCCGTATATCAACTGGGAGGATGTGATCCTCGGCACGGTGCTCGGCACCGGCGCAGGTCTTGTGGCCGCACTGATTGCCTATTGCGTCACAAAGAGCCGCTACAAGTTCAAGACGGCACTGGAGCCCACTGCCTATGTCAACCGCAAGAACGTGATCTATCACGAGCAGCAGGATAACTTCGTCCGCACCTATACGACCAGAGTGAAGATCGAATCCTCTTCCGGCGGCGGAGGCGGCGGACGCAGCGGCGGCGGCCGGAGCAGCGGCGGCTTCGGCGGCGGCGGCCGTCACCGCTGATGCCCCTTACAGTGCATCCTTGATGCGGGCGATGGCGCCCTTTTCAAGGCGCGATACCTGCGCCTGCGAAATTCCGATTTCTTTTGCCACCTCTACCTGTGTTTTCCCGCAGAGGAAACGCAGGTAGAGGATGTTTTTTTCTCGTTCCTCAAGCGAGCGCATCGCATCACGCATGGCAAAGCGTGAAAGCCAGCTTTCCGCACTGGAGTGATCGCTGAGCTGATCCATTACATAGAGCGTGTCGCCGGCATCGGAATAGACCGGCTCATACAGCGAGACCGGATCGCTGATGCTCTCGAGGGCAATGACAACGTCGGCACGATTTTCTCCGATTTCCTGCGCAATTTCATCCATGGTCGGCTCACGCTGGAAACGGCCGGTGAGTGCTTCCTTTGCCTGAATGGCCTTGTAGGCAAGATCACGGAGTGAGCGGCTGACCTTGATCTGATTGAAGTCCCGCAGGTAGCGGCGCAGCTCACCGCTGATCATGGGGACGCAGTAGGTGGAAAACCGCACTTCTTTTGTGAGATCAAAGTTGTTGATGGCCTTAATGAGTCCCACCACACCGATCTGAAAGAGATCATCGATGTCTTCGCCCCGTCCTGCAAACCGCTGGATGACGCTGAGCACCAGCCGGAGATTGCCTTCAATCAGCCGATCCCTTGCCGCCTTGCTGCCGGTTTCCTTGAATTCACGCAGCAGGGCGATTTTTTCTTGCTCCTTCATCACTGTCAGCTCGGCGGTGTTGATGCCGGAAATCACAACTTTCTGATATGCCATTGTGGAAACCTCCTTTGTTTTCATCCGGATCCGGTATCATTATGCACGGAATATGGGGGATTCATACAAGGGGGGATTTTCCAGCGGAGGCGGAGGAATTCTGCACCGGCCCCGACGGATTCTGACAGATTTCGCAGGACAAAGGGTGTATAATAGAATCGGACGAACAGAAAGGCGGTGGGGTATGCAGACGATCTATCTCGATGTGCTTCTGGTGTGCCAACTCTATGTGCATTACATATTGCTGCGCATCACAGCCGGCATGACACACAGCCGGCTGCGTACCGGCCGGTGCCTTCTGGGAGCGGCCTGCGGGAGCCTCAGTACATTGATGATATTTCTGCCGCCCCTCCCCACGGTGCTGTCCGTTCTTTGCAAACTGCTCTGCGCCGTGCTGCTCTGTGCACTGACCTTCGGCTGGCATGATCCGAGGCGGCTGCTCTGGAACAGTATCTCCTTATTCGGCAGCAGCTTTGCGCTGGCCGGTATTCTGCTTGCCCTCTCCCTCTGCTCCGGTATCAGGGTTGTGGAAGCAAATGCCTGCTGGTATCTGGATGTTTCCCTCCTGCATCTTGTTTTGTTTACCATTGTTGCCTATCTCCTGCTGCGTACCGTACAGCACCTGCGTGACCGGAGTCATGCTGCGGAAGGGGGGTACCGGATCTGTATCCGGTACCGCAGCTGTACGGCTCAGCTTGAGGGGCTTGCCGATACCGGCAATGTCCTGACCGATTTTTTTACCGGCTGCCCCGTGATTGTCTGTGACCGTGCGCTGCTTGGGGCAATGCTGCCCGCAGATGACACATGCCCGCAGGGCTGCCGTCTTTTGCCCTACACGACCGTATCCGGAAGCAGCCTTCTGCCTGTGTTCCGGCCGGATGAGGTCGTCATCCGCTCCGAACGGGACGGCCGCACACGATGTGTGGATGCACTCATCGGTGCGGGCACAAGTCCGACACAGAAGGCCATTTTTCATCCGAGACTGCTGGAATCCTGAGGAGGTTCTGCCATGCGCCTGATTCAGAAACTGCTGCATGCCCTGCGGACGCTGTTCCCCGTCTGCCGGGTCGATTACATCAACGGCTCCGATACCCTGCCGCCGCCCCTGACACGGGAAGAAGAGGAAGAGGTCTTTGCAAGACTGAAGACGGGCGATCCCGCGGCAAGGGAAACGCTCATCGTCCGCAATCTGCGGCTTGTGGTCTATATTGCGAAGAAATTTGAGACCTCCGGCATCTGCCTTGAGGATCTGATTTCGATCGGCACAATCGGGCTGATCAAAGCTGTGAATACATTCTGTCCCGAGAAGAACATCAAGCTTGCAACCTATGCATCCCGCTGCATTGAGAATGAGATCCTCATGTTCCTGCGGAAATCATCGCAGTACCGAGGAGAAATCTCCATTGACGAGCCGCTCAATACGGACTGGGACGGCAACGAGCTGCTGCTCTCGGATATTCTCGGCACGGAGGAGGACATTGTCAACCGCGGCATCGAGTGGGAAGCCGAGCGGGAGATGCTCCGCAGTGCCGTGCGTGATCTGCCCGATCGTGAGCGGGAGATCATGGAGATGCGGTTCGGACTGTGCGGCGGCCGTGAGCTGACCCAGAAGGAAGCGGCTGACCGCATTGGCATTTCACAATCCTACATATCAAGGCTGGAAAAGAAGATCATCCGCAAGCTCCGCATTGTTTTGGAACAGCAGGTGTGAAGCATCTGTTCTTCAGTGCACTGGGCGGGCTGCCGGGCCTAACAGCCCCGGCCTGTTCCCCCTCCCCGCTTGACAAAGCCGCACGAATGTGGTAAAGTTATAGTATAGTCCAAGACGTATTACCGCAAAGGAGAAATCAACATGAACTATGTGAAAAAAACCGCGGTGTTCCTGACAGCTGCACTGCTCGGCTGCTGCGCCCTCACCGGCTGCGGCGGAAACGGCGTGACCATCGCGGAGGAAGATATGCCCTATGGCGCTACCATGCGTGAAGCCAAAACCACCTATGCACTCCCTGTGACTTATGACAGACGCTTTCTGAATGAGGAACAGCTCACCGCTGTGACGGATTATCTCTCCGCCATCATTACAAAGGATGCGGCTCTGTATGAAACCTATACCCTTGGGTTCTATAATGACTACCAGCTGGACATGTACAGCGAGGATTATGAGAATACACAGGATCTGGTCGACGGCATCTATGACGGTATTGTCGGTTCTCTCGGTGAGAATGTGTCGTTTAACATGATCACCATTGAGGAGTTCACCGATGAACGTGTTGCTTCCGGCCTTGATACCATCCTCGAGATCCTCGAGACCATTGACGAGGAAAATGAATTCGTCTCCACCGTGGACAATTGCTGGGCACTCGAGATGCAGTGGATCGTCAACTATGACGGCGGTTCGGCCATTCTTGAAAGCCAGAAGCTCTTCCTGCTTGAGATCGACGGCAAGTATTACTGCCAGATGTAAGGAGGAGCCATGCCAAGATTCTTTGTCGAGCAGGCGGGCGATGATGAAATCATCATCACCGGCGAGGATGCCCGTCATATCGGACGCTCCCTGCGTATGCGTGTGGGCGAGCCGCTGACCGTGTGCGCCTGCGGAACCGATTACCACTGCGAAATCACCCGCATCACCGACAGCGAGGTCTTCCTCAGACCCCTGTCCAGTGAACCGTGCGCCGCAGAACCTTCCGTCCGTGTGACGCTCTATCAGGCCGTCCCGAAGCAGGACAAGCTTGCCGAGATCGTCCAGAAGGCCGTGGAGCTGGGGGCCTGCGAGATCGTGCCCGTGCTCACCGCACGATGTGTTTCCCGCCCCGATGAACGTGATTTTGAGAAGAAACGCCAGCGTCTGCAGAAGATCGCTGTGTCTGCGGCCAAGCAGTCCGGACGCGGCATCATTCCCGAGGTGGCACCGCTCCATTCCTGGAAGCAGGCGCTCGCCAGAATGCAGCAGGAGGACTGCAGCATTATGCTGTATGAAGAAGAGGGCGGCGTGCACTTTGGCGAGGTCGCACTCGAAGGCTGCACACGCATCGGCCTCTTTATCGGCAGTGAGGGCGGCATCGCTCCGGAAGAAGCCGAACAGGCCGCAGAGGCAGGCTTGCAGCGTGTGTGGCTCGGCAAACGTATTCTGCGATGCGAGACCGCACCGACCGCAGCACTCTCGATTTTGATGTATCTGACAAAAAATCTATAAAAATTATCAAAAAAGTGTTGAAATGCGAGAAGAAATGTGGTATAATATAAGTACACACTTGCAGATTGCCGGAAAATGGACGTTTCCATGCTGACCGCAGCAGTCCGGTATCGAGTATGCCCTGCGGAGAAAAGAGAGGAACATTATGAAAAACTGGAAGATTATTGCTATCATCGCTGCAACAGCTGTTGCAACCGGTATTGCCGTTGTGATTCTGCTCCAGAAGCAGGCTAAGAAGCGCAAGATGCGTTTTGACAGCAACGAGTTCGATGATGAGGAATACATGGATGATATTGCCTGCGGCGAGCAGTGCAATTTCTGCAATTCCGATCTCGACGTTGTTCTGCCCGACGAGGCTCCCGCTGTTGAGGAAGCTGATGAGGCTGACGCTGAATAAGAGAGCAAAGCAAAAGCACCACCCCGATGGGTGGTGCTTTTTTTTATTTCCTGCATGCTTCAATCATTTCATACGGGATCTCAACATCAACATAATCCCCGTACACATGTGCAACGCCGGGATTGATGAGAACGCCCTTCTCTGTGAGTGCGAAGGTCATGATTCCGAAGACTTCCCCGCCGGCATTCTGCAGATCGTCCCTCAGCAGCGTGTACAGCACGGAAGGATCGATGCCCTCCTGTTCGATCTGGTCGCCGCAGCGTACCTGCACCGCAGCTCTTGTACAGCTGTCGGCCGCCTTCATAAAGGCATCGTTCACGTTGTACAGATCGGAAAGCGTCACGGGCTGCAGGGTGTGCTTGTCAATGACCAGTCCCGTGATGCAGTTGCTTGGGTATGCCCCCGAAGTCACATAGCTTGATGTGCGCCAGACGATGCTGAGATAATCCGCATCATCCCGCAGGATCTCATATTGCCGTGCGTACAGGTCGCAGAAGATCTCGTCCGGATTTTCATAGCCGGCACTGCCAAGCTCCTCACGGTAAGAGTCCGTGATCTCGCTGCAGTGCTGCACCATTTCGTCTACATGCTCCGCAATCAGGGCATTGATGGCATCCGCATCCGGTGAGGACTGCAGTACGGGATAGGCCACGTTGATGATGTAGCCCGCTTCCTCACTGCCGCGGTATCCCTCCTGCCGTTCCTGCTCCGTCCACTGCGATGCAGCAGGCGGTGCGGTGGTTGTTACGGTTTCGGAATGCGTGGCTGTCGGTGCCATGGTCGGGACGCTGCAAACCCCCGTGACAGCGGCGGGAACGCTCTCTGTATGCGTGCCGGTGGTCTCCGGGGTGCTGTCCGTCGGATCCGTTCCGGATGCTGCGGCGGTTTCGGTAGACTCTGCGTCCGTTTCAATGCTTTCGGCACCCGTGCTTTCCGTGGTGATCTCATCCACGGGCGGCGGCGGTGTAACGGCACCCGGCCGGCCGCTCAGCAGGAGAATGCCCGCAAGTCCCACAACAGCAACAAAACAGGCTGCTGCGCCGACAATTGATTTCCAGTGTTGTATATGTTTCATTTGTCCGACTCCTTCCTGATGGACAAGCTGCGGGGCATCCCCCTTCAGCTTTTGTTCACACAGATCCGCAATGCGGCGTCGGGCGGCGGCATCCAGCGGAACGCCGGCAATGATCTCAGAAGCGGTCTGTTCATCCGCATGCTGCAAGGTGTCCTTCAGATATCGGTCAAATTCATGCTGCTTCATTGCCATTCCCCCTTTTCAAGCATTGTACGCAGGCGTCCCCGTGCACGAAGGCTGCGTTTCTGCACAGCCTCGGCCGACATGGAAAGCGCGCGGGCAATTTCCTTTGCGGTCTGTTCATAGAAATATTGGCGTATGAGAATGGAAGTGTCCGGCTCGCCGAGCGAACGGATGCACTGCCAGAGCTGTGCGGCACGCATGCGCTTTTCCACTGTTTCCACCGGATCATCGGATGCGGGCAGCATGGTTTCCTCCTCGATGGAAACTGTGCGGCTCTGCCGGTAGGAGAGCCGACGGAAAGCATCCACCGCCGTATGTCTTGCGATGACGCTGATATAGGCCTTCAGCGAGCCGCCTTCCTCATGAAATCCATCCGCACTCCGGAAGAGCTTGACAAAGACATCGCTCACGCAGTCCTCCACATCCTCACGGCTGCCCAGCCCCTGCAGCTTGCTGTACACGATGGCATAGACAAGGCCGCTGTACTGGTCGATCAGGGCACGGCGTCCCTTTTCGGGTGACTGTGCCATGAGCTGCTGCCATTCTTTATCCGTCATCGGATCACCTCCACTATAGATAGAATCGATTCTGTAATACTATTCGCACAAGGGGGAAAGAATCAGACAAAAATTTTTTACAATGCAGAATCCCCCGCAGATGGCGGGGGATTTGCGATAGGATATGTTATGGAATGAAACTGTCATCAGAATGTGCCGAAGAGGCCCTGATAGTCATCTTGGCCGCTGCCGGTCAGGCTGTCCTCTGCATCACCCGCTGCGGCGATCAGAGCGTCGATCAGATCCTTATCCTCGGCCGGAATCATGCAGGCTCTGCCGTTGACAACAAGCAGGCAGCCATCCGTACCGGTCACATTCCAGCTGGATGCGCTTTCCAGAACGGCATTCAGCTCGGGGAAATCTGTCTCTATGGAACTGGTGTAATCGCAGTAGTAGGTGTATTCCCATGCATCTGCCTGCGGCAGAACGAAGATTTCCTGATACTCGCTTGCAAAGCGTGTATCCTCATCACCAAAGCTGAAATCACCCGGATTGTAGATGCGGATTTTCAGCATGGAAGACTCATCGCCGGTGTACTGATTGTTGTATGCACTGTTGAAGCCGTAGATCTCGGAAATATCGAAGGGCGTCACGCCCAGCTCCTCCAGCACAGCGATGGTCTCGGTGTAGCAGTTATAGATGGGCTGGTTTTCCAGAATGCCGTACACGCCGGAAGTGTGCAGCGCCTTGGGATCCACGTTTTTCAGATCATTGCGGAATGCAGCAGCGATCCGGTCGATGGAAGCCTGGCCGCCGGTAATGCTGAAGGTCTCCGAGGTACGGTCGGTGGGCGTGCTCAGCTGGATGTTGAACCGATTGGGCACCTTGGCATGATCGTTTTCATAGGCCTGATTGATGCCGCTTTCGGTCAGACGCTTCTTCAGCTGATCCGCACTGGCATTCGCCCACAGCTCTGTGCCGCGTACTGCATCGAGCATGGCAATGAGCTGGCTGCCGTTGATGTAGTATGTGCGGTGGATGGTGCTGCCGGTGTAGGTGTAGTAGGTCAGCGCAAGCTGGTAATCTCTTGCGTAGCTGTAGACCCATTCGGTTTCGTCTTCGAAGTAATCATCAAGAATGGAACTGAAACTGTAATTGTAATTATAATCGTCATGGTAGGTGCGGGGGTCGGTGAGGGAATAGCCCATGGAATAGCCATAGTCGTCATAGCCGTATTCAAGGATGTGGTAGCCGCTCTCATAGAGGTATTCATTGTAAACGGACGTGGTGTCACCGTCCTTGCGGTAGTCGGCAATGATGTCTTTCTGTACTTCCTGCACCGCCTTGATCACGTCCTTGTCAGTGAATTCGAGGGACAGATCGGTGGAATTGTTATGATCGGCGATCATCTCAATACGCAGGGAGCTGACAGCAGCATAGGGCGGGATGTACCATGCTCTGCCGAGGCCGTCGGTTGCAGCGATCAGCCAGAAGCCGGAAAGTGTGACCACAACGGTGGTCACATAGGTCACGCCCGTGAGCCAGAATTTGCGGAAGCCGCGCTTGCGGATGACTTCCATTACAAAGTAGACGATTGCACTGAAGAGGATGGCCGCACCCAGTACGCCCACTTCGGACATGCAGAGAATGAGCACGGTAACGAGTGTCAGAAGCAGATAGTAGGCACCGACATAGACAAAGGGTGTGCCGACAGCTTCCGCCTTGCGGCGCTGGTAGAGCTTCCAGTTCAGCACCAGTACTGCGGCGATGATGAGTGTGATGACCAGTGCCCAGCGCAGGAAGTTCGGCACCATGCCGTGGCTGAGTGCCTCGGAGCCGACGATGTCATTCCAGCCGATGTAGACGGCACCGGCATCTGAGAGGATGTAGACCAGGTAAATGAGGCCGCCCAAGGGGCTGGTATAACCGATGGCCTGCCAGGTGTATTCGAAGTTCAGGCCCTCCACATTGGCACAGATGACGCCGATGATGGCAGCCAGTGCGCCGGGCATGAGGACGTTGAACAGGAGTGTGCTGTAGATGCCCTCAAAGATGGTACCGCAGCAGGAAACAAGCAGGGTTGTGGTGGTGTAATAGAGCAGCATGAGCAGGCCGAGGCCAACGGAGGCCATGCTGTAGTATTTTGCAAATTGGCCGAGAAATTCGCCCTTTTCCATCTCAATCACGGAGAAATCGATGGGAATGGACATGCCGAACACGACGAGCCAGCCCAGCAGCACAGCGATGATGTAGGGTACCAGATACACAAACAGACCGCCGATATAATGGCTGAGGAATCGCTGTGTTCCGGTTAAGGGGAGCGAATAGAGCATGTCGACCTTGGATTTCTTCCAAAGCTCCTGATACACGGAGATGGCCGCAATGATACCGGCCACAACCGCTGCACCAAGGCAGGTCACACCGATGCCGATGTACAGATACAGGCCTGAGAAAATCGGGCTGTAGGCATCATATTCCTTTGCGAACGTCTCGAACAGCAGCTCGAGCATGAGAACCAGCGCACAGAGCGGAATGCCCAGTGCCTGCAGGATGCTGATGACGATCAGCAGCTTCTTATTCTGTCCGATGACACGCTTGGTGTTCCGGACGGTCATGGGGTTAAGCAAAGACCTGGCTGTCATATCCAAGCACCTCCAGTTCGTAGATAAAGATCTCCTCCAGAGAGAGGGGAATCAGGTCGGCTACAATGGGCTTGTAGGGCTCCAGTGCCTTGCGGATGGTGGCCTCATCGCCCTTTGCAATGATGTGATAAATGCTGTGATTCTGGGAGAAATGAAGAATATCGGGGAAGTCTGTGAAGTCCTCGGGGGTGTACTGCTTTTCTCTGTCGGAGAAGACCACCTGCACCTTATGGACGCTGCCCTTGAGGCTGTCGATCTGACGGTTGAAGATGATCTTGCCCTTGTGGAGAAGTGCGGCAGTGTCGCACAGCTCGTTGATCTCCTTGAGATTGTGGGAAGAGATGACCACGGTCAGCTCACGCTCGCACATGGCATCCACCAGCATGCGCTTGACGATGATGCGCATGGTGGGGTCGAGTCCGTCGAAGGCCTCATCCAGCAGCAGATAGGGTGTGCAGCAGGCAATGCCGATGATCACGATCGCCTGACGCTTCATGCCCTTGGAATAAGTACTGATCTTGCGGTGGGCGGGCAGCTGGATGGCGCCCTGCAGTCTTGCAAAGATCTCCTCGGAGAAGCTGGGGTAGAACTGCTTGTAGAGATTTTTTAGCTCCATGAGGGTATAGCCGCCGAACTGCACGGTCTCGTCGTTGATGAAAAAGACCTTCTGCTTGGCGGAAACATTATCATAAACGGGTTCGCCGTCGATCAGCACCTCGCCGCCATCGGGACTGTAGATGCCGCTGAAGAGGCGAAGGATGGTGGATTTACCGGCACCGTTGGAGCCGAGCAGACCGAAGGCCGTACCCTTTGGGATCTCCAGATCGACGCCGTCGAGGGCATTGAAGTCCCCGAATTTTTTGATCGTTCCTTTGAGTGTCATCATGTCGTTTGTTCCTCCTTTATCTCTGGATTCAGGCTGTCAAGCCGCTGCACGAGTATGTCCCGTCCGATGCCCGCACGGAGTGCTTCCAAAGCCGCCGCATCGAATCGTTCAAGCATGTGCTCCTGTGCAAGCAGCGTGTCGGGCTTGGCAATGAAGCTCCCGCGTCCCGCCAGCGAGTGAATGATGCCGTCACGCTCAAGCAGGCTGTAGGCCTTGGCAACGGTATTCGGATTCACACTGAGGTCGGTGGCAAGACTCCGGACACTTGGCAGCTTGTCATTCTCGACCAGCACGCCCTTGAGAATCAGCTTCACGACCTTGCGGTACAGCTGTTCATAGATGGGCACACGGCTCATGAGATCAATGTCAAACATGGCATGTCCTCCTTTCTGACTGTATCACAACTGTATTAGTTATGTTAGTACAGTTATAGTATACCATACAGATTCCGGTTTGTCAAGGGGGAAATGGAAAAAATCACATTTTGTCAGGATTCTGATACCGGTCTGTTACATATGCACAAAAAGCAACAGTTGGATGACAGTTTTCCGGATTGTATTGACAAATGCCTAAGGGAGGGTATAATTATAGTATAGATTTGCAGCATGCCCCGGACAGGCGGGACGTGCGGAGGAAGAATGATGACCGGATACGAATGAGAAAGGGGATATTCCTATGAAAAGAACATGGATTACATTATTATGTATCGGGCTGCTGGGACTTTCCGCATGCGGGCAGTCTGTTGAACCGCCAGAGCCGAACGCAGACACGCAGCAGACAGTTATACAGCCGACAGACACGACAGCTGCTTCCGATGATTCCCTTCAGGGAACAGATGTGCAGCAGACCGGCACGGCTGCCCCGGCAGAACGACCCAAAAAGGAATTGCAGCTGAAGGAAACGGCGGGCAGCGTCGCCTATAATCTCCGTGAGGATTCGTATGCGTTCGAGATGCTCTGGAATATTACCGCAGGGCCGAACGACAGCCTGCAGATCGGCAGGGATATGACGAATGCATACCCCGGTATGCCGTTTCAGGTGGCGAAGCTCAATGCGGACGGTGAGGCCGTTCCAGTGGAGAAGATCGTGTATTTCCCCGCCATCTGCGATCAGGAGGCGGTGGCCATCCTGCTCATGGCGGATGGCAGTCAGAGTGCTTCCATCAGTTATGCGCCGGAGCTGACGGCTTATCTCAAGAACGGCGGCAAGGCAGCAATCGTGATCGGCGGCGGTGCCGTTTACGCCATCGGTGAGGATGATGCGGTTACCGTTCTTACAGAAACGCCCGGTGAAGAATCCATTGTCCCGATGATGGGCTTTGCCGAAGCATCACAGTTCAATAATGTGGTGTCCCTCGATACTCTTACGCAGGAATTTACAGGTGAAAACTCCGAAGAGGTCCTCGGGTGGATCTACGGAAATTAGATGAAAGAACGCTCCGCTCCGGCGGGGCGTTTTTGCTCTCATATTTTACCCCATCCGTTCATACGATGGTACAAGACCAATTTCGGGATGTGTCCCATGTCAGGAGGCAGAGTGTATGAACGGACTCACACAGGCGCAGGCCAGGGAACGGCTGCGGGAATACGGCGAAAATGCCCTCGTGCAGGTGAAGCCGCCGGGGCCGGTGCGCATCTTTTTCGGACAGTTTTGCGATGTTATGGTGCTCATCCTGCTGGCAGGTGCAGGCGTGTCGGCGCTTCTCGGCGAATGGACGGATGCCGTGACCATCGGCGTCATCGTGCTGCTCAATGCCGTGCTCGGCTTTGTGCAGGAGTACCGCACAGAAAAAACCCTCGAGGCTTTGCGGCACATGACCGCCCCCACAGCGAAGGTCTGGCGGGACGGCCGGCTGCAGCAGCTGCCGGCGGAGCAGCTTGTGCCGGGGGACTGCATCACGGTCGAGGCGGGCGACTGCGTGCCGGCGGACTGCCTGCTGACCACGGCAAGCCGTCTCTATGCAAATGAATCCGTCCTCACCGGCGAATCCGAACCGATCGCCAAGCGCAGCGGTGCTCCCGCATCCCCCGTCACGGGGCTGCATCTCCCCTATATGCTCTATTCCGGCACGGCCATTACACGGGGCAGCGGCACAGCGACTGTGACGGCCACGGGAAAATCCACGCAGATGGGACAGATTTCCGGCATGCTCTCATCCATTGAGCGGACGGATACGCCCTTACAGAAGCGTCTTGGCGAGCTTGGCAAGGTGCTGGCACTGCTGTGTCTGGGTGTGTGTGCGGCGGTATTTGCAGCGGGCGTGCTGCGGGGTGAGCCGGTGTTCGACATGCTCATGACAGGCATTTCGATTGCAATTGCAGCGATTCCGGAGGGACTTCCGGCAACTGTGACCATCGCCCTTGCACTGGCCGTGAGCCGGATGATGAAGCAGAAGGCGCTTGTGAATCGTCTGCACAGCGTGGAAACCCTCGGCTGTACCTCGGTGATCTGTTCGGATAAGACCGGCACCATCACGGAAAACCGCATGACCGTGACCGATCTCTGCACAGCCGAGCAGGATTTCACGGTGACGGGCACGGCACTGCGGCGGGACGGTGCAATCCTGTCGGGCGGCAGTGCCGTCCAGCCGAAGAGTCTGCCGCCTCTTGAAGCCCTTCTGCGGTGTGCGGTGCTCTGCAACAATGCAGCACTTTCCGCACCGACGGACAGCCGTGATGCCGGCTGGCAGGCCGTCGGCGATCCGACGGAAACCGCACTTCTTGCGGCCGCTGCCAAGGGCGGCATCTCCCAGAAGACACTCGATGGCTATACAAGAGCGGAGGAAGAGCCGTTCGACAGCGATACCCGCCGGATGACGGTCATCGTCCGGAAGGGGGCGGCACGGCTTGCCTGCTGCAAGGGTGCCGCCGATGTGATTCTCGGCCGATGCAGCCATGTCCGCACAAAGCACGGCGATGCCCCCCTCACACAGATGCATCGCCGCACGATCCTGCAAAAAACGGAAGCACTCTCGGCAAGGGGCCTGCGTGTGCTGGCCTTTGCGGAAAAGCCGGAGGCGCAGGGGCTGTCCGGCTGTGAAAGCGGCATGGTCTTTCTGGGACTGGCGGGCATGCTCGATCCGCCCCGTGCGGAGGCAAAGCACGCCATCCGCACCTGTGCGGCCGCTTCCGTCCGGACTGTGATGATCACGGGCGATCACAAAAAAACCGCCGAGGCCATTGCGGCACAGGCGGGACTTCTGCGGGGCGGCGAGGTCGTCACGGGGGATGAACTCGATCTGATGAGCGATGCTCAGCTCGATGGGAGATTGTCCGGTATTTCCGTCTTTGCACGTGTCAATCCCGCCCACAAGCTGCGGCTCGTGCGTGCGTTCCGCCGGTGCGGCCATATCGTGACCATGACGGGTGACGGCGTGAACGATGCCCCCGCCATCAAGGAGGCCGATGTGGGTGTGGCCATGGGCGCAAGCGGCACGGATGTTGCCAAACAGGCCGCCGATGTGATCCTGATGGATGACAATCTCGCCACGCTCGTCAGTGCCGTCGGGCAGGGTCGCTGCATTTATGCGAATATCCGCAAGTTTGTGCGGTATCTGCTCTCATGCAATATCGGCGAAGTCATCACCATGTTCCTCGGCATCCTCATGGGCATGCCCGTTGTGCTGCTGCCGGTGCAGCTGCTGCTTGTGAATCTGGCCACGGACGGTCTGCCTGCGATTGCACTCGGCCTCGAGCCGCCGGAGGAGGACATCATGCAGCATCCGCCGAGAAAACCCGACGAGAGCTTCTTTGCGGGCGGGCTGCTCGGCAAGATCGTCTGGCGGGGCATTATGATCGGATTGTGCACGCTCGGCTCCTTCAGCATGGCGCTGCGTTTCGGCGGCGGTCTGACCGAGGCGAGAACAGCGGCACTCCTGACGCTTGTGGCTTCGCAGCTGATTCATGTATTCGAATGCAAATCCGAAAGGGGCACGCTCTTCAGCGTGCGGTATTTTTCAAACTGGAAGCTGATCGGTGCAGTGCTGATTTCCGCAGCACTCATTGCGGCAACCATCTGGTTGCCGCCGGCACAGGGAATTTTCGGCACAGCATCGCTTCACGGCAGGATTCTCTGGCAGGCGCTGGGCTTCTCCTTCGCAGTGCCGCTGCTGTCCTCGCTTGTGACGGGACTGATGGGGCGGAAGCAGGTGTGATCCTATGGCAGAAAAATACTCTTGCAATTACAGGCAGACTGTGCTATAATTACAATGAATAGGACTGCGTTCCTGTTTCTGCCGGTTCAGCCGGAATACGGCAGCTTCGCTTTTGAGAGAAAGAAAGGACGATTATGAAAAAGAACCGTACATTAAAGACAATGGCCGCACTGCTGGCAGCAAGCCTGGTCTGCTGCGGCAGTGCCCTGTCCGCCTCCGCTGTGACGGTGGACGATATCGCCAACAAGGCAAGAGAGCTCGGCTTCCCCGAGGCACAGGTGCAGCAGGGCTATAATGAATGGGCCACCGGTTACTACACACAGGCCGACCTCGATGCTGCATGGCAAGCACTCCTTGACTATGAGAAGCAGAGTCAGGAGAAGTTCGAGAGCATCTTTGAGGGCACGCAGACGCCCACACAGGCGCCGACTCAGGCCCCCACGCAGAAGCCCACACAGGCGCCTACGCAGGGCGGCACCCAGTCCCCCACACAGCCCCCCACACAGCCCACCACCAAGCCCGTCGGCTCTGTGGATTTCATCAACATGACACTTGACCAGAAGATCGCCTATGTCAACAGCCTCAGCCCCGCTGACAAGGAGACCTTCCTCAACAATCTCACCCCCGCTGAGCGCAACAGCATCATCAAGCAGATGTCCATCAATGACAAGGCCGATCTGATGCAGGGCTATATCGATGTGGCCGAGCAGATGGGCATGAATGTCGTGGTCAACAATCTGACCGATGACAACATCTCCGTGACCATCCGCAATGAGGAAGGCGTCGTGATCGATCAGTCCGCTGTGGGCATCACCATCGATGACACCGGCATTTCCTACACCGGTCTCTATGCGGCCGCTGCCGCAGGTACCGTGCTGGCCGTGGGCGGCTTCATTGCCGTGTACCGCTATCTGCGCCGTACGGACGAGGAAGCGCAGTAAGCGCAGCTGAGTAAAGGCGGAATACTTATGAAACGAAATCAGCTTTCAATGATTGGCGCTGTGCTGCTGGCAAGCTGCCTCTGCTGCAGTGTGACGCTTACTGCCAATGCGCAGGTCACAGTAGAGGATATTGTCAGCAAGGCACGCGAGCTGGGCATTCCGGAGCTTAAAATCCAGGAGGGCCTGAGCAGCTGGAATACGGGCTATTATGACCAGGGCGATCTGGAGGATGTCTGGGAGCAGCTGCTTGAATATGAAGTTGAAATGAATTCCAAGATTGACAGCATGTTTGGTAGTACCGTTTCCGTGCCGGATTCTGTAACGGATTCTGTGCCGGTGCGGGATGATTTTGTCAATATGACACTCGAGGAGAAGATTGCCTATGTGAACAGCCTGCCGCCCGCAGAGCGGGAGGCGTTCCTGAACAATCTCTCCCCCGAGGAGCGCAAGAGCATCCTCAAGCAGATGTCCATTGAGGACAAGGCCGATCTGATGGAGGGCTATGTCAGCCTTGCGGACAAGCTCGGCATGAATGTTGTGGTCGATGAGATCACCGATGACAATGTCATGCTGACCATCCGTGATGAGGAAGGCGTCATCATCGATCAGTCGGGACTCTCGGCAACGGTTGAGGACACGGGTGTTTCCTATACCGGACTGTTTGCGGCAGCGGCGGCGGGCGTTGTGCTTGCCGGAGGCGGCATCATTGCCGTGTACCGCCATCTGCGCCGTACGGACGAGGAAGCGCAGTGACATGAGCGCATAACGATGCGGAAAGGAGCAGACTTTTGGCTGACGTAAAAAAGAAAAAGGGCGCAGGCGTGCTTGTCTACATCCTGACGGGCGTGTTCCTGCTGATTCTGTGCACGGCTGTGAGTGCCGTTGCCCTGATCAAGCCCTATGAAAAGGTACAGACCTACCTGAATATCATCTTCATGGACGATATGAAGATTGTACCCTCAACGGGTCTCGACGGCCTTGTGATCAAGGAAAACGAGATCAAGACCGAAGAGGCGCCGGAGGAATCGCTGTCCGATACGGGCGAGATCATCCGGCCGTCCTTCGGTGAGCAGTATGCCGTTCTCAAGTGCGATGCCATCGGGCTGAACGTGCCGGTATACTGGGGCTCCAACAAGGAGCTGCTTGAACGCGGTGCCTGCCAGACCACCTCTTCCAAGGTGATGGGTGATGCCGGCAATGCGGTCATCTCCGCCCATGTGAACACCTTCTTCAAGAATCTGGAGCAGGCCAAGGTCGGCGATACCTTTGTGATTTACACAAATTATGGCATCTTCACCTATGAAGCGGCCGAGCTTGTGACATTTGAAAATACGGACAAGACATGGGTTGTGCCCACTGAGGATCAGCGTCTGACGCTGTACACCTGCAAGCAGCAGGTGCTCGGGACTTCCACCACCCGTGTGGGCGTAGTATGCCGTCTGATCGATCAGAAGTATTACACCAAGCCTGTCACGGACGATGCAATGGGAGAGGGGGCTGCAGAATGAAAAAAATCCGATGCTATATCCCGAATGTTCTGCTGACCTTCCTTCTGGTGTTCTTCCTGCTGGCGGCACAGCTGACGATTTTCGTCAAGGCGCAGGCATTGAATCCTCGTATTTTCCGGCAGATCACAGCGGAAGAGAATCTGGCGGACAAGGCCTATGATTCCCTTGAGGATTATTTCAAGTCCCGCACCAATGCCACGGGCATTCCGACCGAGGTATACATGGATGTGATTACGCACGAGGCCATTCGCACGGCGATGGATCAGAGCGTGACCACGGCGTTTGATTACCTGAACGGCAAAACGGATACATATGAATTCAGCATGGATTTCACGGATCTGGAGGCATCCATTGAAAGCTTCTTCAGTGCCTATGCCGAGGAAAATAACGTGCAGAAGGATCAGGTCTATGAGGACAAGGTGGCTTCCGTCATCACCGAGGCAGAAGCGAAGATCACTTTTGTGACAGATACCTTCAAGTTCTCCACGATGTATGAAAACGGCTGGCTGGAGACGGCCCGGAAGGTCGTTTCCTATCTGAATCTGGCGACGGTGCTCTGTGTGGTGGCAGCTGTGATTCTGTTCATCCTGCTGATCGTCTGCAATCTGCGTCAGCTGGAGCATCTGCTGTACTGGAGCGGTCTTGCGGGGAGCATTTCCTCGCTGCTGATGCTGCTGCCGTGCATTTACGTCACATCGACGGATTATTTCAGCGGCTTTGCCATCAAGGATCCGCAGATTTTTGCGGCAGTGGTGGGATATCTCCGCCGACTGGTATCGGGCGTGACGACGATGGAGATCGTCACACTGATTGTGTCCGTGATCTGCTTTGCGGCATTTGGATTTTTCTGTGCCCTCCGCCGTGAGGAAGCGGAAGAGAAATCATAAAAATCAGCCCCCGCATCAGCGGGGGCTGTCTTCGTTCAGGCAAACATAACAACGGTAATGGCGATCACAAAGACCACAGCAAGGGTGAAGCCATAGTTCAGGCCAAGTGCCCAGAGGATGTTCCATCCTCTTGCACCGCCGTCCTGCTTGAGCATCATGGCGGCCATCTGCGGCGACTGGATGCGTTCACGCGTGCGCTTTACTTTTTTGAGCGTATGGCGGTAGTAGATCCAGTTGGCAAAAATACTCAGCACTGTGCGGCCGGTGAGCATCAGACCATAGCACACCACATCGAGATAGAAGATGATGTCCTCATAGGGCTTGAGCAGTGCCTTCATCCCTTCGAACATTTCTGCACCGGTCATGTTGTACTGTGCATAGATTTCGTTCATCGAGCTGATGAAATCCTTGTCAGACAGCGCATTCATGAGACTCGAGAGCATTGCCGGAATACCCAGCAGTGCACTGGCGAGCATGACCAGGAGTGCAGGCACCCACATTCTGCGGTAGGCAAAATACAGGTGGGGGAACAGCAGGCAGGACAGATTCAGCGAAATCTTCTTGCCGGTTTCCTTGAATCGCTTGAAGATGGGGATATAATACAGTGTATTCGTGCCGACGGAAGCGGCAATGTGTCCGAGCTTTTCGCCCTCGAATTCCTCGTCCGGAGAGAGCCCGCAGCAGGGATCGGCCGGATTGAAGGTGAAGGGATTGCCGGCTGCACCGGCATCATAGGCCTGTTCGGCGGCACCGACGGGCCGATGGCAGACGGCACATTCGCGTGCGTCGGGAAGATTGACATGATGACAGTGGGGGCATTCCTTGCCGCCGAGCTTTTCACGATGTTTGTTCTGGGACTCCTGCCATCCCATGCCGCTCTGATGGAGCGCATCGTTGATGCAGTGGCCCTTGGATGCGTAACAGCTGCGGTGATAGGGCGTGCCGCAGTCCGGACAGACGACAATATCATCGTCCTCTTTGAAGGCGTTCTGGCAGACCATGCATTTGCTGCCGGTATATTTTCCCATGGTTTCCTCCTGTTGGGTGATGTGTTGTATTTTTCAGATTATTTATATTATATCACATTTTCAGGAATTTGCAAGTGGATGACCTGATTTTTCAGAAGATGTACACATTGCGGCAGGCTCCCGCATCGACCCTGCCCTCACGGGGGACGCTGTCCCCCATTCGGGCAGGGTTTGGCCCCACACCCCCTGCCCCTCTCCCCTGAAGGGGAGAGGGGGGCGCGGCGGCTTGCGCCGCCGCCCGGAAAAACAAGGATCCCCCCTCTTTTTCAAAATTTCCCCTTGTATTTATCACGATTTTATGTTATAATGAAGTGTATATATCCAAAACGTAGAGGAGGATGCAGTATGGTGCATTTCGGGAACGAATGGGATGTCCTTCTGGCCGAAGAACTGGACAAGCCCTACTATCAGGCACTGCGCCGGTTTCTGGCGGTCGAGTACCAAAGCGGCACTGTCTATCCCAGTCAGTATGATATCTTCAATGCCCTGAAATATACCACCTACAGCCAGGTGCGTGTTGTCATTCTCGGACAGGATCCCTACCACGGCCCGAATCAGGCCCATGGTCTGAGCTTTTCCGTGCAGAAGGGCGTCACACCGCCCCCCTCCCTTGTCAATATTTATAAAGAGATCTTTGCCGAGCTTGGCATCGATAACCGCGGCGGCCACGGTGAGCTGACTTCCTGGGCAAGACAGGGCGTGCTCCTGCTCAATACCGTCCTGACAGTGCGTGCCGGTGAGCCGTGCAGCCATCAGGGGAAGGGCTGGGAGCAGTTCACTGACAGCATCATCCGGATGCTCAATGTCCGTGAGGATCCCATTGTCTTCCTGCTCTGGGGCGCCCATTCCGCAAAGAAGCAGGCACTTATCACCAACCCCTGCCATCTGATCCTTAAAACAACCCACCCCAGCCCCCTCTCCGCTAACCGTGGATTCATGGGCTGCGGCCACTTTGCACAGACCAATGCGTTCCTGAAACAGCATGGATTCGACGAAATCGACTGGACGGTCCGCTGACCGGACGAAAGGAGTCTACCTATGGAAAAGCCCATCTATTCTTTTGAAGTGTTCCCGCCCAAGCCCACCTCTCCCGTGGAGAGTGTGGCCGGTGCGTTTGAAGAACTCGCAGCCCTCAAGCCCGACTTCATCAGCGTGACCTATGGCGCCGGCGGCGGCGTGAACGGCGGCCGGCTGACCTGTGAGCTGGCTGCAAGACTCAAGAATGAATACGGTGTCAAGCCCGTGGCACACCTGCCCTGCATTTCCTATACAAAGGAAGAAATTGCAGCGGTGCTTGAGGAGTTCAAAGCCCACGGTATTACCGATATTCTCGCACTGCGCGGTGATAAGAGTCCGGAACGCCCCGAGAAGGATGACTTCCGCTATGCCTCCGATCTCATCGATTTCATTCGCTCCAGAGGCGATTTCCATATCCTCGGTGCCTGCTACCCCGAGACCCATCCCGAGGCCCGCAGCAGTACCGATGACCTGCGCCACCTGAAGGAAAAGGTCGACAAGGGGGCCAGCCACCTGATTTCCCAGCTGTTTTTTGATAATGAGACCTTTTATCAGTTCCGTGAGAAATGCGAGCTGATCGGCATCGATGTCCCGATTGAAGCCGGCATCATGCCCGTGGTCAATGCAGCACAGATCAACCGCATGGTGAGCCTGTGCGGCGCCAGCCTTCCCAGAAAATTCACCGCAATGATGCAGCGTTTTTCCCATAGCCCCGAGGCTATGCGTGATGCGGGCATTGCTTATGCGGTTGACCAGATCGTCGATCTCGCCGCCAACGGCGTCGACGGCATCCATCTGTATACCATGAATAATCCCTATGTCGCAAAGCGCATTACCGAAGCCGTTTCCGGCGTGCTGGGCAGAAAGTGATGCTGACAGCCGTTGACCGCAGACAGGCCTTCCGCTATATGGGACTGCATGGTGCGCCGTCACCTCAGCTCCTGTCACTTGCGGATGTGTGCGAGAAAGCCCTGCTTTCCGTGATACGCCCCCGCTATGTGCATCGCATTTTTCCCCTTGTGCACCGGGAGGACGGCATTCTCTGCGAGGGCAGCACGCTGCTGCTTACGGGCGAGGATATCCGGCATCACCTCGAGGGCTGTGACCGTGCCGTGCTTTTCTGCGCCACGCTTTCCGCCGCCGCTGATGCACAGATCCGCATGCAGCAGCAGCGGGAGATCACTGCGGGCGTGATGGCCGATGCCATGGCCAGCGCCCTCATCGAACAGTTCTGCGATCAGGCCGAGCAGGAAATGCTGGCGGCCTGTCCGGATGCCCATGCTACATGGCGGTTCAGCCCCGGTTATGGCGATCTGCCCCTTTCAGTGCAGCCCGCCTTTCTGACTGCGATCGATGCAGAACGCCGCACCGGCGTCTGCGTCAGTGAAAGCGGCATCCTGATTCCAAGAAAATCCGTCACGGCCATCATCGGATTGTCCGATCATCCGGTGCAGCGGCAGAAGAGAGGCTGTGCCATCTGCAATATGGCAGCGCACTGCCCCTATCGTGCGAAAGGAGAACACTGCAAATGACAATGGAGACCCTTCTGAAATCCGGCTTTCTCATTCTCGACGGCGGCATGGGTACCATGCTGCAGGCAAACGGCCTGGAAGCAGGCGGCGTGCCGGAGCTTCTGAATCTGACAAATCCCGACGGCATCACAGCCATTCACCGTGCCTATGTGCAGGCCGGCTCCGATGTCGTCTATTCCAATACATTCGGCTGCAATCGCCTGAAAATGGCAAAAACAGGCCACAGCGTGCAGGAGCTGATCCCTGCGGCCATTCAGAATGCACGAAATTCCGGTGCATCCTTTGTCGCACAGGACATCGGCCCCATCGGTCAGCTGCTTGAACCGACGGGCACGCTGACATTTGAAGAAGCCTATGATATCTTCCGTGAGCAGATTGAAGCCGGAAAGGACGCCGATCTGATCATCATTGAAACCATGACCGACCTCTATGAAGTCCGTGCGGCCGTTCTTGCGGCCAAGGAGCACGGCGGCGGCCGGCCGGTATGTGTGACCATGAGCTTTGAGGAAAACGGCCGTACCTTCACCGGCTGTGAGATCTCCGCCATGGCTCTGACACTGGAGGGACTGGGCGCCGATGCCATCGGTGTGAACTGTTCCCTCGGCCCCGAGGAGCTGCTGCCCATTGTGCAGGAGCTGTGCAGATGGACAACGCTTCCCGTGATCGTCAAGCCCAATGCAGGTCTCCCCGATCCCGCCACCAATGCCTATCACTTTGATCCGGCACGTTTTGCAGCGTGCATGGTGCCCTTTGTGGAGGCGGGTGCTGTGATCTTCGGCGGCTGCTGCGGCACCACCCCCGATCACATCCGGGCCGCAGCGGAAACCATCCGCAGTCTTATCCCTGTAAAGCGGACGCCTGTCATTCCCGCAGCCGTGTGCTCGGCCAGCAGAACGGTCATCATCGACCAGCCCCGCATCATCGGCGAGCGCATCAATCCCACCGGTAAGAAGCGTTTCAAACAGGCACTGATTGAACACGACATCGACTACATCCTCGGACAGGCCATTCAGCAGACCCAGGCCGGTGCCGATCTTCTGGATGTGAATGTGGGTCTGCCCGAAATTGACGAAACCGAGATGATGGTGAGTGCCGTCAAGGCCCTGCAGGGCATCACCGATGTACCGCTGCAGCTCGATACCACCGATCCGGCCGCCCTTGAGGCGGGTCTGCGGATCTACAACGGCAAGCCCATTGTCAATTCCGTTAACGGTGAGGCCAAGTCCCTTGCCTCTGTGCTGCCCCTCGTGAAGAAATACGGTGCTGCCGTGGTCGGCCTGACGCTCGATGAAAACGGCATCCCTAAGACCGCCGAGGGTCGCTTTGAGATCGCAAAGCGCATCCTCGACCATGCCCTTTCTCTTGGCATCCGGCGTGAGGATGTATACATCGACTGCCTGACGCTCACCGCCTCCGCAGAGCAGGAGGGTGTGATGCAGACGCTGTCCGCACTGCGGCGTGTTAAGGAAGAACTAGGGCTCTGCACCGTTCTGGGCGTATCCAACATCTCCTTCGGTCTGCCGAATCGTGAGCTGGTCAACCAGACCTTCCTGACAATGGCACTGCATGCGGGACTCGATCTCCCCATCATCAACCCCAACATCGACAGTATGACAGCAGCCGTGCGCACCTACAAGCTGCTGGCCAATTTTGATCATAATGCCGTGGATTTCATTGCGCATTACGGCGGTGAAGCCCCCGCTGCGGCAAAGCCCGCCGCACAGAACATGACCCTCGGTGAAGCCGTTGCTGCCGGACTCCGGCACGAGGCCGGCACGCTGACAAAGGCCATGCTTTCCGATATCCCCGCCATGGACATCGTGAATGACCACCTGATTCCTGCTCTTGACAAAGCGGGTGTGGATTTTGAGCAGGGCAGGAGCTTCCTGCCGCAGCTCATCTCCTCCGCATCGGCGGCACAGGCGGCATTCGAGGTCATCAAGACCGCCCTCTGTGAGGAGAACGCCGCACCTGTGAACCGCGGCTGCATCGTCCTTGCCACGGTCAAGGGTGACATCCACGACATCGGCAAGAATATCGTCAGGATCCTGCTCGAGAACTATGGTTATCAGGTCATTGACCTCGGCAAGGATGTGCCCCCCGAGGCCGTCTGTGAGGCCGTGACCGCACACAATGCGCCGCTCGCAGGCCTGTCCGCACTCATGACCACCACGCTTCCTGCCATGGAGGAGACCATCCGGCTTTTGCGGGAACGCTGCCCCGATTGTAAGATTGTGGTCGGCGGTGCCGTGCTGACAGCGGAGTATGCCGCCAAGATCGGTGCGGATTTCTATGCCAAGGATGCCAAGGAAACCGTGGACATCGCCAAACAGGTCATTGCCGGCTGAGGTGCACGATGCAGATTGAATTTGTAGAAAAATCGCAGCTGTTCTGCCTGCATACCGGTCACACGACCATGCTCCTGCAGGCAGCGGACGGTCATCTGGGCATGGCGTACTATGGCCCGTCCGTCACAGCGCAGGATGCGGTCTCCCTGCTGGAAACGAAGGAATGTGCTTTCACGCCCACCGTGATGCCGAGGGAACTGGCCAATTATAGGAACGCCTATCCCCACGCCTATCCCGGATACGGCTGCGGCGATTACCGTGAAGCAGCACTGCGTGTGACGGCGGCAAACGGTGCCTCGGCAGTGTGTCCGCTCTATCAGAATTACCGCATTTATGACGGGAAACCGGAGCTTTCCGGATTGCCGCACAGCTTTGGCAGCGACTGCCGGACGCTGGAGATTACCCTTGCTGACGAACCGCTCTCACTCACGGTTACACTGCGCTATACGCTCTTTGCAGACAGCGATGTGATCGCTCAGAGTGTCCGCATTGACAATCACGGCACAGCACCCCTGATGCTCGACCGTGCCATGTCCGCCTGCCTTACGCTTGCCGGACAGTATGACATGATCACCCTCAACGGTGAATGGGCAAGGGAACGCCATGTGCAGCGTGTCCCGCTCCATACGGGCAGGCAGAGTGTGGGCAGCATCTGCGGCATTTCGTCGCATTTCCATAATCCCTTCTTTGCACTGTGCGAGCCGGAGACCACCGAAACGCAGGGACGGGTCTATGGCCTGTGCTTTGTGTATTCCGGAAATTTTGAAGCCGTCACGGATGTCGACAACAACGGCAGCGTCCGTGCGCTGATGGGTCTCCACCCCGAGACCTTCCGCTGGGAGCTGCAGCCGGATGAGGGCTTTCAGACACCTGAGGTGCTGCTGACCTGCACGGCCGGCGGCCTTGGCGCCATGAGCCGGTGCTATCACGATTTCATGCGGCGCCATCTCATCCGCAGCCCGTGGCTTTACAGGGAACGTCCCGTTCTGATCAACAACTGGGAAGCCACCTACTTCGATTTCAATGCTGAGAAAATCCTCGCCCTTGCCGATGCGGCCGCAGACTGCGGCATGGATCTGCTCGTCATGGATGACGGCTGGTTCGGCAGGCGGAACAGCGACGACAGCTCCCTCGGGGACTGGTTCGTCCATACAGAAAAGCTCCCCGACGGCATTGCACCGCTTGGGGAAGCCATCCGGAAAAAGGGTCTGCGCTTCGGCATCTGGTTTGAGCCGGAGATGATCTCACCCGACAGCATGCTCTTTCAGGCGCATCCTGACTGGGCAGTACAGATACCGGGAAGGCCGCTCACCCTTTCCAGAGCGCAGTGCGTGCTCGATATGACCCGTCCCGAAATCCGGGATTATCTCTTTGCGCGGATGTGCAGCATCATCCGTGAGGGCGGCATTTCCTATGTGAAATGGGATATGAACCGCCGGATTACAGAGGCTTTCAGTCCGACGCTCCCCCCGCACAGACAGGGCGAGTTCTTCCACCGCTATATGCTGGGCGTGTATGACCTGATGGAACGCCTGCTGGAAGCCTTCCCCGATCTCCTGCTTGAGGGCTGTGCCGGCGGCGGCGGCCGCTTTGATGCGGGTATGCTCTATTACTGCCCGCAGATCTGGACATCCGATGATACGGATGCCGCAGAGCGTGTGAAGATCCAGTACGGCACATCCCTGTGCTATCCGCCTTCGGCGATGGGGGCGCATGTTTCGGCCAGCCCCAATCATACCGTGGCCAGAAATTCCGATTTTGCAGCGCGTGCACATACGGCACTGGCGGGAACCTTCGGCTATGAGCTTGATATCACAAAGCTCTCCGAGGATGAGCGGGCACAGATCCGTGCGCAGATTGCCGATTACCGCCGCTTCTCGCCGCTTGTGCGGGAGGGCGATTGCTACCGCCTGACAAATCCCTTCGAGGACGGCGATTTTGCAGCGTGGATGTTTGCGGCCAAGGACGGCTCCGAGATTCTCATCACCTGCATGCAGATCATGTGCAGACCGCATATGCCATACCGGTTCCTGCGTCTGCAGGGACTCATTCCCGATGCGTCCTATACCGATACGCAGACGGGCGAGCACTTCAGCGGCAGCCTGCTGATGCAGGCGGGACTGCGCGTGCCGAAACTCTGGGGCGACAGCAGGAGCTGTCTCATCCATCTGAAAAAAGACTGATTCATATAGACGGAATGATTATACATTAGGAGGAAATGAAGATGAAGAAACAAAAGATGATTGCCGCAGGCATGGCAGCTGCAATGCTGGCGGTATCCGCTGCAGGCTGCGGCGGCAAGACGGAAAAGGTCAGCTACAACTGGAGCAATGTCGCCATGGGCGGCGGCGGCTTCGTGACCGGTATGGTCTACAGCGAAGCGCAGGAGGATCTGATCTATGCACGAACCGACATCGGCGGTGCCTATCGCTGGAACGAGTCCGAGCAGCGCTGGGTGGCCATCACCGACCACCTCGGTTCTGACAACTGGAATCTGATCGGCATCGAGAGCATTGCGGCCGACCCCGTGGATGCCAATCGTGTTTATGCCATGTGCGGTACCTATATGGGCGAGAACGGCGCAGTGCTGTCCTCTGATGACTACGGCACGACCTGGTCGCAGTTCGATCTGCCCTTCGGCTGCGGCGGCAACTGTGCGGGCCGCGGTACCGGCGAGCGTCTGATGGTCAACCCCAGAAACAATGCCGAGGTCTACATGGGTTCCCGTACGGACGGCCTGTGGAAGACCGGCGATTACGGCAAGACCTGGGCTAAGGTGGAAAGCTTCCCCGTCAAGGGCGATTACCAGCAGGGCGGCTTCTCTCTGGGCGTGATGTGGGTGGAATTCCATCCCATAAGCGGCGATGCGTATGCAGGCGTGGCCATGAAGAACGGCGAGTGCATCTACCGCTCCTCCGATAACGGTGCCACATGGGAGGCACTGCCCGCCAATGTGCCGGGACTCTATCCCATTCAGGCCGATTTCTCCACGGACGGCACACTCTATCTGACCTATTCCAGCAATGGCGGCCCGAACGAAAGCCAGGGCGAGGGCGCCATTTATAAGTATGACGGCAGCAGCTTCACCGATATCACTCCGAATCTCGATGACGGCCGCTACGGTACCTTCGGCGGCGTGTCCACCGATAAGCAGGATCCCAATACCCTCGTTGTCAGCACGCAGTTCTACTGGTCGGATCCCGGCGACAACATCTATCGTTCCACCGACGGCGGTGCCACATGGACGGGCATGCATAATAACAAGACCGGTGAGAAAAACTATGTGATGGATGTATCCCGTGCGGACTGGCTCAACTGGGGTCTCGAGGAAGCCAAGCTCGGCTGGTGGATGTCCGATATCAACATCAATCCCTTCAATTCCGATGAAGTGATGTACGGCACAGGTGCCACCATCTACACCACACAGAATATGACCGCACTCGGCTCCGGTACACCCGTTACCGTGGCATTCGATGCCTATGGTCTCGAGGAAACCGCTGTCTTCCAGATGATGTCCCCGAACTACAAGGACGGCGAGCCGCAGCTCTATTCCATCATGGGCGACCTGACCGGCTTCTCCCATCTGGATGTCACACAGTGCCCGGATGAGGCCCACTTCATGGGCTGTGCCTCCGGCGGTACAGCTGTGGATCTGGATGTGGCCTATGAAAATGCCAACACCGCTGTGTATACCATCAAGGATGTCAGAGTGCCTGCCATCTGGTACACACAGGACGGCGGATCCACTTGGGGCTCCGTTGCCCCCCCTGAGGCAGTCGAGGGCGGCAAGGTTTCCGTTGCCGCAGACGGCAGCAGCTTCATCTGGAATTCCAAGGTAACCGGCAATTCCAATATCTATATCTACAACTTTGCAGACGGTGCATGGTACTATGTTGAGGGTCTCGGCTACGGTGCTGAAATCTGTGCCGACAGAGTGAACCCCAAGATGTTCTATGCAGCCTATAACGGCAAGTTCTTCGTCTCCAATGACGGCGGCTATACCTTCCAGGATACGGGTGCCATGATCATGGACGAGGCTGAGCCGCAGGGCGTTGTCGGCAAGGAAGGCCATGTATGGCTCTGCGCTTCCTCTCTGGTGATGTATTCCGAGGACGGCGGCAAGACCTTCAACATGATCAAGGATGTGGCCTTCAATGCCATCGGCTTCGGTGCACCGAAGGATGAAAACAGCTATCCCACCATCTTCGGCATGGGCGAAGCCGGCGAACAGGGCGACGGCATCTATTATTCCACCGACAAGGGCGCCACATGGGTGCGCATCAATGACGATCAGCATCTTTTCGGCAACCTGACACATTACATCAGCGGCGACAGCAAGGTGTTCGGCAGAGTGTACTTTGCCACAAACGGACGCGGCGTTGTCATGGGTGACATTGCGGAATAAGGCATGAAGAGACGCATTGCCTATCACCGCATCTTCGGTACACTGTTCCTGCTGGCATTGCTGATCGCCGGCATCTGGGGCGTTGTGACAGCCTGGCGGGTGCACACGGGTGAGCTGAAGCTGAATGTCCCCGACCCTGAACAGTACCCTGTGAACGGCGTCGATGTGTCCCGCTATCAGGGACACATCGAGTGGGATGTCATTGCCTCGCAGGACATCACCTTTGCCTTCATCAAGGCCACCGAGGGCAGCTCCTACCGCGACCCGCTCTTCGCCTATAACTGGGAGGCGGCACGGGCAAACGGCGTCTATGCCGGTGCCTATCATTTCTTCAGCTTTGAAAGCGAGGGCACCACGCAGGCGCAGAATTTCATTGCCGCCGTCGGGGCGCTTGATAAGGATCTGCCGCCCGTGGTCGATCTGGAATTCTACGGGGATTATGTGGAAAATCCGCTCTCCAAGGCGGAAACCCGCCGGATCCTCGACGATCTGCTCGATACGCTGGAGGCACATTACGGTGTTAAGCCCATCATCTATACCACCCCCAAGGCCTATTACAGCTACATTCTCGGCGGCGGATACGGCGACCATCCCCTCTGGATGCGCAACACTTATTTCAAGCCGCCCGTCAGCTGGGAATTCTGGCAGTATTCCGATCAGGGACTGCTGGAGGGCTATGACGGCAAACAGGCTGACAATCTGGAAATGTACATCGACCTGAATGTCTATAACGGCAGTCATGAGGAATTTCTGGAAGAGTTTGATCTGACCGAAGAGGAGGAAACCGAGTGAAGCCATTCCGACTCATCGCCCCGTGCAAGGATTACCTCTGGGGCGGCAATAAACTGCGTGAATACGGCAAAATCTCCGACAGCGACATCATCGCTGAAAGCTGGGAGCTGTCCTGCCACCCCGACGGCGAAAGCGTCATAGCGGACGGGGAGAATGCGGGCAGGACACTGACCGCATTTCTCGCAGAACATCCAGAAGCAGCGGGCACAAACTGCACACGGTTTGAACGCTTCCCGACGCTCATCAAGCTCATTGACGCCAGGGACAATCTCTCGGTGCAGGTGCATCCGGACGATGCCTATGCCCTTGCACATGAGGGCGAATATGGCAAGACGGAGCTTTGGTACATCGTGGAGGCGAGTCCCGGTGCAGAGCTGATCTACGGCTTCAAAGAGAACATCACAAAGGAAGAATTCCGCCGTGCCATCGAGAAAAACACACTTCTTGAAAAGGTGAACCGCGTTCCCGTCAAAAAGGGCGATGTGTTCTTCATTGAGGCGGGCACGCTGCATGCCATCGGCAAAGGCATTCTCATTGCGGAGATTCAGCAGAATTCGAACACAACCTACCGTGTCTATGATTACGGCAGAGTCGGAGCGGATGGAAAGCCGAGGGCGCTGCATATCGAAAAGGCGCTGGATGTGACGCGGCTTGCGCCTGTGACACCGGCACAGGATCGCCCGAAAAACAGCAGCGGATGGCAGCTTCTGGGCTTCTGTGATTATTTCTTTGCATCCTGCATGGAGCAGGAGGATTTTTGCATCATCGGCGTCGATGACACATCCTTTGTACATCTCCTCATACTGGAAGGAGATGCGGTACTGAAAACGGAAAATGTTGAAATTCCGCTCAAAAAAGGCACAAGCGTATTTGTTCCGGCCGGAACAGGTGCGTGCAGAATATACGGTAAATGCAAATTTATCAACACATCTATACGTTAAGGAGGATTTCATTATGAAATACTACATCGGCATTGACCTCGGCGGTACCAATATCGTCGCAGGCGTTGTGGACGAAAACTACAACATCATCAGTAAGGCAAGCACCAAGACCAACTGCCCCCGTCCGGCAGTGGAGATCGCTGACGACATGGCTGCCATGGCCATCAAGGCTGTGGAAGATGCTGGCCTGACTATGGAGCAGATTGAATGGGTGGGCGTTGGTACACCCGGCATCGCCAACAGCGAGACCGGCATCATCGAATTCTCCAACAACCTCGGCTTCGAGAATACCCCCATGGCTGAATATATCCAGAAGCACATCGACAAGCCCGTTTACATCGAGAACGATGCCAATGCCGCTGCATATGGCGAGTATGTGGCAGGTGCCGCAAAGGGTGCCAAGAATGCAGTCTGCATCACCCTCGGTACAGGCGTGGGCGGCGGTATCGTCATCGACGGCAAGATCTACTCCGGTTCCAACTTCGCCGGCGCAGAGATCGGCCACACCGTGATCTCCGTGGATGGCCCCCAGTGCTCCTGCGGCAGAAAGGGCTGCTTTGAGGTCTTCTCTTCTGCAACAGGTCTTGTCCGCATGACCAAGGAAAAGATGGCAGAATGCCCCGATTCCAAGATGCATGACATCACCGCAGAGCGCGGCGGCAAGGTTTCTGCAAGAACCTCCTTCGATGCAATGCGTCTCGGCGATGCGGCAGCCAAGGAAGTGGTTGACTTCTACATCAAGTGCCTCGCAGCCGGCATCACCAACACCATCAACACCTTCCAGCCCGACATCCTCTGCATCGGCGGCGGTGTCTGCAATGAGGGCGACCCGCTCCTGCTGCCCATGAAGGCACTCGTGGCAGAAGAGGTCTACACCCGCAATTCTCCCAAGAATACTGAGATCGTCATCGCCAAGCTCGGCAATGATGCAGGTCTCATCGGTGCCGCTTTCCTCGGCGCTTCCCATCAGTAAGAAAACGACCCCTCAGCTCCGGCTGAGGGGTTTTTCTTTGGAATATCTTCCTCGAAATAAACGAAATGTATAATTGTTTTCGTATTCTTCATAGAATCTCCACATGTTTTTTTCTAAAAACTATTGCTTTTTACCCAAAAATATATTACAATATATGTAATAGGAACCGAGGCTATGAAATTATGCTATTGCACATAAGAAATCAGAGCCTTGGTATGGGTTTGTACACAGAAGGAAAATGCAAGAAGAGGAGAAATGAAGATGAAGATGTGGAGGAAGATCCTGGCAGCCGGCATCAGTGCTGCCATGCTCTGCAGCGCGGCAGCGATGCCTGCCACTGCCCAGACGGCAGAGACTGCGGACAATTACGACTGGGGCACCGTCAGAATCGGCGGCGGCGGCTTTGTATCCGGCATTGTGACCGGTGAGAATGCCATGTACGCCAGAACCGACGTAGGCGGCGCTTATCGCTATGACTATGAACAGAGAGAATGGGTGCAGATGCTCGCATTCATCAACGACGCCGACAGAGGCTATCTGAGCGTCGACGGTATGTGCATCGACCCGACCGATGACAACACCATCTACCTGCTGGTGGGCTGTGCCTACTTCAGTGCGGAGAGAACCGCCATTTTCAAGTCGACCGACGGCGGTCTTACCTTCACCGAGCATGAAGTCACCGACCTCATCAAGGTACACGGCAACGGTGCCGGCCGTCAGACCGGTGAGCCGATTGCAGTCGATCCGGATAACCCCGATGTGATCTACTGCGGCGGTGATACCGACGGTCTTATCATGAGTACGGACGCCGGCGAGACATGGGCCTATGTTGACAGCTTCAATGATCTGGGTCTGTTCACCCACGAACTCAACTGGCCTACATGGGGCACAGTTGTGGAAAAGACCACCAAGGGCGAGGATTACAGCAAGGTCAACGGCGTCGGCACAATCGCCATTGAGGACGGCAAGGTCTATGTCGGCGTGTCCGATGTGGGCATCGGTCCCAATGTCTGGGTGGCCGATGTGGGCAAGGATAACTGGGAGCCGCTGAGCGATGCACTCCCGGAGGATGCCTATCCCGCAAGAATCAATAAGGATGCCAACGGCGACCTGCTCATCAGCTATGTCGGCGGCCTGATCTTCAACGGCACAGGCGGCGGCATTTACCGCTATGATACCGAGACCGGCAGCGTGACCGATATCTCCCCCACCGGCAACAGCTTCGGCGGCTGCACAAGCGATCCCAAGGATGCAAACAAGCTCGTGGCAACGACCTGCGGCGTGTGGTCTTCCCAGCTCTGGTATAAGGACGCATGGGCCGATGATAAGGTATGCTGGGGCGACCAGTTCTATCGTTCCGAGGATGGCGGTGCCACATGGTCTCCCATCACGCCCGGCAACGAGACTTCCTGGGGCGGCCCGCTGCAGGCGGATTACCTGCAGGACGGCGGCTTCGACTGGATCCGCAACAAGGCCATCCACTGGTGCGGCACCATGGTGCTCGACCCCCGCGACAGCAACCGTGCACTCGTTGTGTCCGGTAACGGCGTATTCGCATGCGATAATATCTGGGATACACTCCCTGTTTATTACTTCCATCCGGACGGCATTGAGGAAGTCGTAGCACTCGACTTCATCAGCGTGCCCGGCGGCAGCAATTTCTCCGCCATCGGTGACTATGACGGCTTTGAGCATGTGGCCGATACCACAATCAAACAGCATCAGCCCAATATGGGTTCCACAGGCGCCATTGCCTACTGCCCGCAGAATCCCGATGTCATGATCCGTATTGCAGAGAATCAGAACGACGTGGCCGGCGGCTTCTATACAAAGGACGGCGGCGCCACATGGACAAAGATGACATGCTCCCCCGGCGGCAAGGCTGCCATCACACAGCTTGATGAAGACACCTACCGCTTCTTCAAGGGAAGCAAGGATGACGGTACTGTGAGCTATTCCGATGACTACGGTCAGACATGGACTGCCTGCTCCGGCATTCCGACCACCTATGGTTCCAAGCCGACCTATATGTATGTAGAGCCGGACAAGCCCGAGATCGTTTATGCCTATGCAACCTACTTCAATTCGTCCTGGCATTATTCCAAGCCCGAGCCGACCATTGAGGATGCAAGATACGTTCTCTGCGTCAGCACGGACTACGGTGCCACCTTCACACCCACTGAGGTGTGCATGTATGACCAGTGCGACAGTGCTGCCAGAATTGCCTATCTCGGTGAGGGTGAGCTGATTCTGGGTGCCGGCTGGTATGGTATGTACCATGTGACCGGTGCGGCCACAGGTACGCCCACACTCGAAAAGCTCGATGTCTACTACTGCAAGACCGTTGGCTTCGGCGCACCGAAGGACGACAAGAGCCCCAATGCCCTGTACATTTACGGCATGCCCGCCGAGGGTGATCCCGAGGGCATCTACCGCTCCAACGACAAGGGCGTGACATGGGAAGCCATCAACCTCGACCACCTCTATGGCGGTACCGGCAACGGCAACTTCATTGTCGGTGATATGAACGAATACGGTGCAATGTATATGAGTACCGTTGGCTGCGGCATCGTGTACGGCAGCATCAACGACGGCACCGACCCCCAGCCGACCACAAAGCCCACCACTGAGCCGACCACAAAGCCCACCAATATCAATGATGATGTGCTCTATGGCGACGTGAACCTCGACAAGGCCGTTTCCATTGTGGACGTGGTTATGCTGAACAAGCACCTGATGGGTGCGGAAGACCTCGGCAGCCAGAGCATGGCCAATGCCGATGTGGATGTCGACGGTAATGTTGGCCCCGGCGATTCCCTGAATATTCTCAAGTCCCTGGTAGATCTTGTGACACTGCCCGTGGGACAGGCGTGATTTCCCGACCAGCTTCTCCGGATGGAGGAGCTGGTCTTTTTGCATAATGGCGAGTGTTTGGGCTTGTGTAAATTGCCGATTCTGGAAGAATTTGCAAAATATGTCCAATCTTTTTCTGCGTTCGTTGTTATATAAGTAGGGACGGAGCCGGAGGCCGGATGGTTATATGTGGGAATGGTTATGATGCACAAAGTATATCCACAACATTTGTCCATTCTGCGATGTGATTTTTCACAAAAACGCTTGCCAATCGGGTGGTTTTATGCTATACTATAATTACAGGAAAAGATTTCCTGTAAAATGATTACCGAAAGGGGAAATTTTTATGCGACGAATGAAAAGTCTGACAGCGATTGCTGTCATCGGGGCAATGGTATCAGCAATGGGTGCATTTCCCGTGCAGGCCTACACCACATATACATCCATCGGCGGCACCGAATACCGCAACAACGATGGCTTTATTGAAGCTGTGCAGCACCATAGATGCAATGGCATTCTGATAGAAACAGATGGTACGGTTCCGACAGAGGATATGTTTAAGGATGTTGAGGGCTATGCCGGTCTGTCCCCCTGGGAAACGCCGGTGACCGGTCCTACCAGCTGGGTCAATGTAAGTGCTGAACCGGGGGAGCATGCCTATATGGTATATTTTGAGAGTGGGGATTCCTTGCTGTATGAAACAGCCGGCCGCAGGCTCATGCTGGCGTATGATTTCGTTGAAAAGGCCAGTATTGTGGAGTTTTCATCGTACAATAATACCTGTTTCTGGCTGAATCATAAACTAATAGTGAAAGCCGTGAATGAGGATATCCATCTGGATGAGAGTACAATTCCGGAATTTGCAGGACTCAGCTTCACCGGCGGCAGCGGCGGTGCGAGCTACAGTCTGGATGAAGCCGGAGATTGCCAGATTCTCAGAGATCTGGAAGGGAAATCTGAGGGTGAAAAGCTCGAATATATGCTTGCCTTGGCGCAGGAGGTTGAGCTGAAGTATAATGACATCATTGCATCCATCTCTCCGCAGATCATCCAGGCATCCTCGGATCCGAATTCTTCCGAACTTTCCGCCGCCTCCATCTGGGACACCGCCGGTGACCTCGACACAGATGGAAAGATTGACGCCTCCGATGCGGCCGAGCTGCTGGCACTTTCCGCCATGAGGGGCGCAACCGCAGACGGCGGCTATGACCCGTTCACAGCTGAGCAGAAATCCGCCGCCGACCTCAACGGCGACACCTTCTGCGACGCCAACGACGCCGCCTACATCCTGCAGTTCGCCGCCGAAGCGGGTGCGGGAAGTGCGCTTTCCATCGGGGAGTTTATGACGAGAAGCTGAATGTTTTACGCAATGATAACATCGATTATTAAGGAGGAATTTTTATGATGAAAACGAGATTATTAGCGGCACTGACGGCTCTGTGCTGCGTGTCTTCCATGGCTGCGATGCCGGTTTCGGCACTGCCTCATCCGGAATATTTTGACCATGATGGCACCCTTTCAAAGATTGAACTTCAAACTATGACGCTCATAGTTGAAACCGATGGGAGGGAACTGCCGGAAGAAGAACTGATGAATATTGAGGGATACATTTCGTCCAGTCTGTATGATGAAGCACAATATGGCAGTGATACGTATAATGAATTCAGTATTGTACCTGAAAATACTGCATATGTAATCAGTATTGAGAATCCGGAATTACAGATGTTAATGGCTTCCGGCCGTAGCTTTATGCTGAATACAGAGGGGATTGAAGCGGTCTATTTAGCTGAGATGACAAGGTACCTTTACGGACATGTTGACTACAGTTTGGACTTTGAAATGGTTGATCCGGATATGAATTTGGATGAGATCACAATCCCTGAACTTTCAGAGTTTACTACGGTTTATGCGCATTTCAGAAATGTAATTCATTATCAAATTCCCCCAAATGAATTGGGAAATTCTGAATTAATTCAAAGCCGACTGGCCGAAGGATGGAGTAGCGGTCAATATAGAATGTATGAATATTTGCTGAACTATGGCCAATCTATTGTTGAGAAATACAGCGATATCTTTTCAGATGTGAATGTTGGCGTAAGCATTCTTGAAAGTTGGTATCCTTCCGAACTTTCCGCCGCTTCCATCTGGGACACCGCCGGTGACCTCGACACAGATGGAAAGATTGACGCCTCCGATGCGGCCGAGCTGCTGGTACTTTCCGCCATGAAGGGCGCAACCGCAGACGGCGGCTATGACCCGTTCACAGCCGAGCAGAAATCCGCCGCCGACCTCAACGGCGACACCTTCTGCGACGCCAACGACGCCGCCTACATCCTGCAGTTCGCCGCCGAAGCGGGTGCGGGAAGTACGCTTTCCATCGGGGAGTTTATGACGAGGTAGCATATTAGCTGTCCCCGACACTGCATTGATCGGTGTCGGGGATGCTTGTATACTAAGATGATAAAATGGAGAATAGAGGAGGAAATACTATGAAAAGAAATAGATGTATGGCCGTTGCTGCCACCACCGCACTGCTCTGCACCATGCTTCCGCTCACGTCCCACGCAGCTGATACACAGATCGACTGGGACATCCGCACGAAGCATGCCGCAGCGGATTCGGTCTGCAGCCTCGAAAACGGCAAGGTCGCCAAGACCGAGGTCATGCGCATGGAGGGCTTTATTGTTGTCACGGACGGTACAGCCCTGACTGCCGATGCGCTGCCCGCTCTGCCGGAGGGGTACACCGTCTGCGTTACACCCCTGACATGGGAGGACGAAAAACCGTCCTTCTGCGAAAATTATCCCGATGGCTCGGCGTTTTTCCAGGTGCACTATACCGAGGAGCACACTGCCTGCATGCCCGCTGTGGATTTTGTCCGGTATGCCCGCCAGCTGATGATGGCACATGCTGAAATCACGGACGCTTTCCTGATGACCTATGAGCTGGGCGGTACGATTGCATGGGACGGCGACTTCACGGTATGGCTGATGGGTGTTGAGGTGCCGGTCGACCGCAGTGAAATTTTTGCTGCCGATCCGGATTATCAGACCGCACAGAGCGCCTATCAGGCGTACAAAACCGCCCTCGATGCGTGGGAAGCGGCCACCGATACCACCGGCATGACCGATGCCGAGATTGCGGCGTCCAGAGCCGCCGCCGGTGTGCCGACGGATGCGGAAATGATCGAGTATGCGGAAAGCTTCCTCACCAATCAGTATGAGAACGCCTCGGCGGACAACAGCTTCAATGTGTACGAGTATCAGGCGGCATCGATTGGCGTTTCGTATGCCTTCACACCGGATATGAGCACGCTTGTCTATAAGCCGGAGCCGGTCTGGGAGAACGCAGGCAATGTAAACGGAGATGACAGCGTAGACGCTTCCGATGCGGCACGGATTCTGGAGCATGCGGCAATCATCGGTTCGGGCGGCTCTTCTTCCATGCTGTCCGGCGTCACTGAGAATGCCGATGTCAATGCGGATATGAGCATTGACGCACAGGACGCCGCCTACATCCTGCAGTTCGCCGCCGAAGCGGGTGCGGGAAGTGCGCTTTCCATCGGGGAGTTTATGACGAGGAAATAACCGTTTTAAGAAGTGATGATATCGATGATTAAGGAGGAATTTTTATGATGAAAAAGAGATTGTTCGCATTTTTGACAGCACTGTGCTGCGGGGCATCCGTGATGGCGATGCCTGTAACAGCAGAAGAATCGGCGACATCCGAAGCACCGAAAATGGGCGCCTGGGGCAAGGGCATCTATCTGGTATGCAACGTACCCAGCCGCAATGCAGATGGTCAGGCAAGCTGGCTGCTTGTCAAGCAGGTGAAGGGCGAGTCGTCCGTTGAAGAATGCATGGCATACTGGGATCTGACAAAGTCAGATGTTGTCTGGCGCAGCACCGATGTATATGATATCGGCTGCAATGCAAAGCTGCCCGAAAAGCTGGCCGGGCAGGAGATCGTCGAGGAGGGCGATCTGCTCTGTATCGATTTCTCCGGTATGATTGCAGAGGTTTACCCCGGCTGTATGCATCTGGAAGAAACAGACACTGTCACCAATCTTGGTGCCGCAGTGGAAATCGGCGAACGCAAAACCCTGACGATCACAGAGGAGAACGGTTTCTGTTATACCATGGTAGATGCAGAGGGAGCCACACATTATTATTATGATAATATTTCGAATGTTCTCAAAGATGAAGAAACGCTGCTGAGCACTGCAAAAGCGGGCGATCAGGTGGAATGGATTTTCTACGAGGATGCACCGGTTATGCCGCTGTCGGTTTCTGCGTGTGATGATGACACCCAGGAAGCCTCCCTCTCCAGCACCGACTTCATCGTCACCGGTGTGGACAACGAGGAGAATCCGCAGAACTACATTGTGTATTCGCCTGTGATTTCCCACAGCTTCTATCTTACACGCCACATGGTTGCGGATTATTTTATTGGGGACACCATGCCCGTTTATGGCGATGTTCTGAGCATTGAGGGAGATCTCTGCATGGAGCCGATTGCTGCGACGGCGAATTTTGCATTCCTGTCCGACGGCACAATCACAGTGAAAGATTCGGTATTTAAGAATCCAGCATACGCTTCATATACGGTGGACGACATAGACGATTTCACAGCAACGCTCTCCGATGAAAACGGCAGATATTACTACTATATTGATTACACGGACAGCTACCTCCAGCCAAATGGCTTTGACTGGAACGAGGTGGAGACCGGCGATGAAGTGACCTTCCTGTCATATGGGGGTCGTCCGGTTCTGCCGGTGGGGGCGCCGTCCGGTACCATTGATGTCATTGTTTCCTCCTCCGGCGAGGGCGGCTGGTTTCTCACGAACTATGATCTGTCACTGACTGCCTCCGAGATCGAATCTGTGCTGACCGAAGGCTCGGCAATGCCGGCACTCGGCGATGTGATTTGCTACGAGGCAGAGCTGTTTCTTCCCATTTTCCCCGGAAGAGTCGAGTTCGGAGACACTGGATATGTCACCAATCTCGGCCCGGTCTGGGACTATTACAGCGGTCGGAGCACGCTGACTGTGACTGCATTCAGGGACAATGGCAATCAATATATCTATTCACTGCTGGACGAAGAACCAGAAAAGAGCTATCAGTTTGATTTTGTCAAGCAGGGCAGCGGCTGGAATTATGCAAGCGGTGCAGAATCCATGCGCCCGGGCGATGTGGTGACCTTTGTGACCGATGAGAACGGTCGTCCTGTCTATCCCCTGTCCGTAGAACGCCTCGGCGATGCCAACGCCGATGGTGCGCTCTCGATCGTGGATGTTGTCATGGTGAACCGCCATGTGATGGGTGCCGACATGACCAGCATCACGATGAACACGGACGCCGCCGACTTCGACAAGAACGGCGAAGTCACCCACGAGGACTCCCTCTCCATTCTCAAGAGACTGGTGGGGCTGGTGTGATTTGGCTATTTTGCACAAACTACAGTCTGGAAATTCATCTGTAAATGTGCAAAAAAACGGTTTATAGCCTTGACAGGGGCATGCATTTATGCTATAATAAAGCTAAGAAAATGTCAGAATACGGCATTTAATAGGAATTAAAGGAGGAATTTTTATGATGAAAAAGAGATTGTTCGCATTTTTGACAGCACTGTGCTGCGGGGCATCCGTGATGGCGATGCCTGCTTTTGCCCAGGACGAAACCCTTCCCGTTCACGAATACATCGTCATCGGCGTGGA
>SVNX01000039.1 GCA_015066665.1 Ruminococcus sp. | reverse complement strand
TACAATCATCAGCGTGTTCAGTTAAAGACAAAACTGACTCCGCTTGAATTGCGAAGCCAGTTTGTTGCTTAATTTTATTTGCCATAGGGGCTTTTTGTGCTGTACGCACAAAATGGGGCGGTTCAATTGGGAACGGGGCATTGCTTTACTTATGCATTCAGAAGCTTAGCCAGGTGAGCCTTCTTTCTTGCTGCATTGTTCTTGTGCAGCAGGTTCTTAGCGCAAGCCTGGTCAACACGCTTGATTGCAACCTTTACTGCAGTTTCCTTATCAGCAGCATTTGTTGCGCAAGCGATCTCAGCCTTCTTGATCATGGTCTTCAGATTGGACTTTCTTGCCTTGTTGGCAGCAGCCTTAGTCTTGTTAACCTTTACTCTCTTCTTAGCGGACTTGATATTCGGCATCTTGGGGCACCTCCTCTATTTGTTCTGGCAGCGTATAAATACGCCATTACGGTATAAAATAGAAAAGCAGTGAGACACAATCTGCTTTCGGGCGGAACGATCGCCCTCGCATAGTATACCGTTACTATACCTAAAACATATTATAGCACCTTTTCAGAAAAAATACAAGTCTTTTTTTCACGAATTTTTTCTCTTCCCAAATCGGGGTTTCGTCATTTTGTACAAGGGTGGGCGCCCACCCTCACCCAGGGCGCTGCCCTGGGATCGTGCAGGCGCTTAGGGCCCCTCACCCCCCCAGCCCCCCTCTCCCCGAGGGGAGAGGGGGGAGCTTGGAGCGGGGGCTGCGCCCCCGCTCCCGCCGAAGGGGGGCAACGCTGCGCTCGCCCCCCTTCGATCCCCCCTGCGCAGATTGCTGCACCCGCCGAGGGGAGTGCATGTCCCATCGTTCCTGTGCAGTGCGATGTACTCTCCGAGCGGGCTGTGTTTTACGCATGTCCTGCGCATACCGCATATGTGGAAAGTTCGCCCCGGTTCCGGAAGGGGCTTCCACACGTTCCCATCCCCAAAAATCCACACAAAAAGGAGAAAAATCATGCAGTACAGAACCGATCTTGCACTCGAAAGCCTCGCCGAAGCCAAAGAACGAGGCGGTATCACCGAGCACAGACGAGGCACGGCCTTCACCATCACCGAAATCCACATCGCCGATGATGAAAGCGGCCGCCCCCTCGGTAAGGGAAAAGGCCGCTATATCACCCTCGAGGGTGCCTCCCTCTCCCGCTTTTCCGATGCCTATGAAGCCATGGCACTTGAACTGGCCGCCGAGCTGCGTACACTCCTCCCCAAAGAAGGCGGCGTGCTCGTTGCGGGCCTCGGCAATCAGGAGATCACCCCCGATGCCCTCGGCCCTCGTACTATGGCTAAAGTGCTGGCCACTCGGCATCTCCGTAAGGAGCTTTCCGAGGAGGAAGCCTTCCTTCGCAATCTGCGGCAGGTGAGCGTTCTCGCAGGCGGCGTGCTCGGACAGACAGGCATTGAAACCGCCGAGCTGCTGCACGCCGTCTGCAATACTATCCGGCCGGCTGCCATGATTGCCGTCGATGCACTGGCCTGCTCCGCCCTGCACCGGCTTGGTACGACCATCCAGCTGTCCGATACGGGCATTGCCCCCGGAAGCGGTGTGGCTAACCACAGAATGGCCCTGACAGCCGAGCATTTCGGGATCCCCGTCATCGGTGTCGGTGTCCCGACTGTCATCGGCATGCGCACGATCGCTGAGGATCTCACCGGCATGCAGGCAAAATATGAAGCCCCCGATATGATGGTCACACCCCGTGATGTGGACAGGCTCATCGGACAGGCATCGCATTTGCTGTCCTGCGGCATCAATCTGGCACTCCACCCCGAGATGGATTATGCCGATGTGTGCAGTCTGGTGGGGTAGCACCGCAAGAGAAAATGACGTTTTTTGTAATCGAAAATGAGTCTATCTAATGTGAACTATGGATTTCTGGGCGGCATCACTGTGACGCTGTACTGATGACTGACGAAGCCCGAACTGCATGGTTCGGGAGGGCGGCAAATGCAAGTGAAAGCAGACTTTTTCAGCAAGCAGAAAGCACCCCCGCCATCCGGCGGGGGTGCTTTTGTTATTCAGGGAAACGCAGATTCTGTGAAAGGGCGTAGTTTGTGTAGCGTTCATCGCCCGTCACATCCTTCAGAACATGCAGGAATGATGGAATCTGCACCGGCGTGTCAATGTGCGGCAGTTCAATTTCCAGCGTCGCCAGCGTCTCACTGAATGCATAGACATCCAGCTCGAACAGCTGCTTGCGGAATGTAAAGCAGTATCGCACCTTGCAGACCGGCTGTTTTTCGGGAGCGGCTTCCTTCAGCAGCTCGTGATAACGCTCCGGCGAGATCTCTTCCTCAAGCTCGATCCGCTCGCCGAAGCCCACGGCCTTTTTCTTTGTCAGCGTGAAGCTGTAGCCCCGTGCCGCATTGCCCCGCTTGCGGATGCGCCGGCCGAAGCCGTCACCCTCTTCTGTCAGATATGTCTGCACGATTTCCGTGGCCTCACAGCCCGGAATCAGCGAGAGCTTCACCTTGTCCGGCATCAGAATCAGATACTTCCGCTCGATTTCACGGGGGCTGCCATTCTGTTCAGCCATGCTTACGCCCTGCCCTTCTGGTCGGTGCGGCTCTGGAATTTCTCCGAAAATACGACAAATCGCTTGTGTGTGCCGCTGCCGATCTCGCTGACCTCGTCAAATGCACGGACAATGAGGGAGATTTCCCTGCCGTTCACGCCCGTGATCTCCGCTTCCGCCGTAACAGTCATGCCCTCGGGGGTTGCAGCGGAATGGGCGATGCTCAGTGCCGTGCCGACGGTGGTCTCGTCCCCTTCAAGAAACGGTGCCATGGCCTTGCAGGCCGCTTCTTCCATCAGTGCCGCCATCATGGGCGTGGCAAAAACACGCAGGGAACCGCTGCCGACGGAAACGGCGAGCTTGTCTGCGGATGCTGTGGTTTCGGCAGTGGCTTTGTAGCCGATGGTGATATCTTTCATGGGTGTGCCTCCTAAATATGTTTGTTCTACAGCAGCATTCCCGCATCCTTTGCGGCGGCGATGATCTCCTGTGCAAACGCACCAATGGTCTCGCTGCCCCGTGTCACGGTCGGGATGTTGCGGTTTGTGACCTGCGCTTCAGTAATGCCGTGCTTCATCCACGAAATACCGCCCTTTTTGTAATTGAGCAGCATGGGCTGGATGCGGTCAAGGGCATTGGCGAACTTAGCTTCCGCTGTCTCTCCGGCTTCGAATTCCTCCCAGAGGGCACGGTATTCCGCCGCCTGCTCTTCGGGCAGAAGCGCATAGAGCCGGTCAGCGGCCTTCTGCTCACGCTCGGCCTTGTCCTCATAGCCCTTTGTGTCATAGCAGTAGGTGTCACCGGCGTCGATCTCTACCACATCATGCACCAGCACCATTTTCATTGTGTGCAGTACATCCACCGGTTCATTCGCATGCTCCGCCAGAATGCACGCCATCAGTGCCAGATGGAAGCTGTGCTCCGCATCGTTCTCCGCCCTGTCCTCGTGCAGGACGAGCGTCTGGCGGTAAATGTTCTTGAGCTTATCCAGTTCAAGAAGAAACTCTATCTGCCGGGTAAAGCGTTCATTTATCATACCAAACTCCTTTGCGTAAAATGAGTCCCCACAATCGTCATGTGGGGACATTCTTTTAACAGCACTGAGCCGCTTGCGCAAAGCGCATAAGGCTCATGCAGTAAACTAAGTTTTCAACGCGAGAACAGAACTTTTGTGTTTGTTATGCTTTTCCACGCGAATCGCCTGCGCAGGCTCTGCGCTTAGTATGCCTTACCCCAGAGTACCATGTGCTGTGCAGGCTTGCCGCAGCATACGCACTTGTCGGAGAGGTTCTTCTGGTTAAGCGGGATGCATCTGGAGCCGGCGCCGGTCTGTGCCTTTACCTCGTCCTCGCAGGCTTCCTCGCCGCACCACATGGCTTCGATAAAGCCGTCGCCCTTTTCTTCCAGAGCCTTGTTGATCTCTTCGATGGTTGTGCACTGGTAGGTCTTGTTCTCACGGTTTTCCAGAGCCTTCCGGAACATGCCGTCACGCACTTCCTGAAGCTTCTGCAGAGCTGCTGTCTCCAGCTCATCGAGGGAGATGAATGCCTTCTCACGATTGTGGCGTGTGACCATAACGCACTGGTTGTTTTCCATATCCTTCGGGCCGATCTCGAGACGAACCGGAACACCCTTCATCTCGTATTCAGCGAACTTCCAGCCGGGGGAGTTGTCGGTATCATCCACCTTGACACGGATGCCGGCCTGCTTCAGGCGTTCCTTCAGCTCGTTGGCCTTCTCCAGTACGCCTTCCTTATGCATGGCGATGGGCACAATGACAACCTGAACCGGTGCCACTGCGGGCGGCAGTACCAGACCATTGTCATCGCCGTGGGTCATGATGATGGCACCGATGAGACGGGTGGTCACGCCCCAGCTTGTCTGGTGCGGACGGACTCTCTTGTTCTCCTTGTCGGTGTACTCAATATCGAATGCCTTGGCAAAGCCATCGCCGAAGTAATGGGATGTACCTGCCTGCAGAGCCTTGCCGTCGTGCATCAGTGCTTCGATGGCATAAGTGGAAACCGCACCGGCAAACTTGTCGGACTCGGTCTTCTTGCCCTGGATTACGGGCATTGCGAGGGATTCCTCACAGAATGTCGTGTAGACATTCAGCATGCGCTCGGTCTCCTCGATGGCCTCCTCAGCAGTGGCATGAATGGTGTGACCCTCCTGCCAGAGGAATTCACGGGAGCGCAGGAACGGACGGGTGGTCTTTTCCCATCTGACAACGGAAACCCACTGGTTGTAGAGCTTGGGCAGGTCTCTGTAGGAGTGTACGATGTTTGCATAATGCTCGCAGAACAGAGTCTCAGAGGTCGGACGCACACAGAGCTTCTCTTCCAGTCTGTCGTGACCGCCGTGGGTGACCCATGCCACCTCGGGTGCAAAGCCCTCAACATGATCCTTTTCCTTCTGGAGCAGGCTCTCGGGGATGAACATGGGCATGTTTACATTCTCATGGCCTGTGTCCTTGAACATGCCGTCGAGAATGCGCTGGATGTTCTCCCAGATTGCATAGCCGTAGGGACGGATGACCATGCATCCCTTGACGCTGGTGTAGGAAACCAGCTCTGCCTTCTTACAAATATCGGTGTACCACTGCGCAAAATCCTCATCCATGGAGGTAATGGCATCCACCATCTTCTTGTCATTCTTTGCCATATGTATCGGTCCTTTCCAAATTATTGCGTTTTATCATCCGTTTCATCCTGTGAACCGGCGGGCTGCTCCTGTGCAGGGTCAGCGGGTGCATCGGCGAGATCTTCTTTTTTCGGCGGCAGCTCATAAATGCTGCGTACCGAATAGAGCGGATCCCGGCGGGGGGAATGCTTTTCACGGTAGTTTGCGATCCATTTGTCAACATGCTTGGCGAGCCACGGGGTGATCACCGCAAGCAGGAAAAACACCACCATCAGTCCCAGCATCATGACCGCATAGCGTACCAGAACGTCCACACTCATACCTTCGCCCATTGTGCAGCCTCCTTTGCATTGATACTCAACGTCTATTATACCAGAAAACAAAATATTTTGCAAGGGGTAGAGAGAAAAAAAGGGCTGCTGTCCCCTCTGCGGCAGGGAAGAGGCCCGTCTGCAGGGACTGAAGTGTCGGATTTTGTCGGAGAGCGGATAAAAATTTCATAAAACCATGGAAAAACTGTTGCAGAGTGCGGGAAAATATGCTATAATATAAAATAGGAAAATCGGTGCTTTGGCACCAGAAAGAAAAAATGTGAGGATGAATTTATGTCAAACACAGCAAGAACAGCAGAAAAGCCGAGAAATCTCGGCATAGATATGCTCTGCTGCCTGGGCGTCATGCTGCTGCTGGGTCTGCAGTATATCAGCGGAACCGGCTTTACAGAAGCCCCCCTTGAATCGTACATGTCAGCGCTGCCCATGGCCGCACGCTGGTTCTGCCTGTCGGGTGCAATGCTCCTGGCGGCGGGTGCGGGCTATGTGCTCAGTGTCCGGAAGTTCTCGGGCGATTATTTCCGGATTCTCGGGCGTCTGATCTACACCTACATCGTCTGCGGTGCCGGGACCATTGCCATCCGGAAGGTGCTGCTCCGTGAGGAGATGTCATTCCGTGAGATGATCGAAGATTTCCTTGGCTTTGCCGCAACGGAAAACGGCCGCATCATCGGCATGTTCTTTGCCATCCTGATTGCTGCGCCCTTCCTTAATGCTGCATTCCATGAGCTGGGTCACCGCAAGCCCCGTCAGGCATTTCTGGTGATCACCGCCCTCATCAGTACGCTGCAGCCGACGCTCATGTTCGACGGCGTCTACCTGATTCCGGCGTGGTGCAAGGGTCTTTTCCCGATTGCCGCCTACATCGGCGGTGCCTATATCCGCCGCTATATCAAGCGCCGTGATATCCTCAGCCTCGTGATTTTCATGCTGTCCATCTGCATTGCCCAGACTGTGGTTGTGCTCAGCGTCAGCATGTCCAAGGGCGTTATGTACTGTCCGTGGCTTGACAGCATGGCAAGCCTGCCGTGTCTCTGCATTGCCCTGTGTCTGCTGGGTATTTTCCACAGCCACAAGGAGGGCACCGGTACAGGTCACCGTTTCTTCGGCATGGCTGCCGGCGGTGCACTTGGTGCGCTGATGATCGGCGATGTGCTGCTCAAGACCCTGATTCCTGCCCTCGAGGAGCGTTTCCCCGTTATGGGCATCCGTCTCTGGGCCGGCTTTGCGGTTGTGCCCGTTGTCTTCATTCTCTGCTGTACGCTGAGCCTGATGCTGCAGGTGCCGTATCTGCTGGTGCGCCGTGCCCGCAGAGCCAAGTATGAGGCCGAGTATGAGGCGTTCGATGAGAACGAAGCCTACGAAGAATATGAGGAATACGAAGAGTACGAAGAGTACGAGGAAGAGGCATACGAAGAAGACGAGACATTTGAGGAGGATGCCGAAGCCGACGATGCTGCTGAGGATCCCGAGGATGTCTATGATGAAGATGTCTACGATGAGGATGCCTATGAGGCGCTTCCCGATGTCGATATGAACCCCGACCTCGCTGCGGATTATGAGAACGAGGACGAAGAAGCCGAGTACGAGGATGACGACGAGTACGAGGACGATACCGAGTACGAAGATGATGCCGAGTACGAAGATGATGCCGAGTACGAGGATGACGATGAGTACGAGGACGATACCGAGTACGAAGACGACGATGAGTACGAGGATGACGACGAGTACGAAGATGATGCCGAGTACGAAGACGACGATGAGTACGAAGATGACGATGAGTACGAAGACGACGATGAGTACGAAGACGACGATGAGTACGAAGATGACGATGAGTACGAAGATGACGATGAGTACGAAGACGACGATGAGTACGAAGATGACGACGAGTACGAGGATGACGATGAGTACGAGGATGACGAGGCCCCCGTCAGTCAGGGGTATGTAAAGGAAGCGTCCTATTCTGCGACCCGTCCGATCTCCCTGCCGGATCCCAGTGCAGGTCCGAACAATCCCCGCCATACGATCAGTGTCCCCGTGGCACATCCGCAGTCGCCGCAGGTGAGACTCACTCAGCCGCCGGCCGATGACGATCCGATCGGTGCACAGACGGCACGCCGCACAGGAAGCTATGCGGCCGGAAGCACCAAGCCTGCCCGCAGTGATGTCGATGACCTGATTGCGGAAATCACAAGAAAATAAGCCGGTATCTCTGCGCTGGAACGCCGGCGCAGAGATTTTTTATGACAAGGAGATACATATGAAACTATTATTCATCGGAGATGTCGTGGGCGAGGTGGGCTGTCTGTTCCTGCAGAAGAAGCTGCCGGGTCTGAAGAAGGAGCTGGGGGCGGACATTGTGATCGTCAACGGCGAAAACTCCGCCAACGGCAACGGCATCACAGCGTATTCGGCCAAGCAGATCTTTCAGGCGGGTGCCGATGCCATCACCACGGGCAATCACTGCTTCCAGCGGCGGGAGAGCCTGTCCATCTATGACGAGGAGGACATCATCCGGCCGGCGAATTATTCGTCCGAATGCCCCGGAAAGGGCTGGTGCGAGCTGGATTTCGGCTCCTGTCAGGTGGCCGTTGTGAATCTCTCGGGGCGGCTCTATATGGAGCCGCTCGACAATCCCTTCACTGTGGCCGATGCCATTCTCCGTGAGATCGACACCCCCAATATCTTTGTGGATTTTCACGCTGAAGCGACCTCGGAGAAGCAGTCCATGGGCTATCATCTGGCCGGCCGTGTGACGGCTGTCCTCGGCACGCATACCCATGTCCAGACTGCCGATGCCCGCATTCTGGCAGGACACACCGGCTACATCACCGATGCCGGTATGACAGGTGTGGAGGATTCCGTGCTGGGCGTGGACAAGGAAATTGCCATGAACCGCCTGCGCTACCACCTCCCGCAGCGTTTCGCTGAGGCCGCAGGTGAATGTTTTCTGAACGGCGTTTTGGTGGATTTCGACAAAAAATCCGGAAAATGCACAAAAATTACGGCCATTATTGTGAGGTAATTCACAAAAATACATAAAAGCTCTTGCATTTTTGGCGAAAATGATGTATAATAAGAATGGCACAACATCCCATGATTCCAAACGTGTAAACAATCTGACAACAAGCTATACTTAGGAGGTTCTTATGGAAGTGTTAAAGGTGTCTTCCCGTTCTTCACCAAATTCTGTAGCAGGTGCCATTGCGGGTGTGATCCGAGAAAACAAGACTGTGGAAATTCAGGCCGTAGGTGCCGGTGCTGCCAATCAGGCAATCAAGTCGGTTGCCATTGCAAGAGGTTATCTTGCACCCATTGGCATTGATCTGATCTGCGTTCCTGCATTCACAAGCATTCAGATCGATGGCGAGGACCGAACAGCAATTAAGCTGATCTGTGAACCCCGCTGATGAGATGACGTTGAAGTAAGATGCCCCTCCGGCCTTGGCCGGAGGGGCATGATTTGTTAGCGGGGGAGACGATGCTCGGCACCCGAGGACGCAAGGAGATTCCATGTCAGCAGATCGACATCCCCCGTCACGGGGTAATGGCTGCGCTGCTGAAAGGCTTTGACGGCCTCCGCAGTCGGTGCGTCATAGAGTCCGGTCACCTCGGGACGGGGCAGATCGGCATATGCTTCGCCCAGCACCCGCAGGATGGACTGGATGATGAGCACCGCAAGTCCTGCATCGCCCGACTGTACCATCACACGGCTGCGGGGCGGAAAGACCTCAAGTGCCTCGGCAAGTGTTCCGATCAGCGTCCGATAGACCTCGGCGGCCTTTTCCCATGTGGCAGAATTGGCTTCGCCCGAATCGGTCAGCCCGTAGGCCTGCTGGAAGGCACGCACGGCATCGGCCGTCTCCGGCCCGTAGATACCGTCGGGGATGACACGGGGAATCTTCGGATCTTCATAGGAGATCCGGTGCAGATAGGTCTGCAGCTCTTCGATGTGGCTGCGTTTCTGTTCGTCCGAATAGCCCATGTGCAGGCCCTCCTTTAACTGATTGTATAGCCCGGCGACTGGTACGGGCGTTTTTCATATCCGAATTTCAGATCGGAGTAGAGTCCGGCAATGGCATCCCATGTCACAGCCCCCGCAACGCCGTTCTCCGGCAGTCCTGCATAACGCTGGAAGGCAAGCACTGATGCACGGGTCAGCGGGCCGAAATAGCCTGTGTTTTTGACGGCAGGGATCTCCGGAATCGTCTCGTGAATGTAGGTGAGGTACTCCTGCAGGATGCGGACATCATCGCTGGTGACGCCTTCACGCAGGATGGTGCCGGGGTAGAGTGCCGGTGCCAGATCGCTGTCCGGCGGCATGGATTCCTCAATGCCCTTATACGCACGGTACAGATCCTCCCATGTGGTCTGATCGACAATGCCCGTCTGCGGCAGGCCGTACACCCGCTGGAACGAGCGGACGGAAGCCTCGGTCATTTCGCCGTAGTAGCCCGTGATTTCCACCGGCTGCACGGCGGCATAGTAGGCGCCCACCACAGCAAGGAAATATTGAAGCGCACGCACTTGATTGCTCTGCATGCCGAGGCGGAGATCGTCTGTGAACTGGAGGGAGAATTCCCCCTGCGAGATGCCCTCGGAGTCAAGCTCCGCAAGCCGCTTGACGCTGGTGTAGATGTAGGCGATGCGGTACCATGTGGATTTTCCGACCGTGCCCGTGACGGGCAGGTTGAAGATGCGCTGGAAGCTGCGGACGGCTTCCTCGGTGGAAACATTGTAGAAGCCGTCTGCTTTGTCGATCTTGGGGATGGCGGGATAGTTGCGGGAGATGCGGTTGAGCTGAATCTGAATCCGCTGGACATCGTTGCCGGATGAGCCGGGTGCCAGCAGCACGCCGGGGAAGGACATTTCCGCTGCGGCAACACGGGCATTCCGGACGATGTCGATGTCATCGCCATAGTAATAGGTGAGGATCTCGTAGGGGATCAGCCCCTGTCGTGCCAGATCCACCGTGCCCCACTGGGACAGGCCGCTGCAGGTGACGGTGGTGCCGTTGCAGAAGGCCGCAAACAGCGGTTCGATCGTACCGCGGCGGCGGATGAAATCGTTGAACAGCTCGTCGGCAATCTGTCCGACATTCTCGAAGATCTCACGGCCCTCGATGAATTTCTGGTCATACTGCGTGGAGGCTGTGATGTCGAAGTCATACCCCCGTGAGCGGTACCATTCAGTATAGATGCGGTTGAGGGCAAAGGTCGTGATGGCATAGATATTGGCCCGCAGAGAGCTTTCCGGCCATGTCGGATAGATTTCGCTGGAGGCGACATTCTTGACGTACTCCGGAAACGGCAGCGTAACATTGGCGGCACTGGCATCGGGCGGTCCCAGATGGACGGTAATCTGTTCGGGGATGAAGGGTTCACCGGTCAGCATGATGGCCCCCCTTTCATGGATTGGGTGCAGCGGACAGCATGGGGATGACCTCGGTATCCTCATGTATCGTCAGCGGCAGCGGAATCAGATTGAAGACCTGTCGGGATGTGACACCGGCAAAAACAGGCACATCAAGCAGCTCGATGCGGTAAAAGCCCCGTGCATAGATGCGGATCCGGCAGAGTGCATAGGGCTGCACGGCACCGGGTGTCTGGGAGAGGGCGGCATCGGGGGCGGGGATGCGGATGGGCGGCGTTTCACCGCTTGCATCGGTGCGCATCTGATGCAGCAGGACGGACTGGCCGTTTTCCTGCTGCCAGACGGTCACATGGGCATTTTCCACGGGAAAGGCCCCTGCGCCGGTGACGGCCGCCACATAAAGCTGGCCGGAGGATGTATAGACGGTCGGAACTTCGGGTGCGGGTGCGAGGATGTAATCGGGCAGCACCGGCTCTTCATAGATCGTGCCCTCGGGATCGGCCGAAGCGAGTATTTCCTCCTCGAGCCGTTCTTCGGTTGCGGCAAGAAGCGGGGGGAGGGGGGCTTCCTCATCCGCATCGGGCAGAACGTCGTCTATGATGGCGACTGCTTCAGCGGGGAATGCCGTCACATCCGTCACGTCCGGCACGGGCGGCGGCGTTTCCTGCGGCACGGAGCTGTACAAACGGAGCATTTCTTCGCGGTATTTCTGCGCCAGCTCCGATAAATTTTCCTGCATGGCATAACCTCCAGTCATGATAGGGTCTGGTGAAGTATATGCAGGCAGTACGCCAGGATATGTTCTTGCAGCAGAAAACCCTCCATTTTCATGGAGGGTTCAGCTTGTCAAAAAAGTATGATTTCGCTTAATTTTGCCCCACCCCCTACCCCCTCCCCAAAGGGGAGGGGGAAAGAGGGAGGGTGCTGCCGCTGAACAGCCCGTCCCCTCTGTCTCACTTCGTTCG
>SVNX01000008.1 GCA_015066665.1 Ruminococcus sp. | reverse complement strand
ACCGCAAGAGAAGCCAATATGGCTAAGGATAATGCGGCAGTGGTAGCTTCGGGGGACAAGCCCGAAGTCCCGATGCTTATGTTTGTAGCCACAGGCATGGGAGATAAGTGGATGGAGGTCAGTTACCGTTTCGCCGAGAATATGCCAAATATAAAGACGATTGAGCTTGATTGTGATCATTACGTTTTTCACTTTGAAGCCGATAAAATGGCAGAGGAGATTGGCTTGTTCCTTGATTAATAATAAACAGACACCTTACTCATATGCAGCGAAATACAAATTCTGATTTATTACAATATACTTTGCGGCTTTTGTATCACGGACTAAAATTCCCCACCCCAAAAGGAGAACCCCATGAACGAAGAATGCCTCATCTGTAAATCCCCCCTTTCCTAATCGGCAGGGCCTTTGATGATAACTGGAATCTGCCCGACCCGACAGGGGAGAGCGATGCGGTGTTCATGGAGGTCATCCGGAAGATTGAAGAAAATATACGCAGGCTTCGTGACAGCCTGACAGGAGCGTAATCATGAACAACCCCGTATTTTCCATTATCATCCCCGCACATAACGAAGAAAAATACATCGGTTCTGCCCTGAGAGCCATCCGGCGGGCGGCTGCGGCGGTGCCGGACTGCGGGGTGGAGGTCATTGTTGCGGCGAACCGCTGCACCGACAGAACCATCCCCATCGCACGACGCTATGGGGCGAGGATTGTCCTGAATCAGGACAAGTGCATCAGCAAAATCCGCAACGCCGGTGCCCGTGCCGCACACGGCGAGATCCTTGTCACCATCGATGCCGACAGTCTCATGTCACCCACATCCCTCGCCGAAATCCGTGCCATGCTCAGCACCGGCAAATATGTCGGCGGCGGAACCCGCTCGGAATTCGATCGCATTTCCCTCGGCATTCTCTGCTCGGGGGCCTGCGTAGCCGTCAACCTCATCCCCATCATGTGGAAGAACAAGGCCGCCCTCTCCGGCGGTATGTTCTGGTGCTACAGACGGGATTTCGAGAAAATCGGCGGCTTTGATGAATCGCTCATCAGCCTTGAGGACATGGATTTTGCTGCAAGACTGAATCAGCTGGGCGTGAGCAGGGGGCAGAAATTCGGTACGCTGAAGAAATCCTATATCCTCACTTCCAGCCGCAAATTCGATGAATTCGGTGACTGGTATCTCATCCGGAACTGGTCGCTCACAAAGCGTATTTTCACCGGAAAGGACAGGGAAGCGGCGGATGGATTTTACTATGATGTCAGATAAAAGACCAGTATTGTGTGGATTTCTACCACGCTGTGCTTCATTGTCAATGCGTGTGAGGAGTGAACCTATGGACGAAGAACAAGCTCTGCACTTTGCCCGCAATGCCGCCGAAAAGGCCATGGCGGGAATGAAAACCGAAGCTTCCGTCCGCATGAGACTGAAGGACGAGGTGCCGACAGTACTCGAAAGCAAAATCGGCGGCATGCCCTATTTTCCGGCAGGGTGAACGGGAAAAACGATGAAAACATCATGTGGGGAGATGCCGGCATCGGGCATTTCTTCATCAATCGCAAAAAGCTGAAAAGCGCAGATGTTTCCGATATTTTATATTGGTGCGACTGCTGCTGACAACAAGAAGAGAAAGGCTGTACTATGAAAATCCTATCCGTAGACTTCGGCGATGCCCGTACAGGACTTGCCATCTGTGACAAATCCGAATTCCTCGCTTCCCCCGTCTGCGTCGTGCAGGAGCGTCATTTCGAACGCTGTGCCGATGCCGTGGCCGAAAAGGCCAGGGAGCAGGGCGCGGAACTGATCGTCGTGGGATATCCCAAGAACATGAATAACACAGTGGGTGAGCGTGCCGAAAAATGCATGAAATTTGCCGAGCTGCTGCACGAAAAGACGGGGCTGGAGTGCGTTATGTGGGACGAGCGGAGCACGACTGTCTCCGCACATAATTACCTCAACGTGACCAATACCCGCGGCAAAAAGCGCAAGGCCGTTGTCGATGCCGTTGCCGCCGTGATCATCCTCGAGAGCTATCTTGCCTACCGCAAGAACTGTGCAAAGTGAAAAAACGGCTATCTTCTGAGATTTCAGAAGATAGCCGGAATCATCAGCGCATCACCGATGTCATATCATCGAGTGCCGCCCCCGCTTCCTTGAGAGCACGGCCGACATGGCGCTTCATGCTGCGGCGTTCCCGCTCCGAGGCCTTCGACACCGCATACCATGCGGCACCGACCGCCGCACCCATGGCAATGCCCTTGACTACAGAACCGATCGTCATCTTCATCCCTCCTCCGGTTTTGTTCTTATTCTGCCGCACGAAATGCGGAATATAAAAGTCAATATTTTCATATAAAGGAGCCTTCTATGAAACTTCACATCGTCCTGTGTGAACCGCAGATTCCTCAGAATACCGGCAATATTTCCCGCACATGCGCTGTCACAGGAGCAAGTCTGCATCTGATCGGGCCTTATGGATTTACCATTACGGACAAGGCACTCAAGCGTGCGGGACTCGATTACTGGGACAAGCTTGATATCACGGAATATCCCGATCTTGCGACGTTTCTTGCTCAGCACAGCGGCGACCGCATTTTTTTTGCCACGACCAAGAGCCGCCTCTGTCACAGTGATGTCATCTATCCCACGCAGGAGGATGTCTATCTCATGTTCGGCCGGGAGGATGCGGGCCTGCCCGAATCCCTGCTGGCCGCCCATCCCGACAGCTGCATACGCATTCCGATGCGGCCGACCCTTCGGAGCCTGAATCTTTCGAATTCGGTGGCGATTGCGGCCTATGAAGTGCTCCGTCAGTGGGGCTATCCCGGCCTGACGGCGGAGGGCAATCTGACCGAATTTGCGTGGGAATGACCACCGGAAAGGAGTATCCATGTACGATCTCATCATCATCGGCGGCGGTGCGGCGGGACTTGCTGCGGCCGTGACTGCGGCAGCCTATGGCATCGGGAAAATTGCGATTCTCGAAAAGCTCTCCCGCACGGGTAAGAAGATCCTCGCCACCGGCAATGGCCGGTGCAATCTGAGCCACACGCCCCTGTCGGCCGATGATTATTGCGGCAGCGTGCCGGTTGCGGAAATCCTTTCGGAATTTGGCGATGCTGCGGACTTTTTTGCATCGCTCGGACTCCATTGCCGCACCGATTCCGCCGGACGCATCTACCCCTACAGCATGCATGCGGCCTCGGTGCTCGATGCCCTGCGGCAGCGTGCAGCGCAGTGCGGCGTGCAGGAGATCTGCGATGCCGCAGTGATCTCGCTCACACCCCACAAGGGCGGCTGGCTCGTGGGCACGGCGTCGGAAACCTACCGTGCCGCCGATGTGATCTTTGCCTGCGGCGGGCATGCCGCCCCCCATCTCGGTACGGATGGCAGTGCGTGGACGCTTCTTGAAAAGCTCAATATTCCGTTGAAATCCCCACGACCCGTCCTTTGTCCGCTTCTTTCCGACCCGAAAATTCTCCGTCCCCTGAAGGGCCTCCGTGTCCGTGCGAACGCTATGCTCATGGCGGGAGAACGCTGCCTTTACACCGAAAACGGCGAAGTGCAGTTCACGGAAAAAACGGTCTCGGGCATCTGCATTTTTAATATGGCATCCCTTGTCAGAACTAAAAAAACGCAGGAATATCGTGTGATTCTTGACTTGCTGCCAGAGCAGGACGCAGAAGCAACGCTTGCGCAGCTCTACAGCTTTCAGGCATCACGCAGCGAGGGCGATGCGGAAATGCTGCTGTCCGGCTTTTTCCAGAAGCCCCTCGCACGGCTGATTCTGAAGTGCTGCCATGTCACCGCCGATACGCCTGTTTACCGGCTTGGTGACAGAAAACTGCGTGAAATCGCCGCAATGATGCATCATCTCCCGTTCCCGATCACGGGCATGGCCGACTGGAAGCAGGCGCAGGCCACGGCGGGCGGCGTGAGCGGTGCGGCACTCGATGCGGATTTGCAGGTCAAGGCGCAACCGCATCTCTACATCGTCGGTGAAGCGGCCGATGTACACAGTCTGTGCGGCGGCTACCATCTCCACTGGGCGTGGGCGAGCGGTGCCCATGCCGCCAGAAGCATTGCAGAAAGGAGCACACGCACATGATTCGCATCCAGAATCTCCGCCTGCCGCTGTATTATTCAGAGCGTGATCTGTATCTTGCGGCAGCCAAAAAACTGCGAATTCCCGAGGGAAACATCACTTCTCTCAAAGTCCGCAGACGTTCCGTTGACGCGAGACGCCGGGATGCGGTTTCGTTCCTGTTTTCACTGGATCTGTCCGTGAAGCAGGAGGCGCAGCTGCTCAAAAAATGCAGCCGTGACAACGACATCCAGCCCGTCACCGAAAGGCCCTATACCATCCCCGCATGCAGATCCGCTGCACACCCCGTGATTGTAGGATTTGGCCCCGCAGGCTTATTTGCGGCCTATGTGCTCGCCGCAGCCGGTCTGCGCCCCATTGTCCTCGAGCGTGGCTGCGCCGTGGATGAGAGATGCGAAAAAGTACGCAGATTCCGTGAAAACGGCATCCTCGACACCGAGTGCAACATCCAGTTCGGCGAGGGCGGTGCGGGCACGTTTTCCGATGGCAAGCTCCACACCGGCATCAAGGATCCCCGCATCCGCTTCGTGCTTGAGACCTTTGCGGCATGCGGTGCCCCCGAGGAAATCCTCTGGCAGGCCAAGCCCCACATCGGCACGGACAGGCTCACCGACACCGTCCGCACGATGCGTGAGAAGATTCTTTCGCTTGGCGGCGAGGTTCATTTTCAGACGAAATTCACTGGTTTTACGCAGAAAAATGGCCATGTGCAGTCGGTTCTCTGCGAGGAGAACGGCCGTCCGCAGGAGATTCCGGCCTCCCATGTGATTCTCGCACTCGGCCACAGTGCCCGTGATACGGTGCAGGCACTCTACGAAAAAGGGCTTCCCATGGCGCAAAAACCATTTGCGATGGGCGTGCGCATCGAGCATCTCCAGAGCGAGATTGACCGTGCCCTTTATGGCCGCATGGCGGGGCATCCGATGCTCGGTGCGGCGGATTACAAGCTTGCCGTGCATCTCCCGAACGGCCGGAGCCTCTACACCTTCTGTATGTGTCCGGGCGGGGAAGTGGTCGCTGCGGCATCCGAGCGGGACATGCTTGCGGTCAACGGCATGAGCTGTTTTGCCCGGAACGGCAGAAACGCCAATTCTGCGCTGCTTGTGGGCCTGACGCCGGAGGATTTCGGGAGCGAGCATCCCCTTGCCGGCATGCAGCTGCAGCGTCAGCTTGAGCGGGATGCCTTCGCAGCCGGCGGCGGCAGCTATGCGGCTCCCGTCATCCGTGTGGGCGATTTTCTGGCCCGCCGTGAATCCGATCATTTCGGCAGCGTCACGCCGACCTATACCCCATCCGTGACCTTCGCTTCGCCCGACCGCTATCTTCCCGGCTTCATGTGTGAAACACTGCGGCTCGGCATTGCGGCGATGGACAAAAAACTGCGTGGTTTCGCCAATCCCGATGCAATCCTGACAGGCGTGGAATCCCGCAGCTCGTCCCCCGTGCGGATGCTGCGTGATGCTGACTTTGTCAGCACGGCCGTGCAGGGGGTCTATCCCTGCGGTGAGGGTGCGGGCTATGCCGGCGGCATCACGAGTGCAGCCGTCGACGGCATCCGCTGTGCGGAGGCGGTGATGGCATCGCTCACCGGCTGACAGCGATTGACCTTGAAATACTGCGCTTTTCTGAGAAAAGCGACCCTATCATATGGAGGAACAAACATGCATAATCTGACGGACATCGGCTATGTCAAGGAACTGCTCGGCCGCCATGGCTTCCAGTTTTCCAAGGCACTTGGCCAGAATTTTCTGATCAATCCCTCGGTCTGCCCACGCATTGCGGAGATGGGCAATGCGGCGGAGGGCTTCGGCGTGCTCGAGATCGGCACGGGTGTCGGGACGCTGACAGCGGAGCTTGCGAAGCGTGCGGACAAGGTCGTTGCGGTCGAACTCGATGACCGCCTGTTCCCGATTCTTGACGAGACGCTGGCCGATTTTGACAATGTGAAGGTCATCCACGGCGATGCGATGAAATATGATCTCGCTGCGCTCATTGCCGAGGAATTTGCAGGACTGCGTGTGGCCGTCTGTGCGAATCTCCCGTACTATATCACATCGCCTCTCATCATGCGTCTGCTGGAGGAAAAGCTTCCCATCGAGACCATCACCGTCATGGTGCAGAAGGAAGCCGCTCAGCGTCTGTGCGCCCCGATCGGCAGCCGTGAATCCGGCGCAGTATCGGTGGCAGTGGCATTTTATGGGGAAGCCAGACAGCTCTTCGGGGTCTCCCGCGGGAGCTTCATGCCGGCCCCGAATGTCGATTCTGCGGTGATCCAGATCGCATTGCATCAGGAAAAGCCGTGGGAGGTGGCGGATGAAGCGACCTTCTTCCGGATGGTGAAGGCGGGGTTTTCACAGCGCAGAAAGCAGCTGGCCGGCGTGCTTGCGGGTGCAATGGGCATCCCGAAGGCAGAGATGGCAGCGGTGCTCGATGCGGCAGGGATTGCCCCGAGCGTGCGGATCGAAGCGTTGACGATGGCGGAACTTGTGCGGCTTGCGAATGCGCTGGCAGCACGAAAATAACAAAACAGGTCTGTTCATGCAGCCGGAAACGAGGGCGTTCGTCTTACGTTTCCGGCTTTTTTGCAGGGCGTGAGCGTGCAGAGGCACGACACGTCCCGTCAGGGCATCCTATATGGGATGCTTTTCGTTTCCCGGGCAATGCCGCCGCCTCCCTCAAATCGCAGGAAATAACAGTCCCCTGCGCTGATCTTACCCGAATCGCCGGAGGATTCCGACATTCCTCACACCCGCACCATGCTATAATAATTATAATAATGTATCCCCGTGCGGATCAATGTGAAAGTGAGGAACGCTGTCATGCAAAAAATCAGAAGTCTCTGCCATGCCCCCTGGTGCCGGATTCCTGCCGGCTGTCTGCTCGCTGCCCTTGCGGGCTTCGCACTCACGACCGGACAGGTCTGCGGTGAGGTCTCACCCCTTGCTGCCGTGCTTACCGGCGTCTGCCCGCCGTTCTATGGGCTTTTCATCCTTGCCGGCGCCATGCTTGCGTGTATTTTCATGGTGCCGGAGGGGATGTACTTCGCCCTTGCCGCCCTCGTCTGCGTGCTGAGCATGCGCATTCTCTTCTATGAGCTGCGCCGTCCCCATGTGCTCGCTGTCCTGTCCGCCGTGGCAGGCGTTGCGGGCGGTGCAGCGGTCGAATTTGTGTTTCAGGCGCAGCATGGGCGTTTTCCGCTCTTTGTACTCGAATCCCTCGTCATCGGTGCGGCGGTCTATTTCCTCTCCGATGCCGCCCGCTGCCTGAAGGAATCCCGCTGCATCGTGCTCGGTGCCGGCAGCAGCTTCACATTCGCCATGACCATGCTCCTGTCCGTTACCGCCCTCTGCGGCATCGATACGCCCTGGCTGAATGTCGGCCGGCTGCTCGGGATGACGGCCGTGCTCATCGCCGCAAGACAGTTCGGTCAGACCGGCGGTACCCTCTGCGGTGCTCTCTGCACATGCGGTGCGGCACTGTGCAGCATTCAGCTTGGCCAGCCCTTGCTGTTTCTGCCCATCACTGCGATGCTTGCCGGATTTCTGCATAAGCTCCCGCAGCCCCTTTTCCTGTCCGTGTTCTTTGTGATGCAGCTGATGAGTGCCGCCGTGCTCGATGGGAGTCAGGAGCTTGTCCGCCTTGTGATCGAGCTGATTCTCGCCTGCATGCTCCACGGCTTCTGTCCCCATGATGCCCTTCTCCGATGGATCCGTGTGCAGTCGGCGGAGAATGCGTCCGGCGGGGCAGGGGAGCCGGTGCTGATGCATACGATCGATGCCATCCGGCAGGATACCCGTGCGCTGCTCTCCCATCTGCCCGCATCCGCGCCGCCAAAGGCCGCCGAGAGCCTCCGCCAGAGCGTCTGCAGCGCATGCAAGAATGCGGATTTCTGCTGGACGCAGCGGGCCGAATCCACTGCCGCAGCTTTTGAACAGCTTCTGCATCATCCCGCCGCCCATCTCCCCGCTGAGCTTGACAGCTGCATTCATGCGCCCCGTCTGCGTGAGGCCTGTGCGGAATATGCCCGCAAATCCGCCGTGCACCGCTGCAGCGATGCTGCCCTTGCGGGAAGCCGCAGCCGCCTGCTCCTCTCGATGGACGTGCTCTCGGGCGTGACTGCCGGCATGGCCGCAAAGCGTTCGCTCCCCGTGTGCGAATCGGAAACCGCACTCCTTCGCAGAATTGCCGCATCCTGCGGCTGTCAGGATGCACGCTGCACCGTGCACCGCCTCCGGAGCGGCCGGATCGCTGCCGAACTCATCGCCAAGGATCCCGCCGAAGCCGCTCCCGTGATCGCCATGCTTCTTGGCGAAGCTCTCCATGCAGATCTCCGTGTGCTCCCGCCGATGCCGGCAGGGCAGGGGCGTCTTCTGCAATTCTACGAGGCACCGCCCTTTACCCTTGAATGTGCCGTCGAAAGCCGCAGTGCAGGCGGAAAAGGCCGCTGCGGCGATGCTTCCGCACAGTTCACCGATGCCCATGGTGACAGCTGGCTCATCCTCTCCGACGGCATGGGCAGCGGCAATGCCGCCGCTCTTTCGGCAAGGCTCACCGTGCGCAGCTTCAGCCGTCTCATCCGCAGCGGCATGGATCCGGACAGTGCCGTCCGGCTGCTGCATCTGCTGCTCTCGGGACTTCTTGATGAGCAGTCCGCCACCCTCGATGTGCTCCGGCTTGACGGCGATACGGGCACTGTCACCCTCATCAAATGCGGTGCCCCGCCCACGCTCCATGTCCATGGCGGCCGTGTCCGCAGGCTCTCCGGCGATGCTTTCCCCCTCGGCGTCCTGCCCGACTGTGTCCCCGTGCAGCACACGCTGACGGCTGCATCAGGTGACTGCCTGATCATGACCTCCGACGGCATCCCCGAGGGCATCGCCGACGGCCTCGCTGCCGCTGCCGCAGGGGCAAAAGAACAGAACGAAGCCCTTTCCTGTATCGCTGCAAATGCCCTTGCCGCTGCCCCCCTCCGTGATGACTGCACCGCAGCTGTGATACGAATCTGCACTGCTGCGCATGGCAGTCATGATGTGCCGACGCAAAAACAGAAATATGCAATTTGTTAAATGTGCACAAAAACAGCACTATTAAATTATGCCACCCTATGAAATTTCAACATCATTTGTGAAATCACTTGAAACGAATTATGTTTTCTGGTAAAATAGATAGAAAGGGGGCAATGCCATGAATGCAAAAACGAACAACCCAAATGATTTCCCGCTGTATCTTTTTTATCAGGGAAAAAATAACGAAGCATATAAATTCTTCGGCGTCCACAGAATTGATGAGGACGGCGTGTCCAAACACCGCTTCCGCGTGTGGGCACCCAATGCCGTCAGCGTCTCCGTTGTCGGCGATTTCAACGACTGGGACCGTGAGTGCCACCCGATGGAAACCATCGCGGACGGCATCTGGGAAGCAGTCATTGAAGGCCTGAAGCAGTTTGACTGCTATAAATTCAGCATCGAAACCCGTCGGGGCGACATTCTCATGAAATCCGACCCCTATGCGGCTCATTTCGAAACAAGACCCGCCACATCCTCCAAAATCTATGAAAGCAGCTATGAATGGAAGGATGAAAATTGGCTCAAGGAAAAGAAAAAACATGTGGTGTACAAGCGTCCGATGAACGTGTACGAGGTACATCTCGATTCGTGGCGTCACAACGAGGATGGCACTGTTCTTGATTATGTGTCACTCGCAAAGCAGATGATTCCGTACATGCAGAAGATGTCCTATACCCACATTGAATTCATGCCCCTCACGGAGTATCCCTATGACGGCTCCTGGGGCTATCAGGTGACGGGCTATTATGCCCCCACCTCCCGTTACGGCACACCCGACCAGTTCCGTGAGATGATCGACCTGTTCCATCAGGCCGGCATCGGCGTGATCCTCGACTGGGTACCCGCTCATTTCCCGAAGGACCCCTCGGGTCTTGTGGAATTTGACGGCACCTATTGCTATGAATATACCGACCCCAAGAAGATGGAACATAAGTCCTGGGGTACCCGTGTGTTCGATTACGGCAGGGGCGAGGTCTGCTCGTTCCTCATCTCCAGTGCCTGCTACTGGCTCGATGAGTTCCACCTCGACGGCCTGCGTGTGGATGCTGTGGCGTCCATGCTCTACCTCGACTACGACAGACGTGACGGCGAGTGGACAGCCAACATCAACGGCGGCAACGAGAATCTCGAAGCAGTCGAGTTCTTCCGTCATCTGAATGAAGCTGTCTTCGCAAAACACCCCGATGTGCTCATGATTGCCGAGGAATCCACGGCATGGCCGCTCGTGACCAAGCCCACCGATATCGGCGGTCTCGGCTTCAACTTCAAGTGGAATATGGGCTGGATGAACGACATGCTGCAGTACATGTCCCTCGACCCCATCTATCGTGCATTCAATCACGATAAGCTCACATTCTCCTTCTTCTACTGCTTCTCTGAGAACTATATCCTGCCGATTTCCCACGACGAGATCGTGTACGGCAAGTGCTCCATGATCAATAAGATGCCCGGCTATGAGAAGGATAAATTTGCATCCTACCGTGCTTTCCTTGCCTATATGATGGCGCATCCCGGCAAGAAGATGCTCTTCATGGGTCAGGAATTCGCCCAGAAGAACGAGTGGAATTATCAGACCCAGCTCGACTGGCATCTGCTTGAGCAGAAGGAACATGCCCAGATGCAGGATTTCACCGCCAAGCTCAACAAGCTCTACCTCGACAGCCCCGCTCTCTGGGACAATGACGATTCGTGGAGCGGCTTCAGCTGGATTTCTCACGATGACTACAAGCAGAGCGTCATTGCCTTCCGCCGCATTGCGGATGACGGCAGTGAGGTGATTGCTGTGTGCAATTTTGTGCCCGTCGGCCGCGAGGATTACAAGATCGGCGTGCCGTTTGAGGGTAAGTATGAGCTGCTCTTCAGCACCGATGCCAAGGAATTCGGCGGCGACGGCCTCGCCAAGAAGTCCTGTGAAACCATCGAATACGGCATGCATGGCTTCGATCAGTGCATCTCCCTGACCCTGCCGCCGCTGTCCGTGCTCTATCTCAAGCATGTACCGGCAAAGGCCAAGAAGACCGCCAAGTCAGGCACTGCCAAAACACTTGCTTCCGGTAAGAAAGAGAAGACAAAATAAATAGGAACGGATTCCGCTTTATAGGAAACAGACCCATCCTGTTTTATTGATATATCATCAGATTTTAGGAGGAAAAGTATGAAAGCAAAAAAGAAATGCGTGGCCATGCTCCTTGCCGGCGGTCAGGGCAGCCGACTCTATGCGCTGACCCGTGACGTTGCCAAGCCCGCTGTACCTTATGGCGGTAAGTACCGCATCATTGACTTTGCACTGTCCAACTGCACCAATTCCGGTATCGATACCGTCGGCGTGCTGACACAGTATCAGCCCCTGGTGCTCAATGATTATATCGGCAACGGCCAGCCGTGGGATCTCGACAAAATGTACGGCGGCGTGCATGTGCTCTCTCCCTTCGAGACCAAGGAGGGCGCGGACTGGTTCCAGGGCACTGCCAATGCCATCTATCAGAATATGCGCTTCATCGAGCGTTATGACCCCGAGTATGTCATCGTCCTCGGCGGCGACCACATCTATAAGATGGACTATTCCAAGATGGTGGATTTCCACGAGAAGAACAACGCTGACGGTACCATTGCTGTCATCGATGTATCCCTCGAGGAAGCTTCCCGCTTCGGTATCATGACCTGCGACGGCGAGGGCAGAGTTGTGGACTTCACCGAGAAGCCCGCACAGCCCAAGTCCACACTCGCTTCCATGGGTATCTATGTCTTCACATGGGAGAAGCTCAAGAAGTACCTCATCGAGAATGAGAATGCCAATACCGGCTCCAAGGACTTCGGTAAGGACATCATTCCCGCAATGCTCGCAAACGGTGAGCGTCTGTTCGGCTACACATTTGAGGGCTACTGGAAGGATGTCGGCACCCTCGACAGCCTGTGGGAAGCCAACATGGATCTGCTCAGCCCCAGCGTTCCGCTTGATCTCTATGATCCCAAGTGGAAGATCTATGCCCGTCACAACAATATGCCCCCGCAGTACATCGGCGAGAATGCCCAGATCGAAAACTCCATGATCACCGAGGGCAGCAGCATCAGCGGTAAGGTCGATTTCTCCGTCATTTTCTCCGGCGTGACCATTGAAGAGGGCGCAGTTGTCAACTACAGCATCCTCATGCCCGGCACCGTTGTCAAGGCAGGCGCTGTGGTGGAATATGCCATCGTCGGCGAAAACTGCGTTGTGGAATCCGGTGCAAAGGTGGGCCTGAGCCCCGAGAGCATCGAAAACCGCGATGAATGGGGCATTGCCGTGGTCGGCCACAATGTGACGATCTCTGAGAATGCCGCTGTTCTTCCCAAACAGATCATCTCTGAAAATGTGTAAGGAGGCTTCATAATGGGCGTAAATAATAAAGTACTCGGCTTGATTTTTGCAAGCCTGCATGATTCCCTTGTCATTGATCTGACCAAGCACAGAACCATGGGTTCCATCATGTTCGGCGGCAGATACAGACTCATCGACTTCCCCCTGTCCAATATGGTCAACTCCGGCATTTATGATGTCGGCGTCATCACCAAGTCCAACTACGGCTCCCTGCTCGACCACCTCGGCTCCGGCAGAGAGTGGGATCTGGCCAGAAAGAAGGGCGGTCTGCACCTTCTGCCCCCCTTCAGCCAGCATGACGGCTCCATCTACAGAGGCCGTCTCGAGGCACTGAACAATGTCTGGCCGTTTGTGGAACATTCCCATGCCGAATATGTTGTCATGGCGGACTGTGACTATGTGACCAATATCGATTTTGAAGCTGTGATCGAACAGCATATCGCCACCGGTGCCGATATCACCGCTGTGTACGGCAAGTACAGATACAACGAGGAATCCGGCTCCTGCGTGGATGTTCTTGAAATGAACGAAGAGGGCCGCATTGAAAGCGTCCTCATCGATCCCAAGATCTCCGGCGAATTCAACATCTCCCTTGATATGTTCGTGATGCGTAAGGACTTCCTCAGCCGCATCGTCAAGGATGCCGCAAGCAAGAGCCAGTACAGCCTGGTGCGTGATATCCTGCAGGCAAGAGTCAATGAATTCAAGTTCATGGGCTATGAACATAAGGGCTACTTCAGCCGCATCGACTGCGTCAAGAGCTACTATGAAGCCAATATGGCCCTGCTCGACAGCAAGAACCGTGATGCTCTCTTCCTCCCCGACTCGCCCATCTACACCAAGATCGGCGACAACGGCCCTGTGAAGTACGGCATCGATTCCAAGGTGAAGAACAGCCTCATCGCCGACGGCTGCATCATTGAGGGCACAGTGGAAAACTGCATCCTCTTCCGCGGCTGCAAGATCGGCAAGGGCAGCGTTGTCAGAAACTGCGTGCTCCAGCAGGGCACAAAGATCGGCAGCGGCTGCGAGCTGACCTCTGTGATCACCGATAAGAATGTTGAAATTGTGGACGGCCGTGTACTCACCGGTTCCGAGTCCTATCCGATCTACATCGGAAAGAATGCGAAACTGTAATGGAAGGATGATCGGATTTGAAAATTCTCTTTGCCGCAAGTGAAGCCGTACCCTATGCCGCCTCCGGTGGTCTTGCCGATGTGATCGGCTCCCTGCCGGAAGCCATCTGCAAGCAGGGACAGGACTGCCGCGTGGTGATTCCGCTCTATATGTCCATCCCCGCTGAAATGCGCAACCAGATGACCTTCCTCGCCAACATCACCGTGGATGTCTCCTGGCGCAAGCAGTACTGCGGTATTTTCACCGCACAGTGGAACGGTGTAACCTATTATTTCATCGACAACGAATATTACTTCGGCAGGGAGGGACTCTATGGGTTCTATGACGACTGCGAACGCTTTGTGTTCTTCTCCCGTGCCGTGCTGGAAATGCTCCGCTATATCGATTTCGAACCCGACATCATCCACGGCAATGACTGGCAGACCGCCCTCATTCCCGTGTTCTATCAGGTATTCTACAAGTACCAGCAGGGCTATCAGAAGATCAAGCATGTGTTCACCATCCACAACATTCAGTATCAGGGCTGTTATGGCCGTGAGGTGCTCAATGAAGTGATGGGCATCCCGCTCTATCATATGGGCATCCTCGAGTATGACGGTGCCATCAATATGATGAAGGGTGCGCTGGAAACCGCTGACCGCATCACAACTGTCAGCCCCAGCTATGCTTCTGAAATTCTGGATCCGTGGTATGCCCACGGCCTCGACCGGATCCTTGTCAATAAGCAGGATAAGCTCTCGGGCATCCTCAACGGCATCGATACCAATCTGTACAACCCTGCCAAGGACAAGAGCATTGCCAAGAAATTCAGTGCCAGAACCCCCGGCGGCAAGGCTGCCTGCAAGGAAGCACTGCTGGCTGAGGTGGGTCTGCCCGCCGGCGATGCCCCCGTCATCGGTATTGTGACACGCTTTGTGTCGCATAAGGGCATCGACCTCATCCGCTATGTCTTCGAGGATATCCTGAAGCTCGGCTTCCGGTTTGTCATCCTCGGCAGCGGTGAGAAAATCTACGAGGACTTCTTCAAGGAGATGCAGTGGCGCTATCCCGAGTCCGTCAGCGTGACCACGGGCTTTGTGCCGGCACTGGCAAGAAAAATCTATGCAGGTGCCGATCTCTTCCTCATGCCCTCGCAGAGTGAACCGTGCGGCCTTGCACAGATGGTCTCCATGCGTTATGGTACCATCCCGATCGTCCGTGAAACCGGCGGTCTGCGTGATTCCGTGACCGACAACGGCAACGGCGACGGCAACGGCTATACCTTCAAGACCTACAACGCCCACGACATGCTCGATGCCTGTGCAAGAGCAAGGGCAGAATTCGATAATGCCTCCGCATGGAAGGCACTTGTGAAGCGTGCGCTCAGCTGTGATTTCAGCTGGGATGCGTCCGCCAGCACCTATATCAAGCTGTATGAGGGCCTTTGCCCCGATGCAGAATCATGATGAAACAAGGTTCCTCCGTCCCTGACGGGGGAACCTTTCCGCATGAAAGGAGTATGTATGACGATCCGACCGGCAAAATCCAGCGATCTTCCGTTTTTCCGCAGGCTCTATCGTGAGGCGTTCCCCCGCAGTGAACGCAAGCCCGTTTCCATGCTCCGGCGTGAGGTGAAACGAGGCCGGATGGAGATGCTTATCCTATGCGAGGGCGATGCCCCCGTGGGACTGATCGTCACGGCGATCTGTGCCGAGCCCGTGCTCATCGACTATTTTGCCATCGATCCTTCCATGCGGGGCGGGGGACTGGGCAGCCATGCCCTCGATGCAATCCGGTCGTATTATGGGGGAAAACCCCTCTTCCTTGAGATCGAAGCCCCCGACCCTGATGCCCCGAATCAGGCGCAGCGGCTCTCCCGCAAGCGTTTCTATGAACGCTGCGGATTTCTCGACACGGGACACCGTGTCAGGCTCATGGGCATCCCGATGGAACTCCTGAGCAGTGCGCCCGTCACAAGGGATGCCTGCCGCCATGCCTATGAAGTCCTCTACGGAAAATGGGTCGGCCGCATTGTAGAACTGGAAGAATAGCACAAAGACTAAGTCATTATTTTGTGCATGCATACGAAAAAAATTAAAATTTCAAAAAAACTGTCAATTTTGGGGTCTCCAATGTGTTTATATAATATAGATGATCCTGCAGCATCACAACACAAGAGGAGGCAGACTAATGGAAAAGGACTATGAAAGCATTCGTGCCATCATGCATCAGCGCATCCGGTCGCACAGAAAGATGAACCACATGACGCAGTCGGATATTGCCCAGCGGCTTGGCATCAGCCGGCGCACCTATGCAAATTATGAGCGTGGCGTGCATGCCATGCCGGCCGAGGTGCTTGCCCGCATTGCGGATCTCTTCGGCACAAGTCTGGACTATCTGACAGGAAGAATTGACTGAATTTTCTGCGCTCCGCTTGGGGGCGCAGTTTTTTTGCTGTTCAGGCTTGTCCGCATCAAATCCAGCATTTTTTTCCTGTAACCCCTTGCAAAATTCTGTCAGATGTATTATAATATAAGATGGTGCGTAAGTACAGAGTCGCCCCGCATTGCACCGGGGGCGTTGAAAAGAGGTTTTACAATGTTTTACGATAATATTCTCGAGGCGATCGGCAACACCCCCCTCGTTCGCCTGCGTAATATGGTGCCCGAGGATGCCGCTCAGGTGCTCGTGAAGTTCGAGGGACTCAATGTCGGCGGTTCCATCAAGACCCGTACTGCCTATAATATGATCTGCGACGCCGAGGAAAAAGGCCTCATCCATGAGGATACCATCATCGTTGAGCCGACCAGCGGCAATCAGGGCATCGGCCTTGCCCTCATCGGTGCTGTCAAGGGCTATAAGACTGTCATCATCATGCCCGATTCCGTCAGCGAGGAACGCCGCAAGCTCGTGTGCCATTATGGTGCCAAGGTCATCCTCGTGCACGATGACGGCGATATCGGCAAGTGCATCGAGGAGTGCCTCCAGACCGCACTGCGCATGCAGAAAAACAACCCCAATGTCTTCATTCCGCAGCAGTTCGAGAACCCCGCCAACCCCCAGGTGCACCGTGACCATACCGGTCAGGAGATCCTTGCACAGGTGGACGGCCCGATCCACGGCTTCTGCGCCGGCATCGGCACGGGCGGCACCATCACCGGCATTGGTGAAACACTGCGTGCAGCCAATCCCGATATGGAGATCTGGGCAGTTGAGCCGGAGAATGCAGCCATTCTGTCCGGCGGCAACATCGGCACACATCTGCAGATGGGCATCGGTGACGGCCTGATTCCGGCGAATCTCAACACAGAGATCTACAGCGACATCTACATTGTCACCGATAAGGAAGCCATCCACACCTCCCGTGCACTGGCACGCAAGGAGGGTCTGATGTGCGGCATTTCAGCGGGCACGAACGTGGCAGCAGCGATTGCACTTGCAAAGAAGCTGGGCAAGGGCAAGACGGTGGTGACCGTGCTGCCGGATACAGCGGAGCGTTATTTCAGCACGCCTCTGTTCCGTGATGAGGTGCTGCAGTTCACAGAAATGGCAGAATAAAGGCATAATTGCAGGAAAGCCTCCCCATCAGGGGAGGCTTTTGCTGTATGCTGCCGTTTATGCTCAAAAAACAGGGCAGTGCATCCTGAAAATTCGGTATGGTTACCCCCTCACACCCAGAATCTCCCGCAGCTGCACCAGCAGATCACCCCCGCCGACCGAGAGATTCCCCACATTCTCACAGATGCGCTCCAGATATTCCAGCTCCTTGAGCTTGTAGAGCGTCTTGTTTTCCTCCATCATGCGTGCCGTATTCAGCAGCGATCGGGTCGAAGCCACTTCCTCACGGCGGGTGATGACATTCGCCTGCGCACGCTTTTCCGCAATCAGCACCGTGTTCATGATGTCACGCACCTCGCCCGGCAGGATGATGTCACGGATGCCCGCTTCTGTCACATCAAGATACATCGCCTGTGCCTTTTTCTGCAGCTGTGCAAGGATCTCGGCGGCAATCACTTCCCGATCGGAAAGCAGCTCGTCAAGCGTCCGCACTGCCACACATTCACGGGCAGCCATCTGTGCGGCAATGTGGAATTGTCCCGCATAATCACGGATCTCCTTGTACATCGATACAAAATCCGTGATGCGGTAGCTGCACACGAAGTTCAGCCGTACGCTCACCTTGTCCTTCGTCAGGATCTCCTGTCCCGTGATGGTCAGCTGCTGCAGTCGTGTGTCGGCCAGCTCGCAGTCCACATCCACGCCGCCGCTCCAGAAATAATACACCCCCGGCTCGAGCACACGGGCCAGACGGCCGTCAAAGAGCAGCATGCCCTTTGCATGCTCGGGGATGCGGTACGCCGTCATCCAGTCGTCATCGCAGAGTGCATCGCAGATGTGGCGGGGGAGGGTGTCGGGCACCTCGGGGGTGTCCAGATCATAGTGCGTGAAGCGGTGTGCGCCCGCTGCCTTCCAGAAGATGTGGCGGCCGGTTTCCAGCGCATTCACGAAGCGGCCGTCACGCTCGTGCAGTGCAAGCTGTGCATTGCCGACCTCGCACACATCCACGCTCCGGCGGAAGGTCTCATCCTTCAGCAGACGTGTGAGCATTGCCTCATCGAATGCATCGGTGAGGGGTTCGTTCAGCGGCAGGATGCGGCATTCCGACCGGCCGAGGACACGGTGGATGCCGGGCTCGAGCATACGCTCAAACTGCCCTTTTTTAAAGAGAAAGCCTCGTTCTGTTTCCTTGATGATGTACTGCATAATTGCCTCCTTTTATGTGGAAAACCCCGCAATCACGGGACGGATGTGCACATTTCGCATTCTGATGGCAATGCGGCGGCAGAGATCTTGAGACGGCGGTCACAGACTGCGGGAACAGGTCTGGCAGAATGTGCCGGCGTCGGTATCCGGCCTCCGGCAGAGCGGCATCGCCACGTCCGCTCCGGAGAGCGAACCGAATGCGGACTGCGTTTTGATTCATAAGTGACTGACATAGTCATTTTTCATTGCAAGCGCCCAAAGCTTGTGCAGGATTCGAACCTGCTTAAACCAAATCACCAGACCACCGGCATACGTTCTGGCATTGCCTCACGTACCCCCATGCGATCCGGACACATGGGCAAGGGTCGTGTCTGTATTCATAGGATACCATAATTTCCCGCCGTTGTCATGTAAAAAAATCTGCGAACACAATGCCGTGTCCGCAGATAGTTTTTATGTTTGCAGGAGCTTTCGCTTGAGCAGCGAGAGGTCGAACGCCGTGATGTGATTGTCAAAATCGAGGTCGGCGGCCTTGGCTCCGGCATCGGTGAGCGGTACGCCATGTACAAGATGCTGCTGCATCAGCACGGCATCGAGTGCCGAGACCGTGCCGTCCGTGTTCACATCGCCGGGGGCAAAGGGTGCCGCTTCATCGGTGATGATGAGTGCCTGCCGGTCGAGCCATTCATAGGCACTGAAGAATTTGTCGGCGCTGTATTCCGTGAGTCCGCCCGAGGCAGCACCGCTGTTGGCCCAGACATCGGCCAGAATCACGGTGTCCTTCACACGGTTGTAGCCCACAAGCACTGAGCAGTGCTCACTGTTGCGCCATGTGAAGCTGTAGGTGCCGGTGCCGGGCTCCGTCCAAGAGGTGCCCCGCCGCAGGCTCCATGTTGCACCGTAAGTCCGCTTGGTTGTGCAGTTCATCGTGTACCAGACGAGCACGGGATGACCGGCATCGATCTGCGCATAGAGTGCCTCCTTGTCCGCACCGCTGATGTCACGGATGGTGTGGCGTGTGCTGCCGATGGCATTGAAATAATTGTTGCAGGTTTGGATCATGACGCCGGAGAATGCCCCATAGGAGCTTGCATATTCGGGTGTGCCGACAAAGGCATAGCGGGGGTCGGTCTGGCCGATCGTGCCCTTGGGCATATAGGTGTTGGCGAGAAGATTCTTGCCGGCACCGTCATAGCCGAGATAGAGCAGCAGCACGGAGAGCGAAGCGACCTCGCAGCCGGTCGGGAGCGGCGTGCCGCCGATGTTGGAGCTTTGCGGGATGTTCGAAACGGGCAGCACACGGATGCCCTCGCCCTCATAACCGGCGACCCGTTCACGGTGGATATAGCCCGTCCGGTTGTGGAAGGAAACCTCGAGCCATTCGCCCTGCAGTCCCGTCACGGTCAGAATCTGACCGGCATAGACATAGCCCAGCCCCGAGGCATCAAAGCTCGGCGAGAGGTAGATATAGTACTTGGCATTGGCCGACACCTGCGGGAATGCATAGGCAAGATCGGCACAGGCATCGGGTAAGCCGTGATTGGCAAGATACTGTGCGGCACGCTCGGATTTGGCATAGGCAAGGAAGACGGAGAACCGTGTCATGCCGGTGCGGAGCGCATCGAGATGGGCCGTCAGCTCCGGAATGGACGGCTCGGCGCCGGTGAAGATCAGGGAGAGCGCACGGATGTAGGCGGCATCGTCCGGATGCATCTGCACGAAGGCATCGGACTCGAGGAGATCGAGGCAGATGACGCTCAGCGAGCGTGTGCCGGAGAGGAGATCCCCCGCAGCGGCATTGGATTCGCCGACAGTGGGCATGCGGTCAAGGGCAGCGAGATACATCTGGCAGACAAAGCGGGTGAGGGCGGGATTCTGATCCCGTGCTTCGGGGAGGGAGAGGGTACCGCGGGAGAGTCCGGCTTCTTTAATGAGGGCGCCCGCTTCACCGGAGCCGAGGATGCTGCGCAGGACGGAGCGGCGGCTGAAGTACCGCAGATGCTCGCACCAGTGGTCGAGGCCTGCGGGATCGGGATCATGCCCGAGGAGGGCACGGTAGAGCAGGGTGACATAAGTAGCATTGGTGGTCAGCCGGTTTGTATGGGTCTCGCTCTCAAGGAGCGTGAGAACGGCAGCGGAAACGGTTGTTTCGTGGGAAGCAAGGGACGAGGCAAGCGCCTGAAGGGTCGCCTCATCGGGTGCTTGTCCCATGATTTCGGTATAGATGCGGTCGGCATAGATTTTTGCAGGGGAAAGAGCGGGTTCGGTCGGCTCGGTGGTGATTTCGGTGGTGGTTTCAGTGGTCGGTTCTGTGGAGATTTCAGTGGTGGGAATCTCTGTGGAAGATGCGGTCGTGGATGCGGGAGCGGTATCGGTCGTGGATTCCGTAGTGGATTCGATTGCGGGTTCTGTCGAAGGGGACGCATCGGCGGATGCGGGGAGTGCATGGAGGGGGGAGAGGAGGAGGGCAGCTGCGATGGCAGCAGAGAAGAATTTAGCGAGCATGGGGGGCTCCTTTCCGTTTAGGGGCGGTAAGCTGATGGCTTTCACGGATCATGGTATGGATATCCTCAGTGGGGATGGAGCCATCGAGGATGATGGAATTCCAGTGGGTTTTATTGAGGTGATAAGCGGGGCGGACAGCGGGGAAGGCATCCCGCCAGAACTGCGTCCATGCGGGGTCACATTTGACATTGATCCAGACAAAGCCGTCCTTATCGAAGATCCAGGCAAAGACACGGTGATTGCTGCGATGTCTTATGACGCACCAATTGGGGTCATGGAAGGGATAATCCTCATAGGCATCGGGATAACCGAGGCAATGCCGGATGGCATCCTGTTTTGTCGTCATGGCGATTCCTCCGATTCATTGGATACTGTACCCATTATAGCACAAGCCGCAAAGAATTGCAAGCACGGCAGCACGGCAGCACGGCAACCGTGCCGTTGCCAGCGTCAGGTGAGTGGCACGGCAACCGTGCTGTTACCCGCGTCGGGGAAGTGCGGGCGAGACCGGAAGACCATACATCGCGGTCAGGCTTCGGGAATCGCAGCTTCCTTTGCTGCGCAAGCGGAAGCAAGCTTTTGGGAGATGAAGAAAGCTGAGAAATCCCCGCCCGAGCGAGGGAAGCTGCCCCGAGCCGAACAGACTGTCCTAAGGGGGGCAGGAGGACATCCCCCCTTCTTGAGGGGGGGCAAAGGGGGCAAGCGAAGCGATGCCCCCTTGGCGGGCGGCGGGGGCGCAGCCCCCGCCCTAAAGCCCCTCCCCCTGAGTGGGGGAGGGGGGGTGCCCCGAGCCGAACAGACTGTCCTAAGGGGGGCAGGAGGACACCCCCCCTGCTTGAAGGGGGTTCAAAGGGGGCAAGCGAAGCGATGCCCCCTTGGCGGGCGGCGGGGGCGCAGCCCCCGCCCCAAAGCCCCCTCCCCCTGGAAGGGGGAGGGGGTTGGGGGTGGGGGTACCAAATCCTGAGCAACGGAAGACGCCGCATTGCGATAAGGCTGCAAAAAACGCCCCATACAGATTCAGATCATCTGTATGGGGCGTCTGTCCATTCGGGGAATATTTGGTTAATGCGCCGCAAGCAGCTCACGTTTCATAATGCAAAGGTCAAAAGCATCCATCCGCCCATCCTCACGCAGATCGCCCGCACGCCAGTTGGTCAGTGCGGCATCCGGTGTGCAGAGCAGCCACTTCTGCAGCATAACCACATCCATAAGTGTGAAGGCATCATCTGCATTGACATCGCCTCGTATCATCTGCTTGACCGTGATCACGGCCGTATCCGAAAGCATGTAGCTGCCGTTGTATGCCTCGCAGTAAACGGCCTTGTCATTCAGCCAGCTTCCGACGTTTTCGATGATCAGTGTATCCGATTCGATTCCCGATACATCGCAGTAACGTGCCACATCCGCCCAGTCATATGGCTGAAGAGAATCATCATCCGCATCCGTGATATACCAGACATAGCTGTCAGCATGATCAGCTTCCACCTTAAACGCAGCACTGCCGCCCTCATAGATCACTGCATCCTCAGGCTGCAAGGTAAATACAGGCTTGGTTGTTGTGACTTCAAGATAATCCTCGCCGATATATGTTGTTGCTACGGAAAGGTCAATCAACTTTCCTGCATCTGCTGCAGTGGAGCCGTAAGCGATGTATGCGCTTGGTTCCTTTTCTGTGAACTCATCGAACAGATCCCAGCGGGTGGAGATGCCTTTTGCGCCTCTGAAGTCGCCGCGGATGATCTCGGCACTGACATCTGTTACGTTGAACGAAAATGCACCATATCCCGTGTCTTCCGTCATTTTGAAATAGCCTTTGCTGATACGGATATCACCGCTTTTTGCATACGCACCCGCTGTTTTTCCGTAAAAGCTTCCGCTGTAAATTCTTGCTGTACCGCCGTCCATATAAAAGCCAAAGCTATGGGGGTCTTCATCATCGCCGAACATTCCGCCGTTGATGATCACCTTTGCGTTGCCTGTCTGATACAATCCGTAATCCCAACTGTTGAAATAGCCATCGTTAATGGTGAGCTTTGTGTCGCCTCTGACGAGCATTCCGCAGCCTTTACCGTCGAATGTGCCGCCGTTGATGACAGCCGTACCGCCGTCAAGAACGATGGAAGCCAGTGCATACTCGCTTTGCGAAGGCGTGAACTCGTTGTCATACAGATAATAGCTTCCGCCGTCGATCTGCAGATTGCCCTCAGAGATCACAGACGGACAGCTGTATGCAAATTCGTCCGTAGGAGACATGGCAGAAACATTTGTCAGACGGAGCGATGCGCCCTCATGCACACGGAATACGCAGTCCTTGCTTGCAGCACTTGAAAAATTCAGATTTGTCGTGCTGTCCGTAGGTGTCGCCACCGATTTGCTGATGACTCTCAGCGAACCCGCCGCAATATCAAACAGTGCCTCGTCATATCTGCCCGTTTCTCTTGCAAGACCGCAGCCGTTCAGATCCAGTACGATGTCCGCCGAGGGATCATCCAGAACAAGCATATTGTTGTATTCCATATCGGTCTGCACCGTCCATTTTGTCGATCCGCTCACATCAAGTGTGATCCACTGCTTTCCGCCCTCCGCAAGTGCGGACTTCAGTGCCTCATATGTGGAAACAATGGTCTGCTCGCTTTTCGGCGGAATGATGATGGATTCCATGACCTGTCCGCAGAAGCACTTCTTTTCCCACAGTCCGCTTTCTGTTTCTGTGGCGGTTTTGACAATCTGCCAAGGCTCGTTAATTGTGTATGCGCAGGAGTGATCATAAGCGGTGCCTCTTAATGCAGTACCACATTCGCATACATGCCAGTGCTGATTTTCATCGTATGCATAATATCCTGAAGATTCGTGGAGATGCCCCTCCGGCGAACACATCAATTCTCCGTCTATGGAAATCGTCACAAGCGCATCGGACGCTGTCAGTCCGTCAGGAAGCTCTGTTTCACTTCCAAGCATGGAGAGCAGTGCCGATACTGACATGACCTGTACATCGCCCGTGTCGATGGTTTCACCGGTGGCGGCATCCACAAAGGTCGCCTCGCCCTGATTGCTTGACAAACCTGTGTAATTTTCGATCCTGCCAAGAATGGTGACATCATACTTGTCCGCATCTGTGAATGTCGTGAAATAGCCATCATAACCTGCAAAGCCTCCCACTTCCATCATCCATGTGATCACGGGGTGATCATACATCTTTGCATAGCCTGTGCTTGATTCAATCCAGAAGCCGCCGAGAAACTCGATTTCTGTGCCCGAATCTGTGATCACAGGCTTCTGCACTGCCTCATCGGGACGGGGATAGGCAATGCTGACGATTGCATCGTATGTATTCAGTTCTGCCGCCGAAACAGGGCTGACCGCTGTGCAGAAAACCATGGCCGCCGCAGCTGCTGCGGATAGGAAACGCTTGTATGTCTTTTTCATTTTTCCAACCTCCATATTGCGTCATAGGGATCCCCGCAGGCACCGTACAAAGAAACCATCCATGCATGCAGGCGGATCCGTTCTTTTCCCTTACAGATATCATAACAGAAATTCCGTTTCTGCACACTACCCAAATCAGAAAAAAAGGGTAGGAAATCCATAAAATGACGTAAATAAGGCGGCTCGCAGCGTAAGCTCTGCACCCCCACCCCTTGACATTCCCGCCCATTCATGGTATGATAGGATAAGCATAAACGAAATTACCGAAACTATCGTATCCGGAGGAAACCATGTTTACTTTACTCAAAAACGATGGTACCGCACGCCGCGGTACGCTCAACACCGTCCACGGTACCGTGCAGACCCCCTGCTTCATGAATGTCGGTACCTCCGCTGCCATCAAGGGCGGCATCTCTTCCCCCGAGCTTGTCGATCTCAAGTGTCAGGTCGAGCTGTGCAATACCTACCATCTCCACCTGCGTCCCGGCGATCACATCATCCGCCAGATGGGCGGCCTTCATAAATTCATGAACTGGCAGCGTCCCATTCTTACCGACAGCGGCGGATTTCAGGTCTTTTCCCTCGCAAAGCTGCGTAAGATTAAGGAGGAAGGCGTCTACTTCAATTCGCATTACGACGGCAAGAAAATCTTCATGGGCCCCGAGGAGAGCATGCGTATCCAGTCGAATCTCGGTTCGACCATTGCCATGGCATTCGATGAATGCGTTGAGAATCCCGCTCCCTATGACTATGCCGCACGTTCCTGCGCCCGCACCGTGCGCTGGCTCAAACGCTGTCAGGACGAAATGCAGCGGCTCAACAGCCTCCCCGATACCATCAATCAGAATCAGCTGCTCTTCGGCATCAATCAGGGCTGTACATTCGATAAGCTCCGTGTCGAGCATATGCAGGAAATCGCCGAAATGAATCTCGATGGCTATGCCGTCGGCGGCCTTGCCGTCGGTGAACCGACCGAGGATATGTACCACGTCCTCGATGTTGTGGTACCCCATATGCCCGTCCATAAGCCCCGCTACCTCATGGGCGTGGGTACCCCGTCCAATATCATCGAGGCCGTCGCACGAGGCATCGATATGTTCGACTGCGTCATGCCCTCCCGTAATGCAAGACATGGCACCGTCTTTACCTGGGAAGGCATCCGCCATTTGAAAAATGCCTATTATGAGACGGATCCCCGTCCGATCGATCCGGAATGCGGCTGCCCGACCTGCCGCAATTTCTCCCGTGCCTATGTCAGACATCTGTTCAAGGCCAACGAGATTCTTGCCGGAAAGCTCGCCGTAACTCACAATCTCTATTTTTACAATACCCTTGCGGAGCGCATCCGTGAGGCCATTGATGAGGATCGCTTCGATGCCTTCCGTGCGAAGTATTCGAAGCTCCTTGCTGAAAAAGCACCGGAATAAGAAAGAAGTCCGCATCCCTCCGGCCTTCTCCTGCCCTGAAGGCAGGAGGGGGCCGTTTTTTTACAGAAAGGTCTGATGCACGATGACAACCCTCCTCCTTGCCGCAGGACTGTCCATGGATGCCTTTGCCGTGTCCGTCACAAATGGCCTGAGCGGAAGCCGCATGCCCCGATGGATGCTCCTCTTCATGGCCGCCGTATTCGGCACGGCACAGGGGATGATGCCGGCGCTGGGCTTCCTGCTCGGACAGAGATTCGCCGCACAGATTGCTTCCGTCGATCATTATCTTGCGCTTGTGATCCTCGGCGGCATCGGCCTGAAAATGCTGCTCGATGCCCGTCATGAACCCGATGTCAGCGAGGTTCCCGTCCTCAGCTGCCGCACCATCCTCCTGCAGGGCATCGCCACAAGCCTCGATGCCATGGCCGCAGGCCTGAGCTTTTCCGCAATGCCCGATGTGCGGATGCTGCCGGCATGCCTCACGATCGCAGGCATCACAGCGGCCATGTCGTTTTTGGGTGCATGGGGCGGCAGGCGGCTGGGTCGTCTCTGCGGACGCTATGCCCAGTGTGCGGGCGGTCTCGTGCTGATGCTGCTGGGCCTTTGGATCTTCTGCAGAGATCTTTTGGGCGTGTAGGCCGACGTGCGGTTACCATGCTCACTCAGCAGCTATGGCGCTCTGCTTGCAAGCGCCATGCGGCGTCCCCCGTCGCTCAGGATTTGGTACCCCCACCCCCAACCCCCTCCCCCTGGAAGGGGGAGGGGGCTTTGGGGCGGGGGCTGCGCCCCCGCCGCCCGCCAAGGGGGCATCGCTTCGCTTGCCCCCTTTGACCCCCCTCTCAAGAAGGGGGGATGTCCTCCTGCCCCTCCTTAGGACAGTCTGTTCGGCTCGGGGCAGCTTCCCTCGCTCGGGTGGGGATTTCTTAGCTTTCTTCATCTTCCAAAAGCCTGCTTCCGCTTGCGAAGCAAAGGAAGCTGCGGTTCCTGAAACCTTATCGCGATGTATGGTCTTCCGGACTAAACTGCACTCACCTGACGCGTCTAACAGCACGGTTGCCGTGCACCTTTGTACCCACACTCGAGGGCGGGATTTCTTAGCTTTCTTCATCTCCCAATAGCCTGCTTCCGCTTGCGAAGCAAAGGAAGCTGCGGTTTCCAAAGCCTTATCGCGATGTATGGTCTTCCGGACTAAGCTGCACTCACCTGACGCGACTAACGGCACGGTTGCCGTGCTAAAATTTACAAATATATCTTGCAATCTGTGTGAAAAAATGATATAATGGTATATAAGTATACAACACTGAAAAACAGGAGGATGTCATGAAAAAATGGGTCATCGGGAAGCCGGATGCAGCCGTGGTTACAGCGCTGCATCGTCAGAGCGACCTCTCGCAGCTCTGCTGTACCGTACTGGCGGCCGGAGGCTGCCTCGATATTACGCAGGCCGGCGAGCGGATCGGCAGCCGTGCCCTCAGTGATCCCTTCCTTCTGCGGGATATGCAGGAGGCCGCCGACCGCATCAATGCCGCCATCGATGACGGCACCCATATCTGCGTCTACGGCGACTATGACTGCGACGGCATCACCGCCACCGTCATCCTCTATTCGTTCTTGTCGGAAATCGGCGCAAATGTCTCGTGGCGTGTCCCCGAGCGTGCGGAGGGCTATGGACTCAACCCCGATGTCATCCGTGAAATGCATGATGACGGCGTCGGTCTCATCGTGACTGTTGACAATGGCATCGCCGCCATCGCCGAAGCCGAGCTTGCCGCAGAGCTCGGCATTGATCTCGTCATCACCGACCACCACCGTCCGGGCAAAACGCTGCCCCATGCCGTGGCCGTTGTCGATGCCCATCGTGAGGAAAATCTCTCGCCCTTCCGCCAGTATTGCGGTGCGGGCATTGCCCTGCTCCTTGTGGCCGCCCTCAGTGACGGCGATACCGAAATGGCCCTCGAGCAGTTCGGTGATCTTGCCGCCATTGCCACCATTGCCGATGTGGTCACGCTGACCGGCGAAAACCGTTACATCGTCGAAATGGGCATGCAGTATCTTGAGAATACCGAACGTCCCGGACTCCGTGCCCTGCGTGAGATCAGCGGCCTCGGTGAAAAGCCCCTCACCGCACGGAGCATCGCCTTCAGCCTGTCCCCCCGCATCAATGCCACCGGCCGGATGGCTTCGCCGAGACTGGCCGTCGAGCTGCTCCTTGAGGAGAATCCACGCCGTGCGGCCGAGCTTGCCGAGCAGATCAACGTGCTCAATGCCCGCCGTATGGAGACCGAGCAGGGGATTCTTGCGGCCGTGAGTGCATCGCTGCGGGCGTGTCCCGACCGTCTCTATGACCGTGTGCTCGTCCTTGACGGCGAGGGCTGGGATGCGGGCGTCATCGGCATTACCGCAGCAAGATTGTCCGAACGCTTCGGCAAGCCCTGTTTCATGATCGGCGTGAAGGATGGCGTGGGCGTCGGATCGGCACGCAGCTTCGGCGAATTTTCAGTATTCGAATGCCTGTCCGCATGCAGCGACTGCCTTGAAAAATTCGGCGGCCATCCGGCAGCGGGCGGTTTTACGGTGAAAGCCGAGCGCATTGCGGAATTTCGTGAAAGGGTTGCCGCCTTTGCGGCTGCACAGCATGATGTAATGCCCGTGCGTGAGCTGAGAGCGGTCTGTGCGCTCACACCGGCGATGCTGGATATGGAAGAAATCCGCAGCTTATCGCAGCTTGAGCCATTCGGCGAGGGCAATCCGGAGCCTGTTTTCCTGCTGGAAAACGCCCAGATCACGGCGATCCGGAGCTTATCGGAGGGCGCCCATACGAAATTCACGCTGCTTGCAGGCGGGCAGAGCTATGAAGCGCTGCTGTTCCGGACATCACCGGAAGCGACGGGACTGCATGTGGGAGATTTCTGCCACATGATGGTGCAGCTGAGCATCAATGTATTCCGTGGCCGGGAGTCGGTGAATCTGCTGGTACAGGATTTCCGGACAGCGGGACTGAACCAGAGCCGGATGCTGGCGGCACGGCAGGCCTACGAGCGATTACGTCGAAGGGAAGCGCTTTCTCCCGCATTATACACATCGGCCTGTCCGACACGGGAGGAATGCATCACGGTATACAAGAGAGTACCGCAGGCAGGAATTGCGATCGAGCAGCTTGCCCTGCAGCTGCACAGTGAGGGGCTGAACTACTGCAAGCTCCGTGTATGTCTGGATATTTTTGCAGAGCTTGGCCTGATGTCGATAACGGAACCGGAAGGTCAGGTCATGTTATTGCCGGTTACGAAGAAAGTGAACCTGCAGGATTCGACCATCCTGCGTAATTTAGAAGCACGGCACGGCAACCGTGCCGTTACCCACGTCGGGGAAGTGCGGGTGAGTCCGGAAGACCATACATCGCGATAAGGCTTTGGGAATCGCATGCTTCCTTTGCTGCGCAAGCGGAAGGCACGGCAACCGTGCCGTTACCCGCGTCAGGTGAGTGCGGGCGAGTCCGGAAGACCATACATCGCGGTCATGTTTCGGGAATCGCATGGCGCTTTCAAGCAGAGCACCATAGCTGCTGAGATAGCAGCGAGCGGGGGTACAAAGGAGTACAGCAGCTATCCCCCCTGAGTGGGGCTGGAGGGTGCCCCGGGCCGAACAGACTGCCCTAAGGGGTCAGGAGGACATCCCCCCTGCTTGAGGGGGTTCAAAGGGGGCAAGCGAAGCGATGCCCCCTTGGCGGGCGGCGGGGGCGCAGCCCCCGCCCCAAAGCCCCCTCCCCCTGGAAGGGGGAGGGGGTTGGGGGTGGGGGTACCAAATCCTGAGCGACGGGGGACGCAAGTCCCCCTTGAGCGAAGGATCGCTGCCCCATACGAAAAATCTCAATATTCTGGAGGAATTCCTATGCCAGAGGAAAAAATCATCACCATGGATCAGCTCGTGCAGATGATCCTTACCAACGACAAGCAGTATGACCTGAGCAAGATCACATCTGCCTATGAATTCGCCGCAAAGGCACACGAGGGACAAACCCGTTCCTCCGGACAGCCCTATATCATCCATCCCCTGGCAGTTGCGCACATCCTCCTTGAGCTGGGTATGGATACCGATACCATCTGTGCCGCACTCCTGCACGATGTCGTCGAGGATACTGCCGCCACCTCCGAGGAGCTTCAGAAGCGCTTCGGCCGTGATGTCGCCATGCTCGTCGAGGGCGTCACCAAGCTCACAAAAATCCCCATCTTCAATAAGGAGCAGCAGCAGGCCGAGAATGTCCGCAAAATCATGCTCGCCATGTCCCAGGACATCCGTGTCATCATCATCAAGCTCTGCGACCGTCTCCATAATATGCGGACGCTCCACTATCGTCCCGTCCATAAGCAGCGGCATACCGCCCTTGAAACCATGAATATCTATGCCCCCCTTGCCCATCGTCTCGGTATCCGTGCCGTCAAGGATGAGCTTGAGGATCTCGCATTCCATTATCTCGACCCCTTTGCATATTCCGAGATCGAACACCTCATGGAAATCAAAAAGGACGAGCGTGAGGAGTTCATCCATTCCATTAAGGAACGCATTGCCAAACGCCTTCAGGATGTCCCCTTTGAGGAGGAACCCCAGATCGAAGGCCGTGTCAAGAGCATCTACGGCATCTATAAAAAAGTCTACATCGCCCATAAGGAAATGGAGCAGATCTACGATAAATATGCCGTCCGTGTCATCGTGTCCACCGTCCCCGAGTGCTATAACGTCCTCGGCGTCATCCACGATATGTACCGCCCCCTCCCGAACCGCTTCAAGGATTATATTTCCACACCCAAGTCCAATATGTATCAGTCCCTGCATACCACCGTGCTCGGCCGTGAGGGCATCCCCTTCGAGGTGCAGATCCGTACCTGGGAAATGCACGCTACCGCCGAATACGGCATTGCTGCTCACTGGAAGTACAAGGAGGGCATCCGCGGCAAGGATAAGATGGAACAGCGTCTTGCCTGGGTGCGTCAGGTGCTCGAAGCCCAGCAGACCTCCGACGATGTGGAGGAAATCGTCCGCATCATCAAGAATGACCTCGCCCCCGAGGATATCATCGTCATGACCCCCAAGGGCGATACCATCTCCCTTCCCGTCGGCTCCACCGTCATCGATTTTGCCTACCGGATCCATACGCAGATCGGCCATAAGACCATGGGTGCCAAGGTCGACGGCCGCATTGTCCCGCTCGATTATGAGCTTCAGACCGGCCAGATCTGCGAGATCATGACCAGCAAGGACCCCGAGAAAGGCCCCAACCGTGCATGGCTCGACATTGCCCATACGAATGAGGCAAAGTCCAAAATCCGTTCGTGGTTCAAGAAGGAACGCCGTGAGGAAAACATCATCACCGGCCGCACCATGCTCGAGAAGGAGTTCAAGCGCAGCCGCATCCGCATCCCCGAGGATGAGCTTGAAAAATTCCTCGGCGACGATATGAAACGCCATAACTGCACAAGTCTGGACGATTTCTTCGCATCCATCGGCTATGGCGGCATCATGCTGCAAAAGCTCCTGCCCCGCTGGAAGGATCTGTACCATAAGAATTATTCGGACGATGTGCCCGATATTGTCCAGCCCATTGTCACTCCCGTCCCGAAGGGCAGACAGAGCCGCATCATTCTCGATGAGATCACCGATTGTGCAGTGAAATTTGCACAGTGCTGCAGCCCGCTGCCGGGCGATGAGATCGTGGGCTTCATCACACGGGGCCACGGTATTTCCGTGCATACAACAAGCTGCGTGAACTACCGCTCAATGCTCTCCCGCAACATCCCCGAGGAGAAGGAACGCTGGATGGAAGTGCAGTGGACGGAGAATTCGGATGCCGCAATGCAGACGAGCATTGAGATCGTGGCACAGGACAGAGTTGGCCTGATGTTCGATATTTCGGCGATTCTGACCGAAGCCCGTGTCCCGATCATCCATTCCTCAAGCCGCCTTCTGAAGAACGGCAACGCTGTATTTGAAGCAACGATCCGGATCGTGAATAAATCCCAGCTCACGGCGATGTTTGACCGCATGCGCAAGGTCAAGGGCGTCATGACGGTGGAAAGAGCGTCCAACTGATGCGGAAAAGCCCCGATTCGCAAGAGTCGGGGCTTTGTGTATTATGTTGATGAAGCGTCGGCTTCCGTTTTTTTCTTTTTGAATGCGAGCAGCGCAATGCCGCCTGCAGTGAAAAGTACTGCGCCGGAAACAGTGGGGTAGAACCAGCTGTGATTGGCCGATGCTGCAGCAATGGGCAATTCTGCTGCCTGCATAGACGTAACCGGAGTGATGGTAAAGCCGCCCGTGCAGCTTACTGGGTTGCCATATAGGAAATTGCCATCCTCATCATAGGGGGACTGGATCACAACGGAGCGTCGGATCCATTCCATGAAGTCGGAGGCACTGTAGATGCTGCCCGATCGGATACCGCACTTCTCCTCATCATAGAGAGCGTTGAGAAATGGCATGACGTATTCCCCCTCGGTTGTATCAATGTAAACGGCATGGATGTGGTAGAACGTATCATTTGTGAGACGGATCTCCATGATATTGTCACTGCCGAAAGTATCTGCAATCGTGGTTTCAATATTGGAAAGTGCGGAAGCACTATAGAGCATGGTATCCGTATTCTGGTCGATGGTTCGCTGCAAAAATTCCAGCTGTCCGGAATCGTTTCGATAAACAGTGGCTACACCTGTGGTTGCACTGCTGGCATAGGGCACCTCGTAATTGACAGCGTCAGCAATCATTTCTTCGAATCGCTCACCGGAAAAATCAGCCTGTAATTCCAATGCATAAATCTCATAACAGGCATCGAGATCAAAACTTGCCGCAGATGCATTGGCTTCACCGAAAAACGTCACACCGGAATCGGCATTCGTCTTGTCGAAATCTTCAAGAAAAGTGAGAAGCTCTGTCTTGGTCTGCGTGTCCGGTTCATAGCTTTCATATGCAGCACCGGTCAATGTCATCATCGATGCTGTCATCAGGCATACTATCAGTGCAGAAGCAATTGTTTTTTTCATAATTAACCCCCCGTTGGATACAGAATATCACTTACGGCAGAAGGTACTGATTGATTGGCAAGTACCTTTGTACCGTTATAAAAATTACCGTAGGCACACTCTCTGGTGTAGCCGCCATCATACGGATCGAAATAAGTAATAAACCGGCTTGAACCAGCAACAATTCTTGCAGCACCAATGGTGACCATGTGACCACCAGTTCCAAGAATATTACCGTTGTCATCAGTGTACATTAGACCGACGATTGTGACATGATCATTTACAAGCTGTGCGATATAAAACTCAAAAGGATAATTTGTACTGCCAATTGCATATGTGGCAGTATCCAAGGATGCAAATTCAGCGGCGTCAAGTGTCTGTTCAATCGTACCCATTGTATAAATATTTGTGCCATTTTTTCCATGAGAAGCAACTTGTGTTTGCGTTACAATTGAATTATCATTCTCATGTCGGCCGCTTGCCTGGGCGCATGCTGCCCAACACCAGTTTTCGTGCTCCTGGGCATACTTTCGATAGGTTACCGCCCATCCATTTGTACTCGCTGAAACAACAAGCGATACCCCGAAGTTGCAGATCGCAGCTGTCAGAAAAGCTGCCGAAGCAATCTTTTTCCATTTTTTCATTATAACACTCCCTTTATAATCTGACTGCTATAGACATTCTATACATAAATAAAACGATCTGGCACACCCCCTTTTTTAAAATATCCCATCTTGTCTTCCTATAGTTCATATCACTCCCCTTTATTGATTTTATAATTTCATTATACTTACCAAATGAAGCGCTGTCAATATGCGAAATAGATGAATTTTAAAATAAGTTGTTGTGCATAACGGCAAAAACGCAGGCGTTTGTATTGTATCCCCCCATCTTGCATTCCTCCGCAAAATATGCTATAATAGAGAAAACAAGAGCGAAAGGAGCCGCACCATGCGCATACGGAATTTCATCGGCCATCTCTCCACCGTCACACGCCATCGCAATGCTGTCATCCGGCATTGCCGGAAAGCCGGCATTTTCTGGCAGGGACTGCGGCACGATCTCTCCAAATTCAGCCCGCAGGAATTCATCTCCGGCGTCCGCTATTATCAGGGCACCCGCAGCCCCAATGAGCAGGAACGTCAGGAAAAAGGCTATTCCTCCGCATGGATGCACCACAAGGGACGCAACCGCCACCACTTTGAATACTGGACGGATTACTCCATGGCCACCCGCCGTGTCGAGCCCGTGAAAATGCCCCTGCGCTGGGTCATCGAGATGTTCTGCGACCGTGTCGCCGCCTGCAAGATCTATAACGGGGCGAAATATCAGGACAGCGACCCCCTTGCCTACTTCGAACGGGGCAAGCCCGGCAGGATCATTCACCCCGAAACCTCCGCATTCCTCGAATCCCTCCTGCGCATGCTCGCCGAAGAAGGGGAGGCGCAAACCTTCGCCCATATCCGCCGCATCCTCCGAGAGAACCGGGAGTATTGATGCTGATGACAAAACCGCCTCTTCCATATCGGAAAACGGCGGTTTTTCGTTGTTTATGATCGGTTCTGCGGAAGGGAACAGCCCTCACGCCCCACGCATATAGGCAATCGTCCGCAGAAGCCCCTCGTCAAAGTCCACAGCCGGTCTCCAGCCGAGTGCCGTGCGCAGCTTCCCCGCATCGATCGCATAACGGCGGTCATGCCCCGGCCGATCCTTCACATGCGTGATGAGGGACTCGGGTTTTCCCAGTATTGCGAGGATTTTCCGGATGACGGTCAGATTGTCCAGCTCGCAGTCCCCGCCGATGTTGTACACTTCGCCCGCATGCCCCGCCTCCAGAATCCGTGCCACCGCCTCGCAGTGATCGTCCACATAGAGCCAGTCACGGACATAACGGCCATCGCCGTAAACCGGCAGCGGCAGATCCGCCTGCGCCCGCTCGATCATCAGCGGAATCAGCTTCTCCGGATATTGCCGCGGCCCGAAATTGTTCGAACAGCGTGAGATCGTCACCGGCTGCCCATAGGTATTCCGGCAGGCGAGCACAAGCAGATCGGCCGAGGCTTTCGACGCAGAATAGGGGCTTCCGGCCGTGAGCGGGGACTGCTCCGTGAAGCGTGCCGCCGATGCATCCAGCGGCAGTGCACCATAGACCTCATCCGTCGAGATCTGATGGAAATGCGTCCCCCGCAGCCGGCAGGCCTCCAGCAGCACCCCCGTGCCGAGGATGTTCGTAGAAAGGAAGACCGAGGGGTCGTCGATTGAACGGTCAACATGGCTCTCTGCGGCGAAATTCACGCAGAATCGTGGCTTTTCCTCCTCGAAGAGCCGCAGCACGGCATCACGGTCACAGATATCGCCCTGCACAAAGCGGAACGCAGGGTCGTCACGCAGGGGGGCGAGATGTTCAAGGCGGCCGGCATAGGTGAGCTTGTCGAGGCAGACGAGCCGCACATCCGGATGGCGTGCACGCATATGGAGCAGGAAGGCAGAGCCGATGAAGCCGGCACCGCCCGTCACGAGAATGGTCATGGAGAACCTCCTTTTTTGTACTATCTCTATTATAATGCAAATGGAGAATTTGTCAAGTCCGCAGGAAAAACCGGAATGCATGAAAAAGCCCCCGCATCTGCGGAGGCTTTCTTGTTTATGATGTTTATGAGAAGAATTATACCAGCCCCACCAGTCTCTTGAGAATGGAGAGGGAATCCTCGTGGGTGACTTCGCCGTTCTCGTCAAAGTCGGCGGCCAGTTCTGCGTAGTCACACAGGGTTTCATCACCCATCAGGCTCTTGTTGAGCATGACGCAGTCAACGATGCTGAGGTTGTCGTCCACGTTGACGTCACCGTGTACAATGTGCAGACCAAAATAATGGTCAGGAGATTCATAATACGCTTTCAGATCAATATACATCTGCATACGGATAACTCTTGCAAATTCCTCACCGAACACGTCAATGCCATTGCCAAGATAGGACATGGTGCCGGGTTCTGCCGGACAATAGATCACTGGATCACATTCAGCTACATCAATTTCACCGTCAATCTTGAGCAGATCGCCGATCTCAAGCTCCTGATCTCCCAGCTCGCTTTCCACAGTGATAAGTTCCAGTTGGCCTGTGCCACGCTTGATCAGATGATCATCATTGATGGGGGTCACCGCATAACAATATATTTCAGGCGATTCGTCACGATAAAAATAGCCCACCACCATGAAATCCGGATCAGCAATCTCTGACTCGAGATAAAAACCGCTTCCGTCACCATATCGATGATTCGTTCTGTAGGTAAACGTGTCGGTCATATAGGTGAATTCCACATCCACATCGACAGATTCCGCATATGCAGTCAGAGGTGCACACAGGCAGCAGAGGGCGGTCAATAATGCTGTTACTCTTTTTTTCATAATATGACCTCCTTTATTACTGATAGCTGATATTCGGGTTGTTTCCGTAGAACTGAACATGGTACTGCGACATTAAAGTACCAAAATTGTACGCACTGCCTGCGCCCCCTGTATGAATGGCAAGCGCAGTGTAGGTATAATAATCTGTATTATTATATCGCTCACGAGTAATGGTATAAACAGGTGCGCCGCTCTGACCGCCGGTTGTGTCAGCAGTGTAATGGAAAAGCGATTTGTTGTCATTCCCAAAAATGCTTCCATTGTGCGTGTAGAGAGTCTTTGATGTATTCTCTATTTCCGAATTATTTCCTATGTATTGAGGACATCCTGTCACATGAATCGGAATCGTTCCTGCTTCATCAGCTGTCATATTATAGCTATTGCCAATATTAAAATGTACGTAATCTGACAAATCCTCTACAACTGTAATGAGTGCATAATCGTATTCCGTACAAGCTACTGTGTAATCCTCTGGGATATGGATTTCAGCTACAGTTAATTCGCCTCCTTCAACTGGCAGTCCTGTACGATCATAAGTAAAAACTTCAACATTTCGCTCAATTGTAGTACCACTAGTTACAGAGTGCGCAGCTGTAGCAATCTGATGATCACCCACGATAAATCCTGTTGTACCACCGACATATACAATACCAGTATTTTCATATCCATGCGCTATGCCACGATTATCATCACCATTGACTAAACTTCTTGACTGATTAGAATGTGTTGAACTCAGGGGCGCAGTTGTTGGTGTCAACTGATAGCGGGGGATGGCTGCGTTATCAAGATAGGAATACCCGATGTACCATCTGCCTTGCGTGTTATTAGCTGAATCATCCAATACAACCGTACTTGAAACAGCTGGCATATTCACCACTCCCATGTATGCATTGGGATATTGGCGGATGTAACATGCAGAATAACTGTTAGCAACCAATTTTTGCAGTACACAGTTGCTGTCCGTCTTGTCAATCGTATGACTCCGGTTAGCATCCAGCTTATTGTAGTCTGTGAAATACCTTGTACCTGCCAGATGCTGGTTAATGGCAATGACATCAATCATGCTCACCGTCCCATCCTGATTCACATCGCACGGATCGTACGCCGCCGCCGGCAATGCACCCATTCCCGATACCATTGCCCCGATGACAGCAATCGCTGCCAGACTTTTCATTCGTCTCATAAAAATTTCCCCTTTCAATAATCATTTTACAGGAAAAGCTTCCCTGTAATTTCAGTATAACATATCGCAAACTGTTTGTCAATGAAAAACCATGAAAAAATACATGTTATATCGTACGAAATCAACAGCTTGTTTTTGTGCAGAATGCACATTTTCAGCATATCTCTGGCAGATGCTACACCAGCCCCACCAGTCTCTTGAGAATGGAGAGGGAGTCCTCGTGGGTGACTTCGCCGTTCTTGTCAAAGTCGGCGGCGTCCGTGTTCATTGTAGTGCGTGCCATGTCGGCGCCCATTACATGACGGTTCACCATCACAACATCCACCCCGATCACTGCATAATTTGCCTGTAAATCGGCATTTTCCTTTGCTGCAAACGCCGGAATCCCGCCGCTGCACAAGGATGCCGCCAGCAGCAGGGCGGTCAGATAAGCCTTCATTTTTTTCATAGTCAGCACTCCTTTCACGGGCTACAGTCCCTTTCTTATATAACAACCGAAATGTGAAAAGATTGGATGATTCTGCGGATTTTCTCTGTTTTTGGCACATTGCACAATATGTGTATCCCGATCTTACACAAAATGACGGTTTTGTCAATCGGCAACCCTAACAAAAAAACAAGCGATTTTTCATCAGTTCAACCAAAAAATATAACGATTCTGTATATTTCTCGGAATACAATTGACTTTTAGCTGTACATATTGTACAATAATAACAATGGGGAGGTATGTCCCCAACGGCGCGAGAGCGCAATTTTTTATGAATCTGGCGGTGAAACAATGGATTGCAGTATGATTTCTGAGCTGGGAAATCGTGACATCAACGAGGATTTTGCCAGAACGGCCACACGGGACACGCTTTCATGCTATGTGCTCGCCGATGGACTCGGCGGACATGGCAGGGGGGAGGTTGCCTCGGAGATGGCTGTGGAAGCGGTAATTTCTCTTTTCGAAGAAAAGGGCGAATTATCGGCAGAATTCCTTGCAGAAGCCTTTGAAAAGGCACAGGCGGCACTGCTTGCCAAGCAGGCTGAGCTGCGTGCTTTTTCCGACCTCAAGACCACGCTGACGGTGCTCATTTGTGACGAGACATCGGCCATCTGGGGGTATATCGGCGATTCACGGCTCTATGTCTTCCACAGAAACAAGGACGTCCTTCGCACGCTCGACCACAGCGTCCCGCAGATGCTCGTGAACGCCCGCGAGATCAAGGAAAAGGACATCCGTCTCCATCCCGACCGCAACTGTCTGCTGCGTGTGATGGGAATTCCGTGGGAGGGGAAAAAGTACGAAATTTCGGACGTTCGCCCACTTTCCAAGTGCCAGGCCTTCCTACTGTGCAGCGACGGCTTCTGGGAGTGCATCACCGAAAAGGAGATGTGCCGCCACTTGAAGAAAACGAAAACCGCACAGGACTGGATGGCGCTCATGCTTGCCGATGTGAAGAAGAACGGCAGCGGCATGACGATGGACAATCATACGGCCATTGCCGTGAGGATATGACATGGAAGTACAAAAAAATTACGGAGTATCGCAGTTTATCTGCGGCAGCCAGAGATATGAGATCGGTGCCTGGCAGGACATCGGGACACGCACCTGTCAGGAGGACAGCATGCTCGTGACCGAGCGGGACGGCACCGTCCTTGCCGCAGTGTGTGACGGCATGGGCGGACTCGGCGGCGGCGATGTGGCCAGCCGCACAGCGGTGGATCTGCTCTTCAATCTGTTCATGGAGGAGTCGCTTGCCGATCCTTCGGGCTTTTATGAAGACAGTGTCGATCTGCTTGACGCAAAGGTGTATTTCCTTGAGGATGAGAACAAAAACCGCCTGAAAGCGGGCACAACGATTGTTTCCGTCATCCTGCGGGAGAATCTGCTGCACTGGCTGTCCGTCGGTGACAGCCGCATTTATGTGCTGCGTGAGAGCGACCTTGTGCAGGTCACACGGGATCACACCTACGGCGAACAGCTGCTCGACAGACTCGCCCAGAAACGCATTACGCAGGAACAGTTCGACGGCGAAGCGAAGAAACACGGCTCGCTCACGAGCTTTCTCGGGATCGGCGGCATCCGTCTGATGGACACGCCCGCCGCACCTCTTCCCCTGTATCCGGGGGATTTTGTACTGCTCACATCGGATGGGCTGTACAATGCCATTAACATGGACGATCTCACGCAGATCGGCGGAAAAACCGTCCCTGAAGCCATGGAGATCATCGAGCGTATGATCGACGAATGCGATCTGCTCGTCCGTGACAACACGTCGTTCATTCTCATCCGCTGCCTTGCACAGGATGAGTGAATACATTATATAGATTGATCGAAAATCAGAAAGAGTGAATTGTATGAAGCTGACAAGATGCCAGAAAAATCCCAACCATTACTATGATATGGATATCCATGACGCATGCCCTCATTGCCGTAAGGAGGCTGCCGCTGCAGCAGCAGAGCGTGCGAAGATGAATGATACACGAATCGCAGCCCCCGATGCTGCGGCAAACAAAGCCCCCGCACGTCCCGATGATTTGCGGGGTCAGACTATGCCTGCATCCCAGAAAGAGGAAACCTTTGCCGATACGCTTCATAGTGAGGAGGCTATGGACACCGGATTTTTCTCGAAGATCGGCACTCTTTTCGGAAAAAAGCGTCCGCAGTCGTCCGCTGACGACGATCCGATGCAGGATTTCGCCGGCGTGAACCATGCCGGATTCTCCGGTGAAACTGCGGCAAAATCCCCCGGTGCGCCCATTGACAGTGCAATGGAAGCATCTGCCCCCAGAAAGAGCGAGCGTCCCATGACAGCGAAGGATGGAGAATTCCCTGATTCCGGTGCCAAGAAAATGAATCCTTCCGATTTCTCCGATCCCGCAGCCTCCCGCAGCCTCCCGCAGGCACCCAAGGCAAAGCCGGTGCAGCCCGAAAAACCTGCCTCCGTTCCGGCACAGCAGCCGATGCAGCATCCCGTGCAGCAGCCCGTGCAGCCGATGCAGCAGCCGATGATGGGTCAGCCCATGATGCCGATGATGGGTCAGCCGATGATGGCACAGCCCATGATGGGTCAGCCCATGATGGCGCAGCCCATGATGGGACAGCCGATGATGGGTCAGCCGATGATGGCACAGCCCATGCCCGCACAGCCTGCCAATCCTGTATTCCGTCAGGGTCAGCAGAGTGCACGTCCGGCAGAAGCACCGGCGCCCGCGCGTCCCGCAGCGGAGACCGCAGCGGACGCCAAGCAGAATCTTGCCGACGCTGTTGCCGCAGCCAAGGAGCGCAACATCATCGATGAGGGCAAGACCATGGCATATTATCAGTTTGAGGATGCCGAGCCCGTGGTTGGCTGGATCATCGGTCTGAGCGGCTTCTATTTTGGCGAGAGCTTCAATCTCAAGGCCGGACAGAATTTCATCGGCCGTGCACTGACCAATGACATTGCCCTGACCGAGGAGAAGAGTATCTCCCGTGAGTGCCATACCATCGTGATTTTCGATCCCAAGACACGCCGTTACTACATCCAGCCCGGCCGCAGCAGAAGTCTGACTTATGTGAACGGCGAGCTGCTCATGCAGTATCGCGAGCTGCGTGTTTATGATAAGATTCAGATCGGAGACAGCAAATACCTGTTCATGCCGCTGTGCGGCAGGAATTTCTCCTGGGATGAATATACGGACGTTGAGGTGTAATCCATGGCAATCAAATGCTATAACTGCTTTGAGGACTATGATGCGAAGCAGCCGAAATGCCCGCATTGCGGGCACGATCCGTCCAGTGTCAAGCGTGTGGCGAATCACCTTGTACCTGGCACGATCCTGAACAGCCGCTACATTATCGGTGAGGTCTGCGGCGCCGGCGGCTTTGGCATTACCTACAAAGCATGGGACAACAATCTCGATGCGATTGTGGCGATCAAGGAGTTCTTCCCCAATGGCCTTGTGAACCGCACGCCGGGCACGGAGCGTGTGATCCTGTTCAGCGGCAACAAGCAGAAGATTTATAACTACAATCTCGCCAAATTCATCGAGGAAGCGCGAATTGTAGCGAGATTCGGCTCGCATCCGAACATTGTGAATGTCTTTGAATATTTTGAGGCGAACCGCACTGCATATATCGTAATGGAATACATGGACGGTCAGCCGCTTGATAAATACATGAAAATGGTCGATGAAGGACGAATCGATCCGGATACATCGGTGGAAATTGCGCTTTGCATGTGCAATGCGCTCAGATCCATCCATAAGGAAGGCTTCGTGCATCGTGACATCGCACCGGATAATATCTTTCTGATCAACGGCGGCGGCATCAAGCTGTTCGACTTTGGCGCGGCACGTCCTGCCGGTAATATCACGGAAGAGGATCCCCGCATGATGACAATCATCATCAAGCCCGGTTATGCGCCCAAGGAGCAGTACCAGTCGACCACACCGCAGGGCGATTTCACGGATATTTACGCCCTTGGTGCGACGCTTTATCACATGCTCACGGGCGTCAAGCCCGTGGAATCGACCGACCGCACGGAGGAAAACGACCCGCTTGAAGAGGTATCGGCACTGCAGAGCGGCATTACGCCCCAGCTCAATGACACGGTCATGAAGGCAATGGCGATGGAGCCGCACATGCGATTTAAAACGATTACGGAATTTGAGGAAGCATTGCAGCAGAAGCGCCGTGTTCTGCCGCTTGCCAAGGAGCGAAAGCGCCGCAGGAGACGCAGAGCCTTCGGGCTTGGCATATCGCTTGCAGCGGTGGCCGTGGGATGCGGCCTGTTTGCGTGGAGTGTGAATCAGCAGCGTTCTGAAAAGACACTTCCGAAGGCGTCACTTGCGATCTGGTATCCTTCCGGTGATGCCGGCCGTGCGGAAGCACTGGAAGCCATCCGTGATGAGTTCTGCGAAAACTATGACACCGTGACCATTGAGCTTGTGGAGATTCCGCAGGCTGAATATGAAGACAGGATCGCCGAGGCCGCCGCAGCGGGCGAGATGCCGCCGCTGTTCTGGTCGGATGAAATTGAACTGACGGCGGAAATGATCACGCCGCTTGACGATGTGACAGCCTCGGTTCTGATGGAGGATTACTGGCTGCTGGATGCCTATGAGACGGTTTATCCCGACTATGACAGGCTGCCGACGGGCTTTAACATGCCGGTGGTCTATGTGAATTCGACCACATGTCATTTTGCAGCCGACCGTCTGAGCGCAGTGGACGAGCTGACAACGGAAGGCGACCGCTTTGCCGTGGATGTGCGTGACCGTGAGATATTTGCATCGCTCTATGGTGAGGATGCCGTAGCGCAGGGTGTCAGCATGGAGCAGTTCTACAGCGGCAGTGCACAGAGCCTGCTGTCGGACAGTGCGATGTATGAGATCGTCAGCCGCTCGATGCCCGCACGCTACCGCATGGCAGCGGTGGGACTTGCCTCCGTGCCCTGCACATTTGATGAATGCTGGAGCATGGGAAGCGGTCTGAAATCGGCGGAAAAGAAAGCCGCATCGCGATTTATGACATTCCTGCTCAGTGATAATTCACAGGATCATTACTACATCCGCAATCAGGCTTCGGCACTGCCTCTGAACAAGAGGGCGCTCGAGGTCTATGGGGATGTGTATGCGGATTATGCACCGCTGTTTGAGGATATGACAGTGTATACCGCAGGGGCATCGCCTGAGTAAGACGGCGGCCGCCGTCCTCAGGCCGGACATCCGTCCGGCGTCGTCCGGCGGCTTGCCCCACCCCCAACCCCCTCCCCACGGGGGAGGGGGCTTCAGTCGGGGCGTGCGGCTGCCGGCGATATCCTGTGCCGGCATACCCTGCCGCCACGGGCAGCAAGCTGCCAAGAATCCCTCACAAAATAAAACCAAGGAGGCTCCTATGAGTCAATTCTGTATGTCCTGCATGGAACAATATGATGACAATCTTACCGTCTGCCCGCACTGCGGAAGCGATCGGACTGTCGGGGATGATGCCCTCCATATTCCGCAGGGTACCGTCCTCAGAGAACGCTATATCGTCGGAAAATGCCTTGGCTTCGGCGGATTCGGCGTCACCTATATCGGCTATGATGCCCTCCTTGAACACAAGGTCGCCATCAAGGAGTACCTCCCCAGTGAGTTCTCCACCCGTGCCATCGGTGACACCGCCGTGACCATCATCGGCGGCGAAGCTGATCAGCGTGCCGAACAGTTCCATGACGGTCTTGTCAAATTCCATGAGGAAGCAAAACGCCTCGCCAAATTCAGCAGCGTCGACGGCATCGTCAAAATCTTCGATACCTTCGAGGAAAACAATACCGCCTATATCATCATGGAGCTGCTCGAGGGCGAAACCCTCTCCGCACGCCTCGAACGTGACGGAAAAATTCCCCATGAGGAAGCCGTGGGTCTCATTCTGCCCATCGCCGAGTCCCTCGCAAGTGTCCATGAAACCGGCATTATCCACCGTGATATTGCCCCCGATAATGTCTTCCTGACCAAGGACGGCAAGGCCAAGCTCATCGACTTCGGTGCCGCTCGCTATGCCAGCAGTACCCACAGCAAATCCCTGACCATGCTCATTAAGCCCGGCTTTTCGCCCGTTGAGCAGTACCAGTCCAAGGACCCCCAGGGCAGCTTCACCGATGTCTATGCCCTCAGTGCTGTGCTCTACCGCATGATCACGGGCATCGACCCGCCCGATGCACTCAACCGCCTCACAAGCCTTCGCAATAAGAGAACCGACCTTCTGCAGCCCGCCTCCAAGCACTGCAAGGATATCCCCGATGATCTCGAAAATGCAATCCTCAACGCACTCAATCTCCGTGCCGAGGACAGAACCGCAACCATGAACGATTTCATCGCCGAACTCAAAAGCGAAACCCGTGTCCGCAGACGGAAGGGCCGCATCAAGGGCGTCGATTTCTTCACATGGCCCCTCTGGGCAAAGATCCTTGTGCCCACCGCTGCCGTGCTCATTCTTACGCTCGGTACGCTCTTTGCCACAGGTATCATCGGCTTCCGCAACGATATTCAGGAGCACATCTTCATCCCCGACGGCATGTCCCGTGTGCCCTCCGTTGTCAATACCGGCATGGCCGATGCCGAGCTGCGCCTGACCGATGCCCTTTTGCTCTACAGCATCGCCGGTAAGGAGTATTCCGATAAGATTCCCGCAGATATGATTCTCACCCAGAGCATCGGCGGCGGTGCCGTCGTTGCAGAGAATACCCTCATCGACCTCGTCGTCAGCGGCGGCGCCCAGATGGCCGTCATCCCCAATGTCGAGGGTCTTTACAGTGAGGATGCCATCCAGTCGCTCAAAGCGCTTGGCTTTGCCGTCTCGATGGAATATGCCTACAGCAATGCCATGGCCGAAAGTGCCGTGCTCTCCCAGAGCATCGCCGGCAATACCGAAATGCCCGTCGGCACAGAGATCGTCCTGACCATCTCCCTCGGCCGTGACCCGAATGAAGCCTTTGAGGCCGTGGAGATCACCGTCCCCGAATTCATCGGCAAAACCTATGAGGAAGCCCAGCAGATTGCGCAGGAAGCCGGTCTCATGCTCCTCGCCAAAACCCGTACCTATAGTGCGGAATATCCCGAAAATACGATCATGGCGCAGAGTGCCGCCCCCGGCACGCCCATCATGAGCGGCAGCACCATCGAGCTGACGGTCTCCCTCGGCATTCAGATCATCCGTGTGCCCGATGTGCAGTACCGTACCGAGGCCGATGCCATTGCCCTGCTCGAAGCCAATGGCCTCACGGCAAATATTTCCTACGAAACCAGCGATACCGTCCGTGCAGGACTCGTCATGACCCAGAATCCCCCCGCCGGTGCCGAAACCGATCCCGGTACAGCCATCAGCCTCGTGGTCAGCAAGGGCGGCAAGCCCTTTGCCATGCCAAGTGTTGTCGGCATGACCGAGGCAGAAGCCCGTGCCGCACTCTCCGCAAAGGGTCTGACCGTTTCCGTCGGCTATGAGCACAGCAGTACTGCCGCCGAGGGTACCGTCCTTGCCCAGAGCATCGGTGCGAATACCGAGGTCTATGCCGGCAGTGCCGTGATCCTGACCATCAGCACGGGTGAGGAGCTGTTCAGCGTGCCTGCCGTGGTCGGCATGAAGCGTGCGGATGCCGAATCCGCCCTCAGAAGCGCCGGCTTTACCGTCAAGGTCAACGAAATCTTCAGCGATACCGTCCCCGCAGGTCAGGTGATCACGCAGAATCCTGCCGGCGGTACCTCCCAGCCCAAGGGCACAAGCATCCTGCTTGAGGTCAGCAAGGGCAGCAATATCATCCTCCCCGCAAGCGTGAGCCTGAATACAAAGACTGCCTCGCTTAATTACGGCGATTCGATTCAGCTCGCCGCCACCGTTTCGCCCTCCACCGCTACGAATAAGCAGGTGAACTGGAGCTCGGATAATCCCGATGTTGCCACCGTCACCATCACGGGCTTTGTCGTGGCAAAGGGCCCCGGCACTGCGACCATCACAGCGGAAACCGCTGCGGGCGGCAAGAAGGCCACCTGCATCGTCATGGTCAGCACACCGGAAGTGACGCTTGAATATGACAATCTCGACCTGTGCACGGGCGAAAGCTATGCACTCGGCTGCACCATGAAGCCCACACAGCTCAAATGGACGAGCAGCAATCCGAATGTCGCAAGTGTATCCAGCAGCGGCGTTGTGACCTGTCTCAATGCAGGCGATGTGAATATCACAGCCTCGCTCACATTCGGCGGCATCACCTACAAGGATGTCTGCCGCATCCGTGTTGTCAGCCCCGAGATCACACTGACCGCCCCCGAACTGCTCGGCAAGGGTGAGACAGCACGCGTGACCGCAGCAACCAACACCCCGAATATGATCGTCATGTCGTGGGAAAGCAGTGACAGCTCCGTTCTTTCCGTAGACAACAGCGGCAATCTCAGTGCCGTTTCCGAGGGCACAGCGACCATCACAGCACATGCGACCTATTACGGCCTTGCCACCACCCGTGATTACAGTGCAAGTATTGTCATCCGTGTTGTGGAGAATGTCCAGCTGACCATGGTGCAGAGCAGTCTGAACGGTCATGTCGGCGACCAGCTTCTGGTCATGGTACTGGCGGATGCGGACAATCCGACTGTGAACTGGAGCTGTTCGAATCCTGCCGTCATCAAGCTCGGCGCCCCCACATCGAGCACGGGCTTTGCCTATGCCTATGTCACAGGCATCAGCCCGGGTACAGCCGTTGTGACAGCATCGACAAGCACAAGCAGCGTTTCCTGCACGATTACGATTGCAGCGAAGGGCGATGTGCATGTGCAGATCGGCACCTCGTATCTGGATGCGGCAGCGGCCGGTCAGAGAGTGACTGTGCCTGTTTATCTGAGCAATAATGCGGGTGTGAGTTCCTATGAGTTCGGCATCCGTATGGCAGCGGTGAATGATCATGCCATCGACCCGTACGGCGGTGACATTAAGATTCCGGTTGCCGATTACAAGAACGGCGATCTCATCTGGCTGAGCGGTGCAACAACCCGTACGGTTACGGATACGGGCACGCTGTTCACCGTTGTTCTGACGATTCCGGCGGATGCAAAGCCCGGTGATGTGTACCGGATTGAGTACGTTTCACAGGCAACAGACAGCCATCTCTGGTATGATTTCAATAGTCAGACCGACTATGTTGCCGGCGGCCGTGTGACCTACACAAGCGGCTATTTCATCGTGCATTAACAAAAATGCAAGGAGCAGGAGGCTTATGGGGCTTCCTGCTCTTTTTCGGCAGGATCCAGGGATAGTGCGCGGATACGGCTGCGGTTCTGTGAGAGGATTTCGAGGAGCATCCGATCGGAGGGGTCATTGCCTTCGGAGAGGGGTCTGATGCCGTCACGGGCAAGCCAGTCGAGCATGGCTTTATGATGATCGGGGTAGGGGTCATTGGGCTTGCTCCTGAGCCATGCATCGAGCCTTGCAAGATAGGCATCGGTTGTATATTCCCCGAATTCACGGCACAAATCGGCATATTGCTCCCTTGAGAGAGAGACTTTGGCGAAGCCCTCCATCGGTATTTTTTGCTGTTTATTTTTCTTTTTTTGCTTCATCTGCTTTGCAGGTGAAGCATTTGTTTCTGAGACAGAAGCCGGTTCAGGAACAGATTGAGGATCAGGTTCAGAATCGGGTACAGGTTCAGGTACAAGTTCAAGTTCAGGTACAGGATCAGGTACAGGAACAGGTTCAGGATCAGGTACAGGTACAGGTACAGGTACAGGATCAGGAACAGGATCAGGAACAGGAACAAGTTCAGGTTCAGTATCAGCTTTTTTTGCTTTTTCAGAAAAGCTTATGCTTTTTTTCGGGGACTGATTGGCAGTAGCGACGGACTTAGGACGGCCGCCTTTTTTTCCATACTCAGAACGTTTTTTGCAAATCTCCTCATACTTAGCGCAATCACGTTCGATCTGTGCAGAGACGAAGGCGAAGCACATTCTGACGAGCGGATCGTCGATATTCTGGGGTTTTTCGCCGGTGGAAGCGAGGGCGAAGATCAATTTGAAGAGCTGACCTGCCTGTGCATCGGAGAGCATATCGAGCTGTTCGGCGAGGTCGGTATAAAGGATAAAGCTTTCTTTTTTCATGTTGAACCTCCATCATAGATTTGTTGTACGCAGGTGAGTGCGCAGTCATTTTTCACATTGTTCTACTGATGGTGGAAAACGCAGCAAAGTTGTACGCTTCTGTACAACGCACGGCAGCACGGCAGCACGGCAACCGTGCTGTTACCCGCGTCAGGGAAGTGCGGGCGAGTCCGGAAGATCATACATCGCGGTCAGGCTTCGGGAACCGCAGCTTCCTTTGCTGCGCAAGCGGAAGGCACGGCAACCGTGCCGTTAGGCGCGTCGGGGGAGTGCAGCTTAGTCCGGAAGACCATACATCGCGGTCAGGCTTCGGGAATCGCATGGCGCTTGCAAGCAGAGCGGCTATTCCCCCCTGAGTGGGGGAGGAGGGTGCCCCGAGCCGAACAGACTGTCTTAAGGTGGGCAGGAGGACATCCCCCCTGCTTGAGGGGGGTTCAAAGGGGGCAAGCGAAGCGATGCCCCCTTGGCGGGCGGCGGGGGCGCAGCCCCCGCCCCAAAGCCCCCTCCCCCTGGAAGGGGGAGGGGGTTGGGGGTGGGGGTACCAATGCTGCGCAAGCGGAAGGCACGGCAACCGTGCCGTTGCCCGCGTCAGGGGAGTGCAGCATAGTCCGGAAGACCATACATCGCGGTCAGGTTTCGGGAACCGCATGGCGCTTGCAAGCAGAGCACCATAGCTGCTGAGATAGCAGCGAGCGGGGGTACAAAGGAGTACAGCAGCTATCCCCCTGAGTGGGGGAGGGGGTTGGGGTGCCCCGAGCCGAACAGACTGTCCTAAGGGGGGCAGGAGGACATCCCCCCCTGCTTGAGGGGGCAGGAGGACATCCCCCTGCTTGAGGGGGGTTCAAAGGGGGCAAGCGAAGCGATGCCCCCTTGGCGGGCGGCGGGGGCGCAGCCCCCGCCCTAAAGCCCCCTCCCCCTGAAAGGGGGAGGGGGTTGGGGGTGGGGGTACCAAATCCTGAGCGACGGGGGACGCAAGTCCCCCCTGAGCGAAGGATCGCCCCCCCGCAATTCACCATTGACATTTCCTGCTTTTTCTGTTATAATAAAAATGAACGGTAATCCCATACCGCATCCTGACAAACCGAAAGGAGGAAACCTGTGTATCCCACAGGTGACAAATATGGAAGAAAGAAAGATCGAAGTGACCGTCAAGTCCAATAAGAGCGTGAAGCTCGGCCTGATTCCCGGCCATTTTGCAACCAACCATTCCCATGTTAACTTCTATGTTGACATGACAACCATCAAGACCGAGTACCGTGCAGCGCGTGAGACAGCAAGAGAGCTGGCCAAGGCCTATGCCCACAGCACACCCATCGATGTGATCATCTGTCAGGAGGGCACAGAGATGATCGGTGCATTCCTTGCAAGAGATCTCTGCGAGCATGGCAGCGGTATGAACAGCGGCCGCAATATCACTGTGCTCACCCCCGAGACCAACATGAACAATCAGATGATCTTCCGTGATAATGTACAGAAGAAGATCTACAATAAGGAAGTTCTGCTCCTGATGGCATCCGTTTCCACCGGCAAGACCATCAGCAGATGCATGGACTGCCTGCAGTACTACAGCGGCAATCTTGCAGGTGTATCTGCCATCTTCAGCGCAATCGACAGCTACAATGATGTCAAGGTCAATGCGGCCTTCACCATGAAGGATGTTCCCGAGTACAAGAGCGTCATCCCCATGGAATGCCCCCTCTGTGCTGACGGCAAGAAGGTAGATGCCATTGTCAACAGCTATGGCTACTCCAAGATCTGATGAAGCTGCAGATTCCGAAACTGGAACTGAATGCCCCCGTGGTGATCTGGTATTCGCTGATCTCTTTTCTCGCACTGCTCATCGGCTATGCGACGGAAAATGAAATCACGGATACGCTTTTCACCTGCTACCGGACATCTGTTTCCGATCCGATGATGTGGCTGCGGATGATTACATATGTCTTCGGGCATTCGGATTTTGCCCATTTTGTGGACAATTTCTTCCTGATCATGATCCTTGGCCCCATGCTTGAGGAGAAATACGGCAGCAAGCCTCTGCTTGGCATGATGTTTGCAACGGCGATTGTCGGCGGTGCAGCGAATCTGCTGCTGACGACATCCGGCCTGCGTGGTGCGAGCGGGATTGTGTTCATGTTCATCATCCTGTGCTCCTGTACATCTGTTGCGAGCGGTAAGATTCCGCTGACGCTGATCTTTGTGGTGGTGATCTACATCGGTCAGGAGGTTGTGGCGGGCTTCACTTCGGAGGATAATATTTCCCATATGACGCACATCCTCGGCGGCTTGTGCGGCGTGGGATTCGGACTCTATTATAATTCCAAGCACGCGAAGGCGTAGCGGGGTTTCCTCATGCACAAAAGCCTCCCCACACGGGGAGGCTTTTTTCGTGACGGCGCCTCTGCCTTCAACCATGGCGCTGCCATGGCATCAGGCAGAGGTTGCCCCACCCCCAACCCCCTCCCCACAGGGGAGGGGGCTTTAAGGCGGGGGCTGCGCCCCCGCCCCCACCAAGGGGGCAACGCTGCGCTCGCCCCCTTGTACCCCTGCCCGCATGCCAAGGGAACGAGCTGACACCATCTCCCAGCCCCCCTTTCAAGCAGGGGAGGCGTCCCACAATTCCCCTCGGGGCGCATCGGCTTACATCCTGTGCCGATGTACCCACTCGCCTCAAACAGCATCCTGTCTTGGCTCGGGGCAACGCTGCGCTCGCCCCCTTGTACCCCTGCCGCATGCCAAGGGAACGGGCTGACACCATCTCCCAGCCCTCGCCCCGCAATTCCTCAAAATCTTTTCGAAAAAAATCTGTAAACCCTGTAACATTCTGTCATCCGCAGTTGTCTAATTGACAGAAACCCGAAAGGAGGTGCAGCCGTGAAAGACGCCTTTGATGAAATCTATAGAAAATATGCCGGCGATGTCTATCATTATCTCCTCGGACTTTCCAAAAATGAGTCCGTCAGTATGGATATCCTGCAGGATACCATGCTCAAGGCCATTGAGTCCATCGATTCGTTTCAGCAGAATTGTTCCATGAAAACCTGGCTCTGTACCATCGCGCGCAATGAGTACTACAACTACTGCAAACGTCCCGCCAACCGCAGTCTCCCACTCGAGGAGGCTGTGCATGCAGCCAATGACGAACCCCTTGAACATCGCTTCGCAGATCAGTCGCAGGCCATGTCCATCCATTGGCTGCTCCATCAGCTTGACGAACCCTACAGGGAAATCTTTACCCTGCGTGTCTTCGCCGAGCTGCGCTTCAGTGAGATCGGCAGCCTCTTCGGCAAGTCGGAAAACTGGGCAAGAGTCACATTCTTTCGGGCGAAATCAAAAATCATTGCTTTGATGCAGGAACAGGAGGCTTCTTATGAAAAATCATCTGAATTGTGATATCATCCGTGATCTCATCCCCCTTGACAGCGAAGGCTTGTGCAGCGAGGAAGCGGCCAAAGCCGTCCGTGAACACATTGAACAGTGCGAGAGCTGCAGACTGCTCCGTGAAAATCTCCCCGATGTCCCCAGCCCCGATGCCGGCAATGTACCCGTCCCCGATGAGGGCAAGGCCTTCCGCAAGGTGCGCAGAAAAATGAAGCGCAGCCGCCTCGGCACGATTCTCCTCAGCATTGCCCTTGCTGCTGTCGTGCTGCCCGTCGGCTATCTCACCGCCGGTCAGGTCATGAAGATTCAGGAAGTGCAGAGCTTCTCGACAGTCTGGCAGTCCATTGAGGTGCGGCAGATGGTAAAAGCACTCACCGAGGGCGATATGGAGACCTATCAGAAGATGATGACCTGGATGGATATGACGGAAATCAACTCCATGGAGGTACAGATCACAGACATGTATACGCTGCATGAACAGGATGTGAAGAACATCGGCGAGACCTATGCAGCGGCTTATGGTGATGCAAAGGTGAAGAACATCGACGTCGAATCCCAGCATGTCGGGTTGTATTCGATGGAAGACAATACCAGCATTGACACGCAGGTCGTGATTAGGTATGAGGATGGCAGACAGCTTTCCCTGGAAGTTGTCCGTGATGTGGACGGTCTGTTTTCGGTGTATGTGCTGCAGCAGTCAGAGCATCCAAAAGCAGATGCATTTGAGTATGCGGTGAATTATGCCGATTATCATGAACCGGTGCCGTATGGCTGGTTTGAGATGCTGCTGGAGACAAAGGGCGAGCCTGCGAATGAGAAGCGGCTGAACTTCATGATGAAGGGTGTGCTGGATCGTTTTGATGATGCCTATGATGCGCAGGTAGAAGAAGCCGTGACGGCCTTCTACAAGAAGGGCTACGAGGTGGACAACTGCATCATGGAACTGTGCTATGATGAGGAACGCGAGCAGCTGTATCAGGATTTTATACTGACGGCGCATGATGCACAGGGCAGTGCGGTCATGCAGACACGGCTGTACCAGACGTATCTGGGGATGATCCCGCCGACAGCGGAGATGGTGACAGTACACACAGACGGCTGCACGGAAGCACTTGCAGAAGATGTTGCGAAAATTTTCGGTTGATAGAATGAACAGCCCCTTTTCCGGATGGGAAGGGGGCTGTTTTGTTGTTCAATGGGGGAACGGTATTCATGCCCCGAGGGGTTCAGGATGGACGATCGCAGCGAAGTCCCGAGGTTTCAGGGTGGACGATCGCAGCGATACCCCGAGGGGGTCTGGGGGACGGCGTCAGCCCGTCCCCCAGTGGGTGCCCGGGCCGAAGGCCCGGGCTAAAAAGCCCCCTCCCCGAGGGGAGGGGGTTGGGGGTGGGGCAAGGCATTGCAGGATCCCGGACAAAGTCCGGGTGAGTGCAATGCGAATCGTCTACCCCATCAGCCCCACAACAAAATTATACATACTCACAATAAAGAGCAGCACCACAATCACCGGCAGCACATACGTCATGTACCCCCGCAGGAATGCAGGAATCTTCAGACCCTTGCCGGTATTGGCTTCCGCAGTGAATTTCTCCCATCCCCACGCTTTTTTCAGCGTGCAGAAGAGAATGAAGCACATCGAGCCGAGCGGCAGCAGCAGCTGACTCACAAGGAAATCCTCCAGATCCATGATCGTTGAACCCTCTCCAAAGGGCGCAATGAAGCTGAGGAGATTGAAGCCCAGTGCACAGGGCATCGCCAGTATGAACATCGCAATGCCGTTGATGAGACAGCTCTTCTTCCGGCTCCAGCCGAACAGATCGCAGGTGCAGGCAATGATGCCTTCAAAAACGGTCAGTACTGTTGAAAGTGCCGCAAACGAAAGGAATACAAAGAACAGACTGCCCCACAGCCGTCCGAGCGGCATGTCGTTGAAGATGTTCGGCAGCGTGATGAAGATCAGCGGCGGGCCGCTGTTCACTTCGCCGTTGTTGTAGGCAAAGCATGCGGGGAAAATGATCAGACCGGATACCAGTGCCACAAATGTGTCCAGCAGTGCAATGTTCACCGATTCGCCAAGCAGTGCACGATCCTTGTCAATGTAGCTGCCGAAGATCGCCATTGCACCCATGCCCAGACTCAGCGTGAAGAACGACTGGTTGAGCGCACCGACAATGACCTGTCCGATGCCGCCCGCTTCTTCTACACGGGCAAAATCCGGTACCAGATAGAACCGCAGACCTTCCTGTCCGCCCTTCATGAAAATGCTGTTGACGGCCAGAATCACCATGATCGCAAGAAGTGCGATCATCATCACCTTTGTGATCTTTTCGAGGCCGTTCTGCAGGCCGATCGAACACACTAAAAAGCCAATGATCACAACGATTCCTGTGAAAATCACAAGCGGCAAAGGCTCACCCAGCATTGCATTGAAATGCGCTGTTACGCCCGTGCTGTCAAGTCCGACAAAAGCACCCTTTGCCATGTCAATGAAATAACGCAGCATCCAGCCCGAGACGACCGTGTAAAACATCATCAGCAGATAACTGCCGATGAGGGCGGCATAGCCATGGAGATGCCACTTGCTGCCCGCAGGCTCCAGTTCCTGATACATTTTTGCAGGACTTTTGCGGCTCGCTCTGCCAATGGCAAATTCCATCGTCATGACCGGCACGCCGATCGCCAGCAGGAAGAACAGATAGATCAGCACGAACAGTCCGCCGCCATGCTGTCCGACCATGTACGGGAACTTCCAGACATTGCCGATACCGATGGCACAGCCCGCACTCAGCAGGATGAAGCCAAGCCGGCTGCCAAGTTTTTCTCTGCTCATAATTACCTCCGAAAAATACCCTCCCCCACAGGGGAGGGTTACTTCTATTATTCCTCTGTCGGTTCAAAAAATCCAAACCGTTCCATCGCTTTATAAATGCCGTCCGCACGGAAATCATCGGTCACATAGTCCGCATAGGGGATGAGCTTTTCGCCGTTGCCCATCGCAATCGAGGTGCCCGCCGCTTCAAACATCGGCAGATCGTTCAGACTGTCGCCGATGGCATAGGCATCCTGCTTTGTCAGACCGTGATGTGAAAGCACCCGCTCCATGCCCGTTGCCTTGGAGCAGGTGAGGGGCGCAAGCTCCGCAAAGCCCCAACCCCGGTCAATGAACGCAAAATACGGTGCAATCCCTGCCTTGAAAGCCTCAAGATCGGTCTGTTCATCATAGCCGATGATGAATTTGTCAAAGGCAAAATCCGCATCCTCGGTGCTTCTCCAGATGTTTTTGTCCTGCATCCGGAAGATTTCCTGCACCTCGGCAATGATCTTCAGCATGCGGGTTTGCGGGTCGAAGAAAAAACCGTCACGATGCTCATAGAGCGGGGAGGCATTGCAGCTTCGCACCAGTTCGACCATTTTCCGGCAGACATCGGCAGGGACGGTCTGATAGAACAGCTCTGTGCCGCCGCATTCAACATAGGTGCCGCAGCCGCAGACATAGCCATCGAAGCCGAGTACACGGACATCCGCATCAACATTGACGACGGGACGGCCGGTATTGACATAGAGCAGATGCCCTGCCTTTCTGGCAAGCCGGAGCGCCTCCTTTGTGCTCTCGGGCACAAAGTGGGAGGGGTCATCGGACATGAGGGTGCCGTCTATATCAAAGAACATGATTTTCTTAGGCATCTTACGCCTCTTTCAGCACATGGACAAGCTCGAGGGCGGACATGGCGCAGTCATAACCCTTATTGCCTGCCTTGGTGCCGGCACGCTCGATCGCCTGCTCGATGGTATCGGTGGTCAGGACGCCGAAGAGGACGGGAATTTCGGTCTCGAGGGAGACAGCAGCAATGCCCTTGGAGACTTCAGCGCAGACGTAGTCATAGTGGGAAGTTGAGCCGCGGATGACCGCACCAACGCAGATGATGGCGTCATAATTTCCCGATTTTGCGAGCTTCTTTGCAACGAGGGGGATCTCATACGCACCGGGCACCCAAGCGAGGGTGATATCATCATCAGCGACACCATGGCGCACGAGGCAGTCCTGTGCACCGCCGATGAGCTTGGAGGTGATGAATTCATTGAAACGGGATGCCACGATGGCGATTTTCAGTTCTTTTCCGCAGTAGATACCTTCTAAAACTTTCATGATATATGTTCCTTTCCGAATGTGATTTGTATCAGTGAGCGGTGCTCTCTGATTTGTTTGGGAATCATGTTTGCTGAACCCGAGGGGGTTCGAGGGGGACGATCGATGCCCCGAGGAGTTCATGGGGCGAGCGTTGCTCTGAGTGGTTCAGGGGATGAGCGATGCTTCGAGTGGATCATGGGGCGAGCGTTGCTCCGTGGGGGTTCAAGGGGGCGAGCGGCAGCGTTGCCCCCTTGGGGGCGGCGGGGGCGCAGCCCCCGCCTAAACTCCCCCCTCTCCCCCGTGGGGGAGAGGGGGCAGGGGGGTATGGGGGCAACCCCTGGTGGATGCCGGGGCGGAGCCCCGGCTGACATCAGGGGCAAACCCCGCAGCTACGCCTCAGTAACATCAATCATATGCCCCATCTTCTCCTGCTTCGTCCGCAGATAGAAGAGATTCTCCGCCTTCGGGGGAATTTCAATCGCCTCACGGGAGACAATCTCCACCCCGTATTCCGTCAGATCGGCGATCTTTTCAGGATTGTTCGTCATGATCCGCAGCCGTGCCGCACCCAGATCCCGCAGAATCTGTGCACCCTCGCTGTAGTCACGCAGATCGGGCGCAAACCCAAGCTCCACATTCGCTTCCACCGTGTCACGGCCATGCTCCTGCAGATCATAGGCACGGATCTTGTTGAGCAGACCGATGCCGCGTCCCTCCTGACGCAGATACAGCAGAATACCTCTGCCCTCCGATGCAATCCGCTTCATTGCCGAATCAAGCTGCTCGCCGCAGTCGCAGCGGCATGAGCCGAACACATCCCCCGTCAGACATTCCGAATGTACACGGCACAGCACAGGTTCACCATCCGTAACATCGCCCATCACCAGTGCCACATGCTCACGACCCGTGATGCGGTTCTGATAGCCGTAGATCTCAAACTCACCATACTTTGTCGGCAGCTGTGCATGGGAGACACGATCCATGAAGGGGTCGTGGAGACGGCGGTATTTCTGCAGATCCTCGATCGTGATGAACACAAGCTCATGCTCCGCTGCAAATTCTTTGAGTTCCGTCAGCCGCATCATTCTGCCGTCATCCGCCATGATCTCACAGCAAAGACCGCATTCCTTAAGCCCCGCAAGCCGCATCAGATCGACCGTGGCTTCCGTGTGACCGTTGCGCTCGAGTACGCCGCCGGCCTTCGCTTCCAGCGGGAACATGTGACCCGGACGGCGGAAATCGGAGGGTTTTGCCGAGGCATCCACACACATTCTCGCTGTGAAACCACGCTCTTCTGCGGAAATGCCCGTCGTTGTGTCAATGTGGTCGATCGATTCCGTGAAGGCCGTGCAGTGATTGTCCGTGTTGTGGCTCACCATCTGCCGCAGGCCGAGCTTCTGCGTGTAAGCTGCACTCATCGGCATGCAGATCAGACCCTTGGCATAGGTCGCCATGAAGTTGACATTGTCCGTTGTGGCAAACTGTGCCGCACAGATCAGATCGCCCTCGTTCTCACGATCGGGATCGTCCGTCACCAGAATCAGTCCGCCCGCCCGCAGCACATCCAGTGCTTCGGGAATGGTATTGAATTTCATATGCAAATTCCTTTCTATATAAAGCCGTGTCCGGCTAAGAATTCTGCTGTAATGCCGCCGGTTTTCTGCGGATTGCCGCAGAGCCGCTCGACATATTTGCCGATGATGTCGCACTCAAGATTCACAAGATCCCCCGCACGCTTCGTGAGCAGCGTTGTCTCCGATGCCGTGTGCGGAATGATCGAGACAGCAAAATCCTTGCCCGTCACCTTTGCGACCGTCAGGCTGATGCCGTCAATGGCCACCGAGCCTTTTTCGATGATGTAGCGCAGTACCGATGCATCCGCACCGATGTGCACCCAGACCGCATTGTCCTCACGCCGGAGTGAGAGGATCCGCCCCGTGCCGTCAATGTGCCCCGAGACAATATGTCCGCCGAAGCGGCCGTTTGCGGCCATGGCACGTTCAAGATTCACCTGCGAGCCGGCCTTGAGCAGCCCAAGGTTCGTGCGGCGCATGGTTTCGGGCATGACATCGGCAGAAAAGCTCTGCCCATCGAACCGGCACACAGTCAGGCAGGTGCCGTTCACGGCGATGCTGTCGCCCATGTGCACATCCGACAGGATGCGCTGTGCAGCGATATCGATCACGCAGGATTTGGCACCTGTCCTTATTGTACGGACAGTGCCGATCTCTTCAATGATGCCGGTAAACATCAGCCCACCTCCAGATCATATTCAAGCAGGACATCGTCACCAAAGCGTGTGATCTCGGGTCTGCTCAGGCGGTAGGCTTCGTCAGGCGTATCGACACCGATGCCGCCGACCGCAGTTTTAGCAGATACACCGCCGAAAATCTTGGGTGCGATATAGATCTGCACATGCTGCACGATCCTGTGTCTGAGTGCTGCCTCATGCAGTGCCGAGCCGCCCTCGAGCAGGACGCTGTCGATGCCCATCTCGCCAAGATGGAGCATGAGGGTGTGGAGGTCAACATGTCCGTCCATGGCGGGCATATGCAGGAGCTTCACGCCGCATTTTTCGAGGAAGGCTTCCTTTCGGGGTTCTCTGCGGCAGGTTGCGACATAGGTCGGGATTTCCTTTGCCGTCACAACAAGGCGGCAGTCGGTGGGGATCTGGAGATTGGTATCGCACACGATGCGGATGGGATGGCTTGGCTCTTCGAGTCTGCAATTGAGCATGGGATCATCCGCCAGCACGGTACCGATGCCGATCATAATGGCGGCATAGCGTTTGCGGCTTTCATGCACATGACGGCGGGAGGCCTCGTTTGTGATCCACTGGGAGAGGCCGGCCTTGGTGGCAGTTTTGCCATCGGCGGTCATGGCGGATTTGAGGATGCAGTAGGGCGTGCGGGTGGTGATGTAGTGGAAGAAGACCTTGTTGAGGGCATCGCACTCATCCTTGCAGATATGGCGCACGACCTCAATGCCGGCGGCTTCAATCCGTGCAAGTCCCTTGCCTGCTACGAGGGGATTGGGATCATCCGAGCCGACAACGAGGCGGGCGATGCCGCTTTCGATGACGGCCTGTGTGCAGGGGGGATTCTTGCCGTGATGGCAGCAGGGCTCGAGGGTCACATACATTGTGGCGCCCTTCGGATCCTCCTTGCAGTTGGCGAGAGCATTGCGTTCGGCATGGGGCTGGCCGTACTGTTCATGCCAGCCTTCACCGATGACACGATTGCCCCGCACGATGACAGCACCGACGAGGGGATTGGGATTGACAAAACCGATGCCTCGCTTTGCGAGCACGATGGCACGGCGCATATAATCCAGATCGGTCATAGAATTCACCTTCATTTCAAAAAATCCGTATATAAACAAAAATACCCCGATTTGACTCGGGGTATGCATAGGCAGTATCAGCGTATGCGATTCTTCTCCCATCCGGACTGTACCGTCGGTTCCGGAATTGCACCGGATCGGCCGTTATGCGGCTCACGGACTGATGACACGGCGTGTCAATTACCGTCGGTTATGAATTTCACATACCCCGAAGAATAGTACTCTTATATTATACACGCATGGGGAGGGTTTGTCAAGGGGGGGCGCATCGCTCGCACCCGGGCCCTCAAGTCCAGCTCGCCGCACTCCGCCACAGACACAACAGGAAAATCAAGTCACGCACGCTTTCACGCAGCACGCAGAACCGCCTTACTTCGTTCTCTTCCACTCCAGATATTCTTCATAAGTGCCCGTGCGGTCAATGCAGCCGTCCGGTGTGATCTCAATGATGCGATCCGCTACCGTCTCCAGCATCTCATGGTCGTGGGAGGAGAACATGACAACACCCTTGAATGCCGTCAGGCCATTGTTCACCGCCGTGATGCTCTCCAGATCCAGATGGTTCGTCGGTCTGTCCAGAAGCAGAACGTTCGAACCGAACAGCATCATGCGGGAGAACATGCAGCGTACCTTCTCACCGCCGGAAAGTACCTGTACATTCTTGTATACATCATCACCCGAGAACAGCATTCTGCCAAGAAAACCACGCAGATAGGTCTCGGTTTCTTCCTTGACCGCATACTGCCGCATCCATTCGATCAGATTCAGCGGGCAGTCATCAAAGAATTTCGAGTGGTCAACAGGGAAGTACGACACGGATGTCGATACACCCCACTTGAAGGTACCTTCATCCGGCTGCTCCTCTTCCATCAGGATCTTCATCAGCATCGTGATGGCCTGCTCACTCTCACCCACAAACGCCACCTTGTCCGTGCGGCCGATGGTGAAGGATACGTTGTTCAGTAGCTTCTCGCCGTCCACGGTCTTTGAAATGCCGTTCACCTGCAGAACGTCCTTGCCAAGCTCCCTGTCCGCCTCAAAGCCGATGAACGGATAACGGCGGCTGGATGCGGGCATTTCTTCCACGGTCAGCTTTTCAATGAGCTTGCGGCGGGCCGTCGCCTGACCGGATTTGGATTTGTTTGCAGAGAAACGCTCGATGAAGGACTTGAGCTCCTTGATTTTCTCCTCGGCCTTCTTGTTCTGCTGCTTGATCAGACGCTGCATGAGCTGGCTGGATTCATACCAGAAGGCATAGTTGCCGACATAGAGCTTGATTTTGGTGTAGTCGATGTCGACGATATGCGTGCAGACATTGTTGAGGAAGTGACGGTCATGGGAGACAACGATCACTGTACCGAAGTATTCGGCAAGGAAATCCTCGAGCCAGCGGATGGCATCGATGTCGAGGTGGTTGGTCGGCTCGTCGAGGAGGATGATATCGGGATTGCCGAAGAGTGCCTGTGCGAGGAGCACCTTGACCTTTTCGTTGCCGGAGAGGGCATCCATCTGCATGTAGAGGAGTTCTTCGGGCAGACCCAGACCCTGCAGGAGCTTGGACGCATCGGATTCGGCTTCCCAGCCGTTGAGCTCGGCAAATTCGCCCTCAAGCTCGGAAGCGAGGACGCCGTCCTCCTCGGTGAAATCTTCTTTAGCATAGAGGGCATCCTTCTGCTGCATGATTTCATAGAGGCGGGCATTGCCCATGAGGATGGTATCGAGGACGGTATACTGGTCATAAGCGAAGTGATCCTGCTTGAGGATACTCAGGCGCAGACCCTTATCGATGGTGACTTCGCCGGTTGTCGGCTCGAGGTCACCGCAGAGGATTTTGAGGAAAGTGGATTTTCCTGCACCATTGGCACCGATGACGCCATAGCAGTTGCCGCCGGTGAATTTGAGGTCGACATTCTTGAACAGCAGATCGCTGCCGAATGAGAGGCTGACATTGGAAACGGTAATCATAATTCTACTCCTTAGTGGTTAATAGGGATATATTTCTGTAGACACGGCAAGGTGTACCTTCCCGATCCGAACGGGGGTCTGGGGGCAAACACCGAGCTGAACCGGGGGTTCATAGATGCGAGCGAAGCCCTCCGGCGGTTTACCCAAGCTAAACGGGGTGCAAGGGAGGCGAAGCTCTCCGGCGGTTTACCCGAGCTAAACGGGGTGCAAGGGGGGCGAAGCCCTCCGGCGGTTTACCCGAGCTAAACGGGGTTCAAGGGAGGGTGCGAAGCTCTCCGGCGGTTTACCCGAGCAGAACGGGGTTCAAGGGGGGCGAAGCTCTCCAGCGGTTTACCCGAGCCGAACGGGGTGCAAGGGAGGGGGCGAAGCTCTCCGGCGGTTTACCCGAGCCGAACGGGGTGCAAGGGAGGGCGAAGCTCTCCAGCGGTTTACCCGAGCCGAACGGGGTGCAAGGGAGGGGCGAAGCTCTCCGGCGGTTTACCCGAGCTAAACGGGGTGCAAGGGGGCAAGCGAAGCGATGCCCCCTTGGCGGGTAGCGGGGGCGCAGCCCCCGCTCTAAAGCCCCCTCCCCCTGAAAGGGGGAGGGGGTTGGGGGTGAGTGAAATGCCGCCGTCTCCCCGCAATCCACCCATATAGCCTTAATTATACCATAGAAGCCCCAGAAAATACAACTTATGGAATTGTAGAAAAACACTTGATTTCTTCTTATAAATATGGTATAATAACACAAAGAGAGCGCAAAAAACGCCGAAGAAAGAGAGGAGTCCGCTATGTTCCGTGTCACTGTCAAAGGCGGTACACTGCCGCAGTCTGAAATCGATGCCTATGTGTTCTATACCAAGAAGAAGTACGGCACCGTATTGCCCGATGATCTTGAGATCATTCTGGAGGTCGACGGCGATTATGTCAATATTTCCTACAATCCCCCCATCCGTTTCCATACCTACCGTGCCACCGACTACCTTGTCAACGATATGACAAAGCTCAATGACTCCAAGCGTGCCGAGCATGAAGCTAAGGTGAAGCATGCTGTGATGTGATATTGCAGAATGAAAAACGCCCCGTTATGGGGCGTTTTTTTTATTGTATCACGGCCATGTCAATGAGCGTGGTGCCCACCATTCCATGGTAGGGACGGCCTGTGTTTCTGGCTGTGATGTATTGCAGAATCTCCAATGCATCCTCATGCGTGATGTAAGTGTTGCCGTTGGCATCGGCACATTCCGCCGAGCGTGCTGCCGGAAAGTACTGCCGCCATGTACCCGCAGCATCGTCAATTTCCGTGACATGCAGCTCGTGATCGGGGGCTGCTTCACATGCCCGCAGAATGTAAACCGCATCCTTCGTGTCGATTTGTTCATCGTTGTCGTGCAGCGTGTTGTCATCCGCATCCCCCGCACGGTAATGCCAGCGTACATACCAGCCGTTTCCTGTGTCCTCCGGAATTTCATTCACAACGGGCGGGACGGCTTCCGTCACACTCATCTCCGATGACAGTGCTTCAAAAAGTGCCTGCGTCATCTGCGTTTCCGGCTTCAGGTACAGCGTGAAGAGTGCCGCATCCCCGTCGCAGAGAACCGCTGCTGCACCCGCTATGCAGAGCGTGCGCCCATCCTCGGAAAGCTGCCCCGTCACCATTGCATGGTACATGGCTGCTTCCGCCGAAAGCAGAATCCGTCCATCTTCTGCCGTGTACAGCATGTTTTCCTGCACGATGGCAAGTGTCAGCACCAGATTGTCAAAATCCCCATGCACCGGATGTGAGAACGTCGCTGCGACCGCACCGGCCGGAATGGTTTCCCCCGTTGGCAGGACCATCTCCTCATCCAGTTCATGCAGCCGGATCTGCCAGCCCAGTCCCGCCGAAGTGATGGATTCCTGTACCGGAACCGACTGCGCAGTCTGCGGCGGCTGCGTTTCTGTCAGGGATGTGGCCGGTTCTGTGACGGGACAGTTTGTGGCTGCTTCCGATGATGCGGATGATGCGGATTCGGGCAGCATGCATATGATATCCGTCCGCGACGCAGCCGCTTCTGAAGTCGTTGTCCGTTCTGAGCCTTCCGTTTCCGTTCCTGCTGACACGATGGTTGCCGTCATGGAATCCGGCTGCTGCATGGACGGACTGTCTGCATGCAGCGTCCCAAGCAGCCCCATGATGCCGATGCAGAGTGCCGCACAGGCTGCGGCGGCCGGCCAGCCATATCGGCTTCCCGCTGTCTGTACAATGCCCGTTTCCAGATGGGCAGCGGTCTGTGTCCCGAGTTTCTTCAGCATGCGGCTTTGGATGCGTATCGGTATATCCGCTGGGCAATGCGCCGCAATGCGTGCAAGGGTGTCCTCGTCTGCCCGATGCAGTTCCTGCTGCAATCGTTTTTCAAATCGTTTCATTCCAAGCCCTCCTTTTTTAGGTCGTGTTGGCACGCCCTTCAGAATGTGATGCCTTTGTCTTTCAATGCGGTGCGCAGCCGCCGGACGGCCCGGCTCGCCCGCATCCTCACAGCGGCAGGGGAGAGGCCGGTTGACTTTGCGATCTCACCCGCACGCCGGTCATAGAAATATTTCTGCAGGATAATGGCGGTGTCGGGTTCGCCGAGTGCAAGGATCGCTTCGAGCAGGATGTGACAGCTTTCCGCCTGTTCAACCGTCTCCTCCACCGATTCGGAAGAGGGCATGTCGGGGGCATCGGCTTCGTCCTGAGAATGGCTGAGATATTTGCTTTGGGCGCAGAGATGCCGACGCAGATCAATGGCACGCCTCCTGGCAACCGTACCGGCCAGTGCCTTGACCGAACCGCCGTGGGATGCATCATAGCTGCGCAGTACCTCGAGCATCACATCGGCAACGCATTCCTCCACATCTTCCTGCGCAGCAGAGCCATGCAGTATGCGGTACACAATGGTGTATATGTAGCGGAAGCATCCGTCATGGAGTGCCCGCCAGCCTGCCTCGTCAGAGTCGGACAGTGCCCTGCGCAGTTCTTCATCCGTCATACGATCCCTCCTTTCTGTCTGAAAGCATCGGCCTTCACTCTAACATTCGGATGCAGCCTCTCAACTGCAACACAGAAACGCAAAAATCCCCCCGTCCTTCGACAGGGGGAGAGCATCAGAACATGCCCGTGCCCGTGCGCAGCAGGCTGCACTTCTGCTGCAGGCGGAGCTTGTCCGTGATGAGGGCGATGAATTCCGAGTTCGTCGGCTTGCCCTTGCATGTATTGACCGTGTAACCGAAAAATGCATTGAGTATGTCCAGATCGCCTCTGTCCCATGCGATTTCAATCGCATGCCGGATGGCACGCTCCACTCTCGATGCCGTCGTGCCGTACTTGCTTGCCACAGAAGGGTACAGCAGCTTTGTCACACTCTCCAGCAGCTCGGGGTTCTGAATCGAGGAGAGGATTGCTTCACGCAGATAATGATAGCCCTTGATGTGTGCCGGTACGCCCAGCTGATGAATGACATCCGTGACCGTTACTTCCAGACTCTGCGTGTTCCTTGATGCGGCGTCGTGGCAGGTCAGCAGCGATTGAATCCGGTCGGCAAGCTGCGCAGTGTCAAAGGGCTTGAGCATGTAGTAGGCCGCCCCCAGTTCCATGATCTGCCGCTCAACGAATGGATTATCATATCCCGATGTGACAATGAATTCCGGGAATTTTTTTGCTTCCGCCTTCGTACGCTTGATCACCTCAATGGCATCCATGTGCGGCATGACCGCATCGATCAGTACGATGTCCGGCTGCTCCTCAAGGATCGCATGCAGCAGAACATTGCCGTCTTTCTTTCTCGTAAAAGCATATAAACCGTGGCTGCGCAGAGCACTTGCCGTCGTAATGCCATAATCGACGGAATCATCTCCGATCAGTATTTTCTTCTGCTCCTGCATGGGGTGTTGCCTCCTTCGCTCTACTACAACTATCTTATCACACGGAATCCACCTTTGCAAGAGCTTTTTTTGTCGAACCAATCGCCAAAATGTCGTTCGGACGCATTGCCCGATTTTTCTCGTATGAAAATAAGAGATGATGACTCCCTTTGGAATTTGTATATATTTGTTTGGATCTACGCTCCATGCATCCGTCTCTTTGGCTCATATCAATTACAGCTCGTAGAAATTTTGGATCGTATTTTGTTTGTTTTTGTCGGAGTCGCACAAAAGAACATATTAGGTCAATGACGCTGTCATGATTCATTCATAATTTTACCGGTTTGTACAAAAACAGGATCGATTCACATCCTTTACGCTTCGTTTGTCTTTGTATACAGATTACACATTGTTGAATGTATAAAATGCAGAATATTCATGTTTGAATGTATATTTGCGGTAAAATTCAAAAAAAATCTGTATATTTCTGCAAAAAAGCACTTGACATTTACGGATAGTTAGTGTATAATGATACTGTTGCAAATTATAACTTTAGGAGGAATCTTCCATGGCAAAAGAAATCAAAAAGGTCGTACTTGCGTATTCCGGCGGTCTGGATACATCCATTATCATTCCGTGGCTGAAGGAAAACTATAATAACTGCGAGGTGATCGCTGTATCCGGTGACGTAGGTCAGGGTACAGAGCTGGACGGCCTCGAGGAGAAGGCCATCAAGACCGGCGCTTCCAAGCTGTATATCGAGCACCTGACAGAGGAGTTCATCACTGATTATGTATTCCCGACCGTACAGGCCGGCGCAATCTATGAGAACCGCTACATGCTGGGTACCTCTTTCGCACGTCCCATCATCGCAAAGAGAATCGCTGAGATCGCTCTGGCTGAGGGCGCAGATGCCATCTGCCACGGCTGCACCGGCAAGGGCAACGACCAGGTTCGTTTCGAGCTGGCCATCAAGGCTTTCGCTCCTGAAATGCAGATCATTGCTCCCTGGAGAATCTGGGACATCAAGTCCAGAGACGAGGAGATCGACTACGCTGAGGCACACAACATCCCGCTGAAGATCAACCGTGAGACCAACTACTCCAAGGATAAGAACATCTGGCATCTGTCCCACGAGGGTCTGGATCTGGAGGATCCGGCAAACGAGCCGCAGTATGAGAAGGAAGGCTTCCTCGAGATGGGCGTTTCCCCGCTCCAGGCACCTGACAAGCCTACATATGTGACCATCCACTTCGAAAAGGGTGTTCCGACTGCCATCGACGGCAAGGAGATGGGTGCAGTTGAGCTGGTTGAGACTCTCAACAAGCTCGGCGGCGAGAACGGTATCGGTCTGGCTGACCTCGTTGAGAACCGTCTGGTCGGCATGAAGTCCAGAGGTGTATATGAGACTCCCGGCGGTGCCATCCTGTACCACGCACACGAGGTGCTCGAGACCATCACCATCGATAAGGAAACTGCAAGAATGAAGCAGCACATCGGCATCAAGTTCGCTGATATCGTTTACAACGGCCAGTGGTACACACCTCTGCGTGAGGCACTGAGCGCATTCGTAACCGAGACCCAGAAGACGGTAACCGGTGACGTTCGTCTCAAGCTCTACAAGGGCAACATCATCAACGCCGGCGTAACTTCTCCCTACACTCTGTACGATGAGGAAGTGGCTACATTCGACGCTGACGAAGTCTACGATCAGAAGGACAGCGCAGGCTTCATCAACCTGTTCGGTCTGCCGATCAAGGTAAAGGCACAGCTCGACAGGAAGCGCGCTGAGCAGAACTAAGCAATACTGATATTTCTAATTGAATCATAACGAAACACGGGGGCTTTGCCGGTCCCCGGTGTTTCTGTTTTTCACGGAGGGAAGCAACATGGCTCTTTGGGCAGGTAGATTTTCTAAGGAAGTGGACGAGACCGTCAACGCTTTTAACTCTTCAATCGCATTTGATGCCCGGATGTATGCACAGGATATCCGGGGGAGCATTGCACATGCAACCATGCTCGGCGACTGCGGTGTGATTGAAAAGTCTGAAAGCGAAGCAATCATCAAGGGATTGCAGGAGATTCTGGCGGATCTGCAGGAGGGAAGACTGATGTTCGACCCGAATGCCGAGGACATCCACATGTTTGTGGAGGCGGAACTGACAAAGCGTCTGGGCAGCACGGGCAAGCGTCTGCACACGGCACGTTCCCGCAACGATCAGGTGGCACTCGACATCCGCATGTATCTGCGTGATGAGATCACCGAGATCAAGGCGCTGGTGCTTGAGCTTGCAGAAACACTCTGCAATATGGCTGCGCAGCACACCGAGACCATCATGCCCGGCTACACACATCTCCAGAGAGCACAGCCCATTACCTTTGCACACCATCTGCTTGCCTATGCACAGATGCTCGCACGGGACCTTGAGCGTCTTGACGATACCGCAAAGCGCATGAACGAATGCCCCCTCGGCAGCGGTGCGCTGGCCGGTACCACTTATCCGATCAACCGTCAGCAGACGGCTGCACTGCTTGGCTTCGACAGACCCGTTGCCAACAGCCTCGACGGCGTATCCGACCGTGATTTCTGCGTGGAGCTTGCATGTGCCCTGTCCCTGCTGATGACCCATCTGTCCCGCTTCTCCGAGGAGATCATCCTGTGGTGTTCCTGGGAATTCAAGTTCATTGAGCTGGACGATGCCTATGCAACCGGCTCTTCCATCATGCCCCAGAAGAAGAACCCCGATGTCACCGAACTCATCCGCGGCAAGACCGGCAGAGTGGTGGGCGATCTCATGACCCTCCTCTCCATGCTCAAGGGTCTGCCCCTTGCCTATAATAAGGATATGCAGGAGGATAAGGAAGCCATCTTTGACGCCATTGACAATGTCAAGCTCTGCGTCAAGACCTTCACCCCCATGCTCTCCACCATGAGAGTCCTCAAGGACAACATGAGAAAAGCCGCAGCCAAGGGCTTTATCAATGCCACCGACTGCGCTGACTACCTCGTGAAGAAGGGTATGCCCTTCCGCGATGCGTACAAGATCACCGGCACACTCGTTGCAAAGTGCATTGCGCAGGAGCTGACGCTCGAGACACTGCCCCTTGCACAGTACAAGGAAATGACCGAGCTCTTCACCGAAGACGTTTACGAAGCCATTTCTCTCGATACCTGCGTGAAGGAACGCTCCTCCGAGGGCGGCCCCTCCCCGAAGGCCGTTGCCGTTCAGCTGACTCAGCTGCGTGCACGCCTTGCACAGGATGCATAACATGAAGAAACGAGCTGCCAAATTCATCCTTGCGCTTACAACCCTGAGCGCAATCATCTGGATCATCGGCGAGCTGCTCATCGGCGAATTCATCAATAACTGGTGGGTTTCCGTCGCCTGGGCGGTGCTTGTGCTTGTCGGATGCTGTACCTACAGCCTGATTTTCTGCCCGAGAGCGCCGTATTCAGATAAAAATGATGCACATAAGGAGGACTGACCATGTCCGCTAAGGTATATATTGACGGTCAGGCAGGCACCACAGGTCTGAAGATCGTGGATCGTCTGCAGAACCGTGAGGACATCACACTGCTTAAGATTGCAGAGGAGGATCGCCGCAATCCCGAAAAACGTGCCGAAATGATGGCCGAGGCCGATTTCACCTTCCTCTGTCTCCCCGATGACGCCGCAAGAGAGGCCGTGACCCTCGCCGGTGACCGCACACGCATCCTCGATGCGTCCACCGCACACAGAACCAACCCCGACTGGGCCTATGGTTTTCCGGAGCTTTCTCCCGCATTCCGTGAGAAGATCGCTTCCTCCAGAAGAACCGCTGTGCCCGGCTGCTATGCCAGCGGCTTTCTGTCGCTGATGTATCCCATGGTGCACAATGGCCTGCTGCCCGCTGATTTCCCCGTGTTCGCCTATGCGACCTCCGGCTACAGCGGTGCCGGCAAGAATGCCATTGCACAGTATGAATCCGAGGACAAGCCCTATGAATTCGGCAGTCCCCGCCAGTATGCACTCGCACAGCAGCATAAGCATCTGCCCGAGATGCAGAAGTTTGCAGGGCTGACCCATCCGCCCATGTTCAATCCCATCATCTGCGATTATCACAGCGGTATGGTGGTTTCCATTCCCGTACAGACACGCATGCTCGACAAGAAGATCACGCTGCAGCAGGTGAATGAGATGTTCGCAGCGCACTATGCCGAGGCAAAGCTCGTGCAGGTGAATCCCATGATGCAGGAGGAGCAGAAGAGCTTCTTCCTCGCTTCCAACACCCTCAGCGGCCAGAACAAGCTCGAGATCTTCACCTTCGGCAATGACGAGCAGATCCTGCTCTGCGCACGCCTTGACAATCTCGGCAAGGGTGCATCGGGTGCGGCGGTGCAATGCCTGAACATCATGATGGGCATCGACGAGACCACGGGTCTTGTGTGAATCTGACGAATTGAGGTGTTCCGATATGCAAGTGAAGGAATTCAAGAATATGACTTTTGTGGAGGGCGGTGTGTGCGCAGCCAAGGGCTTTAAGGCAAACGGCGTGCACTGCGGCATCTCCCGTAAGGCACTGGCTGAAAAGCCCGAGGATTCTGCGGCGGAGGCAAATCTGCCCGCAGAGACAAAGAAGAAAAACGATCTGGCCATGATCTGTGCGGACAAGCCCTGCACAGCGGCGGCCATGTATACGACCAATAAAGTCAAGGGTGCACCCATTGCTGTGACCAAGAAGCATCTGAAGGACGGTATGGCACAGGCGGTGATTGTCAACTCCGTCAATGCCAATACCTGCAACGCCGACGGCGTGGAAAAGGCCGAAAAGATGTGCGAACTGGCAGCTGAGGCACTGGGTCTTGACAAGGAATCCATCATCGTGGCGTCCACCGGCGTCATTGGTCAGCCCCTGCCGATCGAACCGATCATTGCAGGCGTGCCCGGCCTTGCAGAGGGTCTGTCCTACGAGGGCAACACCGCTGCGGTTGAGGCTATCATGACCACCGACACCGTTCCGAAGGAAGTGGCTGTGGCATTCACACTCGGCGGCAAGACCTGCCATCTGGGCGGCATGCTCAAGGGCAGCGGCATGATCCATCCGAACATGGCCACGACACTGACCTTCCTGACCACGGACTGTGCCATCGATGCCGCACTCCTGCAGGAGGCACTGCGTGAGGTGGTCGGCCTGACACTCAACCGTGTGAGCGTGGACGGCGATACTTCCACCAATGACATGGTCTGCATCATGGCGGACGGCATGGCGGAAAATGACCTGATTGCGAAGGAAAATGAGGACTACGAGCTGTTCAAGGATGCCCTCTATGCGGTGCTGATGAATCTTGCACGCATGATGGCAAGGGACGGCGAGGGTGCCACAAAGCTCATCGAGTGCCTGTGCACCGGTGCGGATGACGACAGAACTGCCGAGATCGTGGCAAAGTCCGTCATCACATCGAGCCTCTTCAAGGCTGCCATCTTCGGTGAGGATGCCAACTGGGGCAGAATCCTCTGCGCAGTCGGCTATGCACCTGCGGATTTCGATATCCAGAAGGTGGATGTCTGCCTCGCTTCTGCAAAGGGCAAGCTGATTGTCTGCAAGAACGGCGCAGGCGTCGATTTCTCCGAGGATTTCGCCAAGGAAGTGCTCTCCGAGGAGGAGATCGAGGTGCTCGTTTCCATCGGCGACGGCCCCGGTACTGCCATTGCATGGGGCTGCGACCTGACCTATGACTATGTCAGAATCAACGGCGACTACAGAAGCTGACGCCGCATTTTCAGGATGTAAGGAGTAACGGATATGATTTCCAATGAGATCCGGGCAAGAGTCCTCAACGACGCACTGCCCTATATTCAGAGATATAATAATAAGGTCGTTGTGGTCAAGTACGGCGGCAACGCCATGACCAACGAGACCCTCAAGCAGGCTGTCATGAGTGACATCGTCCTGCTGCATCTGGTCGGCATCAAGGTCGTGCTCGTGCACGGCGGCGGCCCCGAGATCAATGACATGCTCGGGCGTCTCGGCATCGAGAGCAAGTTCATCAACGGCCTGCGCTATACGGATGCGGCCACTGTCGATGTCGTGAAAATGGTGCTCGCAGGCAAGGTCAACAAGGATCTTGTTACCCTGCTTGCCCAGAACAACGGCAATGCCGTGGGTCTGTGCGGCATCGATGAACAGATGCTGCTCGCCGAGCGTGAAGTCGGCGAAAACGGCGAGGATTACGGCTATGTCGGCCATATCACAAAGGTCAACACCAAGCCCATCACCGACGCCATTGCAAATGATGTCATCCCCGTCATTGCCACTGTGGCATGCGACGAAAAGGGGCAGACATACAATGTCAATGCCGATACGGCCGCTGCCAGAATCGCAGCGGAGCTCAAGGCAGAAAACCTCATCCTCATGACCGATATTGCCGGTCTGCTGCGTGACAAGGACGATCCCTCCACCCTCATTCCCTTCGTGAATGTGAGCGAGGTGCCCTTCCTCAAGCGCAAGGGCATCATCTCCGGCGGCATGATCCCCAAGATCGACTGCTGCGTGGAAGCCGTTCGCCGCGGTGTGAAGAAAACCGCCATCATCGACGGCCGTGTGCCCCATTCCATTCTGATCGAAATTCTCTCCAGTGAGGGAATCGGCACACAGTTCAAGTGATGCTGCTTCTCCGCCTGACACCCCTGCTTCTGGGGGCACTGTGCATCGCAGCGGGACTGCTGCTGCCGCTTCTTTCAAGAAAGCGCATCCGGCACCCCGTGTATACACAGGCGACCATTGTCTCAAGCGTGAGACAGCAGGTCTATCAGAACCGCTCGGTGATCGAGGCCATTGCGCCCGTTGTCCGCTATGAAACGGAGCGGGGAGAGATCACCGTCACAGCCAAGTACTTCCTGCCCGAGTGGCAGTATCGTTACCGGAACGGCGACAGCGTGCGCATCTGCTATGACCGCAGCCGTCCGGAGCACTTTGCCTTCTGTGACAGTACAGGAAGCCGGACAGGACGTGTCCTGCTTCTGACTGCCGGCATCGGCATGATGCTGGCCTACGGCATCCTCTGGGTGCAATATCATTAAAACTAAGGAGTTGGTACACCTTATGAATGCAATCGAACAAACAGAATTACATATTATGTCTACATACGGCAGAAACGCAGTGACCCTTGAAGCGGGCAGCGAGACCACCTGCCGTGATGAAAACGGCAAGTCCTATATAGATTTCGGCAGTGGTATCGGTACCAATTCCCTGGGCTTCTGCAATGAAGCATGGGCGGATGCCGTGTGCGCACAGGTGAGAACCCTCCAGCACACCTCCAACCTCTATTACCACAGCCCCCAGGCACAGCTGGCGGAAAAGCTCTGCGCCATGACGGGCTACAGCAAGGTCTTTTACGGCAACAGCGGCGCAGAAGCCAATGAGTGCGCCATTAAGCTGGCCAGAAAATACAGCTTCGACAAGTACGGTGCGGGCAGACATACCATCATCACGCTGGTCAATTCCTTCCACGGCCGTACCCTCTGCACCCTCTCCGCCACAGGACAGGATGTTTTCCACAACTTCTTCTTCCCCTTTGTGGAAGGCTTCCGCTATGTGAAGGCCAATGACATCGCCGATCTCCATGAAAAGCTCGACGATACCGTCTGCGCCATCATGGTCGAATATGTCCAGGGCGAAGGCGGCGTGTGCCTCCTCGATGCCGATTTCATCAAGGAGATCCGCAGCATCTGCACCGAGCGTGACATTCTCATGATCGCCGACGAGGTACAGACCGGCATTGGCCGTACCGGCAAGCTCCTTGCGGGCGAACATTTCGGCTGCATGGCCGATGTGACGACCCTTGCCAAGGGTCTCGGCGGCGGTCTGCCGATCGGTGCATGCCTTGCCAATGAAAAATGTGCCGATGTGCTCGGAAAGGGCAGCCACGGCTCCACATTCGGCGGCAATCCCGTTGTCTGCGCAGGTGCCGTCAAGGTGCTTGAATATATGGAGCAGGACGGCGTGATGGACGAGATCGAAGCGAAAAGTGCCTATATCCGTGAGAGACTCAGTGCTGTCAGTGAAGTGGCAGCCGTCAGCGGAAAGGGCTTGATGATCGGTATTGCCCTCAAGGAAAAGAAGGCTGCCGATGTGCTGCAGCAGTGCCTCGAACAGGGTCTGCTGGTGCTGACAGCAAAGGATAAAGTCAGACTTCTGCCGCCCCTTGTGATCTCCATGGAGGAGCTTGCAAAGGGAATGGATATTCTGTGTAATGTTCTGGAGGGTTAATGTATGGAATTGTTTATTGTACCAAAGGGCAAAGGCAAGTATTCTGTCACGGACAAGAAGGACCGTAAGATCTACAGCGTTGCCAAGAAAGCATTCAGCCAGCTGCTCGTGCTGCACGATGCCAGCGGCTATGCACTCTATTCCCTCAGACAGACCTCTGAGGGCATGAAGCCCACTTTTAAAGTGGAATTCAACGATGCACCGTTCATGACCGTGACCTGCAAGTCGATCTATCTCGACCCGTCCCTGATTTTTGAAGGGCAGGGCATGAAGTACAAGATCAAGAGCAGCGACCGCATGAACTTCACCATCGTGAAGAATGACCACCCCGTCGGCAAGATCGTCACCGAAAAGCAGGTGAACAACGAGCAGAAATATTTCATCGAGATCGAAGATAAGGCGTTCGATGACTACATCCCGCTCTTCGCTGTGTGCATTGATAAGTGCTTCAGCGATCTGAACAAGTAATCAGGAGGACATAATATGAAACATTTACTGAAGATGCTGGACCTCAGCAAGGAAGAAATCATCGAGATTCTGGATCTGGCTGACCAGCTCAAATACCAGACCAAGCATAATATTCCCCATCCGATTCTGGAGGGCAAGACACTGGGTATGATTTTCCAGAAGGCTTCCACCAGAACCCGTGTATCCTTTGAGACCGGCATGTATCAGCTCGGCGGTTATCCGCTGTTCCTGTCCGCAAACGATCTGCAGATCGGCAGAGGCGAGCCCGTACAGGATACCGCACGCGTGCTGTCCCGTTACCTCGACGGCATCATGATCCGTACCTTCGAGCAGAAGGAAGTTGAGGATCTGGCTGAATATGGCGATATTCCGATCATCAACGGCCTCACTGACTTCTCCCATCCCTGTCAGGTGCTCGCTGACCTTCTGACCGTTCGTGAGAAGAAGGCTACCTTTGAGGGCCTGAAGATGTGCTACATCGGCGATGGCAATAACATGGCCAACTCCCTGATCGTCGGCTTCCTGAAGGTCGGCATGGCTGTGTCCGTTGCCTGCCCCGAGGGCTATCGTCCCGATCCGCAGGTTATGGAATTTGCAAACACATATGATTGCTTCTCCATCACCGACAAGCCGCTGGAGGCTGCTGTGGATGCCGATGTCATCATCACAGACGTATGGTCTTCCATGGGCATGGAGGCTGAAATCGAGAAGCGCAAGATCGCATTCCAGGGCTATCAGGTGAACGATGAGGTCATGGCTGTGGCTAAGCCCGATGCCATCGTGATGCACTGCCTGCCCGCACACCGTGAGGAAGAGATCACAGCGAAGGTATTTGAGGCACACGCAGATACCATCTTTGACGAGGCAGAGAACCGTCTGCATGCGCAGAAGGCTGTCCTCGTGAAGCTCATGGGTCAGAACTGAGAATGAACACAGTCACCCCTCTTCGGAGGGGTGATTTTTGCAATGCGGGCAGGGGAGACCTTCGACATATTGGACAGAATTTCATAGACAAAGGAAGATTTTAGGTGAATTTGGCTGAATGTCAGAAATTGTCTCAAAAGGTGTTGACAAACCCCGAAAAGTATGATATAATAATAAAGCTGTCGGACGAGAGGACAACAAAAAGCCCGAAAAACTGACAGAAAGAGCACATTGAAAGAGGAATAGAGAAGGTCTTTATCGGAGCGAAGCGTAAGCGAGCGAATGAGCGATGAAAAAGTTTTTCAAAAAACTTTGAAAAAAGACTTGACAAACTTCTGAAAATGTGGTATAATGAAGAAGTTGCAGCGGTGATAAAAAAGCACAGCACGCAACACTGCATCTTGAAAAGTGAACAAT
>SVNX01000038.1 GCA_015066665.1 Ruminococcus sp. | reverse complement strand
CAAGCATTTCTTTTTCATACTGCTGTATGTGTCTGTAACTCCTTGCCATATTAACTAAACCTCCTATGGTTCTATTATACCATAGGAGGTCTTTTTTGTCACTGTACGTTTTTACTGGGTCGGTTCATCCGGTGAGGGGGTCTTTTTATCTGGGAGCTGTTTTCTCGGCGTTCACTCGGCGTTAAAATGGGTTCTCTCTTTGTTCGCTCTTTGTTCGTTCACGGGTTCGACAGTTCCTCGACAGTTAAAACGCATCCTCCGACCGCAGACGATAGTTCCGCCCCTCTTCCTTTCGGATCTGCACCTTGAACCCCTTTGCACGGCTGGCAATGCGGCTGCCGAGTGCTTCATCGAGCTGACACACATCCGAGATGAAATGCTCGGAGGAAAGAATGGTGCGGCGGCTCAGGTTGTAACGGGCATTGATGACCTCATAGGCAATCGTCAGCTCCCGTCCGAAGGCGTTCTTGTCCAGATTCTTCAGAAAATCATCCAGATACAGAATATCCACATTCCGGAGCTGATCCATCCGCTGCCGGTATTCGTCCGGGCGGTAGGAAAGCCCCTGCAGCTCGTGCACCAGATCCCGCCAAAGCTCATACCGGACGGACTGCCCCGCCTGCAGGAAGTGCCCGCAGACCGCCGTGCAGAGATGCGTTTTACCGCATCCGGACTGCCCTGCCATATACAGCCAGCCGTCCCCCTCGCTCTGTGTGTACTGCATGGCAAGACTTCGGGCGTGCGCCTGCCACGCCTCCGGCGTTTCGTAGGAATCGAAGGTGCAGCGTTCAAGCAGCTCCCCCAGACCGCTTTTCTTCATGTGGAAGATGCTGCGCCGCTTGGGCATGCAGTCGCATTCCCTGCCGTCCGCAAAGCCCTTGTTATCGCATTTGAGGCAATCGAGGAACCCAAGCCTGCCCGTGCCGGGATCGTACCACTCATCCCTGACGGGAGGACGCGCCTCCGGTGCACTTTCTGCAAATATCACCCCCTGCGGGATCTCAAATGAAACCTTCTGCAGCTGCTGTTCCTGCGTATTTGTCATGCTGTCCGCTCCTTTCTGTGATGCCGTCCCTGCGCATCCACTGACGGATGACAAGGGCATAGTTCTTGTAGCTTTTCAAGCCTCTGGCTTCCTGCCATTCATCGATCTTCTGAATATACTCCCGGATGACAGCCTCCCCGAATGCCTCTGCAAGCTTTTGGTACTGCGCCTCTGTCAGGCGTACATGCTGATATTCACCATAGCGATGACGGGGGGGCTTCGGAGACTTCTTTGAAGTCGACGAAGAAATCATATCTGTATCTTTATCTTTATCTGTATCTTTATCTTTATCTGTATCTGTATCTGTATTTGTATCTGTATAGGGTTGTTTCGGTTGTTTTTTTAACCGTTCGCTTGTTTCGGTTGTTTTATCAACCGTTCGGTTGTTTTCGGTTGTTTTGCCTTTCACTGCATTCTGGTTCCCTTTGGGCGCACCGCCTTTTCTTGCATTTTCGGCATTTTTCCTGCATTTCTGTTCGTACTTTTCCATATCCCGCCTCATCTGAGCCGTCATGAATTTATACGCAATCTGCACATAAGGGTCTTTGATTTTCTGTGTGTTTCCTGTTTCTGCATAGTCGATCAGATACCGCAGAAGCATTCCAAGCTGTTCGTCTGACAGATCTTCCAGCGTTTCCTTGTTATCCAGATAGAACAAAAAGCTTTTTGAGACTGGCATTTTGCCGCCCCCCTTTCACAATAGCTTTACAACAGCGGAAAGTTGCACGTTTCTGTACAACTTTCCTGTAAAATTTATCTTTCCGCCTGTTGCCTCAGGTAGTTTTCCACCGCCCGCACGACGGTCATAGCCGTCAGAATGCGCCGCTTCTGGGCGATGATGTACGGCAAAGCTTCCGCCGGTGTCAGCGGGAGAAAATAGCCCTCGTTCCCGCTGCAGATCGGCACACCCTGCCGCCGTGCCTGCTCTATGTACAGGCGCACCTGACGCTTGTCCGTGTTGAGAATCTGTGCCAGCGTTTCCTGACTGACGGCGTATTTTGCACCGTAGGGGATGTAGTCGGCGATGTTCTTTGTGTCCATGCCGCACCGCCTCTCAGAGCTTCACCGGAATCGGATGAATACCGGACGGAGCTGTCCCTGCAGCCTGATCGGGAATCCTGGCACTGTCGAAGAATGCTGCCAGACTGTCACAGTTTATCAGAATCTTGCCTCTGCCGACTCTGACCGCCTTCACAGTGCCGGACAGGGCAAGCTGCCGGCAGTAATGCTGACTGATTCCAAAGTGTGCCGCAGCCTCTTTGACGCCCAGCATCAGCGGCGGCTTGTTCACTGTAATCTGCATAAAATCCCTCCTTCAGGGGTTGCGTTCAGCTCCGGTTTGTGATATAATGGGAGCTGAACATGATTCTTAATAGCTTTGGGTTATGTTTCGCTTAACGCTCACCGGCCCCAACCGGTGGGCGTTTTCTTTATGCCTGTTCATTTAGAACGAGCGTATTCACATACGCCGCTACATTCATTTCAAGCTCAAACAGCGAAAGCTTGTCAAGCCGCTGATGGATGAACTTCATAACATCCGCACGGGCTTCCCTCACTTCATTGCATTCATCGCAATACATGCCGATATCATCGAAAGAAAAGTTTTCACCTGCATCGGCTGCAATGTCCTCGATTGTACTCGGGGTCAGTCTTACCTCTTCGCCGCATTATGGACACTTGCAGAACATCTGCAGCGAGGTCAGCGGGGTTTCCTTCTGGATGCCGTTTTCAGTTGTTTTCGTGTAGATCATGCTTGTTTCCTCCTTAATTCTGGTTTGTGGTTGTCTGTTCGCTCAGCTTGTCAATGATGCTGAGCAGCTCCTGCTTTGCCGGTTCGGGCAGTTCGGTTCTGAGGCGGCGCAGCACCGTGTTTTCATGGATGCCCAGCACTGTACCGATAGCCCACGCCGGGACACGGTGCGCCTTCATAGCGGCTCTTACGTCTGCGTTTGCTTTTGTCATGGCATTTCCTCCTAAATTTTTTTGTTGTGGTGGTTGACCTTCTGCGTGTGGTGTGGTATAATACAATTAGCGTAATCCAACCACAACAACCTACAGATATTGTAACATACGATTTACGAAATTTCAAGCAGTAAAAATACAAAATACGAAATTTTATACATTTCTGTTGCGGTTGGAACTGAAAAATACAAAGGTGGTAATTTTATGAATTTGGGTGAACGCTACAAAGAGTTGAGAACCTCTGTGAAAGATGAATCAGGAAACCCGATCAGCATTAAAGACTTTGCAGCAAAGTGTGTGAAGCTGCAAGCCCCCCGCATCAGTGAACTTGAAAATAACAAGCGTGAAATGTCATTGACGGAACTGAAAGCCTATCATGAATATTTCAAGGTTTCATTTGAGTATCTGATGGGGGAAACGGATGTAAAAACGGTTGATGAGGATATTCAGGCGGCTTGCAAGGTGACGGGGTTGAGTGAAAAAGCGATAGAAACCATTAGGGATATGGTTGTTACTTTCCCTACAGAAGAAGAGAAAGAATTTTTTTGTAAAATCTTCAGTTCACTTATTCAAGATTTGTATTTTAAGGTTGCACTATTGGATCTTTTTTTTCTTATTCCAACAGCGCAGGATATGGTGGAATTGGAGAATGATATATCCAAACTTCCAGAGCATTACGAACTGAGTCGCAGAGTTATCACAGGGAAACAAGAAATTGATGAATTGCTTAAATATGCATGTAGCAGCGTAATAAAACAACATTCTGACGCAGATACAGATGAGCTGCTCTTGCAGCGTTATAAATCTATGAAAGAAGGTGTAGAAAATGCCAAACATAACCCCACGCCGTAACAAATCCGGCGAAATCACGTCCTACACGATCCGTGTATATCACGGCTATGACAGCTACGGAAAGCGACTGAAACCGTACACCATGAGCTACAAGCCGGAACCTGGCATGACTCCAAAGCAGATTGAAAAGGATTTGCAGCGCACCGCTCTGCTCTTCGAGGAGAAGTGCAGAAACGGCATGATCTCCGTCAACCATAACATGAAGTTTGCCGATTTCTGCCCGATGTACCTTGAAATCAAAAAGGACGTACTCGCTCCCCGTATCTGGGCGGACTATTCACGCACGATCGACAAGCTGCTGATCCCCCTGCTCGGTCACATCAAGCTGACGGAGCTGAAACCGGCACACGTTCAGCAGTTCATCCAGTATCTGCAGGGAGATGTCCGACAGAAGAAAGACGGCACGCTCGATACGGACAACCCGAAGCTATCACAGGCAACCATCCGCCGGAAGCTGACCGTCCTGCAGTCCATTCTGAAACAGGCAGTCAAGCTCGATCTGATCCCCTCGAATCCTGCAGCTGCCGAAAAGCTCACCCTGCAGAAGGTAACAGCTCCCAAGATCGAGATCTTCAGCAAGCAGGAGGCTGCAGAGATGCTGCAACGTCTGGAGGACGAAGATTTGCAGTTTCAGGTGCTCGTGCAGCTTGCCATTATGACAGGCGCACGCTGCGGGGAGCTGGTCGGTCTGAAGTTCAGCGACTTCGACTATAATAATGGCAAGGTTACCATTGAACGCTCCGCCTACAAGATCGCAGGGCAGCCGATCGCCGTCAAGCCTCCGAAAGATTATGAAGTCCGCACGATTTCCGTCAACCGCCACTGCATCCAGCTTGTCATGATGCTCCGTGAAGAGAAACAACGTCAGGCGGAGCTGCTCGGCAGTCAGTGGATCGGGGAGGAATGGCTGTTCACACAATGGAACGGAGAGATTCTGAACCCCCAGACCCCGACAAAGCAGTTTTCGAAGTTCCTGAAACGGCACGGGCTGAAGCACCGGAAATTCCATTCACTCCGGCACACATCCGCAACCCTGCTCCTGTATGGCGGTGTAAACCTCAAACAGGTACAGGCACGGCTGGGGCATGGTGATATTTCCACAACAAACAAATACCTGCACTGCATTCAGGAAGCGGATGAACAGGCGGCGGAGGTTCTCGGTAGTATGCTGATCACACGGACGGAATGCCGCAGAGAGGAAAAACAGGCATAAAAAAAGACCTTCCACAATTTGAAAGTCTGGTACAGCTCCCCTGTTTTTCTGTGCGCCATCTGTGCGCCATTGCCGAAACAGCGCACAAGAAGTTATGATGCGGCACAGTAAGAAAAACACGCAGAATAGATAGTTTTGAGAGTTTATGAAAGCCCACAAAAGCTTCAAACACCCTTTGGTAAGGCGTAGGTCACCGGTTCGAATCCGGTCATCAGCTCCAGCGCAGCGTCTGCGCAGTTGGACGCATTTGAAAGTCTTCCTTTCAGGAAGGCTTTCTTTTTTGCAAAATGGTGCAGTTTACCGCAGGATTCCTTTGCTTCGCAAGCGGAATCATCGCTATTGCAAGTTTTAAAATAGGAAAGTGAATGATCCAAATCAGTTCACCTTGCCAGCGCGGCGTCCGCGCAGTTGGACGCATTTGAAAGTCTTCCTTTTAGGAAGGCTTCAGCTTGTAGAAAAAGTCTTTTTCTGGGGTTAGCGCCCCTGTAACTGCCCCCACCTTACAGGTGCCGTCCCCTCTGCCTCACTTTGTTCGGCATCTCCCCACCCCGTGGGGAGTCGCCCCAACCCCTCCCCGAAGGGGGAGGGGCTATATTGCGAGGGTACTGCGCGGCTTACTGCCGCCGTCCCCTCTGTCACTTCGTGACGTCTCCCCACCCCGTGGGGAGCAGCCCTCCACCCGCCAAAGGACTTCGTCCTTTGAACCTAATAAGGTTTTTCGACAGACTGAGACTTCCTTTTAGGAAGGCTTTCTTTTTTTATCCGTACTTCCGAGGCTTGGCGGATCGTATGAACTGAAAATGACGCTTCCCTCTTTACGGAAAGCGTCATTTCAGCTTGTAGAAAAAGTCTTTTTCTGGGGTTAGCACCCCTGTAACTGCCCCCACCTTACAGGTGCCGTCCCCTCTGCCTCACTTTGTTCGGCATCTCCCCACCCCGTGGGGAGTCGCCCCAACCCCTCCCCCAACGGGGGAGGGGCTATATTGCGAGGGTACTGCGTACCCTCTAACCCGCCAAAGGACTTCGTCCTTTGAACCTAATAAGGTTTTTCGACAGACTGAAAATGACGCTTCCCTCTTTACGGAAAGCGTCATTTTTCTCTCAGCCGGTCTTCGGAAAGCGTGCATCATGCACAAGCCGCAGTCCCCAGTCCTCCCAGCACCAGCCGGTTTCGCTGCCGTCGGGAGCGAGGATGCGGATCACGCCGCCCTCTTCAATCAGCACGTTCTGCCCCTGTACCGGCATCGCCGAGGACATCCAGACCGGATCAAGACGATCCGCACGATTCATGTCCCACTCATAGATGAACAGATGCTCCGAGTATTCCCTCCGGTTGTCCGGCTCCATCCAGAATGGCTGAAACTCGCCGAAACTCCCCGGCTTCCACACATGCAGCATCACTTCATCACAGCCGTCATGGTCCACATCGAACACAAAGCAGTCCGCCGTGATCCAGTCCTCCTCCGTCCGGAAGACCTCCTTCTCCGTCTCCAGCACCAGCACGCCCGCATCCAGCACGGCATGCACGGTCTCCTCCCCCTGCACTGTATGCAGCGTGATCGTCCCATCCAAGGAGGAAAGCTGCACCCAGCCGGGAATCTGTCGGAAAATGGCTTCCCTGTGAGGAAGCACGGCACCGCACAAGGCGGGCATGCCGAGGGTCAGAAGCCCCAGCACACCGGCTTTCAGCAAGAACTTAATCGAAGCTGTAGACATAAACCAGGTCGGAATACCACTCGGGATAGCGCAGGGATTCATCCGGCTCATAGAAGCCCTCTTCGTTCACTTCACAGCCGAGCATCTGACGCCACTTATTGTCGGTGAGACGCTCAGAGATGGGCTGCTCGAACTGATAGAAGGAGTACACGGGGCCGGAAGCGATCTTCAGCATGCCATCCACTTCCACCACGACCATCATCTCCATGGGACGGCCTGTGCCGACCTCGAGACAGTAGCCGTTGGGATCGGTGGCGATGTCCGCAACGATCGGAGCGGGATGATCCTGCGGGCTGTAGTACGGCTCATCGGGATACTCTGCACGCATCACTTCCTCCCAGAAGTGCTCGAGCTGACCGCCGAAGGAACGGATGAGATCGAATTCTTCCTCGGTCGGCAGTTCACCGGCCAGCTCCTTTTCGGCAATCACACGCAGACGGCCGGACAGCTCTGCCAGAATGGCCAGATTCTGTGCATCGGCATCGGACAGGAGGCCATAACCGGACAGACCCTGTGACGTTGCGGAAACAAGTGCCTCGAGTCGTGCAAAGACGAGCGGCTCGGGTTCCACATAACCGCGGTCATCGTATTCGGGAATCTCAGCACCGCCCATTTCGCCCATCATCTGCTTGGAGTAGAGGATGGTATCGTGCTTAAGCTCCGTATAGCTGCCGGCAAAGCTCAGCAGGGACTTTCTGCGCCATGCATCGGTCTGCATATAGGGCGGATAGTTCTCGCCCTTTTCCTCGAGCAGCGGACGGAGTGTATGGATCCATGCGGAATAGAGGTTGGCCGTCCAGGTCTCCTCGGGTGCGGAAGCCACCTCGGCACGCACCTTCTCAAGCTGCTCCTGATAATTCGGGTAATTGGTCTTGCCCTCCTGCTGCTGCAGGATCTTGAGGGCGGTATCGGAGCCGAGTGCTGCGGGGAAATCGAGAGCATCGGGGAGCATACGGCGTTCACCGTTCTCATTCTCCTCCACCTGACGATAGACAAGCTGTGTGAAGCAGGCCTGATCGATGGAGAAACGCTGACCCATGAAGCGGAATCCCTTCTGTGCACCGGCAGCCTCCTCATCGGAATCGGATGCCATGACGGGCACGGAATTGATGCGGGGTGCAGGCAGAGTCCGGGACTTTTCATGGAAGGCGTCCCAGAGGTCATCCTTGCCGATGAGATCCTCCACAGAGGCACCCTCGCCGTACACGGCATCGATGAGGGGCTTCTGCTCATAGTAGCCGAAGTCATCGGACGCACCGGCAAAGAAGGACGTCACGGCATAGGACTTCTCCCAGAGCTGACGTGCCTCGCCGTCGAGTGCCATGGTCACGAGGACGGAAGCACGGTTGAGGGTTTCATCGGACTGCTTGAAGCCCATGCGGCCGTACCACATCATTGCACGGAAATAACGCTGGAGGTCTTCCGAGGTATCATAGTAGCCGCGGGGGATGTACTGGGAGTAGTCCTCGAACACACCGAAGATCACGGAAGTATCAATGCCGGAAGCCATATTGATGGAAGCAAGCTCAGCATCAACGATATCAGCAACGGGAGCGGGCGCCACGGTCTCGGGCACAAGGAGGGAGAGACCGACAGCAAAGAACGCAAGCTCCACGCGGGCGGCATCTTCCCACTCGGTGCCGACGAGGGTATTATAGTGCATTTCCGCAGTCTCCAGCATCTGCTGGGAGACAGTGATCATATCGTTCACAAGGTGCTTGCGCTCGATCGTTTTGAGCAGATGTGCGAAATAGAGGTGATAGGTATGCATCATGGAATCGACGGTGACATAGTTTGCACGCAGCTGATAGCGGTTTGTCTCATACATCTCAAAGAACTCATAGTCATAGCTCTGTGTGAGGCAGAAGCTGTTCTGTGCGAGGAGGCGTTTCTGATCGTCATTGAGGTAGAAGCCGCCGACATAGACATTGGAGAGGTCACGAGCGGGGAGCTGGTATCTCACAGGCTGGGGGGCAGCGATCTCCTTGGGCTGATAGTTGGCATTGAGGAGGGAGGGACGAGTGAGGTAGACGATCTCGGGGACATCGAGGCTGCCGACGGGCTGCTCCTGTGTTGCCTCTTGTACGGGGGCAGAATCAGCAGAATCATCGGGTTCAGCAGAAGAATGGCTGCCGATATCGGGCTTGCTGAAGACATTGCCCTCCTCGGAGACAGCACCGCCGCATCCGGAGAGAAGCAGAGCAACCGCAGCAAGGAGTGCAGCGGGACGTGTTTTACGCATGAATTTCATAGTGATTCCTCCTAATCATGTTTGTGGGTTGTGGTGTATGGATTCAGGGTCATAGTAAATGGGGATGCCTGTGTTTTGGGGGATGGTGTCAGCGCATCCTCCTGCAGATAGAGGGTGCACATGCTTTCACCGGCGGGAACTGCATGCGCTTGTTTTCTCCGGCGGGGGGTGAAAGGGGGCGAGCGAAGCGTTGCCCCCTTTGGGGGCGGCGGGGCGCAGCCCCGCCTTAAAGCCCCCTCCCCCTTGGGGGAGGGGGTTGGGGGTGGGGGTTAAGCCATCCATGAATGGGGTACGGCGTACCCCGTGAATGGATGGCCGCACTACCAGATCTCCGCCCCCCTCGCAGTTTTCGTCACAACGATCTTCCTGTCAATCCTGTGCTTGAGTGCATCGACATGGGAGATCAGCCCGATCATCCGCTTGCCGTCAGCAAGCTTGTCAAGCATGGCAATTGCCTGCCGCAGTGCATGGGAATCGAGCGTGCCGAAGCCTTCATCGATGAACATTGCATCGAGCTGCACCGCACCGCTGCCCTCCTGCACCACATCGGACATGCCAAGTGCAAGGGCAAGCGACGCAAGGAAGGTCTCGCCGCCCGAAAGCGTGCTCACATCACGCCAGCAGCCCGTATTCCGATCCAGTACTTCCAGATCGAGTCCCGACTGCTGCGTGAGGTTCTTTGCCTCCTCACGGCAGCGCAGTACAAACAGATCATCCGTCAGAAGCCGCAGCCGCTGATTGGCACTGGCCACAATCCGGCGGAAGTAGTACTGCTGCACATAGGCCTCCAGCCGCAGCTTGGCCTTGCCGCCGCCCTGCTGACCGCTGACTGTTTTGTACAGCTCTGCCACCGTGCTCCATGCCGAACGGAGCTTCTCCATATCGGCAAGACATTCCGCAATGCTGCGTTCTGCCTCACGGTTGCGTTCTGCCGAAGCATGCATCGTCCGGAGCTGCTGCTCCTCATCCGAAAGCTGCTGGCCGAGCACACGGCTCTCTTCTTCCAGAATCGTCAGATCGACCGCTTCTTCGCCCTCCGTACGCTGACGGAGTGCCATGATTTCCGCCGCCAGAATGGCACTGTCATGCCGGTAGGTCTCCAGCTCCTTGCGGAGAAGTGAGAGTGCCTGCGGCTCCATCCGTGCCGCTTCGAATTCCTGCGTATCCGCAAAGCCATGCTCTGTGAGTGCCGCCGCAAACCGCAGTGCCAGACGATTGACATCCGCTCTGGCAAGCTCTTCTTCCTCCCGCAGACGCGCCGCCTGACCACGCATGCCCGCAAGCTGTGACTGCATCTCCTGATGCTGGCTGCGTGCCGCTGCAAGCTCGGCTTCAAGCCGCTGCATCTCCGCACGCACATTCACCAGCGCCTCGTCAAGACCGGCTTCGTCGAGATCCTGCAGAAGCGGATTTTCGGCAAGCTCACGCAGCGAGGCCTCCAGCGAGGCACATTTGCTTGCCCATGCCGATGCCTGATCGGCGGCCGTTGTTTCTTCTCGTTTCAGCAGGCGGATGGTTTCCTCCGAGGGCATGTCCCCCGGCACAGCTGCCGCCTGCGGGTGGTGCAGCGAACCGCATACCGGACAGGGCTTCCCCTCCTCCAGATGCTGCGCAAGCAGGCCTGCCTGCCCCAGCAAAAATCGGTCAAAGGCCTCCGCATGCCGCTGCACGGCCTGTGCAAGCTGCGCACGGGATGCCGAAAGCCGTGCAAGTGCCGTGCGCTGCTGCTGCTCGAGCTTGTGTTTCTTTGCAAAGAGAGGGCCCGCCTGCGCAAGCTGATGCTCACGCTGATGCAGTGCCTCAAGGGCACCGGCTGCTTCCTCCGCCTGAGAAAGCCGCTCCTGCGCACGTTCGGCAGCCGTTTCCTGCAGCGTGATCCTTGTGGAAAGCGAGGCCTGCTCTGCCGCCGCACGCCGGACAGCCTCTTCACGATCGGAAAGTCTGCGTGCATCGGCCGCAATCAGGGCTGCCTTTTCGGCACGGCTGCAGGTGTCCTTCTTGGCCGTCATTTCTGCCGCACGGCTCTCGAGCCGTGTTTTCTGCTGAAGCTTTTCGGCAAGCTCAGCCAGACTCCGGTTCACCTCACGCCCATGTGCAATGCGTTCCACCAAAGCATCCGCCTGTCTGCGCTTCTGCTTCAGTGCGGCATCACCCTTGGAAAGTGCCTCGGCAAGGCTCTCATTATGTGCCCGCAGGCGTGCAAGGAAGGCCTCGGGCCGTTCCGGCTCCTCCCCTTTGGGCGGCGCAAGTCTTGCCTGCTGCATGGCTGTCTGCAGCGTTTGTGTGAGTATACGGTGCTTCTCCTCGAAGGCAGAATTGCGTTCCCGGAGCTTATCCTGAAAACGGTCATAGAGTCCTGTATCAAAAAGTCTGCGGAAGATCTCCTTGCGGTCATCGCTCTTGGCGGTGAGGATGCTGCGGAAATCGCCCTGTGCCAGCATGATCGTCTGGGCAAACTGACTGCGTGTCAGTCCGAGAAGTGCCTCGACCTGACGGGTCATTTCCTCGGTGCGGGAAGCAAGATACTCTCCTGTCTCGAGGTTGACCAGATGCCCCTTCGGCATGGACTGCACGAAATCGCTGCCGCCCTTGCGTCTTGCGGCACGCGCATAGGCGGGGCTGCGCCATGCTTCATAGCGGACGCCGCCCTGCTCAAACTGCAGTGCAACATAGGTGTCAGCGGTGGGGGCGGCAAAATCCGATCGGAAATTCCGTGTCAGACGGCGCTCCCTGCCGCCGCTTGCCTCGCCGTAGAGGGCAAAGGAAACGGCATCGAAAATGGTGGTTTTGCCCGATCCCGTATCGCCGGTGATCAGGAACACGCCATTTGTCCCAAGGCTCTCAAAATCCACAATGGCTTCCCCCGGAAAGGGGCCGAATGCGGACATGGTCAGCTTCAGTGGTTTCACAGGCATTCCTCCTTACACGCATCGAACAGGCTGGCAGCAAGCTGCATCTGCTCTTCGGACGGGCGCACGCCGTTATTCTGCAGGGCGTAGAAATCGCTGAGCAGTTCGAGGGGGGATTTCTGCTCCATGGTCTCGGTGGCTGTCACATCGATATCATACTTGGTTTTTTCATTTTCGACACGGAACCGCAGCAGATAGGGCATACCGGTGCGCAGCACCATGACAGCATCGGGCGGGGGCAGTTCATCGGTGAGGATGACCTGCACAAAATCCTCGGTATAGGGAAGCTGTACAAGCTCGGCAAATGTCCCCCGCACGGTGCGCACATCCCTTGCACAGAGCGCAGGCACGGTACGGATGGTGATGTCATCCTTGCCGTTCACCTCGACAATAGTGAAGGATTTTTTGTGCTGTTCCTCGGAGAGGGAATATTTGAGGGGCGAGCCTGCATAGCGAAGGGTCTCCCTTGTGCAGGACTGGGCACGATGAAGATGGCCGAGTGCGACATAATCAAAATCATCGAAAACAGCGGGGGAGATGTGATCGAGTCCGCCGACAGCGAACTCCTCGGAGTCGCAGATGATGCCGCCGCTGACGAACTGGTGACCGATGAGGATATTGACCGCATCGGGATCGATTTCGGACTGTGCGATCACCGCACGGACGGCATCCTCATAGGTTTCGATCTTCTGCTCAGGGCAGAACGGCCGCACATCCATGGGACGCACGAAGGGCAGCAGATGGATGATGATGCCCTCCCCCGCCGCAATCGAGCAGAGCTTTCCCTCGAATGCGGGGACGGTATGGATCCCGCCGGCACGGATGAGCTCGGCGAGGTAGGAGATGCGTCCTGCGGCGTCATGGTTGCCGCTGATCATATAGACGGGGGTACGATTCTGATGGAGCTGTGTGAGAAAGTCACCGAACAGCTCGAGGGCTTCCACAGAGGGCTGGGGCTTATCGTAGACATCTCCGGCAATGAGGACGGCATCGATCTGCTCGTCACGGATGACGGCAAGGATCTGTTTCAGGACATCCCGCTGCAGGTCGATGAGGGGGTAGCCATGAAGACGCCGGCCGATATGGAGATCGGCGATATGGAGCAGTCGCATGGGGCATTCCTCCTTAACCCATGAGTTTTTTCATCTGTGCAATCAGCTCAAGATCCTCCTGTGTGACCTTCATATTCGTGAGCATTTTCTTGCCGTCGGCAGTGGTAAGGCTGACCTCAATGAGGCAGTCCTCGGTCACGGACTCGCCGGCCACGGAGAAGAACTGCAGGAACTTCGGGTGACGGTCACGGAACTTTTCAAACTGTGCTTTCATTGCCATAAGTGCCATAGGGTTCATACATTTTACCTCCGGAAAATTGTAATTGCTTATATTATATCATACTTTTTGATAGAATGCAATATGTACGGAGGCTTTTGTGGCGTGGTGCGCACCGCAACAACAAAAGCCCTGCATAGGAATGAACCGAACCAGTAAAAACGTACAGTGACAAAAAAGACCTCCTATGGTATAATAGAACCATAGGAGGTTTAGTTATTATGGCAAGGAGTTACAGACACATACAGCAGTATGAAAAAGAAATG
>SVNX01000007.1 GCA_015066665.1 Ruminococcus sp. | reverse complement strand
TTGATACTCCTGAACTGCAGCTATTCGTTCTTCATTTGTTAGCTTACTTCCTCTTGACACAAAATAACCCCCTTAGAGTTTTCACACTTTTGTTTTTTCGTGTGTCTACTCTAAGGGGATTATATCAGATCTCTCGGGGAGATGCTGTTTTGTTTGGGGACGCTGCTGCCGCAATCAGCTGGCAGGCTGCGGTTCGGGCTGCGGTGCCGTATCGGGGAGCCGTTTCTTGCCGTTCATGACTGCCTGTACAGAAACGATCGCAATATCAACGTCGATCTCGGATTCAAAGAAGACCTCGCCGGCTTCCGATTTGGCGACATTCAGGACAATACTGCCGGCAACATCATTTTCCATCTGAGGCTTCAGGGTGAGCGTGCGCTCATCGGCATTCCAGACGCCGAGATAGTTCACCGTGACGCCGTCCTCCTCCTCCGGAATGAATTTGACATCGTAATTGGTGGTGGAATTCTGCTGCGCCTCGACGGTCATGACGCTGTGTCCCTCCGTACCGACGAGCGATTCCATGACGGAATTGTAGCCGTCCTTGAATTCCTGCATTTCATCCGGCATCATGCCGATCAGCTTATCAGCCCAGCCCATCTCATATCTGCCGATCTTGGAGGTGACATCCCATTCGCCGGTGATGTCGATATCGTCCCAGACCTTGCAGGCGGGCGACTCGGGACCGAAGCATTTGTCTGTCTCGTAGGTGTCGGCTGCACACTCGCGGATGGTCAGGGTGAGGGCGTATTTCTGCTCCTCTGTCAGGGGCTTGCCGTCCTGATACAGCTCCGCAATGGGCATCTCGTAGGGCTTATCCTTGCGCTTGAGCGCATCCAGCTCGGTGCGGGTGACCTGCTTTTGCAGGATCTGCCGGTCGCCGATGCGGAAGGTCAGAACATAGCTGTCGATCAGCTCCGGCTCCCCGGAGGAGAACCAGCCGCCCGCCGTTCCCGTCACGGGGAGGTCGGGGAGAACGAGCTGGAGATTGTCATTGCGCACCTTGCTGATGGGCATGGCGGGCGTCCGCATGACGTACAGCGCGTAGCCGCTTGTCGTGTTCCAATAGCCGCCCGTGCCGCCGTCGGCTTCGATGAACCACTGATACGGGTCATCCTCATTGCCCGGACGGTAGCTGTGCGGCTCAAAGAACAGACCGTGCGTCCATTCGCGGTAGTCGGCGCCCTTCTGCATGTTCACTGGGATGATGCGGTAATCGTTCATAATATCCGCATAGTCGTCATTCACGCGCAGCAGCAGGCAGTATTCCTGATCGGACTCGTCTTTTGCCGGGATAAACAGCTTGCGCATCCGCAGCGTGTAATCGTTGTTGTAGAGCTTGATCCTGGCGACGTCCTTCTCGCTGAAATCCTGACACGGCATGAAATCATAGCTGGTCGTTCGCAGTGCATATTCGTAGAAATCGGTCTGCTTATCCTCGGCAAAGCTGAGAAATTTATCCGTAAGCTGCTCCTCGGTCAGACCGTAGGCGCTTTTGAGCGTGGTCGTGAGACTGGGGAAGGTCAGGCTGCTGTACCGGCTCATAATGACGCCGAAACCCGTATCGTCCGTCTCTCTGAGATACAGCCAGAAATTCGCCATCGGGTAGGATGCCGCCGCCTTGTCGCCGGTCGATACCGTACCCTCGGGGTATTTCATTTTGTATTTGTTCAGACCGTAGACAAACTGATCGCGCCTGTACATATTCGATGCGTGATCGAGACTGCTGATCTTCGTCGGATAGAAATGCAGCATCGCCTCGTATTCGACCGTCTGCGCGGTCGATTCGTCCACCTTATAGGTCGAACGCAGGTCGCTGAGGTATTCGCGCTGGCAGATGTGAAAATTCTCATGCACGATCGTGAGCAGCAGCTTCTCATAGTCTTCCTGCCTGCCGGATGAGAACATATTCTGCATCATCAGCACCATATAGGGGTTGCCCAGATAGGGATCAAATGCCACGCCGCCCTCCGCGGCGTTGGGGCTCAGATGGACCATGATGGTGTAATCCGGCATTTTCAGCTTGTGGACATCCTTGAGGTAGGAATAGGCATCCTCGCAGTATTCCTTGACCTTGCGGATCTGCTCGAGCTGTTCGCGGAGCTCATCCTTGCTCATCAAAGCTGCATCCTCGATCTGCTTGCGCTGGCGCTGGTAGGCATCATCCTCCTTCAGCAGGCGGTTGTATTCCTTTTCGACCCAGCGACGATAATCCTCCTTCAGTGCAGGATCCTCGATCTGCGCCGGCGAGCTGTAGTCCTTGTCATAACGCAGATTGATCTTTTCCAGAATGTTCTCCTTCGCTCTGGTGCGTGCATCATTTTCGGCGCGTGTGATGCCGTCCTCCCCGATCGTCTTCAGGATGAAGGACAGATCCATCAAAATCTCATACCGCACCATGCCGTCCAACGGCACCTTGACGCTGCCGTGGATATAGTCGATCTGAAATGCGCCTGTTACCGCCTTATCCAACACCTTGACGGCGCTGGTGACCAGCAGCGAGCCAATCGCGATCGACAAAAGAGAGATACTGTTCTGCCGGCTGCTGATGGTCAAGGTATCGCCCTCCAGGCCGCCGGCGTACTCATAGAAAACGCCGCTGTCATCCACGCGGTAGGCGTGTACGCGATCGTACAGCTCCTCGGGGATGCCGAGCTGCTTGAGGTCATACTGCATCTGAAAGCTGCCGGGCAGTACCTCATCGTCAGCGAGTCCCGCATCCAGCTCCCACGCGCCGACCACCATCTGCGGACCGATATGCTCGTTGGCAGACGTCTCCAGCGACTCCCAGACCTCGGGCGAGACCTCCTCCATCTTGAATTTGCGGTTTTTATCAAGGGCGTTTGCCTCTGCGGAGATCGTGATGCCGTCCACGGGCGTGACCGTAAAGGCGTCGCTTTTCCCGGCGGGCAGTACGAAGCCGTTTTCATCCGTCTGCACCGAATTACTCAGCTTCAAAAGCTGCTTGTCGGAGAGCTGATCGGACTTGCCCTGCTCCTCCTTCGGCAGGAACAGCGGCAGCGCAAAGCCCGTGACAACCAGCACCAGCACCATCGTGATGCACAGGAGAACGACCGGAAATTGATGCTTGACCTTCATTCAGCTCCCTCCTCTCCGTCCATTGCGGGCGTTTCAGCGGGTGTTCCGCCGAAAATCTGGTCGTGGATGGTGTCGCCGGCTTCCGGCGTGATGTGCTGAGACGCAATGCGGGCGTATTCCGCCTGCTGCTCCGGTGTGACATTGCCCGTGCCGAAGGCATTTTCCGGTAGCGGCGCTGTTTTCTTAGGAAGCTTGAGGTGATCCATAAAGGGGATCAGTGTCGCATGAGAGATCTCGCCGCTCTGCGCCTCCTTGATCCGGGACGGGATGCGGAGACATTCCAGCAGACAGAGAATGATGATCAGAACCAGCAGAAACCGCAGGAATCCGTAGCGCTTGACCTTGACAGGCGCTGCCGGCGCGGGGGATGTCCCGAACGGCAGACCGCAGCTTTCACAGAAGGGCGCATTCGGCGCTGAAACGGCATAGCATCGCGGACAGCACGTCTGTGCTGGTGCCGTCATCTGCGGCTGCATCGGCGGGGCGGGAGATACCGTCAGCGAACAGCCGCAGTATTTGCAGAACGCAGCGCCGTCACGGACGGTATTGCTGCAATTTGGACAGATCATACGCTCACCTCCTTACCGAACGAGTGCAACCGGGTATACAGCGCCGTTATAGGTCAAAGTGCCGGTCGCATACTGACAGGTTCCGTCGGAATAGAATTCCGTGATTTCCAGGTCGCCCAGACCGGAAACAAGGATGCCGTTGCCCCACTGATAGCCGGTATAGACCGCATCCTCATAGCCTGTCTCATCGACCGGCGGTTCACCGTTGATGACGAGCTGGTACCAGTCGATGGTCACGAGAATATCGCCGGACTGACCGATGTCAAGGAGGACATTGACCATATCCTTGGAGCTTTCGTCATAGACGATCATGCCCTTCCATGTACCGAGCGATTCGTAGAAATCCAGATACGTCACGCCGGCGGGTGAGGTGCCGTACCATGTGAAATCGCCGGGCGTCGGGATGCCGGGGGCATCCGTGGGCGGCGTGATGACGGGCACCTCTGTCTGCGGTGCTGCGGGAGGCGCTGTCTGCGGGGCGGCAGTCTCCGAGGGTGCAGCGGCAGTCTCCGAGGACTGCGCAGATGCGGCGGTATCCGATGTGTTCACGGAATCCGGCTCTGTTGTGTCTGTCGTCTGCTCCGGGCTCCAGGACACAGCCGTACCGGAGGTCGCAAATGTCGCAGTTTCTGTCGTATCCCACGGACGGTACTGGCTGGGATTGGTCGTCTCCGCCGAGCTTTCAGTCTGAGAGGACAGCTCGGCGACCTTGCCGCGGAGTCCGCTGACGATGCGCAGTACGCCGCCAAGGGTCAGCGCACCGAGATTCCAAAGGATCAGCAGGATCATCAGCAGGATCCAGAGTCCGCGTCCTTTAGGCGCTTGCTTCTGTGCCATAGTGCCACCTCCTCAGCATACCGCGTCCGTGCAGACAGTCAGATGAACGGCTGCGCTTACGTTGGCAGATGTCTTGCTGCCGCGGAATGCCTTGATGCTTTTCACCAGAAAGATTCCGGAAAAAATGGACAGTATCAAAAGTATGATGCAAATGATGATCAGCACCAGATTCGAGCCGCTTTTGACCGCCGGTTGCTGTGCCGATGCGGATGGATACGGCGGTACCGGAGCCGTCTGCGGCTGTACCGGAAGACCGCAGATCTCGCAAAAAGCAGCATCTGCATCCAGCGCAGTGCCGCAGCGTGCGCAATTGCACGGAACTGGAACCGGAGGCGGAAACTGCGGCATGGGAGCAGCAGGCGGCGGTACCGGTGCAGACTGACTCTGCTCGGCAGGTACGCACAGCTCGCGGACGGCAGCACCGCATTCCGTGCAGAAGCGCGCACCTTCATTCAGCGGGCTCCCGCAATTCGCACAAAAATGAGCCATAGGCTTCCTCCTTCCCAATCCTTGCGTCCCGCGCAGAATGCGGAATGCGTTCTCTCTGGAATGGTCGTTCCTTATTGAAAGCATACCATATTTTGCAAGTTCTGTCAATGAAATTCTTGCAATTTTAATAATTTTGCAATAGATCGCGGAAGAAAGGTCTGCAAATCCCGCCGCACAGGGCACGGTCAGGAGAAAAATGATTTTATATTCCGGATAATTTGTATCGCCATATACTGTGTGTATATTAATTTGGACTGGGAAGAAACGAGAACCGTGGAGATATCATGACACTTTAGCTAAAATAATTTGGAGGTATTTGGTAAAAATCCCTGATTTTGGGTAACGGGTTGTGCTTGTTGAACAAAATGCTTGATTTGAAGTAACTATTCAGTCCTCCAAAACAATGCTCCATGATGTTTATCCATGAGGAAGCATTCAAGGCGGCGTTTGTTACGATGCTCAATAAGCTGGTCTTTGGCGGCAAGCAGGTGCTTTACCCTTATTATGAGATGCTCCGGATTACTAATTCTGATGAGAATATTCAGCGGATTCAGGGGATGAAGCAAGAGCTGCAGCGTTATGCAGAACGGAAAGATACAATCCGTCAGCTTCGCGCAAAGGGTATCATCGACAGTGCGGTCTATAATCAGGAGATCGGCAGCATAGATAAACAGTGTGAGGAATTAAGGTCAAAGATAACCGCGCTGCAGCAATCCGATGCAAGCGCGGTGCTCAACGAGACGGAAGCACTTCTGCGGTTTAGCGATTCTGCCGGGATGCAGACCGAGTTCAGTGAACAGCTTTTTGCAGCCTTTGTTGAGCGTATCATCGTGTACACAAGGAAAAGCGTCGGATTCAAGCTGAAATGCGGACTGACTTTGAAGGAGGAATTATGTACGGATACAAAATAGAAAACGGGACAATCGTTGTTGTAGAAGATGAGGCGTATATCATCCGCAGCATTTTCAAGAATTATCTGTCTGGTATGAGTATGCGAAATGCAGCAGATGCAACTGGTGTCAATTTTCCGCATAGCACCGTGAAAAAGATCATCCGGCAAAAACGGTATATCGGGAACGGATTCTATCCTGCGATTATCGAAAAGGATGTATTCGCAAGAGCCAACGGTGAACTGCTCCGCAGAGCTTCTAAGCATTGCAGTGGAAAGCGCCTGAAAGAGCCGCCGATTTTCACCGAGTTCAAAATGTTTGTGCCGAAGCAGCAGTTCAGTGATCCGGTTCAGCAAGCAGAATACATCTATAGTCTGATCGAGGTGAAACGATGAATGTCATAAAAATACCTGCAAAGCCGCAGAAAGGCAATGCGGCAGCAAAGGAGGAAGTGAAGCGCCTGCGGGTGGCAGCATACTGCCGTGTCTCAACGGACAACGAGGAGCAGGCTTCCAGCTACGAGGCGCAGATCCAGCATTATGAGGAATACATCAAAACGAATCCAGAGTGGGAGTTCGTCGGGGTGTATGCGGATGAGGGTATCAGCGCTACCTCGACCAAGAACAGAGAACAGTTTAACGCCATGATCGAGGACTGCAAAAGAGGGCTGATCGATATGATTCTGACCAAGTCAATCAGCCGATTTGCCCGCAACACTGTTGATTGCCTGAATTATATCCGTATGCTGAAAGGCATGAATATCCCTGTTTTCTTCGAGAAGGAATCAATCAACACAATGGATGCTAAGGGCGAGGTGCTGCTTACCATAATGGCATCGCTGGCACAGCAGGAATCGGAGTCGAGTCGCTCAGTAAGAATACGAAAATGGGAATCCAGTACCGCTTCCAGCAGGGGAAAGTGCTTGTAAACGCACGGAACTTCCTCGGATACGACAAGGACGAGGAGGGGCATCTGATTATAAATCCTACGGAGGCGGAGATCGTCAAGCGCATTTTCCGGGAGTATCTGGAGGGCGCAAGTTGCATGAAGATCGCCAGAGGGCTAGAACGTGACGGCATCCGCACCGCAAGGGGCAACCCACGCTGGCACGACAGCACCGTCCGGAAGATACTGGAAAACGAGAAATATATGGGTGACGCACTCCTGCAAAAGACCTACACCATCGACTTCCTGAACAAGAAGCGGGGCAAGAATAACGGTGTTCTGCCGCAATACTACATTGAGGACGACCATGAGGCGATCATTCCGAAGGATATATTCATGAGAGTGCAGGAGGAAATGGCACGGCGGTCATCCGAGCGTGATATGAACGGCAGGCGGCAGGGATTCAGCGCAAACCACGCCTTCTCGCACATGGTGACCTGCGAGTGCTGCGGTGAGCATTTCCGCAGGCTGCACTGGAACAACCGGGGCAAGAAAACGATCGTCTGGCGTTGCACCACCCGACTGCACGACAAGGAAAAGTGCCGTGCGAGGACGGTCAGCGAAACATTACTGCAGGATGCCTTCTTGGATGCAGTCAATGAAATGCTTGGTGACAGTCAGGTTTATCTGAAACGGCTGAAGGAGAACCTCGAAACCGCCATTCACCTGACAAATCCCGATTCGGCAGAGGCACTTGCCGCAAGGATGTCGGCATTGCAGCAGGAACTGATCGACCGCACCAGCCGCCGTGAAAATTATGATGACCTTGCGGAAGAAATTCTCCACCTGCGAGAAGTGCAGGCACAGACGGTGATGGACGATGCCGCCAAAACTGAACACAAGAAACGCATTCGGGAACTGCGGGCGTTTATCCGTTCCCAGCCGCACGGCATCACAGAGTTTGATGAGACGCTGGTGAAGCATTTGGTGGAGAGGGTGACGGTGTTTGGGGATTATCTGGTGTTTCGGTTGAAGTCGGGGGTGGAGGTTGTGGTGGAGAAGTGAAAAGATATGAGCAACCCCGCATCACTGTTGATTCAGTGGTGCGGGGCTTGTTTTATTCCATATTACGCCGTTTTTCCATAATTTGTCCAATAAATTCGCTGTAGGTCATTGTTGATTCACCTTTAACAGTAACTCTAAACTGTTCTAATACAATACCGTACTTTTTCAGAATATCACAAACAGCAAAGAATATTGTCATAATTTTGTTTTCTGCCAGCATGATGGTTTTGATTTTTTCAAAGGATTCAGGTTTCTCATCAAATGACTGAGCCATTTTCACTGCGATTTGAAATGTGGCATTGTCAGCAGAATCAGGATTATTTTCAAGTTCATGTAAAACTTTCGCACGAAATTTAGCTCTATAATTTAAGGTTTCCTGATAAACTTCGCGTGCACGACTGAAATCATGCTCATTGTGATAATCAATATTCAATGCGGAAATCCACTTATTACCAAAGAAAAATTCGGAAAATGAACCGTCACATGATCCATTATCAGGAGCATAAAGAGAATCTAACTCATCTTTGTATTTGAGATATACCTCTCTGATTTCAGAAACACAGGATTCCGGTATTTGATAAAAATGTTCTTTTGCAAGAATTTGCGGAAATACATATTCACGGACTTCAATAATTCCTGTGTCATAAAGAATAAAGGAAAAACCGCCATATCCTCCAAGCATTTCATCTCCTGCATTGCGATTTGCATATCCGAATACTATTCCCTCCAGTTTTCTCATTGTTAATGGTATTGTTGTTTTTTCCATTTCCAGGAGTTCGTCATAACTATATTTTTTCTTCATTCGTTTCTTCTTCCTTTTGACTGATACTAAGCCATTTTCACGCCGACATCCAATCCCCACACTCTCACACCCGTGTTATCCAATCCACACACAAATATGCGTGTGCGTGTATTTGTTGTCAAAGCTCATTTCCCCGTGATTTCTTCTCACGCACACCCAAAACGCCCGTACCGAGGAAGAAATCAAGAGGTTGATTTTTGAAAAAGTGCGTAAAATAGGGATATTATTTCTTATCCCTCGACATCAATACCACGCACTCAACGTGCCCCGTCCCGGGGAAAAGATCGACCGCACGCACCTTTTCTGCTGTGTAGCCAAGCTCTGCAAATCGGGCCGCATCCCTTGCAGCGGTTGCAGGATTGCAAGAAATCATCACCACTCGATGCGGCTGCATGCCTGCAACCGCTGTGATCGTCTGCTCATCACAGCCCTTACGGGGCGGATCCACAACCACTACATCCGGGGCTATGCCCTGCGCCTTCAGCATCTGTGCGATCTCGCCGGCATCACCGCAGTGGAATTCGGCATTCTCAATGCCGCGGTGCTGTGCGTTCTGCTTCGCATTCTCTACCGCCTCCGGAATCACTTCCGCACCAATGATCTTCCCTGCCCGATCCGCCATCGACAGGCCGATCGTACCGGCACCGCAATACAGATCCAGCAGCAGTTCGCCGCCTGAAAGCTGTGCATAATCCTTCGCAATGCCATACAGCCGTTCTGCCTGCTTTGTATTCACCTGATAGAACGACTCCGGTGAAAGCGCGACATCACCGCCGCACATGGTATCCGAAATCGTCGGCTTGCCGGCCAGCACTGTTGTTGTTCTGCCGAGAATCACATTCGTTCTCTCGGTATTGATATTCTCAGAAATGCTCACCACCTCGGGGAATGCTGCCTGAATCTCTGCAAGCAGGCCGCCAACCTGTCTGCGGATGGACTTCCGCACGACAAAACAGAGCATCGTCTCACCGCTGTATGCACCCTGACGCAGATAGATATGCCGCAGAATTCCTGTATGCGTCTTCTCATCATAGGCAGAGATGCCTGCCTTCTGAAGCTTCGGCAGGAGGGCATCGAGCAGCCTTGTGAACAGCTCCGGCTGCAGGCGGCACGCTGTAAACGGAATCACACGGTGGCTGTGTCTTGCATAAAAGCCGCAGACGAGCTTTCCGTCCTGCATGGCAACAGGATACTGTGCCTTATTGCGGTAGCCGTCGGGACGGGCATCGCCCTCCGGTGCACCGAGAATCGGTTCAAATTCCGGATCCAGCCTTCCGATCCGTGTGAAGGCATCCTGCACCTGCTCGGCTTTATACTGCAGCTCCTTTGCATAGCTCACATGCCGGTACACGCAGCCGCCGCACTGGCGGAACACGGGACAATCCGGTTCGCACCGGCCGTCTGCCGGCTCGAGCAGCGTATCGATGATACCGAAAGCATAGCTTTTGAGCACCTTCACAATGCGCACACGGAGCTTATCGCCAACGGCCGTCATCGGTACAAACACCGCCATGCCGTCAATTCTGGCGACACCGCTTCCCTCCTGCGTCATGCCGGTGATTTCTGCTTCATAGATTTCATTTTTCTGCAGCATCATACTCACCTTCCTGCATGCGGGTCAGAATTTCCTCGACCGTCTGTTTCTTTTCCATCAGCTTGTCAAACTGGGCAATGTACTCGTAGGGGAACTTATAATTATGCACTCGGGTGATGCGGCCGTTCGGCTCGACGAGCTTGGTTGAAGCGGCACATCCGGCACCGAGAATGGTCTGAGTCTCATCCATGATGAGGATATTGTAGAGATTCTCCTTGCCGGCCTTTGCATAGCCGACATTCTCAAGATTGCCGAGCGTATTCTTCTGGCGGTAGAGATAGTACGGACGGAAGCCCTTTTCCGGCAGGAGCGATGCGGAAAGCTTGGCCATATCCGAAACCGCTGCAAACTGGCTCAGCTCGCTGCCGTAAAGATCAGCAGCACGCTTGAGCGTAAGTGTATGGACGGTGATGCTGTCGGGATCGAGGTCAATCACCCGCTGCAGCGTATCGGCAAAGCCCTCGTAGGTGTCGGTCGGCAGACCGGCGATGAGATCCATATTGATATCGTCAAAGCCAAGACGCCGTGCAAGCCGGAAGGCATCGATTGCCTGCTGTGCAGTGTGTCTGCGGCCGATGGCTTCAAGCACGCTGTCCTGCAGGGTCTGGGGATTGACGGAGATGCGTGTGGCACCCATATCACGGATGACACGGAGCTTGGCTTCGGTAATCGTATCAGCACGGCCGGCTTCGACGGTGTATTCCCTTGCACCGGCGATGTCAATATGATCGGCAATGGCCTGCATGATCTGCTGCAGCTGCTCCGCACTGACGGATGTGGGGGTGCCGCCGCCGATGTACACCGACTGCACGGACAGATCATACCGGCGGATGATCTCTCCCCAGATGGCAATTTCCTTGCACAGATGGTTCACATACTCCGGAATCAGCTGCATAGCACTGTCCATCGAGTGGGACACAAAGGAGCAATAGCTGCATCGTGTCGGACAGAACGGAATGGACACATAGAGACCGATTTCACGGGCACTGTGGGGCAGGATCGGCATCTGAATCAGAGCGGTATCCATGGCGAGCTGCATCTTCTCATCGCTGATCAGGAAACGCTTCTGCATCTCTGTGCGCACGGCATCCGGCGTCTTGCCGCTCTCGAGTGCCTGTACGACCTTTCGCACAGGTCGGATGCCCGTCAGCAGTCCCCACGGGGGTGTATAGCCGGTCATCTTCTGCAGGATGTCATAGAGCGTCCGGCAGAGGAGATATTCCACTTCGGAGGAAGGCGGCTCACTGCCGAGCACGGCACCGCCCTGCTTGTGGAAGCGGTCACCAAGCTGTACGGATACACCGCAGGATATGCCATGCTCGGTTCGTTCGCATTCGGCAATGATGTAGTTGGGAATTCCCTCCGGCAGAATGCCGTCGAGGCAGATGCAGAATCGTATGCCAGGAATGAAAAGCTTTGCGGTAGCGTGCAGCTCGTACTCGTAGGTATTGCCCCGCAGCACGAGGGCATATTCGTAGTTTTTCTCTTCCATCACAGACTCCTCAGATAGGGGTTGGTTTTTTTCTCATAGTTCAGCGTTGTCTGGTCGCCGTGGCCGCTGTAAACCCGCAGATCCTCTTCGATGGAGGCGAGCTGTTTGAGGGAGCGGCGCATCTCTGCGGGATTGCCGCCCAGATCGGTGCGGCCCATGCTGCCGCGGAACAGCGTATCACCGGACAGCAGGATATCATCGGTCAGAAAACAGCAGCTGCCGGAGGTGTGCCCAGGGGTGTGCAGTACACGGAACACACGCTCGCCTGCGGTAATCTCGTCACCGTCACGGACAATGACATACTCCTTGACGTTGCGGTAGGGCGCCATGGTGATATGTGCGGCAAGATTGCGGGAAGCATCCTGCAGCATGGGGGCATCGGCCTCGTGAATGTAGACAGGTGCACCGGTTGCTTCACGCACGGCCTCCACGCCGCCGATGTGGTCATAGTGGCCATGGGTAAGCAGGATTGCACAGAGAGTGTACTTCTGTTCCTCAAGCCAGGAAAGCAGTCTGTCGGGATCGTTTCCAATGTCAACAGCAGCACAGATGCCGTTTCCGCAGTCAATGATATGGCAGTTGGCGGCAAGCTCGCCAAGCTGTAATGTTCTGATCGTCATAAAAAGTCTCCTTTGCACAGAATGATTCAGTATAATTGTATCATAGATCAGCAGGAAAATCAAGAGTGAATTGGGGCCTTTGCATGGCAGCAGCATTTACTTGTCCATGCACATAAAATACACTGATCGGAGTGACGGGACGAATATTGCTGCGCTTTTCAATAAAAAGCGGGATGCGGACATGGTTTGCAAAACAGAAATGCTGCTGCACTGATTTTTTTACAAATAACACTTGACAAACGAGGAAAAACATAGTATAATGTATGTACAACTTTATAAATGCGATGAAGGGAAACAAGACACGGACAGTGCCTTTTCAGAGAGCCGTCGGTTGGTGTGAGACGGTAAGCCGTTTGTGTGTATAACTCCTCCCCGAGCAGATGTGCCGAACCGCTTGCAGTAGGGACATACGGGCTCTCCCGTTACAGAGAAATGCATTCGTTGTGATGCAGCTGAGTGGGCGTAATTATACGTCAAGAAGAGTGGTACCACGGAGTTTGTCTTCGTCTCTTTTGTGTCAACGCGGCATGAAAGAGTTTTTTTATGCCGTTTGAAAGATTTCTATGAAAGGCGGAAACAGTATGAAAAACTATGAAAAGTACACAAGACAGTATTTCGATGTCGAGAATCCCCCCATGCGGTGGACTCAGAAAACATATATCGATAAGGCACCCATCTGGTGCAGCGTTGACCTGCGTGACGGCAACCAGGCTCTGATCATTCCGATGAGTCTGGAAGAGAAGCTCGAATTCTTCACCTTCCTCGTACAGGTTGGCTTCAAGGAAATCGAGATTGGCTTCCCGGCTGCTTCCGATACGGAGTATGAATTCTGCCGTGCCCTGATTGAGAAGAACCTCATCCCCGATGATGTGACCATTCAGGTACTGACACAGTCCCGTGAGCATATCATTGCCAAGACCTTTGAGGCACTGAAGGGCTGCAAGAATGCCATTGTGCATCTGTACAATTCCACCTCTCTCGCACAGCGTGAACAGGTGTTCAAGCGTGAGAAGAAGGAGATCATCGATATCGCCATTTTCGGTGCTAAACTCTGCAAGGAATACCGTGAGAAAACACCGGGCAATTTCCGCTTCGAATACTCCCCCGAGAGCTTTACCGGTACAGAGCCGGAATTTGCAGCTGAAATCTGCAACGCTGTCATTGATATCTGGCAGCCCACACCCGAGGACAAGGTCATCATCAACCTGCCCGTTACCGTATCCCACTCCATGCCCCACATTTATGCAAATCAGGTGGAATACATGTGCGATCACCTCAATAACCGTGAGAATCTGATCATCTCCCTGCATCCGCATAACGACCGCGGCTGCGCTGTGGCAGACAGTGAAATGGGTCTGCTGGCAGGTGCCGACAGAATCGAAGGCACGCTGTTCGGCAACGGCGAACGTACCGGCAATGTGGACATCGTAACACTGGGCATGAACATGTTCTCCCAGGGCGTGGATCCGGAGCTGGATTTCTCCGATCTGCCCAAGATCACCGAAGTCTATGAGCGTGTGACACGCATGCATGTTTATGAGCGTCAGCCCTACAGCGGTCAGCTCGTCTTTGCAGCGTTCAGCGGCTCCCACCAGGATGCCATTGCAAAGGGCATGCACTGGCGTGAAGAAAAGAACTGCGAGCACTGGACAGTGCCCTATCTGCCCATTGATCCGACCGATGTCGGCAGAGTATACGAAGCGGATGTCATCCGCATCAACAGCCAGTCCGGTAAGGGCGGCATCGGCTATCTGCTCGAAACACAGTTCGGTCTCGATCTTCCCAAGGCCATGCGTGAGGAATTCGGCTACATTGTCAAGGGCGTTTCCGACCGCGGTCACAGAGAGCTGCAGCCGGCTGAGGTACACGATATCTTCCGTGAGACCTATGTGAATATCGCATCCCCGCTCGAATATAAGGAAACTCACTATGTCCAGAAGGACGGCATTCAGGCACTCGTAACCTGCGCCATGAACGGCGAGGAGCAGACAGTGCATGCATCCGGCAACGGCCGTCTCGATGCGGTCAGCAATGCAGTCAAGAAGTTCCTGAATCTCGACTACACCATCAAGACCTACACCGAGCACGCACTGACCGTTTCCTCAAAGTCCGATGCTGTTTCCTATGTCGGCATTGAAATGGCAGACGGCAAGGTATACTGGGGTGTCGGCCAGAAGCAGGATATTTCCGATTCCTCCGTTTATGCGCTGTTCAGCGCACTCAACCGCTATTTTGCGGCCAATGAAAAGTAATGTTTTTTCAGAAAAACGAAATGAAGAGTGATTAAATCAGCATCACAGCCTGACTCCGCTTTTGCGGGGTCGGGCTATGGCTGTTTTTTGGAAAGGATGACAGTATGACATCATTTATTCCGCTTGACGGCGTATGGGAATTTCTCGATGACCAGCAGCAGCGATTTGCCGGATTCCCCCCGAAAGCTGAAGACTTCAATGACACCATCAATCTCCCAGGTACGACCGCACAGGCAAAGAAAGGGATTACGAACGAAAAACGTGAAGAGGGCTTTCTGACAGAGATTTACCCCTACAAGGGAAACGCATGGTTCCGGAGGGTTGTGGATGTTCCCGCAGAACACCGCAGCAGCATCTGTCTTTACATGGAACGCACCCGCATTTCAGAGGTTTGGGTGAACGGCATCCGCATCGGCACAAACAACAGTCTCTGCACACCGCACAGCTATGATCTCTCCGCTTTTTCCGCCTGCAATACGCTTGAAATCTGCATCCGTGTGGATAACAGCGGCTACCCGACCAAGGGCGGGCACATGACCTCCTCCGATACACAGACGAACTGGAACGGCATTCTTGGCAAATTCTGTCTTCGTTTTGCCGATCACACGCATGAAATCAGCCGGATCAAGGCAATTCCGGATGCAGCAAACCATAAGGTTCGCCTTGCCTTCCAGACAAACAGCACTGTAAATTTCGGCTGGGTCAGCGGGCGTTGGGAAAACGAAGACGGCATCGTATCGCTGCTCGAAGAACAGGAATTCACTTTCAGCCGTACAAATGACGGCACGGCTTATGCGGACATTCCGCTTGGAGAGGATGCGCCGCTCTGGGATGAGTATCATCCTGTCATCTGCCGGATGAAGGTGGTCGTTTCCGATTGTGAAGAGAAGGAAGTCATCTTCGGTCTGACCGATTTCCGTGCGGACGGGCACCGGTTCACCAATCACGGAAAGCCCGTTTTCCTGCGCGGCAAGCATGACGGCATGATCTTCCCGATCGAGGGCGCGGCACCCATGGACATCGATGGCTGGATGAAGGTCATGAAAACGGCAAAGGCCTATGGCATCAACCACTACCGCTTCCACACCTGCTGTCCGCCGGAGGCAGCTTTCCTTGCCGCCGATCTGCTCGGCATTTACATGGAACCCGAGATCCCGTTCTGGGGTAATATCCATGCCACCGATGATCCGGAATACAATTCCGCTGAACAGGCCTACCTCATCGCTGAGGGCAAGCGGATTCTTGAGGAATACGGCAATCATCCGTCCTTTGCAATGTTCTCACTTGGCAATGAGCTTTGGGGCAGCAAGGACAGAATCGCTGAAATTCTTCGCTTCTACAAGCAGGATGAATCACGGATCCTCTTCACACAGGGCTGCAATAACTTCCAGTTCTGGCCGAGCATCCTGCCCGAGGATGATTTCTTTGTGGGCGTACGTCTGAGCAAGGAACGTCTCATCCGCGGTTCGTATGCGATGTGCGATGCCCCGCTCGGCCATGTGCAGACACAGCGACCCTCGACTATGCACTGCTATGATGATCTGATCCTCCCCCCCGTCTCTGCATCCGATGCAGCACCAGACGGTGCACAGGAGATTGAAATCCAGTACGGCACGGGCGTGCGAAAAGTACGCATCGATCAGGCTGCCTCCGGTCTTCTGCCGGACAAGCCCGTGGTGACACATGAGATCGGACAGTACTGCACCTATCCGGATTTCAGGGAAATCGACAAGTACACAGGCGTTCTGCAGGCACGGAATTTTGAGATTTTCCGGGAACGTCTGGAGGAAAAAGGCATGCTCGACATGGCAGAAGATTTCTTCCGCTGCTCCGGTCAGCTTGCGGTGCAGTGCTACAAGGAAGAACTGGAGGCTGCCATGCGTTCGGAGTATGTGGCAGGGTTCCAGATTCTGGATATCCAGGATTTCTCCGGACAGGGCACGGCTCTGGTCGGCATTCTGGATGCATTCATGGACAGCAAGGGACTCATTTCCCCGGAAATGTGGCGTAGCTTCTGCTCGGATCGGGTGCTGCTCGCACAGTTCCCGTCCTATGTGCTTGAGGCAGGCAGCACATTCACAGCGGACATCTCCCTGCGTTATTATGGTCATGAGACTCTGGAGGGCAATGTGCTCTGCCGCTTCTCTTCGGAAGATGCAGTGCTTGCAGAAATTCCCGTTCCTGCCAGAATTGACGGACAGGGGCTGTTCCGTCTCGGAAGCATTTCGTTCCCCGTTCCGGATTTTGCATCGGCAAAACGCATTACGCTCACGCTCACGCTTGGCGAAATCCGCAATGAATACGAGCTTGAAGTCTTCCCGCAGCAGCCCTTCCCTGCCCTTGCTTCGAACGGTCTGTGTGTCACCTCCGACTGGGCAGAAGCAAAGCTGGCTCTCGCAGAGGGCGGCAGGGTGCTGTATCTGTCGCTTGAAGTGAAGGAAAAGATCGAGGGCTTCTACTGCACGGATTTCTGGTGCTATCCGATGTTCCGGAGCATCTCCGAGAGCATGGGAAGACCCGTTCCGGTGGGCACAATGGGTCTCTGTATCGATGCGGATCATCCTGCTCTCTGCGGCTTCAATGCAAAGGCATGGAGCACGCCGCAGTGGTATGACATTGTCAGCCATGCGGATTGTGCGGTGCTTGATGGTACTGTCATCCGGCCGATCGTGCAGATGATCGACAACTTCGAACGCAATCACAGACTCGGCATTCTCTTCGAGTGCATGGCCGGCAAGGGTTCACTGCTGGTGTGCACCTCCCGACTTTCGGAGATTGCGGACAGAACCGAGGCTGCACAGTTTGCAAGGGGCATTCTCGCTTATACGACATCGGCTGAATTCATGCCCGAGCAGGCGGCAGATCTTGCCGATCTTGACCGGATCTTCGGCTGATTTTTGAAGAAATTATGTTGAATCGGTGCCGTTTTTGGCAGATTTCACGATTTTGCGCATCGTGATTGACGATTCCGGAAAAACATGATACAATAAAACTACAGAATCTCTTTCAAAAGGAGTCAAATTATGAAAAAAGTACCGTTTCTGACAAAGGAACAGGCTGAGGCCATCGCTAAGGTTTACCCCACCCCGTTCCATATCTACGATGAAAAAGGCATCCGTGAGAATGCACGTCTCGTGCAGAAGGCTTTCTCCTGGAATAAGGGCTTCAAGGAATACTTCGCTGTGAAGGCCACTCCCAATCCGTTCCTGCTCAAGATTCTGCAGGAGGAAGGCTGCGGCGTGGACTGCTCCTCTCTGACTGAGCTGCAGATGAGCGATGCCTGCGGATTTTCCGGCACGGATATCATGTTCTCTTCGAACGTGACACCGGCGCAGGATTACGAACTCGCTTACAAGCTGGGTGCCTATATCAATCTCGATGACATCACCCACATTGACTATCTGGAAAAGCTGACCGATATTCCGGAGAATATCTGCTGCCGCTTCAATGCCGGCGGTAAGTTCAAGATCTCCACACATATCATGGACAGCCCCGAGGATGCCAAGTACGGCTTCACCCGTGAGCAGATGTTCGAGGGCTTCCGTGCACTGAAGGAAAAGGGCGCAAAGCACTTCGGCATTCACTCCTTCCTTGCTTCCAACACCGTGACAAATGATTACTATCCGACCCTCGCAAAGCAGCTGTTCCAGCTGGCTGTAGAGCTGCATGAGGAGACCGGTGCGGACATCAAGTTCATCAATCTGTCCGGCGGTGTGGGTGTTGCCTACCATCCCGACCAGACACCCAACGACATCCTTGCCATCGGTGAGGGCGTTCGCAAGGTGTACGAGGAAATCCTCGTGCCGGCCGGCATGGGTGATGTGGCCATCTTCACAGAGATGGGCCGCTTCATGATGGCGCCCTATGGCCATGTCATCACAAGAGTACTGCACAAGAAGCACATCTACAAGGAATATGTCGGCGTGGATGCCTGCGCTGCCAATCTCATGCGTCCGGCCATGTACGGCTCCTACCACCACATCACTGTGCTCGGCAAGGAAGATGCTGAATGCACCTACAAGTGCGATGTGACCGGCGGTCTGTGCGAGAACAATGACAAGTTTGCCATTGACCGTATGCTGCCCCCTGTTGAGATCGGCGATCTGCTTGCCATTCACGATACCGGTGCACACGGTTTTGCCATGGGCTACAACTACAATGGCAAGCTCCGCTCTGCTGAGCTGCTGTACTGTGAGGACGGTACAGTGAAGATGATCCGTCGTGCAGAGACTCCCGCGGACTACTTTGCCACCTTTGATTTCTGCGATATCATGGACAAGTATCTGCCGGAAAAGAAGTAAGATAAAAAACTCAACCGCCCTGCATCAGCAGGGCGGTTTTTTTGATCAGAACCACGGAATGCAGCGGTTTACTTTCTTGCAGTAGTCTTCATATTCGACACCGTACAGGTTCTTCAGCCACTTTTCTTCGGTGTGGATCATTAGAATCGTCAGGCTCACCCAGAATACGGGCGGCAGCAGAAGCATCCAGAGATTGCCCGAAAGCAGGAGCACACCCGTCAGGGTGATGGCAATGCCGGAATAAATCGGGTTGCGGACATGTGCATAGATGCCCGTTGTCACAAGCTGATTGCTCCGGATATTGTCGCCGATCCGATTCCAGAAAAATGCCGCACACCACACAAAGATGCCAAAACCAATGCACAAAAGTCCCAGTACCAGCCACAAGGGATCAAGAAACGCCACACGGCCCGACGCAAGAATGGGACGCTTTGCCAATGTCAATCCCAGCACCGTCAGAATCACGATGCCGATCACATAGAGCGGCCCGACGCCGTATCTTGGCAGATGATCTTTCTTTTTCATACAAAACCCTCCTTAGTTCGTCCGCTTTCTGTCGGACAGATGAACATACACTATCACAAACAGTACGCACAGCATTGTCACACCCGTGTCTGCAAAGATGGACAGCCACATGTTGGCAATGCCCATAAAGCCGAGCAGCATGATCAGAATCTTGATGCCCAGCGCAAAGCCGATGCAGATTCTGGCTGCCATGCTGACACGTCCGGCAATGTCGATCGAATGCAGAATCGATGCTGGGTCGGCATGGAGATAGACAATATCCGCAGCCTCCATTGCGGCATCCGCACCGCTGCCCATGGCCGCACCGACATCGGCACCGGACAGAACGGGGGCATCGTTGATGCCGTCTCCGACAAAGAGAACACTGCCCTTTTCTGCACGGACTTTCTGCATCCATTCGGGCTTTTCCGTCGGAAGAAGTCCTGCATGGACTTCCGCAATGCCAAGGGACTTGGAAACCATCTCTGCATTCACTGCGTTGTCACCGGTGAGCATCACAGTGTGCAGTCCTCTGCGATTCATCGCAGCCACCGTTTCAGCGGCATGGGGCTTCGGGCTGTCAGCAAGCGAAATGCAGCCCATATATACACCGTCAGCGGCGATGTGGACGATCGTGCTGTCGCTCTCCTCCACAGAAATGCCGAGATCTTCCATCAATTTGCGGTTGCCGCAGGCAATCCGGCGGCCATTTCTTATACCGAGAATGCCCTTTCCGGCAATTTCCTGCACATCCTCTGCAGGAGAAGCCTCAATTCCCATGCTGCCTGCATATTCCAGAATGCCAATGGCGATGGGATGCGCAGAAACCGCTTCGCAGGCGGCACAATCTGCAAGAAGTACTTCGAGGTCGCAGCCGATGGCTGTCACTTCCGTCACGGAGAAGCGGCCGTTTGTCAGAGTGCCGGTCTTATCCATCACGACCGCACGGATTTTGGCGAGGACTTCAAGTGCAATGCCATCCTTGAAAAGGATGCCCCTGCGTGAACCCACGCCGATGCCCGAGAAAAATGCAAGCGGCACACTCAGAACCAGCGCACACGGACAGCTAATCATGAGAAAATTGAGTGCAGTGTAAATCCAGTGCTCCCATTCCCCTGTAATGAGGGAAGGCACGATAGCGGTGAGTACGGCAATGCCCACAACGATGGGCGTGTAGACCCTTGCAAAGCGGGTGATAAAGCGGTCGATCTTCGGCTTGCCGGCGGCGGCATGCTCGACACTTTCGAGGATGCGTGTCACCATTGAATCGCCGAGTGCGGCAGCAGCCCTAATCTCAAGGACGCCGGACAGGTTAATGCAGCCGGACATGACCTTGTCCCCTGCCTTCACATCGACTGGAACGGATTCACCGGTCATGGCTGCTGTATCGAGGGCACTCTCGCCCAATTCCACAATACCGTCTACCGGAATCCGGTCGCCGGCACGCACGAGAAGCAGATCGCCGATCTGCACTTCCTCCGCAGGAATCGTCTCCGTACCGCCATCGATGATTCGCTGTGCTGTTTCCGGACGTAGGTCAATTGCTTCCATCACAGATCGGCGGCTGCGTTCCACGGCGATGTGCTCGAACAATTCGCCGATCCGGAAGAACAGCATGACACCCGCTGCCTCTTCCCAGCAGCCAATGCAGAGAGCACCGATGGTTGCCACGGACATGAGAAAATTTTCATCGAAAATCTGCCCCTTCAGGATGCTTTTGAGCGATGCCCACAGCACGCTGCCGCCCATGACGAGATATGCAGACAGCAGCAATGCCTTGGATGCAAATGCACCCGCTGCTGCAAAATGCAAGCAAAGTCCGGCAGCAAACAGCACCGCACCCACGGCAAGAATGAGGAGATCACGGCGGCTCGCCTTCTCCTCGTGGTGATGACCATGTGCATGCTCCACATGGCTGTGCGTATGGCTTGGCTTGGCGGATGCGGGCTTTTCGATGTGGAAAATGACACCGTCTTCAACGCTGTCCGCTGCGGCCTGAATCCGTTCAAGCAGGCCCTCAGCTGTCTCCGCCGTCAGATGCAGCTGCATGGCGGTGTAAGATAAACTTACTTCGGTCACGCCGTGAAGCTTTGCAATTTTCTGCTCGATCTTCGCTGCACAGTTCGGGCAGTCGAGATTCTCGATATAGTAAACGTGTCTCATCGAATCACTCCTGAGATTTATTTGAACATTTGAGTTATCGTTCAAGTGTATTATATCACATCAGGATCGATTTGTCAATAGGGTTTCCGGAATATTTTTAAAAAATCCCGATGCAGTGACATCGGGATTTTGGTATAATCAGAATATTGCCAGTACATCGCCGTTTTTCTGATTCAGGAGAACATAGGGCGGCATGGAGGGGGCAGCGACATTGCGGCCGTCTTCCGTGATGCCGCACGGTGCATTGGGCTGGACATACCAGATCTCTTCGGCAGCATAATACTGCACAGTGTAGGGCGGATTGCTTCGTGTGTAGCGAACACGTTCACCATTAAGCTCAACATACTCCGACTCCGCACTCTCGATCCAGTCAGTCAGACCGGCGGCCGTCAGGACTTCTTTCGCACGTTCGGTTGCTGCCTTATCCGTTGTGATCGGATCCGCAGGCGGCAGCGACAAATGGCTTGCCTTCGTCATCATCATATCAAGCAGTGCCTCGTCCTCCTCGTCGCCGGGGTAAATCTGTGCAAGCACGGATGCGATGCGGTCGGCGTATGCGGCATTCTCTGCTGTTGTCGCAGTGGGAGCGATTGTGGTGACGGAAGGTGTCGTGGAGGCAGCCGCAGTGGAAGCGGTCGTTTCGGGGATGGGATCGGGGGAAAGCGTCTTCTCCTCGCATTCTGTGAACAATGCAAGCACAAGCAATGCCGTCAGGGGAATGATTTTTCTCATGTGATCGCCTCCCCTTCCATGCCTTTTTGATGCATATGCCTGTACAATGCCATGCCGCCAAGGAGCAGCAGCGGGAACAGAACACCTGCAAGAATGCCGCAGTGCATTCGTTCACCGCAGAGATCGGTGATGATGCCGACAAAAGTCGGCCCGCCCGCACAGCCAAGATCGCCGGCAAGCGCCAGAAACGCAAACATCGCCGTGCCGCCTTTTTTCAGGGCGGAGGCGGCCATACTGAATGTACCGGGCCAGAAAATACCGACCGAAAAGCCGCAGATGCCGCAGCCGAGGAGACTCAGCACCGGCCATGGACTCAGTGCCGTCAGAAGATAGGCACCGGCACAGAGGATGCCGCTTGCAGCGATGAATTTCCTGAGGTCGACCCTGTCCCCCCACTTGCCGTAGAGGAGTCGTGCCAGACCCATCAGCACCGCAAAGAACATCGGCCCTGCAAGGTCGCCGATGGTCTTGCTCACGTTAAGACCCTGCTCTGCAAAAGCGGATGCCCACTGGCTGACCGCCAGCTCACACGCACCGGCGCAGAACATCAGGAACATCAGCAGCCAGAACACTGGCTTCCGGAAGAGCTGACGGATCGTCATGGAACTGCCCTCCTCCACAAGCGGTGCAATCGGGACACGCAGGAACACGACGGCATTGACCGCCGGAAGCAATGCCCAGATGAGGGCAAGGATACGCCACTGGGCACAGCACATAAGAAAGAGCGTGGAGATAAGCACCACGCCGACCTGTCCCCAGCAGTAAAAGGAATGGAGCAGGCTCATCGTTTTTTCTTTGTGTGCCGTCGGACAGGCTTCCACAATGGGGCTGACGAGCACCTCGAGCAATCCCCCGCCGATGGCATAGCAGATGACGGAAAGCAGGATGCCGATGTAGGCGGGCATCACGAACGGCAGTACCGCAAGCATCACAAAGCCGGCTGCCGCAAACACATGTGCTACGACAATGCCGGCACGATAGCCGATCTTATCGATGCAGCGTGCAGCAAGCAAATCGACAAGCAGCTGGGTTGTGAAGTTGATGGTGATGAGTGAGGTGATCTGCCCGAGATCCAGCCCAAGCTGCGACTGAAAAATCAGAAAGAGAAGCGGAACGAAATTGTTCACCACCGCCTGCACGATATATCCGGCAAAGCACGCACGGACAGTGACATTATAATCGGGGCGCATATTATCGCACCCCGACACGTCTTGCAAATACAACGCAGCGCATGCCGTCATGGGCACCGGAATTGCAGGTCTGCAGCGTGATGATATGATCCCTGCCGTCCTTGGGGAGGCGGTTGTCATCGGCATACCAGACTTCGGAGGTACGCTTGATGTTCTTCACAAACGATTCGAACTGCTTTTCTGTGAGGTCAATGTAAGTCCAATAAGGGAACTCGGAGCCCCACTCGCCATAGATCACATTTTCGGACATGACCTCATAGAGGTAGCGGTTGTTGAGCGTGGCGATTTCGATGAAGCGATGCGCTTCACCCCACTCCTGATCCTTGTAGTACTTGATGCCGTGGAGCATGGTACCGTTGCCCATGTTATGGCCATAGACAAGCGCATTGTCGCTCAGATCCAGACTGCACTGCCAGTCGGCAAAAATACTGCCGGCAAAGCTGGGCTGTCCGAGCCAGTTCTTATCAAGATAGAAGTAATTATCATCGCCCTGCACGATGGGATAATTGATCGCTGTGTCCTGAATATAGATCCAGCCGACAACATCGGGGTTGGTCTCGTGGTGGGAACGTACCTTTTCCATGTCGATTTTCATTTCATATGTAATCGGCTCGGTCGGCGGTTCCGTGGGCGGCTCCGTAGGTGGCGCCGTCTCCTCCTCCATCTCAAGAGGGGAGACAATGTCCATCGCCTCGGCACTGATGATATTCTCCGCAGTGCGGAATGTGGGCTGATTGAGGACGATCAGACAGGCGGCACAGGCAATGCCTGCAAGGATCATCGAACACGATGCAGAGGCAATGGCAATCCGTTTTCTGACTGCAAGCGATAATTTATGTGATTTTTTTGGTTTCTTCTCTTTCATGGTCATCACCTTTCAAAAAGGATACATTCCTATTATACTCAAAAATGCACAAAATGTCAAGTGGCAATCTGCTATTTTTTGTACAATCGGGTGCAGACTGGAAGAAACACAGGACATCATTCCCTATTGTATTTTCCGTGCGTGTGCGCATACTACTGTTGCGGCAGAAACCGCACTGAAAACGAATCGAACAAACTGAATCATAAAGGAGAATTGTTATGAAGGGTGAATTTACGCAGAAGGGCAAGGAAGCAATGGAGCGTTTCAAGATGGAGTCCGCAAATGAAGTGGGCGTGACTCTGAAGCAGGGTTACAACGGCGATCTGACCTCTCGTCAGGCCGGCAGCATCGGCGGCCAGATGGTCAAGAAGATGATCGACGCTTATAAGATGCAGTAACCTCCCCTATTGAAAAAGAAGCACGCCCTTTTGGGGCGTGCTTCAGCTTGTTGAAAAGGGGGCTTTTCAAAAACCTGCCCCCACCCCCTCCCCTCCCCCATAGGGGGAGGGGCTATATTTGGAGGGTACTGCGTACCCTCTACCCGCCAAAGGACTCCGTCCTTTAAACCTAATGAGTTTTTTTGACAGACTGAAGCACGCCCTTTTGGGCGTGCTTTTCATTTTGTTATGCAGCGCCGGCCGCTTTCTCTTTCTTTGCATCCCTGCACAGAATCACAAAGCAGACTGCACCGATGATCGCTTCCGGAATGATCATGATCGCCATCGTTGCCGGTGAATTCAGCGTTTCAAGATGCTCGGAAAGTGCTTCCGCACCGAACATCGAAAGAAACACACCGAAGCTCATGTTGTTGTTGATGCCGTGCATGATGGCAGCCGGAATGACGGACTGTGTACGCTTCGTCAGCAGTGTAAGGATCGCTCCCATCGCCGTACACATTACGCACATCATAAAGATTCCCAGAAACGGGAAGCCCGGATAATCCAGCCCGAAATTATGTCCCTGCACGGTCAGCGGTGCATGCCAGACACCCCAGAGAATACCGCCCACAACCAGAGCCGCCGGCATGGGCAGGATTTGTTCCAGTTTGGGAGTCATGTAGGCTCTCCAGCCGAATTCCTCACCGAAGAACGGTAGAAACAGGAGGAGTGTTGTGCCGATCTGTGAGAAATATGTCCAGAAGCGAGTGGGAATCTGATCCGTCGCAAACCAGCTCTCCGCATCACGGCAGTATACCAGCAGCACCAGAAATACCGTGATGATCATGTAGAACAGCGGAATGCCGAATGCCAGCAGATAGTATTTCCATTTGCCATTCTTCATGTCAAGCTTCAGGTAGGAATCCTTCAGCCCCTCACGGGTGATGACTCTTGTCAGGACATTGGCAAGGGCAGGACAGCACATACCGATGATGCCCCATGTCTGGGTAAGCTGTGCTGCCGCCGCTTCGCCCGAAAACATCGGCTCACCGAGAAGATTCGAGAAAATGGGCGTGAGGATGATCAGCGGCAGAATCGCCAATGTGTAGAAGATCACAAGACGGATGACCGTCAGTTTCTTATTGTTCAAGCTGTTCCACTCCTTTCAGATAGAGTTTGCAGGAAAGCAGATAGGAAAGATAGTACAGTGCAAGCGTCACAATCGGCATGAGTGCGGAGATCGCAAGCATTGTTGTACCGCCCCGCTTGCCGCTCATGACATCGAGAAGGAACTGGATGAAATCCTCCATCGTGCCGAACATGGAAATATCACCGAACAGGAAATAGATGCCTGCTGCTGCCAGAATGCTGAGGAAAATCACAGCCTTCACATTTGCACCTTTTTTCACGCCGAAGCGGATCATGAACGGCAGTTCAATGGCACTCAGAAGAATGAACATCATAAACAGTCCGGTATAGATACCCATGAAGGTCGTCGCTTGATTCACATCCTGACGGAGATCCAGAATGGCAGCGGCAGTGAGATCGGTCATCAGGCAGACATTCATGGCGATGAACGGCAGAAGCAGCGTGCGTATGTATTTGGATTTGACATAGCCCTTCACACCTGCGGGCGAGGCAACGGCAAAATAGACCGGCAGCCGCTTTTCATCCGCCTTGTGAAGCTCGTCATTCATAAAATAGGAGAGCATCATGAGTACGCAATAAGTAAGCATACAGGACATATCATGTTCCATCACATTGTTCAGTTCCTCCGCCTCCCAGACCAATGCCTGGAAAATCGGCATGAACACTGTAAACAGGACGACAAAACCGAAAATAATGAGCATCTGCCGCATGACCCGGAAATAGCGATATAAAAAGCCGTACATTATTTTTCCCTCCTTTTTGCAAGCAGTGAACAAAGTACCCAGCCAAGCCCCAGCACCCCGATGATGCAGGGTACGGAGAATGGCAGGAATGCGGCCGAGAAGCCCGTGATCTTATCAAAAATCATGGACATGGCATTCATTTCATTTTCAGTGGAAAGCTGTTCGATCAGATCGAAATGCGGAACCATCCAGATGATCACAGCAGCATATAGGATCACCAGAGCTGTGATGATTGCCACCATAGGATTGCGGAACAGATAGTTGAAGAGGTAGAGACCTGCACAGACGATTGACAAGCCAACCGCACAGAGCATGAGATTTGCGATGATGGTTTGGTCAAATGCGGTATCAAACACACTGCACATGATAGCGGCATTGAGGATGGCTGCCAGAATGCCGACAACCAGAATGGAGGCGGATGTGAGGAATTTCACGCCGACAAATTTCCATTCACTCACCGGAATGGATGCCGTAAAGCAGCGGAATTTCGGCTGCATTTCAAACTGAAATGAAGAAATCGAGCCAAGACTCACTGCCATGAACATTACGCCGGGGAAATAGGTGGCATAGCCGGGGAGCATCATTTTCAGCATTTCCAGTTTCTCACCGGACATATCCGCCAGATTGCCGATCTCCATGCTGAGTTTGATCAGGTAAAACACAACGGCAAGTCCGATGCCAATGAGATAGGTAATCGTCAACTCTTTGAGCATCGGATAGATTTCCCGATAGAACAGTCCCCAGATGGGGGCGGATTTTCTCTTTTCCATCAGTTCCACTCCTTCTTGGCAGCGTTGACGTAGAACAGCATGATTTCTTCAAGCGTGGTCTTTTCGATCAGTGCGCCGCTGTATTTCATTTTGGCAGCTTCTCTGTCAGCAACCATCACCTCAGCCCCGAAATCCGTCAGTCTTGCGCTGATGAAATCCGCCCTGTCAATCGCCGTATAATCGGATTTCGAGCAACGGATCATGGCATGGGTATCCAGTACATCGTCCTTGTAGCCGGAGAGCAGGAGCTTGCCCTTGTCGATAAAGGTCACGCTGTCAGCGATCTTTTCCAGATCCGATGTGATATGGGACGACATCAGGATGCTGCGTTCCTCGTCCTGCAAGTACTCACGGAAAATGTCCAGAATCTCGTTTCGTACAACAGGATCAAGTCCGGTGGTGGCTTCGTCCATGATCAGGAGCTTTGCATTGTGGGAAAGTGCTGTCGCGATCTGCAGCTTCATCTTCATACCCTTCGAGAACTTGCCGCATTTCTTCCGCATGGGAAGCTGGAAACGGTCAAGATACTTTTCAAATGTCACCTTGTCCCAGTCCCTGTAGATGCCGCCCATCATGATGCTCAGCTGTTTTGCCGTGAACATTTCCTGAAAGGGCATTTCATCAAAGACGGCGGCAATCTGTTCCTTGATCTCGTATTCATGCTCCTGGTTGTCAAGCCCCAGCATATTGATCTTACCGGAATCATACTTGATAATGCCCAGCAGTGCACGGATAGTCGTTGTCTTACCGGCACCGTTCTGACCGATAAATCCCATAATTCTCCCCTTCGGTACAGTAAAGCTGATGTTATCCAGTGTAAAGCCATCGTATTTCTTTGTCAGTCCCTTAATTTCAATTGCGTTCTCATAATTTCCCATATTCTTATCCTCCGTACATTAAGTCGAGCATTTCCTTGAGATCCGTGAGCGAAAGATCGCAGACCCTTGCCTGTTCGCAGACCTTTTCCAGCAGAGCTTCGATCTGCCGCATATGTTCCTCACGCAGAAAATCGGTGTTCTGTGTTTTGACAAAGCAGCCCTTGCCCGGAACGGTTTCTATGAATCCATCCCGTTCAAGCTCTTCGTAAGCTCGCTTTGTGGTGATGATGCTGATGCGCAGCTGTGTTGCGAGTGTACGCATGGAAGGCAGGGCGTCCCCTGACTGCAGCGTACCATTCATGATGAGCGCCTTGATCTGTGTCGCAATCTGCGCATAGATCGGCTCATCCGATGAATTGCTTAAGATAATATCCATAGTGCACCTCTGTTTATACTGTGTATATACGTTATACACAGTATAGCACAGATACACACAGTTGTCAAGTGTTTTTTTAAAAAATTCAGAAAAAAACAAAAACCCCGGAACCAGGCGGTTCCGGGGTGGGATTCAGATTTAGAATGTGAACTTGAAGGGATCATAGCGCTTGATGGCGGCTTCGTTCTTCTGGATGGTCAGGGCTGCTGTCCATTCCTCGAGGTACTTGTCGAAGTCCTCACCATACTTGGCAACCTCAACATTGTAGATCTGGCTTTCGTTCCAGAGATCCTCTTCGGTCATGCGATCCTCGATCTCATAGCGGACAACCAGATAATAAACCTCGTCATCCTCAACGATATAGGGCTTGCCGTAATCCTTGTCGGTAATGGAGATGAGCTTCTTGTAAACCTCCTCACAGGGGCTGTAAGGAATGGTATCGCCCTCTTCATAATCCTCTTCATTGATGACAGCAACGATCTTTTCGTTGGTATAGGAGATTGTCGTTGTGGTCTCGTCGGATGCATCGCCCTCCTCATCGGAAGCAGCGGTGGTGGTCTCCTCGGTCTCTGCGGCAGTCTCAGAAACAGTGCTGCCGTTCTCATCGGTTTCCACAGCAGCAGTGGTGGTCTCCTCCGTGCCGGTCTCGGTCTCAGCCGTCGTCTCGGTGGTGGTTTCCTCCGTGGTGGTTTCTTCCGCAGTTGTGGTGGTCTCGGCAGCAGCACCGGTCACACCGGCAGCTTCCTCAGAAATGGAAGTGCAGTAGGCCTTGTACTCATCCTGTACAAGGTTCATCTCGGTCATAACGGCCTCAACGCCGCCCTCATCATAGGCGGATTCCACACGCTCCTGATAGTCTTCCACCATGTCCATCATCTCTTCCTTGCCGTCGGACTTGAGCATATTGCCCTCGCCGTCCACAAGGTTGAATGCGACATACTGGGTACGGATATTGTTCTCGATGTAGTAGGTCTTCAGCTCGTCCTCGGTCACGCCGTTCTCGCCGTCGATGCCATAGTAATGCTCGAAGATCATCTCGCTCTTATAGCTGGAAGTCATGATCTTGCGGAAGGAATCCTCGCTCACGCCGTTCTCTTCCATGGAAGCCTGATAGGAAGCCCAGTAATACTCTACCATATAGTCAAGGTTAAGCTCGGTTTCCTCATCCAGCTCCAGTTCCAGCTCGTCGAACTTCTTTTCAACAGCCACATAATTGGCGCACAGCTCAACAGCCTTGTTCTGGATCCATGTGAGGGAATCCATGCCCTCGATGGTCTCGGCCTTGACTGTTTCCTTCAGCGCTTCCGCATCGGATGTATCCAGATCGGGCTTTTCCGCAGCGATCTTGCTGACAGCCTCGCTGTAAGCGGAATTTGCATAGTAAATATAGATGCCTGCGGGCACCGTGTAATCATCGATCACCATACCATAGGTTGTATCACTGCATGCGGTCATTGCAGCGGCCATAGAGATTGCTGTCACAAACGCAGCAGCTTTCTTAAAAACAGACATTCGTTCTACCTCCGATATATTTTATCCGGTCTGCCGCCTTGCAGCAGCCGAAACAGCTCTTTATATTATACAACATCTTCGCAAATAAGTCCATAGTTTTTTCAAAAAAATCTGAATTTTCACAGAAATTTCAGAAAATACTTGCCAAAGTCTGTGAAAAAGTGCTATACTATAAGCATAGTATACGGATCGTGCGGAAATTTTCCGCAGAAAGGAGTCAATCATGCGTGCACTGATCACAGGTGCCACCTCGGGCATCGGCAAGGAAATGGCGATCTACCTGCATAAGCTTGGATGGAAGCTGGTGCTGACCGGCCGCAATGAGCAGGTGCTGAAGGAGATGGCAAAGGCCTTCGGAAACGACACACGTTATATTGCGCTTGACCTCGGCGAACGTGATGCGCCCCATGCACTCTACCGCTTCTGCAAGGGGCTGCGGATCGATTTTCTCATCAACAATGCCGGATACGGCCTGTTCGGCCGCTTCACGGAAACACCCCTCGAACAGGAGCTGGATCTGATCGATGTGAATATCCGTGCACTCCACATCCTCACCAAGCTCTTTCTCTGCGATTTTGAAAAGCGAGGCAGCGGACGGATTCTGAATGTGGCATCGGTTGCGGGCTTCATGACCGGCCCCCTGCTGTCGAGCTATTACGCCTCCAAGAATTATGTGGTGCGGCTCTCGCTTGCCATCCGTGAGGAGCTGCGGCGGAGCGGTTCGAAGGTGCAGATCAGCGTTCTGTGCCCCGGGCCTGTGGATACGGGCTTCAACGAGCGTGCGGGTGCATCCTTCGCCCTGCGCAGTGCCGATGCCCGTTATGTGGCACGCTATGCAATCGACCGTGCGCTCGAAAACAAGGCCATCATCGTACCGACGCTGACGGTAAAGCTCGGGCTGATCGGTGCAAAACTCTGTCCGACTCTGCCGCTTTCGGCGATCTCCTATCACTTCCAGCAGAAAAAAGAAGGGAAATAAATGCCGGGACATGTTTCTTGTGGAACATGTCCCGTTTGTTTTGATACGGCGACTAATCAAGCAGTGCGGCGATGACGGCGTTTGAAACCGCAAAGCCGGATGGTGTGAGATGCACCCGTCCATGCTCATTTTTCAGATAACCCGCTTTTTCCAGAAGCGGGATTTTATTGACACCCGCAGGGGGCAATTCTTCCGCAGGGACGCCATCCGTTGTCCGCAGCGAGAGCATCAGACGCTCTTCCCTGCCGCAGGGATTTTCATCGATCAGGGATGTGGGCTGGACGGGCGACATGCAGAAAGCCTCGATGTCCTTCGGCACCTGAAAACGCTTTCCGCCGTAGCAGGAATGGGCACCGGCACCAATGCCGAGATAAGGGTCACACTGCCAGTATTTGAGATTGTGGCGGCTGCGGAAGCCTTCCTTGGCAAAGCTCGAGACCTCATACTGCGCAAAGCCCGCTTCCGCCAGTCTCTGCACGGTATGCAGATAGAGATCGGCGGCAGCGTCCTCCGTGGGAAGCTGCCCGAGGAGTGCGGCATCCTGTGAGAGCGGCGTCCCCGCCTCCACCTGCAGAAGATAGGCGGATACATGCGTGATGGGAAGCGTGCCGAGGGTTCTGACAGTTTCGGTAAGAAGTGCTTCGGTCTGGCCGGGACAGGCAAGCATCAGGTCGCACGAAATGTTCTGAAAACCTGCATCGCAGGCATCCATTACGGTGCGGATGCCGTCCTGTGCGGTATGTGTGCGCCCGAGCATTGTAAGCTGTGCATCGGAGAAGCTCTGCGTGCCGATGGACAGACGATTCACACCGGCCGAACGGATCGCACGAAGATAATCCCTGCGGCGTCCGGTGGGATTGCATTCCATCGTGATTTCGGCGTTCTTCGCCAGATGAAAAGCTTCATCGCATGCAGTAAGAATGGCACCGATCTGTTCCGCGGACAAAAGCGACGGCGTACCCCCGCCGAAATAGACGGTATCGACCGTCTCGTCCGAGGCATACGCCGCAAGATTCCGGATGACAGCCCCCACATAGCGCTCCGCTGTCTCCTTGCGATAGGATGCGGAGAAAAAGTCGCAGTAGGGGCATTTTCTGGCACAGAACGGGATGTGGATATAGATGCCGGTCATATCATTCCATGATGCGGATGGGCTCTGTGAGCTTACCGACGAACATATCAAACACAAACACCGCAATGAAACGCACGAGGATGATGACAATAATGAGAATGGTGCTGTATACATGCTCCTGTGCGGTCAGATAAATGGCAATGCAGGCCACGAGCATCACAAGGCTGACGACTGTGGAAAAATAGATGGAAGCCATGCCGTTGCAGCATTTTCTGCCGCAGGCAGGACAGGGCTTGCCGGTGGAACGCAGGGATCCTGCGAGGGCCTTCTGGATGGGAGAAAAGCTCTTTTCTCCGCAATGGGGACATGCGTGCTTCATACTGATCCTCCTGTTATTCATCAAGCTTCAGAACGCTCATGAAGGCTTCCTGCGGTACTTCTACCGTACCGAGCTGGCGCATACGCTTTTTGCCTTCCTTCTGCTTCTCGAGCAGCTTCTTCTTTCGGGTAATGTCACCGCCGTAGCACTTGGCCAGTACGTCCTTGCGCATAGCCTTGACGGTTTCACGGGCGATGATCTTGCCGCCGACTGCCGCCTGAATCGGCACTTCAAACAGCTGACGCGGGATGTTGTCCTTGAGCTTCTCTGCGATCTTGCGGGCACGGGTATAGGCCTTGTCCGCATGCACGATGAAGGACAAGGCATCGACAATATCGCCGTTAAGCAGAATATCGAGCTTGACAAGCTTCGAGGGTGCATAGCCCAGCAGCTCATAGTCAAAGGACGCATAGCCCCTTGTTCTCGACTTGAGGGCATCGAAGAAATCGTAGACGATCTCATTGAGCGGCAGCTCGTACTTCAGTGTCACACGGGTATCATCCAGATACTGCATGTCCTTGAAGGTGCCGCGTCTGTCCTGACAAAGATCCATGATATTGCCCACGAACTCGGAGGGCACAAGGATATCGGCCTTGACCATCGGCTCCTCGGCACTGGCAAGCACGGAGGGGTCGGGATAGTTTGTGGGGTTGTCGATATACTGCACCGTGCCGTCGGTCAAGGTGACCTTGTAAATAACGGAGGGTGCGGTGGTAATGAGGTCGAGGTTGTATTCACGCTCGAGACGCTCCTGAATGATCTCCATGTGCAGAAGTCCCAGGAAGCCGCAGCGGAAGCCGAAGCCGAGTGCAATGGAGGTTTCCGGCTCGAAGGTCAGTGCTGCATCGTTCAGCTGGAGCTTTTCAAGTGCATCACGCAGATCGCCGTACTTGGCACCGTCCGCCGGATAGATACCGGAGAACACCATGGGGTTGACCTGACGGTAGCCGGGCAGTGCTTCCGCACAGGGACGGCCGGCAAGCGTCACAGTATCGCCCACCTGTGTATCACCGATGCTCTTGATGGAGGCGGCAATGTAGCCGACTTCACCTGCGGTCAGTGTACCGGTGTTTATGAGGGAGGAGGGGGACATGTAGCCCGTTTCGGTCACGACGAATTCAGAGCCGGTGGCCATCAGATGGATGGTGTCGCCGACCTTTACTGTGCCGTGCTTCACACGGACATAGATGATAACGCCCTTGTAGGGGTCATAGTAGCTGTCGAAGATGAGTGCCTGCAGGGGAGCATCGGGATCACCCTGGGGCGCAGGAATGCCGGTGACAATGCTCTCGAGCACCTCCTCAACATTGGTGCCGAGCTTTGCAGAGATGCGGGGGGCATCCATGGCAGGAATGCCGATGACATTTTCGACTTCCTCGCAGACACGCTCGGGGTCGGCGGAGGGCAGGTCGATCTTATTCACGACGGGCACGACTTCCAGATCGTGTTCAATGGCAAGGTAGGTATTGGCAAGGGTCTGCGCCTCGATGCCCTGCGAAGCATCGACCACGAGAATGGCACCCTCACAGGCTGCGAGGGAGCGGGAAACCTCATAGTTGAAGTCCACATGGCCGGGGGTATCGATCAGATTGAAGATATAGTCCTCGCCGTCCTGTGCATGGTAATTAAGGCGTACGGCACGCGCTTTGATGGTGATGCCGCGCTCACGCTCAAGATCCATATTATCGAGAATCTGCTGCTCCATATCACGCTGGGAGACGGTCTCCGTCTTTTCCAGAATACGGTCGGCAAGTGTGGATTTGCCGTGGTCAATATGGGCAATGATACAGAAATTACGAATTTTTGCAGAATCCAAAATGTCATCCTCCGTTCGGTTCGTTTCTTGTTTTACTCTTTATTATAGCATATTTTTGCGGTGATGTAAAGTGGTCAGGGTGAATTTTTCATAATGAAATGGAATCGATTCTTACTCTTCCGCATTACAGAATCACCATCGCATCGCCGAAGCTGAAGAAGCGGTACTGCTCTTCCACGGCGGTTTTGTACGCCTGCATGGTATTTTCGTAGCCCGTGAAGGCAGAAACGAGCATAATGAGTGTACTCTCGGGGAGGTGGAAATTAGTGATGAGGCCATCGATGACCCGGAATGTGTAGCCGGGATAGATGAAGATCTCGGTGTCCCCTTCACAGGCATGGAGGGTGCCCTCGCAGCGCTGTGCGGCACTCTCAAGTGTACGGCAGGAAGTCGTACCGACGGAGATCACACGGCCGCCGTTTGCCTTTGTCTCGTTGATGAGATCGGCGGTCTCCTGCGGTAACATGAAGTGCTCACTGTGCATATGATGCTGCAGTACATCTTCTTCCTTGACGGGACGGAAGGTGCCAAGGCCGACATGGAGGGTGACATAGGCGATCTTCACGCCTCTGGCTTCCAGCTCTGCAAGCATCTCTTTTGTGAAATGCAGACCCGCTGTGGGAGCGGCGGCGGAACCAAGCTCACGGGAATAGACAGTCTGGTAGCGTTCCTTATCCTCAAGCTGTGCGGTGATATAGGGCGGCAGGGGCATCTGGCCGACATCTTCAAGAGCGGTATAGAAATTGCCCTCGCATTCGAACTGCACAATACGGTTGCCGTCCTCGAGTACTTCAAGCACCTCGGCACGGAGACGTCCGCCGCCGAAGCTGAAGCGTGCACCGGGCTTGCATTTTTTGCCGGGCCGGCAGATGATCTCCCAGATCTTATCGCCCTTCTGGCTGAGCAGCAGGAATTCCACAAAGCTGCCGGTGCCTTCCTTTTCGCCGTAGAGGCGGGCGGGCAGGACACGGGAATCATTCAGCACAAGGAGATCGCCCGGCCGGAGCAGGCTTTCGAGATCATAGAAATGTTTATGTTCCACAGCGCCCGTGCGGCGGTCAACAGCCATCATGCGGGAGGCATTACGCGGCTCGACCGGGTGCTGGGCGATGAGATTTTCGGGCAGATCGTAGTAAAAATCTGATTTTTTCATAATAACTCCTGATTTCCAAAAAATTTTTCTTGACAAATGCGTCGAGAAATGCTATCATATAGTTAGGATAGAGGTGCGGCTGCGATGAGTCGCAGATCGGAGGAGGCTCACTCCTGTGATGATCTGCAAAAGGCAAGGCCGCCGAAGAGCAGAGTCTGAGCAGCTCTGACTCTGGTGCTGTATCGAACAGGTACTGCACTGTCATCATGCGTGATGGAGTGCTATCGGCAATAAGCCAGTAATTCTATTATAGCGCATGATGAACCGGTTTGCAACCGGTTTTTTCAATATCTGCAAAATTTTGTATGAATGGTTGTTATCCGGCCGTTCAGGAATGGAGTTTGTCATGAAACAGTACAATGTAGGTATCCTCGGTGCAACAGGTATGGTAGGTCAGCGTTTTGCTACCCTGCTCGAGAATCATCCGTGGTTCAATGTCAAGGTGCTCGCTGCTTCTCCCAGAAGCGCAGGCAAGACTTATGAAGAGGCAGTCGGCAGCCGCTGGGCAATGACTACCCCCATGCCCGAGAGCATGAAGAATATGATCATCCGCGATCTGAACACCGACATCGAGGCCATTGCTGCTGAGGTGGATTTTGTGTTCTGTGCTGTGGACATGAAGAAGGATGAGATCAAGGCTCTGGAAGAGGCTTATGCAAAGGCTGAGTGCCCCGTTGTTTCCAACAACTCCGCACATCGCTTCACACCCGACGTTCCCATGGTTGTGCCGGAAATCAACCCCGAGCACATTGAGATCATCGAGTCCCAGAGAGCACGTCTCGGCACAAAGAGAGGTTTTGTGGCTGTTAAGTCCAACTGCTCCATCCAGAGCTATGTGCCCGCTCTGCATCCGCTGAAGAAGTTCGGTCTGAAGAATGTTCTGGCCTGCACATATCAGGCAATCTCCGGTGCCGGCAAGACCTTTGAGACATGGCCGGAAATGGTTGACAACCTGATTCCCTTCATCGGCGGTGAGGAAGAAAAGTCCGAGCAGGAGCCGCTGAAGGTTTGGGGCACCATCGAGAATGGCGAGATCGTAAAGGCATCTTCTCCTTCCATCACAACACAGTGCCTGCGTGTACCGGTTTCCGATGGTCACACAGCTGCTGTATTCGTATCCTTCGAGCAGAAGCCCTCTAAGGAAGAGATCCTCAAGCTCTGGGAAGAATTCAAGGGCGTTCCGCAGGAACTCGAGCTGCCGTCCGCTCCCAAGCAGTTCATCCACTACTTCACTGAGGACAACAGACCCCAGGCAAATCTCGACAGAAACCTCGAGAAGGGCATGGCTGTTTCCGTTGGCCGTCTGCGTGAAGATACCCAGTATGATTACAAGTTTGTCTGCCTCTCCCACAACACTCTGAGAGGTGCTGCAGGCGGTGCCGTTCTCCTCGCAGAACTGCTCGCTGCAAAGGGCTATTTTGACTAATTAGGCAGATTAACACATCAGGCAGTGGGGGCTCTGCCCCCACACCCCCGCCAAAGGGATGTGATCCCTTTGGAATCCCGAGGCGATTTGCCATTGTCCCCTGCGGAGACAATGGCAAATCGTTAGGAATACAAGTGCACATTTCTTGGCGGAGTTGGACAGAGTACCACTGCTGATATGTCAAATCTCTTAACGATCCCAAACAACAATTGGAGGGAAGATTATGAAGAACACTATTTTTACTGGTGCGGGCGTTGCGATTATTACGCCTTTCAATCCGGACGGTTCGATCAATTTTGACGGTCTGGGCGCCAATATTGACTATCAGATTGAAAACGGTACCGATGCCATCATCATCTGCGGTACAACCGGCGAAGCTTCTACCATGAGCGAGGCCGAGCACCTTGAGTGCATCCGTTTTGCTGTGGAGCGCACTGCAAAGCGTGTACCCGTGATTGCCGGAACCGGCAGCAACGATACAAAGACTGCCATCGAGCTGTCCATGGAGGCTGAAAAGCTCGGTGCGGATGGTCTGCTGATCGTGACCCCCTACTACAACAAGACCACACAGGCTGGTCTCATCAAGCACTTCACAATGATTGCGGAAAGTGTGAACATCCCGATCATTCTCTACAACATTCCCGGCCGTACCGGCATGGGCTTCACTGTGGATACTCTGAAGGTGCTTGCAGAACACAAGAACATTGTGGCTGTCAAGGAAGCTTCCGGCAACATCAGCTACACCGCACAGGTGGCTGCGGCTGTCGGCGACAAGATGGACATCTACAGCGGCAATGACGATATCATCGTACCGATGATGGCACTGGGCGCAAAGGGCGTCATCTCCGTGCTCTCCAACATCATTCCGAAGGAGACACACGAGATGTGCCAGCTTTGTCTGGACAACAACTTCGCACCGGCCATTGAGATGCAGCTGAAGTATCTCGAGGTCATCAATGATCTGTTCATTGAGGTTAACCCGATTCCCGTCAAGGCTGCCATGAACATGATGGGCATGCCTGCCGGCAGCCTGCGCATGCCTCTGGTGGACATGAGCGAAGCAAATGCTGCAAAGCTCCGTGACGCCATGCAGCGTGCCGGTATCCTCGCATAAACGATCTGGGAGGTAAAAAGCCATGGATCAGGTAAAAATTCTCATCAGCGGTGCAAACGGCAAGATGGGGCATGCAGTGGCAGCGGCCATTTCCGGTCGTGAGGACTGCGTGGCTTACTGCGGTGTGGATCTGTACACACAGCAGTACAGTGACTTCCCGATTTACGAGAAGCTTGCCGATGTACCGGAAAAGCCGGATGTGATCATTGATTTTTCGAATCCCGCTCTGCTCGATGATCTGCTTGACTACTGTCTCATAAACGGTGTCCCCTGCGTATTTGCAACCACCGGTTACAGTGCGGAGCAGATCGCCAAGATCAAGCAGGCAGCGGCTTCCATCCCGGTATTCTTCTCGTTCAACATGTCCCTCGGCATCAATCTGCTGGCACAGCTGGCAAAGAAGGCCGTGTCCATTCTGGGCGGACAGTTTGACATTGAGATCGTTGAGAAGCATCACAACCAGAAGCTCGATGCTCCCAGCGGCACAGCCATTATGCTGGCGGATGCCATCAACGAGGAGTGCGGTGAGCAGTATCATTATGTGTATGACCGTCATTCCAAGCGTCAGAAGCGTGAAGCCAAGGAGATTGGCATGCATGCCATCCGCGGCGGCACGATCGTCGGCGAGCATGACATCATTTTCGCCGGTCACGATGAAGTGATCACACTCTCCCACAGTGCCGCTTCCAAGGAAGTTTTTGCCGTGGGTGCGGTGAATGCGGCTGCATTCCTGGCAGGACAGGAAGCAGGTCTCTACGATATGAGTGCACTGATTGCATTACAATAACAAACAAAAGCGGTGTCATAGAGATGGCACCGCTTTTTGGAAAGGAGTGGTTCCATGCCGTTTTTACCCGTTTCCCGAAAAGACATGGAAGAACGCGGCATTGCACAGCTTGATCTGATCTGTGTGACGGGCGATGCCTATGTGGATCATCCGTCCTTCGGCATTGCCATCATCTCGAGAATGGCCGAAAGTCTCGGCTTTTCCGTCGGCATGATTGCACAGCCCGTATCCGATCAGGATTTCACAAGGCTTGGCATGCCGAAATACGGCTTTCTTGTGACGGGCGGCAACATTGACAGCATGGTTTCAAACTACACGGTCGCCGGAAAGAAGCGATTCGATGATGCCTACAGTGCCGGCGGCAAGGGCGGCAGACGGCCTGACCGTGCAGTGACGGTCTATTGCCGCAGTCTGCGGCGGCTGTTTCCCGGGACGGAGATTGCCATCGGCGGATTGGAGGCTTCCCTGCGCCGTTTTGCCCACTATGACTACTGGGCGGACAAGGTGCTCCCCTCTGTACTGGTGGACAGCGGTGCCGATCTGCTCATGTACGGCATGGGCGAAGTGACCATCACAGAAATCTGCCATCGTCTGAAGCAGGGCGAAAAGATTGCGGACATGCACGACATCCGCGGCACCTGCTACCTGACCGATCCTGTCAATACGCCCATGGGTGCGGTGCAGTGCGACAGCTTTGAAATGGTGCGGGATGACAAGAAGGCCTATGCCAAGGCCTGCCGCAAGCAGTATGACGAGCAGGATGAAACCTATGGCCGCACCATCGTGCAGCGTCACGGCAAACGCATGCTCGTGCAGAATCCGCCGCAGCGGAGTCTCACGCAGGAAGAGTTTGACCATGCCTACGAGCTGCCCTACATGCGCACCTATCATCCCATGTATGACAAGGAGGGCGGTGTGCCGTCGATTCAGGAGGTGGAATTCTCCATCACGCATAACCGAGGCTGCTATGGCTTCTGCAATTTCTGTTCCATTGCCCTGCATCAGGGCAGACGCATCCAGACGCGCAGCGAACAGTCCGTCCTTGCCGAAGCGGAAGCACTGACGAAAAAGCCCGGATTCAAGGGTTATATTCACGATGTCGGCGGCCCGACAGCCAATTTCCGTGCGCCGTCCTGTGAAAAGCAGCTCGAGCACGGCCTTTGCAAAGGCCGCAAATGCCTTGCCCCAAGCCCCTGCAGAAACCTCAAAGTCGATCACAGTGAATACCTCAGTCTTCTGCGGAAAATCAGACGCATCAAGGGTGTCAAGCGTGTATTCATCCGCTCGGGTATCCGCTACGACTACCTCATGGAGGATCAGGACGATACCTTCATGAAGGAGCTGATCGCCCATCATGTCAGCGGACAACTGAAGGTGGCACCGGAACATGCAAGCAACCGTGTGCTCGACTGCATGGGCAAGCCCCACATCGATGTGTATGAACGCTTCGAAAAGAAGTTCTACGAGATTACAAAGGGCATGGCCAAGGAGCAGTACCTTGTCCCCTATCTGATGTCCTCGCATCCCGGCTGTACGCTGCAGGATGCGGTAGATCTGGCTGTCTTCCTCAAAAAACACGACATCCGTCCCGAGCAGGTGCAGGACTTCTACCCCACGCCCGGCACCATTTCGACGGCGATGTTCTACACGGGGCTCGACCCCTATACTATGCAGCCGGTCTTTGTCCCCCGCACACCGGATGAAAAACGCCTTCAGCGTGTGCTGCTGCAGTACTACAAACGTGAGAACCGTGATCTTGTGGAAAAAGCACTGCGCATGGCGGGGAGACATGATCTCATCGGTACGGGGCCGAACTGCCTGATTCCGCCTGCGGAAAAATCCGGCCGGAAGCAGAGCTTTGCCCCCAGAAACAGCCATGCTGCACCTGCCAACGCCAGACCCCAGCAGAAGAAAAAGAAGACCATCCGCAATACCTCCCAGAAAAAGAAGAAAGGATAGTGCTGCGTTATGAAACGGACACATCTGTTCAGACATGCAGCGGGCATGGTTCTTGCCTGCATCATGGCCGTGCAGCCCTCGTTCGGTACCTGGGCAGCGGACACAACGGACGATTCAAAGCTCATCGCCCTGACGTTCGATGACGGCCCGAACACCACAACAACCAACGAGATTCTCGACATTCTTGAAGAGTATGACGCCAAAGCTTCGTTCTTCCTGATCGGTACGAACATCAATGAGGAGAGTGCGGTTTCCGTCAAGCGTGCCTACGACATGGGCTGCGAGATTGACAATCATACCAAAACCCACGCAAATCTTCCCGGCAGATCCGAGGAAGAGATCCTCGAGGAAGTGAACTTCGTGAACGAGGCCGTCTATGAAATTACGGGCGAATATCCCAAATTCTTCCGTCCGCCCTTCATCGCCACCGACCAGACCATGTTTGATGTGATCGATCTGCCCTTCATCTGCGGCTACGATGTGCGTGATTTTATGGCCGATGTCACTGCTGAACAGCGTGCGGAAAGCATTCTTTCCTCGGCAAAGGACGGCATGATCTACCTCATGCACGATGCTGCCGGCAATGACCAGACAGTGGAAGCCTTGAAAATCGTCATGCCCGAGCTGACCAAGCAGGGCTATGAATTCGTAACGCTCACTGAGCTTTTCGAACGGCAGGGCGAAACACCCCGGGGCGACCTCATCTACAGCGAGGTCACAAAATATCCTTGCGGCAGCTACACGCATCACCAGAATCTCTACACGGGTGAAGCCTCCGGCGACAGCAGCTGGGGCGGCTGGTCGGAGATCTGCAATCTCGACACGCAGCTGCTTGCCTCCCTCGGTGAGAGCTATGCGATTGAAATCAAATACCATGCCACCAGTGCACCGCAGATCGCACTGCAGCAGTGGAGCAATGGTGCCAGCCTCTGGGCGACCATTCCGGCAAGCTATTCAAACGGCGAAACTGCGTGCTATCTTGCATCCGACATCATTGCGGGACTGCAGGCAAACGGCGTGGATTATGCCGATCTTGACGGCATGAAGCTCTTCCCGAACGGCGGAACATTGGAACTATATTCGATCGACATCCTCGTCAATGACGGCGCTGGCCCCTCCCCTGTTGAGGGCGATGTGAACGCCGACGGCAGCTTCACGCTGATCGATGTTGTGATGATGCAGAAATATCTCCTGCACGCCGGTACCCTCAAGGCACCGGACAACGGTGAACTGCACAAGGACGGCGTGCTCAACGGCTATGACCTTGCGCTGATGAAAAAGAAGATCTTTTCTGAAAATGCATAAAAAAATGACTCCCGCATCGGGAGTCATTTTTATGGATCGGAATTTACTGAACCACGCTGATGGCTGCATCGAACTCGGAACCGCCGTATGCATCCACGATGGTCATGGCTGCTGCGTCATACTTCACATCGATGATGAAGCCGCAGAAACCGGGGTTATTCTCAATGTTCACAGCCACCTTGACTGTATCACCGGCCTTTGCAGTTGTGTTGTCCACAGTCAGGGTGAAGTCACCGCCGGCTGCAGCCTGCTCTTCTGCCTTACCGCTGCCGACTGCAATACCGCCGTCGATCAGAGTGGGCTTATGTGTCACCAGCTCCCAGCTTGCAATGTCAGTCTCGTATACGCTGACCGGATAGAAGCCGTCCGGCAGATCGTCATTGAGCTTAAACTCGATGATCAGGAACTCGCCGTTGAAGAAATAGTCACCGGCCTTGGACATGTCGAGCCAGTTTGCCTTACACAGATCATAGGAAGGTGTGTGGGTCGGAGCGGGCTCTGTGGCAGGATCCGTTGCAACGGGAATGGTCACAACCTCTGTCTGCACAACACCGGCTGCATCCGTTACAGCTTCACCGGATTCGTCTGTCACTTCAACAATTTCAGTGGCAGGCTCTGCGGGCTGTGTCGCTGCCTGATTCGGCTCAGTTGCATCATTCTGCTGCTGACCTTCTGTCGCATCGATCACGTTTCCGCCTGCACTATAGTTGAATTCAAGCTCCTGCTTTGCATCCTCAAGCGCCATTGTTTCAACAACCGGTCCCTTTTTACCGCTGCTGCAGCCAAATGCTGCAACGGCTACGGAAGCAACCAGACAAATGGCGATTACCTTTTTCATAACATTTTTCATGTGAATCGTCCTTTCTGATAGATATTTCAGACATTATTTATTATACAATGTTTTATGGCAAATGTCAAGTGCTTTTATCTGCCATATGGCACAAATGGCCGGAATCCGCAAAATTTCGTGAATTCACCACCTTTCTGTCAAATAATACGCACGAGCTTCACGCATTTATGGCGTCAGAATTACCAAAGTTTTGATGCGATATTTAGTCAATCTGTCATTTTGCAGAGAGCTCGTAGGATATTTCTTGGATATACATGAAAATAGCACTTGACAAATTGAAAAAAACGTGGTATAATAGGAAAGCTGTGAAACGCAGCACAAGTGTGGCGGCATAGCTCAGTTGGCTAGAGCGCTCGGTTCATACCCGAAAGGTCGCTGGTTCGAATCCTGCTGCCGCTACCATGGCCCGTTGGTCAAGAGGTTAAGACACCGCCCTTTCACGGCGGAATCATGGGTTCAATTCCCGTACGGGTCACCATTCAACACTATTCGTGAACACTCCACTTTTGAAGTAATGACTTCCAAAGGTGGGGTGTTTTCGTTGTTTGTGACGTTAATCAGAATCGCGATGCGGTCCGGATAGAGAACAACACAATTCACCAGTGTGTCCACCATCTGCACTGCAAGGTCTTCATCTATTTCTGCATCTGCAAAACGCTTCAGAAAGTAATGGAAATGTTCCTGATTAAACTCAGGATGGCCAATCTCTGCCTTTGCTACCTCAACCTCAAGCTGTGACTTCTCATCCTCCAGCTGTGCCAGAGCCGTCTGCAGGGCAGTGGATGCCATGCCGTTCATGACCGCATTCACTGCATTCTGGATCTTCCGGTTCACTTCCTTCAGCTGATTCCGCAGCATGGTCAGATCTGTATCATCTGCCGATTCTTCCTGATAAAGATTGTATGCCATCTCTGCAATTCTTTGGATCTGATCCTCAGACAGATACTCCGCAATCACCTGCATCACCAGAGCGTTCAGTTCCTCCTGCACTGCCGGTCTCTCACATCCGCTTCGGCACTTGTAGTAATGATACACCTTGCCGGACTTTGCTGTACCTGCTGTACCGAACATCATCCCGCCGCAGGTGCCGCACCTCAGCTTACCAGTCAGCAGACAGATGTGATTCTCACGCTTTTTTCGCTTCTTTGACGCACTCTCCAGCTGTCGCTGTGCATTCATGAAAACACTCCTCTCGATGATGGCAGGGCATTCGGACACCGCATCAATCCCCTGCACGGTGTACTCCCCTATGTATTTCCGGTTCACCAGTACCCGTGCGATGCTGTTCTTATTGAAGGGATTCCCCTTTGAAGTCCGCAGACCCATCGCATTCAGGGTATTGATGATCTCTGTGTAGGTGCTCCCGGAGTTGTACATGTCGAAGATCTTCCGCACGATCTGTGCGCCGGCCGGATCGATCTCCAGCTGCTTGTCTGCGCCGACACGGAAGCCGAGCGGAATGTTTCCGCCGGTTGTCTTAGACTTCAGCACATTCTCCCGCATGCCACGTTTGACCTTGACAGACAGCTCGGCACTGTAGTATTCGTTCATTGCTTCGAGCAGGCCCTCCATGATGATGCCCTCGGGGCTGCTGGTGATGTGCTCCTGCGCAGACAGGACACGCACACCGTTCTTCCGGAGCTTGGCCTTGTATACAGCACTGTCGTAGCGGTTACGGGCAAAGCGGTCAAGCTTCCATACGATGATGCATTCAAACTTCCGGCTTGCACTGTCGGAGATCATCTTCTGAAATGCCGGACGCAGATCGGTCTTGCCGCTCATGGCTCTGTCGATATAGGTGTCAATAACGGTCAGATTCTCTGCTTCGGCAAATGCCATGCAGTCACGGAGCTGCCCCTCGATGGACTGCTCCGTCTGTTTGTCAGAGCTGTAGCGGGCATAAATCACTGCATTCATATAGGTTCCTCCTCATATAACACTTGCATTTTATTTTACAATGTGGTATAATAAGGATGTTCAAGAGGTAGTAATCTTTGAACATCCTTACATAGTCCGTCCGGTGTTCGCGGCACTGGGCGGATTTTTTTATTTTATTATGGGTGGCATCTGCCACACGGGTCATATCCCATAGCAATCAATTCTTCTCGTGTTTTTGTGGAATCAGAACGATTCTGGCTACTGATATTATCAACGGAAGAACAGGAAGGATAATGGAACTTCATGGAACTTGTATTGCATACATATGTAATAGTATTCACAGGCTTTACGGTTGTGTACGTTGTAATAACAGTTGCAGGCGATACAGTTGTTGTAACAATCTCAGTAGTTGTTGTAGTGGTAGTGACAGTTGTTTCTGTGGTTGTAGTTGTAGCACTGGTAGTAGTTGTAGTGGTTGTTGAAACGGATGTAGTGACTGTAACAGAAATAGAGCTGGCTGCAGCGGTATCTTCAGATGAAACCTCAGTTGACTCTGTTTCTGCTGTATCTGTTTCAGTCTGAACAATGGCCGATTGGGAAGATACATCTGCTTTATCAGTATCTTCTAACGGAGGCATTACCAAAAAACTGATGATAAAAAGCACGAACGCCATCACAAATTGCAAGACCGCACGCAATATAGGAATTTTCTTCAAAACCGGCGTAAGCCTGATCAGCGGAGAGACGACTAACGCCGAAAGCAGCATAATAATTGCACTTGGTATGGCATTATTCAGGATCATACCCAGCACAAGAATTAACCCAAATGCTGCAAACCCGCATTGAATCAATATTAACAATACGGTAAATATCACTGAAATTGTCTGGTTTTTCATTTTCCCACACTCCCCCATTACTCCGGCAGCTCAGCAATTCCGATCACTCTGCCGATACATTCCACTTCACCATAAATGTCCTCAAAGTCAGGATTGCGGGAGATCAGACGATCTTCTCCCCTCTCCTTGATATAGCCCTTGTCACCCTGCCGGAACAGACCGACCTTGCCGACCGGCACATCCGGATCAAGCACAATGAGCACCAGATCACCGTCCTGATAATCCGGCAGCATGGAGTTGCCCTCCACCTCAACGACAAAATCCGCATTCTCTGCGGCTCCATCGGCAAGAACCTGAACATTTTCCCATTCATCCTCATTGCGGAGATCATAGCCACCGCCGGCGGATGCCTTGCTGCGGTGTCTCTGGATCATAATGATGGGCGGCTGCTCCTTTCTGACCATGCCGGACTTTGCGGCTTCTGACAGCTGGATCATGACGTCAAGGATAATCATGCGCACCTCCTCAGGGAGCTGGGCGTACTTCGCCATTGCTTCCTCCTCCCCCATCTGGAGATTGAGGGACGCAAACGGATTCGCCTGAGGCTCTCGTCCGAGAAGATAGTCGGTGGTGACACGGTAGAAATCAGCAACTTTTACAAGAGTATCAGTGCTAACGTCTCTCTCATCACGTTCGTACTTGGCATAAGTATTCGGATTCATGTCAAGCAGCTCACACAACTGGACAATGGTATATCCTCTGGCGGTACGCAATTCTTTTAATTTGTTTCCTACCAAGATTTTCACCTCCATAAGTTGTTAATTTCATTATACACCCAAAACGTACTTCTGTCAATACCCAATTATTCTAAAATAATCCGAAATGTACAAGTTGTACAAACGTTTGAGGTACAATTTGTACATTATTTTTCTTGACAAAAGTCCGAAATGGGTATATAATATCATTACGGCAAGTACAAAACGGACAATTCCAAAGAAGTTTTGTCTCCCGCCTACGAAAAAATGAAACAAAGGAGGTACCCACCATGACAAAACCCGACACTGTACAGGCTGCAAGACAGGTCTATCATGACCTTGCACCGGCTGACCAGAGGATCGTCAATGCAATTCTGGAGCTGGCATTCGTCCTGCTCCGCAACATGCAGCAGGTAACAACAGGAAAGGAGGAGTGAACATGCCAAGAAAAACCAACCAGACACCACGCACCATCACGGTCGAAGCCGCAGGGCAGGACCCGCAGACCAGTCAGATGCGTGCACTTACCAGAGAAATGGTCAAAGCAATGAGGAAGTTCTTTGCAGATCCCGTCATCGCTGCGGATTTTGAACGCTGGAGACAGGAACAAAGAGAGGAGGCCACCCCATGAAAAAAGCAATCCCCCTCCTCCTCTCCCTCACCGCATGCATCCCTGCCGTGCATTTCCTCATGACAAGCAGCCCCGACAGCTTCTGCTGGGCTTGCGTGCTGGGCGTGATCACACTTGCGGCATGGATCGACTACGAGCTGTATCTGGCGGACAGGGTCACGGACATGCAGCTGCGGGAGTGGCAGCTCAAGCAGGATCGCCGTGCCGAGGTGCTCGTGACCATGACCGCTCTCAGACGTGAGCTGATGCGGGCTTGGGGGAGACAGGAGATATGACACAAAAAAAGACCCGCACCGGCGGGAACCGGAAGCGGGCAAACAAAATCTATTACACTGGTATTATACCAGAAACGGAGGGAAAAGTCAAGTGAAAACCAAAATCAGATACAAGTCCTGCAAGAAATGCGGACGTGCCATCCGGCACGGTGCATACTGCGGATTCGGGTTCAGATACCATCCGGTCTGCTATGCGGAGATCTACGGCTGGGGGAGGGATTGATATGACAGAGTATTTCAACGCATCCCCCATCAAGGGGCAAATCCAGCGAGCCATTGCCGATGAAACCGCCAAAGCACTCATGCACTTCTGTGAGCAGGAGCCGGAGTTCCGGCAGGCAATCGAGCAGAGCGGCAAGACGTTTCAGCAGTGTCTGGATCATGTCGCAAAGGGCGTGGGCAGAAGCATCTCCGACCTGCAGGCATACCAGAAAGCAGTGGAGTTTTACTTCTCCGGCGCAAAGGTGCATTTCCGAATGGAAATAGATCTGGTAGGCGATGCTGCCGAAAAGAAACCGGAGATCACCATGAGCCGCAAATCCGAACTGTCCGTATCGCTGGACGATCTGCTGGATTTTTGAGGTGGCTGCTATGCGTAAGGAACGAAAAGAAGCCCTCCTGCACAGCTTTCCTGCCGTGCCGAATTCGATTATGGAGCAGATGAAGGGCAGGGGTGCGAAGAACTATGTGGTACTGCTCACGAACGGGAACGAACTGTTTGCACGGTGCTATCATCGGTATTATGATGGTCAGATCATCGAGCGTCAGCGGTATGTGTTCGCAAAGGACGGCTTCTGCAGATACGGGTATCACGATTACAAGGGCTGGAGCGTCCGGAATGATTTCAGAGAGCCGGTATTCTGTTCGGCAAGCTATGGCTATAATTTCGACAACACCTATTCCGTCCTGAACTGGGACGCAATCGCCGGATCGGATATGCGGTATTCGCAGGCGGATAGCTTCCGTGGCGGTCTGCTGATGAATTATTTCCGTCTGTACTGCAAGCATCCGAATCTGGAGTATATCATAAAAGCCGGCTATCACTGCTGCCTGGTGGAGGACACAAGAGGATGGTGGGGCGGTCGGGTATCGCTGAATCTGGATGCCTCGATCGACTGGAAGTCAAACAATCTGTTGAAGATGCTCCATCTGAACCGGACGGAATTCAAGGCACTGCAGGGGCAGGAAGACTTATACTTTGCCTATCTGCGGTGGCGTGAGCAATTTCCGAAGCTGCATCCTGCTGATCTGATCGCACTGGCAAAGGTGTTCGATCTGGACAGCAATCTGCTGAAATGTTTTGAAGAACAGACGGACAAGCCGGTGCAGAGGATCGCACGGTATCTGAACGAGCAAGATGTCAACCGGTACGATTATCGGGACTATCTCGACCAGTGTGAGCATCTGCACTATGATCTGCATGATACGGCAATCTGTTTCCCGCATGACTTTATCGCCATGCACGCAAGACTGTCCGCTGTCATCAAGTATGAACATGACCAAAAGGCACTTGCAGAGTTTGCAAAGCGCAAATCGGAGCGGATTTTTTTAGAGTGGCAGTCGGGAGACTACCTTATCCGTCAGCCGGACAGCATGGACGAGATCGTTGCAGAGGGCAGGGCGTTATGCCATTGCGTCGCCGGCTATGCCGATCGGCATGCAAAGGGTGCATTACACATCCTGTTTATCCGTGATGTGAGTGAGCCGGACAAGCCGCTTGCAACGCTGGAGCTGTCAGCCGATGGTAAGCTCCGCCAAGTACACGGATACGGAAACGATGTGAAAAAGCCACTGCCGCAGGAGGTCAAGGATTTTGTCAATGAGTGGCTGGATTATATCAGACCTTATTTTGAAAAGAAAGAGAGGAAAAGTGCATGAACGAATCAAAACCGACCGTCATCGTATCGGATGACTACAACAAGGCAGTGCGTCTGACAAAGCACATCGCCGCCCATGCCCACGCCATGCAGGAGAGCCTGTACGAGGTGTGCAAGGGGCTGAAGGAGATGCGTGACGGCAAGCTGTACAAGGAGCTGGGGTATCAGAATTTCGAGGATTACACGGAGAATGAGGTGGGAATCCGCCGCAGACAGGCGTATACCTATATCTCCGTTGCTGAAAACCTGACAGAAGATTTTGTGCACTCGGGTGCACAAATCGGAATCAAGAAACTTGGACTCCTCGCCATGCTCGAACCCACCGATCGAGAAGAAATCCAGCAGACCGTCAACATCGAAGAGACCTCCGTCAAGGAGCTGAAAGCGCAGATTGCGGAGCTGAAGAACCGCAACGCCCAGACCGCCGAAGAGCTGGAGGCATCGAAGTCCCGTGCAGACCGCCTTGCGGAGCAGGTTGAATCACTCGAAGAACAGGTCGAATCGCTCGAAAACCGCCCCATCGAGATCGCAGTATCCGCCGAAGCAGAAAAGCAGGTGGAGGAACTCAAAAGCGTCCTTAAACAGACGGATCTCGAATGGGGGCAGAAGTACACCCAGCTTGAAGAGGATAACATCGCCCTGCGCCGCCAGGACTACCAGCAGCATCAGAAGGAGCTGGAACAGGTGCGTGCGGAGTATGAAAGGAAGCTCGTGGCGGTTCAGGCATCGCCTGCACCGCAGTCTGTGCCGGATGAAAAAGAAGTTTTTAAAGCGTACCTTTCCAATGCAGTGGATGCCATGAATCGCCTGACCGAGTATCTCCAACAGCATAATGCACCGGAGTTCCGGAAGCGGGCAATTGCCCTGCTCCACCGGATGGAGGAGGGGCTGCGGTGAAATACAGAGATTTCATGTGTAAACGGTATACGGAACCATGGCAGTGCGTCCATCGACGCAAAGGACGTTGCAGGGACTGCACCAGCAGGGACAGTATTCTGATCCATATTTGTGACTGCTGCGGAGAAGAGCTTTCTCCGGAAGAATATACCGATACTGCCCCTGAGCTATGCGCAGAATGTTTGAAAAAGGAGGATGCATAAGATGGCATTTGTAAAAGCAACAAGAAGAAAATCCAAGCTGCGGCTTGGTCTGGCAGGACCTTCGGGAGCGGGGAAAACGCTCTCTGCCCTCCTGCTTGCCTACGGCATCACGGGTGACTGGAATAAGATCGCCATCATCGACACTGAGCATGGGCGTGCCAGATTCTATGCGAACCGCACAGATTTCGGCACGGGTGAATTTCTCTATCAGGAGCTGACACCGCCCTACTCCCCCGAACGCTACAAGCAGATGGTCGCAGAGGGAGTGCAGGCTGTCGGTCCGGATGGCGTGGTGATCGTCGACAGCTTCAGCCACGCATGGGACAATGAGGGCGGTGTGCTCGATATCAAGTCCGCCATCGAACGGGACAGCAGGAAAACCAGCTTTTCCGCATGGGATGAAGCCGGCAAGGTGCAGAACAACCTTGTCAACAGCATCCTTTCCGCTGACTGCCATATCATCCTGACATTGCGGACAAAAACTGCCTATGCAATGGAACAGAACGACCGTGGCAAGACCGTCCCCGTCAAGCTGGGGCTTGCACCGGTCCAGCGTGAGAACATGGAGTATGAGCTGGACATCGTGCTCAACATAGCCAGAAATCACGTCGCTTGCGCCGCCAAGGATACCACGTTCCTGGATGCGTGGCAGGGTGTCATCTCGCCGGAGCTTGGTACAAGGCTGCGCGACTGGCTTGACAATGGTGTGGAACCGCACCGATGCACTGACTGCGGCACCCTGATCACAGAAGCACAAGGGCGCACAGCAGATCAGATTGCAGAGGGGACCACCAAAAACTACGGCAGAAAACTCTGCTGGAAGTGTATGAGCGCAGAAATCAAGAGAAGAAAGGAGGCTGCGGTAAATGCCGCTTCGGGAGTATCAGACGCAGCTGGTGCAGCAGGTCAGTGAGGCGTGGCGCAGAGGAAGGAAAGCCCCCTGCATCGTGCTCCCCTGCGGCGGCGGAAAATCGGTCATCGTGGCAGAGATGGCAAAACGCACTACCGCAAACAGAAAATATGTTCTCTTTGTTGTACACCGCAAGGAGCTGTGTGAGCAGATCGAGCGGACATTCCGATGGTGGGGTGTAGATATGCGGTTCTGCAGCATTATGATGGTTCAGACCGCCTGCCGACGTCTGGAAAAGCTCCGCCGTCCCACACTCATCATCACTGACGAAAACCACCACAGCAAGGCGTCCTCCTATCAGAAAATCTACGATGCATTTCCGGACACATACCGGGTTGGCGTAACGGCAACTCCGGTGCGGCTGGACGGTTCGGGGCTGATTGATGTCAATGATGAGCTGATCGTCGGGGTATCGGCAAAATGGCTCATCGAAAATCACTGCCTTGCGCCCTACGACTACTATGCGCCAAAAGTTGCCGATATGTCTGGTATTTCCATCCGGCGGGGTGAATTCGATGTGCGGTCGGCGGAATCCCGTCTGCTGCAGAGCAAGGTTTACGGCGATGTGATCCACTACTACCGGAAGTACGGCAGAGGGATGCAGGCAGTCTGCTACTGCACGACCGTCCGGCATTCGGAGCAGATGGCAAAGCAGTTCTGCGAAGCCGGCATTGAGGCAGCACACATTGACGGACGGATGAAGAAGGAGGAGCGTGCGAGGATCGTGGAGGCGTTCCGGCGTGGTGCGCTGGACATCCTATGCAATGTCGATCTGATTTCGGAGGGCTTCGATGTACCAGACTGCGGCTGTGTCATTATGCTTCGCCCCACACAAAGCCTGACGCTTTACATTCAGCAGGCAATGCGATGTATGCGCTACCGTGAGGGCAAGCGTGCGGTGATCCTCGATCATGTCGGCAACTATGCAAGACACGGGATGCCGGACGATGACAGAGAGTGGACACTTGAGGGCAAGCAGAAGCAGAAGAGCGACCGGCAGAATGCGGAGGAGGAACAGTTCTACACCTGCCAGAACTGCTATGCGGTGTTCCCGCTGGTTGTGAATGGATTCAGGGCGGAATGCTGTGAATTCTGCGGTGCTCCCATCCGGAAGAAGGAGCGCAAAGAGATCGAGGTGCAGACGGAAACAGGCTTGCAGAAGATCGAGGGCTTCGTGCTGGATCTGAAAACGCCGGAGGAATGCAGGAGCTACAAGGAGCTTCTGGAGTATGCCGAAAGTCATGGCTATAAAAAGGGCTGGGCATGGTATCAGGCAAAATCAAGGGGGCTGATTGCATGACGGAGGAACACAAGCTGATGTGGGAGATCCGTGCGGCATTGTCTCCCTACTGTGTGGTACACCGTACCAATGTCGGTGCGGGACGGACTGCATCCGGCTCTTATGTGACGACAGGTGTGCCCAAAGGATATGCCGACCTGAACGGGCACCGCAAATCCGATGGCAAAGCATTTTATATCGAGGTGAAAACGAAATCCGGTAGGGTTTCAAAAGAACAGAAGCATTTTCTGGAACAGATGCGGAAAACCAATGCGATTGCAGGGGTCTGCAGAAGTGTGGAGGATGCAATAAGACTCATCGAAGAAAGGTAGGAATATAACATGGGATTCTCAACAAATTACGATCACATGGACGATTACGGACTGGTTCCGGCAGGTGACTATGAGGTTGTCATCCGGAACGCAGAGGCACGGGCGAACCAGAATGGCAAGCAGAAGCTTGGATTTTCTCTGGTGATCCGCAATGATGTGGAGCAGGGATATCAGAACCGCTATCTGTTCCTCGACATCTGGAAGAAGCATCAGCCCGATGCACAGGACAGAGCGGTGCAGGGCTACAATTTCCGCCAGCTCATGCAGCTTGCAAAGTGTGCCAGGCTCCCGAACGGCAAGGCATATGAAACGGTCGAGGAGCTTTGCCGTGACCTGCTTGGAAGACCGCTTCGTGTGACAGTGGCGCATGACACCTACAACGGAAAGACTTCAGAGAAGATCGACCTGCTAAAAGGCGTGAATGTATCGCAGTTTCCGGAGTGCAGGCATGTCATGAAGGAAAAGGCTGCGCCTGCCGATGCCGCTGCACAGAGAACACCGGAACAGTTTGCCTCTGCCGCTGCGGGCGGCAGTCTGGAAGACTTTGAGGAGATTTTATCCGATGGTGAAGTGCCGTTTTAAGCGGCGGGTTGCATCAGAACATGCAACAAAAAGCCGGATTGAGACCCCTTTATGCAAGGAACCCTTGCGGAAAGGATGGACTGACACATGTATGAACTGATTCCGGAGGAGCTGAAGGCTCTTCCCAACTGGGTCTGCTGGCGGGCAGAACCCAACCCGAAATCGCATTCGGGTGTATCCAAGAAACCCATCAACCCCAGAACCGGTGGTCTGGCCATGTCCAACAACCCTCAGACATGGGCGGACTTTGAAACTGCTGTGAGAGTGTCGGCGGACTTTGCCGGCATCGGCTTCATGTTCGATGGCAGCGGCTATTTCGGTGTCGATCTGGACGGCTGTACCGATGCCATGCAGGCGTATTTCTCCGGTAACCATGACAACATCATCGGCGATTTCGTGGAATCCCTGCAGAGCTACACGGAGTTCTCCCAGTCGAATACGGGCATCCACATCATCTGCAAAGGACGGCTTCCGGAGGGCGGCAGGCGCAGGGGCAGTGTCGAAATGTACGACAGCGGCAGATTCTTTGTCATGACCGGCAACTGCTGCACCCGATTCGTCGATGTGGCGGACGGCACGGAACAGATCCGCAGACTGCATGGGAAATATATCTCCGGTTCGACCAGCTCCCATGCACCTGATCCGCCGCCGACCTTCACCGAAGGCGTTGGGAGGCATCTCATCAGCGGCGATCCGCCGCCGCAGGGCATCATCACAAAAGCCATGCAGTCGGCAAACGGTGAAAAGTTCGCAAAGCTTTATGGAGGGGATTTCTCCGATTTTCCATCCCAGTCCGAAGCGGATATGGCATTCTGCTCGATGCTTGCATTCTGGTGCGGCGGCGATACCGAGCTGATGGACAGGATCTACAGGGGCAGCGGTCTGATGCGTGACAAATGGGACAGACGGCAGTCCGGCTCGACCTACGGCAAGCTGACACTCAAAAAGGCAGCGGCAGAATGCACCGAATTCTATACGCCGAAAATGCAGGATGATTATGCGATCAGTATCCGCAAAAACAGCGAAACCGTCAAGCCCGGAACATCCGGTAAGATGTACACCTTTGACGATACCGGCAATGCTCAGCGTATGCACGATGCATTCGGTGAGGATCTGCGGTACAGCTATGTCGAAAAGAAGTGGCTCTACTACAAAGAAGGCAAATGGCATTATGACAATCTCGGCTTCCACCGCAGGCTTGCGGACGCTGTGGTCACGGAGATGGAACAGGAGCTGGAACTGTACAGCGATGATCCCGATATGGAAAAGGCATTCCGCAAGCATCTGAAGAAATCCAGAAGCTTCACCGGAAAGACCAATATGCTCCGTGAGGCGGAGCACTACGCTCCCATTCTGCCGTCCATGCTGGATAAAAACAAAACCATCATCGGCTGCAAAAACGGCATTGTCGATCTGCGCAGCGGTCAGCTTTTGCCGCATGACAGGAACGCATTTCTCACCAAACAGGCAGCGGCGGTCTATGACCCGGATGCACCCGAACCGGCTCTGTGGCTGCAGTTCCTGCATGACATCTTCGATGGTGACATGGCGCTGATCCAGTATGTGCAGAAGTGTGTCGGCTATTCTCTGGCGGGCACCACCTCCGAGCAGTGCGCTTTCTTCCTCTACGGAGCGGGTCGCAACGGCAAATCGACCTTTCTGGAGATCATCCGCAGCATCATGGGTGACTATGCGACCAACATCCAGCCGCAGACGATCATGATCAACCCGAAATCCGGCAGTGCCCCCACAAGCGATATCGCCCGTCTGAAGGGCGCAAGACTTGTGACCTCGGTCGAACCGAATGAGGGGATGCGTCTGGATGAGGGCTTGCTGAAGCAGCTGACCGGCGATGATGTGGTAACGGCACGAAAGATGTTCTCTGAGGAATTCGAGTTCAAGCCGGAGTTCAAGCTCTGGATGGCCACGAACCACAAGCCGACCATCCGCGGCACGGATACCGGCATCTGGCGCAGAATCCACCTGATCCCTTTCGAGGTGCAGATTCCCGAAAGCAAGGTGGACAGGCATCTCAAATACAAGCTTGCCAAGGAAGCCGCTGGCATTTTCAAATGGGCGGTGGACGGCTGCCTGCTCTGGCAGAGGGAGGGGCTGTCCAAACCGAAGAAGGTGCTTGATGCCATCAAGGAATACCGCCACGAAATGGATGTGCTTTCCGCCTTCATGGATGCAAACTGCGAAACGGGAGACGGCTCTGTCAAGGCATCTCAGCTCTATGCAGTCTATGCAAGATGGGCGGAGGAGAACAATGAATACAAGATGAGCAATACGAAATTCGGTGCGGAGATGGCGAAGCGATTCGAAAAGGTCAAGAAAATGGACGGATGGTATTATGTTGGTATCCGCCTGCATACCTCTGCGGATGATTATTCTGTATCCATTGGTTAATGACGGGTATGACGGGTTGACGGGTTATTCCTATTCTATCGTATAAAAATTTTTACGTACTCTATATATGGTACATGAAAAAAAATATAGAGTATATGGAAAACCCGTCATACCCGTCATCCGATGCACCGGAAAGGAGAAACTATGAAATACGATTTTAACAATCCGGCACACTGGAAGGCTCTGGAGAAGCAGGCGTATGAGGGTACACTCGATTACAGCCGGTTCCCGCCGGCGGCATACCGGTACTTCAGCGAGCTGATGAAGGTGTATCATGCGTACCGGTTCGAGGGTCTGGACAAGGAAACCGCCGGAAACCGTAAGAGAAAGCTGTATGCACAGTATCGTGAAGCTGTACTCGCCTTCGAGGGTGCACGGGACACATTTATGGAGTACCAAGGGAACATCCGCAAGGCCGGCACCCTTCTGTCCGATATTGAAAAGGCGCAGCATCCGCACCGGATTGCGGTGCTTGCCTGCGAGGTCATCGGGCTGGTGACCGGAGAAAAAAACTTTGCCGAAAGGCAGAAAAAGAAGATCGAGGGGGTGCAGACATGATCCACTTCATCTTCGGCTTTCTCCTCGGCGGCACCGTTGGTATCATCATCACAGCTTGCCTGATGGCGGGGAGGGGTGAGCCATGAAAAAACTCTCCCCCTATGAACAGCTGATCTATGACGACTACATGAGCGGACTCACATGGGCTGGCATCTCCGTCAGACGCCGCATCCCTTATGCAGAGGTCATGGATGTGCGCTATGAAATAATCAAGAAAGGCTACAGCCTTGACAAAAAGGCCGCACAGGCCGAAAAACATAACAAGGAGGAAAAGACCATGCCCGGCAAATATACAACCCCTGAAGAATGCGCTGCCATTGCAGCCTACAGGACCGATCACACAATCAAAGAAACGGCTGAGAAGTTCTGCCGCTCGACAGCGGCGGTCGCCAGGATCACCCCTGCTCCCGCAGCACAGCCCGAAGAACCGCCTGCACAGAACATCAGCCCCATCAGATCGGTGACGGTCGATGAGATCCATGCTGTACCGGAGGAGGTTCTGGAAGCGGTGCGGTACAGCATCAGCGTGCTCGACAAGAATATCGAAGAAGCGAAACGTGCTCTTGCCATAAACCGCCTCAAAAAGGAAAAGATCGAGCAGTGGCTTGCAGAAGTGGGTGACGCACCATGACCTCCCGCTACAAAGCCAGTAAGGCTGACATTGAAAAAGCCCTCTACAGCTACTACGACGAAGTTGCAGACGGGCTCATCCGGCAGGCAGTGGCGATCTGCCTCTATGCTGCCCACCTGCAGGGCTGGCGCCGGATCCGCATCACAAGACTCTATGAGCTGCTGCTCGATACAATGCAGCTCCCGCCCGTGATGGGTAAGCAGCTTGTCGGTCAGGATCTGATGGATTTCCTCACCAAGGAGTATGGCATCGATTTTAACCGGTGCAGCGTCAACAAAGAATCGTTCCGAGAATTCAGAAAGAGGTGAGAATATGACCGCAGAAAGACTTGCAAATGAAGTGAAATACACCCTGTACAGCCTCGAGGAGCGGCGCATCAGAGCGTTTGCGGAGAGCTGGGGTATCCGGCTCCCGAAAGAACCGCATGCATTCTGGCGTGCTGTTTACGGGGCAATACTGGACATGCCCGATGCCCCGCAGCGGGTCAGACAGCAGGCAAAAGCTTGGATGGATAGGAATGGAGGTAATAAAAATGCGTGAGATTTTGTTCAGAGGGAAAACCTATGACGGAAAATGGGAACAGGGCGATTTACGACATGGCGGTTATATTCACAATGATAGCGAAACATACATTATGCGGGCTGATGTCGCATTGCACAATATCCCTGTTGACCCTAAAACCCTCGGCCAGTACACCGGACTTGTCGACAAGAACGGGAAGAAGATTTTCGAGGGGGATCTGGTGAGGTTTGTAAACCCGGAAACGGGTGAGCTTTCCGAAGAGGTTCAGGAAGTCGTCTGGGATGATGAGCAGGCGTGCCTCCTACTGCTACTGCGTGAGACAGGATACAAGGAAGAGTTTGACGGTGTGCCGCACTGGTATGTCGTTGTTGGCAACATCCACGACAATCCCGAACTGTTGAAAGGAGAATGAACATGAATAAGGCAAATCTTATTAAAGATAGCACGGAACTGAGAAAAGCAATCGCCGAAAATCCTGAATTACCTATTGTTGTAATGGTGGGCAGAGAAGCGGTGTGCGATGACTATGGTTACACATACTGCGAGGTTGTCAGATGTGCAGTCGGTGAGATCCTTGATTGCGATGTACCGTGGAGTGAGGAAGTATACAGCGACAAGGACGATTTCGAAGAAGATCTGGCAGATTATCTTTGCGTGAGTGATAAATGCTATGCACAAATGTCGGATGAAGAATTTGAAAAGATTCTTGAAAAGAAAAAAGCAGAATATGAACCTTACTGGAGTAAGGCGATTATCGTGACAGCGGATAACTACTGAAAGGAGAATGAACATGAAAGTAAAAGTTGAAATGGCACCCGAAGAAATAATCGTAGCAGTAAAATGCTACGAAGAACTCAAAGCCTACCGTGCGACAGGCTGCACCCCCGAACAGGTCAGCGAGCTGGAGGATCGGCACCACAGCGAGTGCATGCAGATCGCACGGTATGACGACCGGATCAAGGCACTGGAGGGTAGGATCGACAGGCTCAAGGGTATCATTGATGGGCTGATGGGGTATGTGGGGGGTGATGGAAAATGCGGCTGATTGATGCGGATGAGATGGTACTGATTGAGTCGGAGGCGTACATGGAAGCACAGCTCAAAGTGGGCGAATTGACTCGGAAGGTGAACGAAGTCGTACACATGAAGTTTCTGCGATTGATTGCAGACACTCCGACAGCAGAAATTGCGCCTCAGTGGATACCTTGCAAGGACAGATACCCTGATGAGGATGTGGTTGTGCTTGCATATACAGTGAACACCGACAACCAAAGAATTGAGATTGTTGTTGCATACTGGAACAACGAAGAAGGCTGGTGGTTGAATTTTAGGGATGAGAATCTGTCGGATTATTATCTCGATGTCACCCACTGGATGCCGCTTCCCGAACCGCCCGTGGAGAGGAAGGACGGTGAAAGAAAATGACTGATGTTGAAAAGGCAATTGCAATGGCTTATACAGGGGTGTGTTTTCTGCAAGGGGATAAGCTGAAAGTGTTTTATGACTATGCAAAGACACTTATGGGACGTGCAGTGTATACCCACGAACTCCCGAGCATTGCGGAAGAACTGAAAGAGAAATCAAGACCGGATTTCATGAGGCTGTGTGAAGAGGAAACTAAACCCATAACCCATGCAAGATGGGAAAAGGTCGGAGAAATTGGTAGTGCGTACCGCTGTACCAACTGCAGATCGATTATCAGCATGTACGGAAGTGCACAAACGCCGGATGCGGTGGGATGGTATCATTGCAATCATTGCGGTGCAAAGATGGACGGTGCGCCATGACCTGCCGCGACTGCCAGTATTACAAACGCCGCTGCTTAGACCGCTTCCGGGAGATGCCGTGCAGGGGGTTCAAGCCGAAGGGAGGAGATACCAATGACACTGACCGAGTTGTCGCAGCTTCACTATCTGCAGAAGGAGATCGCACACGACGAGGAACGGATTCGGATGATCCGGGAACAGGCATGCAGCACAGCAGTCAGCACGGACGGGATGCCAAAAACAAGCAGCGGTAGATCAAAGGTGGCGTATGCAGGGGAAAGCATTGCGGACCTTGAAACCATGATCAAACGCCGGCAGGAACTGTGCATTCTCGAAGAAAAGCGCATCCGGCAGTACATTGACAGCATTGAGGACAGCAGAACCAGACTGATCTTCACCTGCCGTTTCTGTGATCTCATGACGTGGAATCAGGTGGCGGACGTGATCGGCGGCAACAATACGGAGGATTCTGTCAAGAAAATTGTATACCGTCATCTGAAACGGGAATAAAGTTGTCCCACATGTCCCGAATAGGTGTGCTATAATAATATCATAGAAAAGCAACGGAAGCATACAGACCAGCTTTTCCGTGCAGAGCTGACCCACAACAGCCCTGCACGTTCGGGCTTCCGGCGGCGTTCGTAGTAACGTTTCCTTTCCTCTTGCCGTCCGGAGGACAGACCGGATGGCAGTATGTGCCAGACGGCTCACGGAGAAGTACAATCCGTTGCAGGTTTGACTCCTGCAGGCGCACCAATGTTTTTCTTTCCATTGATTTGGCTCCTATCAAGATGCACGAAGGCTCTGATCGTTTCGGATGGTCAGGGCTTTCGTGTTGTCATTTTATCCAGATTATGCAGAGGTGGTGGTATTGAATGAAAAGAATCTGATTCCCGCAGCGCACAAGTTAACTGTCGAGGAACAGTCGAAGGGCGGTAAGGAATCAGTGAAGTCCCGCCGCCGTAAAAAGAATACAAAGCAAAAGCTTCAGCTGCTGCTGTCTCTCCCCTGCCATGACGACTGCTTCCATGATATTGCGGCTCTCGGTGTTGATTATGATGACATTGACAACGAGATGGCAATGCTCACTGCTCTCTATCAGAAAGCCTGTACTGGCGATGTACAGGCAGTCAAAGCAATCTACAGCATCCTGGGCAAGGATCATGCTGCCGCAGAGCTTGCCATCCGTAAGGAGGAACTCAGGCTCAAAAAGGAACAGCTCCGGAGCGGTGCATCCGGTGAGGCAGAGCTTCCGAAACTATTTGAGGCATTGATGGATGGTGACAGCGAATGACATTTGAAAATCTCTCCCGAAAGCAGAAGCAGGTTTTCCGCTGGTGTTACAAGCCGGATGCCTATGCGCTGATCTGTGACGGCTCCGTCCGATCGGGTAAAACTGCGGCGATGTCATGCAGCTTCATCCTCTGGGCGATGCAGTGCTTCAATGGTGAGAACTTCGGCATCTGCGGCAACACCGTACAGGCAGCAGAGCGCAATATCATCACGATCATTCAGCAGATGACCGATATCACACACTATTTCAAGCTGAAGTATCTCGGCAGCAAGTATATCCTGACCGTATCCGGCGGCGGCAAAGAAAACCATTTCTACGTCTTCGGCGGCAAGGATGAATCCAGCTACAAGCTGGTGCAGGGCATCACGCTTGCCGGGATCCTGTTCGATGAAGTCGCACTCATGCCGGAGAGCTTCGTGCAGCAGGCCATCGCCCGTACACTCTCTGTGCAGGGAGCGCGGCTCTGGTTCAACTGCAACCCCGATTCACCGGAGCATTGGTTCTTCAAGGAGTGGGTACAGCCATCGGACAGCGGCGAACGCACAGACGTGTTGCATATCCACTTCGAGATGCAGGATAATCCCATCATGACACCGGAAAAGATCGAAAAGACCGCTTCCCTGTTCCACGGTGTTTTCTATGACCGCTACATCCTCGGTCTGTGGGTTGTGGCAGAAGGTCTGGTCTATCCCGGCTTCCGGCGGATGGAGCATGTGTTCAGCGGTGCTGCACCCTGCGGTGATTATTTCATCAGCATCGACTACGGCACGATGAATCCGACCTCCATGGGACTTTGGGTCAGAACGGCGGACGGTCATGCCTACCGTATCCGTGAAAGCTATTACGACGCACGGAAGAAGGGATTCTCCCGCACGGATGAGGAACACTATGCAGCTCTGGAACAGCTTGCAGGAGATCTTCCAATCCAGTCTGTGATTGTGGATCCGTCCGCAGCAAGCTTCATTGAGTGCATTTACCGGCACGGTGTATTCCGTGTCGCAAAAGCGGACAATGCCGTGATGGATGGCATACGGGATACAGCTGCACTGCTTGGCCTCGGCAGGCTGCATTTTGCGGAGGGCTGTGAGGACATCCTCCGTGAATTCGGGCTGTACCGCTGGGATACAAAAAACACAGAAGGCGATGACAAAGTGATAAAATCAAACGACCACGCAATGGATGACATGAGATATTTCGTCAGAACAGCCATGTGGCGTGTTCTGCAGGAGGTGAGAAGATCATGATTGATGCAAATGAGATTGCAGGCGCACTGAAGCTCCCATGCCTGTCATCCGGCAGGATGCAGGAGGCATTGGAGCTCTGGGAATCCATGTACCGTGACGAAGCAGATTGGGTAAAGCAGCGGATCCGTTCCCTGAAGCTGCCTTCTATTGTGGCAAAGGAACTGAAGCGGCTGACGCTCAAGGAACTGAATGCTTCCGTCAGCGATGCGGAACTCGATGCTGCATTTCAGAAGTTCCTGCCCCTCCTGCGCCGGCAGCTGGATCATGGACTTGCAATGGGCGGGCTGCTGCTCAAACCATACTGGACGCAAACCGGTATTCATGTGGATCTTGTACCGCAGAACCAGTATCTCCCGATCAGCTTCACGGACGACACTTGCGATGCAGCAGCATGTCCGGAAACGATGACGATCGGAAGTACGAGCTATACTCGTGTGGAGATCCACACCTATGACCGTGTAAAGCAGACCCATATGATCGAAAACCGTTGTTTCCGTTCTGACAATCCCGCATTTCTTGGCAGGGAGTGCAGCCTGCAGGAAGTACCGGCATGGGCAGGTATGCTTCCGAAAAAAGTCTTCCACAATGTGAAGCAGCCGCTATTCTCCGTATTCCAGGTGCCGGATGCAAACAGCATCGACCCGGATTCCCCGCTCGGTGTATCGGTCTTTGCGGATGCTGTCCCCTTCATCCGTGATGCGGATCAGCAGTGGGAGCGCATTCTCTGGGAGCTGGAGTCCTCGGAACGTGCGATTGACGCCTCGGAGGATTTTTTCAGGTTCAATCCCGATACAAAAAAACCGGAGCTTCCGCACGGCAGAGAACGCATGTATCGTGTATTCAACACCAATCCTAATAAAAATGACCAAATCTTCAGTACGTTTTCACCAGAGATCCGTGATGTGTCCTGTTTCAATGCCTTCAATCAGATGCTCCGCCGGATCGAATCCGCATCGGGACTGGCATATGGTACATTGTCTGAGGTCAATGACACAGACAAGACGGCGGAAGAAATCAAGGCATCAAAGCAGCGGAGCTATGACAGGGTGCATGACATTCAGGAGAATCTCCGGGCTGCAGTGGAGGGCGCAGTCTACGGCATGCAGTATCTGCGGGATTATTATGAGAACCGCAGAGGCGGCGAATGCACGCTGACCTGTACATTCGGTGACGGCATCCTGGAGGATACCGACAAGGAATTTGCACGCCGGATGCAGATGGTGACAGCGGGACTGCTATCCAAAGAAGAACTGCTGAAGTGGTATTTCTCCTGCGATGCGGGAACAGCACAGGCAATGATGCCGAAGTCCGATGCACTTTTCGGAGGTGGTACACCAGATGCTGACACCCTCCGAGTATGACCGCCTGTGTGATCAGCTGACCATCCTCTATGCAGCACTCGATGAATCCATCATCGAGGACATCACAAGGCGGATGCTGAAAACCGGACGTGTCACAGATGCAGCAAGATGGCAGGCACAGCAGCTCCAGCAGGCAGGCATGCTCTATGAGGATGTGCTCGCAGAGATCGCAAAGCGCACCGATGCCACGCAGGCGCATGTCCGTGCGCTCTTTGAGGATGCAGGCGTGCAGGCCATCCGGAATGACAACCGCTACTACAAAGCGGCAGGTCTGGAGGGCATTGTGAAGATGTCCGATGCGGCCTTGCAGACGCTGCATGCGGGCTTTGTGAAATGTGCAGGCAATCTGCAGAACCTGACACTCACCACGGCAAATACGGCACAGCAGGCCTATATACAGGCCTCCGACCTTGCCTATATGCAGGTGACGACCGGTTCAATGGATTACAACACCGCCATCCGCCATGCGATCCGCTCGGCAGCAGATGAGGGCAGCTTTGTCCTCTATCCGTCCGGTCATCGTGACAGGCTTGATGTGGCAGTCCGGCGTGCAGTGCTGACGGGTGTCGGACAGACAGTGCGGCAGCTCTCTCTGATCAATGCAGAGGACATGGGCTGTGATCTGATGGAGATCACAGCACACGGCGGTGCACGTCCATCCCATGCGGAATGGCAGGGCAAGATCGTGAGCCGGTCAGGGCGCAGGGGCTACCTCACCTTGCATGACATCGGCTACGGCAGGGGCGATGGCTTCGGCGGATGGAACTGCCGGCATGACTGGCACCCGTTCTTTGAGGGAATCAGCCATCGAGCCTATACGGACGCACGCCTGCGTGAACTGGAAGAACCGCACACGGAGATTGACGGCAAGAAATACACGGACTATGAGGTCACACAGATGCAGAGGGCATTGGAACGGAATATCCGGAAGCAGAAGCGGCAGGTCGCTGCGGCGAATGCCATGGTCGAATCCGCACCGGATGAAGCACTGCGGCAGGCGGCACAGGCTGATTTCACGAGGGAATCTGTGAAGCTCAAAGCGGCGGAGCAGGAACTGAAGAACTTCTGCAAACAGACAGGATTCCTGCCGGATACGTCCCGTGTGTGGGTCAATGGATTTGGCAGGAGTGTGTCGCAGAAGGCGGTACATGCGAATAAAACGAACTTGACTTTCAAGGATTATCATGATATAATATCCTTGAGAGGAACTTTATCCGACAGAGATACAAGAGCGTGGTATCTTGCTCATGACAGGATGATCCCTGATCTGATTGACAGATCCAAAACGATAGAAGAACAGGCAAGACAAGCATGCGATCTACGCAACCAATTCCGCACACAAGCAAGAGAACTGATGGCGGATCAAGAAAAGCGCAGGCAGCTTGACATCACGGATCCAAACCGTAGCTTTGAGGAGCTAATCGCTGATAAGATGCAGCGCAAAGGATTGTCCCGTGAGGAAGCCATTGCTGACGTCCTGCAGACAGCAACAAAAACCAGAGCATCCGTTAACAAAATATTAGGATTGGAGTGAGAATGATGTTTGAATATGCAATCTGCAACCAGCCGGATCAAAATATCTTCCAGAGGCAATGTGCTGCGCTTGAGAAGCGCATCCCCGAAATTCACAAAGGGAAATTACTTAAAGATGTGGATGGCTCTCAGACACAGCTCTATTCCATTGACGGGAAGCAAGTAGAGGTGCACCACAGCTATTATATCGGGGCTGTATATGTAACCTCTGAAATCGATTTGACCCCATATTTCCATTAAACCGCTTTGAATCATCAAGGCGGTTTTCTTATACCCCAAATCAGAAAGGAAGACCATACAATGAGAGAATTGAACACCATCCAGAAGCGTGAAAAGCTGAATCGTGTGTTTGCCGCCGATGAAACCGGCACTGGAAACGCAAACCACGAATATGACATCTATCCTGCACAGAATTTCTCAGAGGACACAGAACCTCTGCTCTGCATCCAGTTCCAGCACGGCGCACGCAAAGAGCCGGACAGCATCCACGGCCTACTGGACACAGACCTGCTGGAGATCGTCCGTGACAGATTGCGTGGATTCCAGAGTGGGCAGTTCGCCTGCCGTGAGAATGCTTGTGCGCTCACGCACATCGAAGAAGCCCTCATGTGGATGAATCGTCGTGTGGAGGACAGGATCGAGCGTAATGTGCTCGGCACAGAAAAGGAGTAACCCATGGACACCGTCACAAAAGAAGTCTACCGTGAATACCTCTGCACCAGAATGAAGCAACTGACAGAACACATGATGAATCTGCCGGCTGGGAATGATACACTGAAACTGCATCTGGAGATCCAGCGTGACATGGATTTCGTCATGCAGCAGCTCTGGATCATCGATAACGAAACGGAGGAATGACACCATGCACAAACGGCTGAAGATACCTTAGTTCATACATGGAAAGCGCCTGCAAGGGCGCTATTTTTATACCCAAACGCAAACAGAAAGAAGGTTTTACTATGATCGACAAGAAACTGCTCAAGGAGCTGGGCATCACGGATGAGGCAGTCGTGACACGTCTCACATCCATCTACAATGCCGACATCCAGACCGAAAAGGACGCTGCTGCTGCTCTGCAGACACAGCTCACTGAAGCCAACACCGCCATCCAGTCTTTCAAGGACATGGACATTGACGGCATCAAGAAATCCGCCGACGACTGGAAGCAGAAAGCCGAAGCCGCAGAGGCAGAACGTAAGGCTTTCGAGCATCGCACGAAGCTGTCCGCATTCGTCAAGGGTCTGCATCTGCGTGATGACATCTATGAAGCGCATGTCACGAAGCTCCTCGAAGAGAAGGGGCTGAAGTTCGACGGTGACAAGCTCATTGGCGGCGATGATGTGGTGCAGGCGTTCCGTGAATCCCATGCGGATGCGTTCCAGCCCGACAAGTCCGAACAGGCTGCCGCTCCGACTTCCGGCAGCGCACCTGAAACCATGACAGGTGTTGAGAAGCGGTTCTATTCCAGGAATCCGCATCTTGTACCCAAGAATTAAAGGAGGATGCCCGAGGTGTGAGGCTGGATGATGCCCGAACCCGAGTGGTATTCTGACACAAGATCTAAAGGAGGAAAATGTAAATGCCTACAAATCATGAATCCCAGAAGAGATATTCCAGACTTGTCCTGGAAAAGGTTCGTTCCGAATGTGTGCTGGCCGACGGTTTCGTATTCAACAATGACTACGAGGGCGATCCCACCGCAGGTGCAGTCAAGATTCCCGTCCGTGATGATGAGGTTGCCGTTTCCGACTATGACAAGGCAAACGGCATTGAGGTGACCCACGGTGCCACGACCTATACCACACTTGTCATCGATAAGGACAAGGCGATCAATGAGCTGATCGACGGCTATGATGCAGAATCCGTGCCGGATGAACTGGTTGCGGACAGACTTGACAGCGGCGGCTATTCCCTCTCCCGTCAGCTGGATACGGACGGTGGCACTGTCCTGCTTGCAGGCTCCACACCGCTGAATGTGACGGCTCTTGCAAAGGACAACATCTATGATACCATCGTGGACATCCGCAAGGAAATGAGCAAGGCGAACATCCCCGATGACGGTAAACGTTATCTTCTGGTCGTGCCGGATGCGTTCGCACTGGTACTCAAGTGCCCCGAATTCATCTCCGCCTCCGAGCTTGGTGATGAAGTCAAGCAGACCGGTGCGGTCGGCAAGATTGCCGGCTTCCTTGTCAAGGAGTGGAACGACACCACCGCAAATCTTGCCATGCTGGCAGGTCACCCGAAGTTTGCGACCCGTGCAATGGAGTGGAAGGTCGCAGTGCATGTACAGGATCTGAAGGGATCCGGCAAGTATATCGGCGCATGCGCTGTGCAGGGACGTAATGTCTACGGTCACAAGGTTCTGCGCTCCAAGGCCATCCGCTCTGTCTATGCGCCCGGCTCTCTGACAATCGGTCTGGCAGCCGGTGAGACAGCCGGCACCACCATTGCGACCATCTCCGCAGGCAATACGGGCACAACCTATGCCTACAAGCTGAATCCCGCAAGCCGTGTGGCATTCGGTATGACAACGGCAGCCTACGGCGGTACAACACTGACCTCCGGTACAACGGAGATCACAGCATCCGAAGGCGATGTGATCGAGATCGTCAACCTCAGCTCCGGCAAGGTCGTATCCGTTGGTTATGCGGCAGTCGGTGCGAATCATATTGCGGCGGAAGCAGCTGCATCTGAATGATGATGTATCCTGACTACGACTATTATACAGAGGACTACGGCGGTGCGATCGTTCCGGAGGAATTCTGGAAGCGTGCCGCTGGCAGTGCTTCCGATTATCTGAATGCAGTGACATTCGGCAGGCTTGAAAACGGCATTCCGGGAAAGTACGGTACAAAGGTCGCACGCTGCCTGTGTGAGATGGCGGAGCAGATCTGGATCACTTCCCTCTCCGCAGCGGCGGATGCATCCGGAGAGCCTGCTAAGGCATCGGAGAGCAACGGCGCATACAGTGTGACGTACCGCAGTGCATCGGAGGGCATCTCCGCACAGCTGCATGGAGACACTGCAGGATTGGAGGATCTTCTGCTGCACATCTGCAGGAAGCATCTCTCCCGCACCGGTCTTCTGTACAGAGGAGTGTGACAGCATGTTCACGAACCAGAAAGCATGTACCATCTACGAAAAGACGGTGCAGAACCGTGCACCGACCTACATCAGACATACCACCGGTGCGGTGTACTGGGAGGAATCGGATGCACAGGCACAGTCGAACACATCCAGGACGGATGCGGGTGCGGTGTTCTGCTCCGTGCCTGTGAAATCGCTTACAGGCTATCTCCCGAAAAAGGACGACCGCATTGTGAAGGGCATCTGTGAGGCACAACAGCCTCCGAAGGATGCATATACCATCATGAGTGTCAAGGATTTCCGGTATGGTTCACTTGCGGTGCAGCATATCGAAATCACTGCAGAGTAGGAGGGATTGCATGCTGCGATTCACAGGCATCAGCTTTGACCCGAATTTTCAGCGGAACATCGAACAGAACTTCCGGCAGGCACAGAAGTACATTGACAGCGAAGCCCTCCGGCACTGCGATCCGTATGTGCCCATGCTGACCGGCACAATGAAAAAGAGCGGCCTCTCGGGCACGGTTCTCGGCTCCGGTGAAGTAAAGTACACTGCCCCCTATGCAGAGCGGCAGTATTATCTCAATGCAGGGCACGGCAAGGAAGGGCTGGATGCCTCCGGCGGCGTCAAGGGACTGCGCGGTAAGTACTGGTTCGAACGTATGAAGGCGGATCACAAAGACGAAATTCTGAGGGGGCTGAACACGTTCCGATGAAACCATTGATTGAATGCGTGCGGGAATATGTGATGACTTTCCCCGCACTGAAGGACGGGCTGCTGCTGGTGGATTATCTCGGCAGTACGGCAGTGGAGTACACAGTGGAAGCTGTGCCATCCTCACCCATTTTCAAGCAATACACCGACGGGGGCTGCATGAAGCAGTTCCTTTTTCTATTCGCAAGCCGTGAGTATTACAGTGCGGATGTGAATCAGTGCATCGAGAATCTTGCATTCTATGAGCATTTTCAGGACTGGGTCCTGGAGCAGAACAGAGAGGGTATCCTCCCCGATCTGGATGGGCGTTCCCCTGTCAGCATTGAAGTGCTGACGGGAGGCTATGCCTTTGACTGTGATGGCAGCACGGCACGGTATCAGATTCAGCTTCGGCTGATTTACGAAGACAAGGAGTGATTTATATGGCAGCAAAGATTACACCCAGACACAAGATGCTGGGATTCTATGGCGTTCCGGTGACGAATGGAGACACGACCGAGATCACCTATACCAGAATGCGCAAGTTCACCCAGCTCTCCCAGAGCAAGAACCCCATCGAGTACAACCGTCAGTATGTGGATGAGCAGTTCCAGCAGACGGATGTGATGGGCTATTCTCCCACAATTGACTATGCATTCGACCGCCACAGCGGCTATCCGATGCAGGAAGACATCATCAAGATCAGCGATGAAGAGCTTGTCGGTGAGGATGCAGTGCGCTCCATCATTCTGGTGGACACGGAAACGGGCAAGGCCATCAAGCGTGACTATTCCGTCATTCCGAACACGGAGGGTGACAACATCAACATCTACACCTACTCCGGCACACTCAAGTGCAGGGGCGAGAAGGTGCACGGCACAGCCACCAGCGAGGACAACTGGCAGACTGTGACATTCACGGAATCGACTGACTGATGCAAGGAGGTATTGAGCCTATGAGCCAAGCGAAAAATTGGGAAATTAACGGCGTATCCCTGACACTCGATCTGGAGGATGCGGATGTGCTGGAACGCTATGAGGATGCCTTTGCCTCGATGGAGCGGGAGGAAATGCACCTTCCCAAGGATGGCAAGGCATCCGCACGGATCCGAGCCTATTGTGAGATGTACCGGCATCTGTATGATCACATCTTTGGTGATGGCACAGCAGAGAAGATCTTCGCAGAAAAGCCAGTGAATGCAGCTGTATATGACGAAGTATATGGTTGTTTCCTGGAATTTGTCCGTACACAGCTTACAGAAAGTGCCAAGAGGCGCGGTGAAGCCCTGGGCAAATACCGTCCGAACAGAGCACAGAAGCGTGCCACACTCAAAAAGATCGGCAAGTTATGATGAATCTGCTGTATGAGCCGCTCCCCGACTGTATCCAGGCGGGTGGGCGGCTGATTCCGGTGCTGACCGATTTCAGGGAATGGATCCGATTTGCGGATATGATCGCGGATCCGGAACTTTCCGACACAGAAAAACTGTGTCTGATGCGTGAATGGCTGGACGAACCGGAATGCATTACGGAAGAGATCGTGAACGCTTTGTATGCGTTTTACAGAGCGGACGCACTGGAGCCGGATCCACTGCATGAGGATGAGAAAAACGAAGTCGATGGAGAAAAGCAGCAACCGCTTCCATCGGCTCCCGTATTCTCATGGAGTGTGGATGCAAGATTCCTTCTGGGAGATTTCAGACGGTACTATGGTATAGATCTGCTTGAGACCGGATATTTGCACTGGTGGGCATTCAAAGCTTTATTTGCAGCACTGCCGGATGAAAGCCAGTGCCAGAAGAGAATTGCCTATCGTTCTGTCAATCTGTCCGATATCAAGGACAACAAAGAACGGGAACGCATCCGTCGGATCCAGCAGAGAATTGCACTGCCGTTTGAGTACGATGACGAAATGATCGGCGAAATGCTGGGAGGGATGATGTGATAAGGAAACCTTCTCTGGAACGAAAATGGCTGCTCTGCCCACGCTGCGGAGCAAAAACCATTCTGTATGACAACACAGCCTGCTGCGCCGGTGTGTATATTAAATGCACACGGGGCTGCAAGCTCGAATTTGAAGTAAAGATTGAACACGGAAAAGTAATGCACTGATGAGCCTATGAGCCGCATTCACAACCTGTCTGACTGAGGTGATGAATATGGGCTTTGACGGCACATTGAAATTTGATACAGCAATTGACAAAACCGGCTTCCAGATCGGCCTTGGCAATCTGGGCAGTCTTGCAAAGGCAGGCATGTCAGCGGTTGCATCCGCTGTGACTGCCGGTGCCGCTGCAGCCAGTGCCGGCATTGCGGCGATCGGCAAACAGGCACTCGACGCCTATGCCGATTATGAACAGCTGATCGGCGGTGTGGAAACGCTCTTCAAGGAAGCGTCCTCCATTGTACAGGGCTATGCAGAAAACGCCTACAAGACGGCGGGCATGTCGGCGAACGCCTACATGGAAAACGTCACCAGCTTCTCCGCTGCCCTGATCAATTCGGTCGGCGGTGATACGGCGGCGGCCGCTGAAAAGGCCAATATGGCACTCTCGGATATGTCCGACAATGCCAACAAAATGGGCAGCGATCTACAGTCCATTGTGAACACATACCAGAGCCTGTCCAGAGGCAATTTCGGTATGCTTGACAACCTAAAGCTCGGCTACGGCGGTACCAAAGAGGAAATGGTGCGGCTTCTGGAGGATGCCCAGGCAATCTCCGGCATTGAATATGACCTTTCCTCTTATGCGGACATCGTGGACGCCATCCACGTCATCCAGACGGAGATGGGCATCACCGGCACCACCGCAAAAGAAGCCTCCAGCACTATTTCCGGCAGCATCGCTATGGCAGGGGCTGCATGGGATAATTTCCTTGCAGGGCTTGGCAATCCCGATGCAGATCTCAGTGCCCTTGCCACTGAGCTGACGGACAGTGTCCTGACGGCAGCAGGCAATATCATCCCCGCTGCAGAGACCATTCTGCAGTCGATGTCCTCCGTCATTACGGAAAGCGCACCGGAGATCATCGGGCTTGCTCTGGATCTGATCACGGATGCGCTCCCCACGCTGACGGATGCCGGCGTTTCCCTGCTCAGGGCACTGGTGGACGGCATTACGGGCAATGCATCGAGTGTTGCCGATACGGCTGTGGCAATCCTTGACCAGCTTGCGGCATGCGCACTCGACATTATCCCCGACCTTTTGGATGCGGGTGTGGATATCATCCTGACCCTTGCAGAGGGTCTGGAATCGGCCGCCCCCGATCTGATCAGTGCAGCCGGAACGGCCGTTTCAGACATCGTAACCGGCATCGGGGCAAATCTGCCCGCACTTGCACAGGCTGGAATTTCTCTCATCGGAACGGTGGCAGATGCAGTTCTGCAGCAGCTTCCTGTGCTGGTTCAGACGGGCGGAGATCTGATTGACACACTGGTGAACGGTATCACGGCACATCTCCCGCATCTTCTGACACTTGCGCTGGACATCCTGACTTCTCTGGCCGATTCGCTCGCAGCCAATCTTCCCTTGCTGCTGACAGCGGCAGGCGATGTGATCTCACAGCTTGCAGCAGTACTCACAGAGAATATCCCTGTTCTGCTGGATACGGGCCTTGACATCATCCTCTCCCTTGTGGACGGTATTGCCGCCAACATCCCCATGCTGCTGGATATTGCCGTTGCACTTGTCGGCACACTTGCGGACTTTATTGTGGAAAATGCGCCGAAGCTGCTGGAAGCAGCCGGACAGCTGCTCATGGGGGTGGTGGATGCACTGCCTTCCGTGATCACGGCACTGGCCGGCAAGCTCCCGCTTCTGATTGACACAGTCCTGCAGATGCTGCCGCAGCTCGCAGCGGCACTCACAGGGGCCATGTCCCTTCTGACCGAGGCGCTGAAAACAGCATTCCCGCAGCTTGCACAAACGCTCACCACAGCCGTTCCCGAGCTGATTCTGGGATTGGTGGATGCGCTTGCCTCCTTCGACAGTCAGCTGTTCGATGCAGCAGTGGATCTGATTCTGGTCATTGCAGAGGCTCTTCCTGAGCTGACCAACGCCATCATCCCGCAGATCCCCATCATGATTGTTGGCATCATCGGAGCCCTGATGCAGGCCATGCCGGAAATGAAGGAAGCAAGCCATGCTCTGTTCATGCAGCTTGTCGAGGCCATCCCCACACTGCTCCCTGCTCTGCTTTCGGTTCTGGAAGCACTGTGGTTCCCCTGCGGAGAGTATCTTGCAGGGCTTGCAGATGACATTGTGCAGATTGTCGGTGACTGGCTGACCGAGACCAAGGATAAGATGGTACAGGGCGCCGCCGATGCGCTTGAAGGCTTCATGGAATTCTTCGACCGGCTGCCGGAAGAGCTGGGACTTGCCATTGGCACAGCGCTTGGCACGGCGGCACAGTGGGCTGTGGATCTGCCGGCAAAGGCCGGAGAAGCGGCCGGAGCATTCCTTGCAGAAACCATGCTGTTCTTTGACGAACTGCCCGGTAAATTGCAGGAACAGCTCACGAATGCACTGGACAATGTCATTAGCTGGGGCACCGATCTTGTGGAACAGGGCAGAACTGCCGCTTCCGACATGGCACAGGACATCATGGACGCTGTCAACGATCTGCCTGAAAACCTCACCTCCATCGGCACAGACCTTGTGGAGGGACTATGGAACGGCATCACCGGTATGGGCAGCTGGCTGAAGGAGAAAATCTCCGGCTTTGCAAGCGGCATTCTTGATGGCTTTACAGCAGCATTCGGCATTCATTCTCCCTCCACCGTCATGCGTGACCATGTCGGAAAATATCTCGCCCAGGGTATCGGCGTGGGATTTGCAGAGGAGATTCCGCAGGTCGGCAAGGATGCCGTCAAGGCGTTTGCCCCTCTGCAGCAGCAGGTGGATGCGGGGGCGCTGCAGGCTCTCCATGGGCAGAGCGTGGACAGCTATCCCATAGAACCCAGCCCGACCTCATCCATTGTCAATAACTATAGCTACAGCACGGTGCACCAGAGTGCATCTCAGCCGGAGCAGGAACGTCCCGTCATCAATCTGTATGCGACATTCGAGATGGACGGTGAAGCCATTGCGGAGGGTGCAGCGGAACGCATCGACGAAAAGCAGGGAGAAAAGATTGAATTGAAAACGAGAGGAGTGAGTGTATGATTGCCGGCATCAGCGTGAACGGACAGCATTCGTACTACCAGCACCGGCTTCGGATGCTCAGCCGTGACATCGGATCCCCGCCCAAGGATGACCATACCGAGCGGGTGCCCTACAGCAATATCACATATGACTTTGATGAGATCCTTGGCACTTCAAGCTACGGTGAGCGGACGCTCTCCTATACCTTTGAGTGTCTCTGTACGAACAGGCGCAAGGCGCAGGATCAGCTTATCCGCATCAGGCACTGGCTGAAATGGAGCGGGTACATGGATCTGCACGATCCGTATTATCCGGACTATCATTTTGAAGTCCGTGCACCGGAAATCATCCATCACGAAAACCATGGAGTCTACACGATCACAGTCACATTCCGGGCAAATCCGGCCATGCTGCCGGATAAGGCATTTGCCTACACGCCGGATACCTGCCATTATCCCGATGTGAACGGGGACGGAGTCGTGGATGCAAATGATGCAACGCTGATTCTGAAGGCATCAGCGGCCATCGGTGCGGGAACGGACACAGGGCTGACGGATGAACAGCTGATCCTTGCCGATGCCGATATGGACGGTACAGTCACCGCTTCCGATGCGGCACTGGTTCTGGAATATGCATCCGCCTGCGGCGCAGGGCAGTTTTCTGATTCGCCCGCGAACTGGGCGGCTTTCCTGAACCGATATCTTGCACTTGAGGAGGGGATTTACTGATGTACCAGGTCACAATTGATTTGCCAGAAAAAGATGGCTATGTGCAGAGACTCCTGCACACGGTGAAACCGCACAGCACCCAGCGGCTTGCATCCGGTACAATCGTGGAGGAGGTCGGACAGATCCCCTCTTTCTCCTTCACGGTCACTCCTGTGAATCATTGCTATTATGATTGCCTGCTCGACCGGAGAACACTTGTTTCCGTTATGAATATCAAGACCATGGAAATGGAATTCGAGGGCGTAATTCTGAACACGGAGGAACGCATGACTGCATCCGGCAAGCTGCTGCGCAAGGTCGTCTGTGAGGGCTTCCTCGGCTATCTCTGCGACAGTGTACAGATGTACCGGACGTATGAGGACATGGAACCGGCTCAGTTTCTGCAGTCACTGCTGGAACAGCACAATGCGCAGATGCCGGAGCACAAGCAGATCAGACTTGGCGTATGCAATCTTTCCGGCAACACGAATTCCAAGACCACGGCCTATCGGAACACACTGGAAGAAATCAGGGAAAATCTGGTGAACAGGCTTGGCGGTGAGCTGCGTGTCCGAAGAAAAGATGGGATCTTGTACCTCGATTATCTGGATGCCGTCACTGACAGCACACCCTCACCGACAACCATTGAACTGGCACAGAACATGAAAACCATGACAGCCGGAACGGACTCGCTCTCCGTCATCACACGGCTCATTCCGCTGGGCGCACAGGTGAACGAAGAGACCGCAGAACGCCTGACCATTGCCGGAGCCAAGGTAGATGGCAAGTCCTATGGAAAAGTCTACATTGACGACGAGGCAGCCATTGCAGAATACGGTTATATTGTCGGCACAGTGGAATTTGATGATATCACGGTACCGGAAAATCTATATGAACGGGGCAGAGCCTACCTTGCAGAGAATAACCGCATCCGGAAATACTATGAAGCCACCGTCCTTGATCTTTCCACGCTTGACAGCAGCGTCGGCAGCATCCGTGCCGGCAATACTTACCGATTCCGGAACAGATTCATGAAGCTCGATGCGCAGCTTAGGCTGCTCAGAAGGACAGTTGATATTTTCAAGCCCTATACGCCATCCGTTGTCATCGGCGATAGGACGGAAAAGCTCACGGACATGACAAGCCGTCAGAACCGTCTGATTGAGTATGAGATCCCGAAAATCAAGTCGGACACGGTATCCGCTGCAAAGGCGATTGCTTCCGGCCTGATCACAGCAGCAACCACGGGCTATGTGGTTATCCGCCCGGATGAGATCCTCATCATGGATACGGCGGATACCAAAACCGCCACCAGCGTATGGAGATTCAACGCAAATGGTCTCGGCTACAGCCACAGTGATGTACCGGGCGAAGCCTACAACGGCACCTATGGGCTTGCCATGACGATGAACGGTGAGATCGTAGCGGACTTCATTGCAGCAGGCTCCATGTATGCCGACCGCATCCGTGGCGGTACGCTGGTCATTGGTGGCAGTGACGGCAAGGACGGCGTGATTCAGGTCAAGGACGATGCCGGAAACGTCATCTGCCAGCTTGACAAGAACGGCGCCAACATCTTCGGCACCGTCATCACCCGCAATGATGCCGGTTACTGGATGCAGCTCGACAGCGGAAGCCTGCTCGGCGGCAACGGGAATGACACCTACACCACCATCAATGCAACCGGTACCATCCGTGATCTCGACCACGACATCACCTATCACGGGCTGCTTGTGGATGCGGATGCCGTCTATCTCGATTGTAAGATGTTCGCCATCAACGGTGCGACCGGCGCCACCGGCACAATGTATGCGCTTGGCGGTTCGGGGGAGGTGGTCACGGATGTGTGGATCGATGAAGAAGGCAATCTCCAGAAATCCACCGTGCAGGCTTCGCCGGTATACTTCCGGAACGGCATCATGTGCACCGGACTCTGATGGGAGGAATAAAGATGAAACCAGAACGATATTTTGCAACAATGAAGGAGCAGGAATGCATCGCCGGTGATACACTCGATGAGTGGGTGGTGGAAGTCACCACAACGGACGAAGCAACCGGAGAGAGCAGCCCCGCCGACATTGCAGGCTGCACCATGCAGCTTCTTCTCTGCCGATACAAGGATGATGCTGTGGTTCTTGTGAAAGAATGCACTGCGGATCCTTCGGCCGGTACATTTGCCGTTACACTCGAAAGCACGGACACAGCAGCGCTCAGCGGCCTGTATGCCTATCACTTTGAGCTGCGCTGCGGTTCCCGTTCTTATAAAAAAATAGCGGGGCTGCTGAATGTGCTGCCCATTTCCACAGGAGGTAATTCATGACAACAATCCGATTTGATATCCCGAAGAAAATGCGGTTTGATCTGAACAAAGGAAACGGCGGGAGCGGCGCTCCTCAGGGCACCACCCTCCCCCACCCCGCCGCTGCATCGGCAGCGAGTCGGATTGCACCCATCCCCGATGCTCTCAGCGGTATCATGACAAGAACAGAGGAGGCAACCTAATGGCAATCACGAAACTGACGGCACAGACCACCGCCCAGGACATGACGCCCCTGCTCGACATCCTGCAGGAACATGCCGTGCCCGCTTACTTTGACAGCGTGGAGCTTGTGGAGGGCGACACCAACCAGAGCATCAGCTGCAAGGTGGGCGGTACCGAGTTCCTTCGCATCTGGGCGGATATCCTTGGTACGGGTACAGCGACAAACTACGGCTTTACCATCACCCACCCCGACGCCAGCACCACCCAGCTCTATGCAGGCTATGGCTCCGCCGGCTACACCGGCAGCGTCTATGTGTGCAGCAACGCCCTGTTGCTCGTGCCAAACAGCCAGACAAATAACGGCGTGGTGATCTGCAAGGATACGGGCGGTGCCACAGCACTGGCACTGTATACCACGGGCAAGAGTTCACAGCGGCATAACGGTTCGCAGGGCATGAGTTACTCCGAGTCCAACTACGGCCTGTGGGCTATCTCCAGCGAGGACGAGACCCCTGCGCCGTATAACGTCTATTTTAACAACGCCGACAGCGTCACCGGCCGTACAGCACTGTGCCCCATCTACACGCAGACCGGCAGCCTGCAGAACGTCTGGCAGCCTTTGCAGCGGCAGTTTTCCGAGGTGTCCGCACCGTTTGAGACCGAGATGGACGGCAAGCGGTACCTGTGCACCCGTGGCTTTGTGATTCTGGATGCGTGAAAGGAGACCTAAAAATGCAGTACATGATTATGATTCTGATTGTGATCGGCCTTGCGATTGCTGACTTTGCAACGGGCTATATCAAGGCCTATTGCACCAACACCGTCAACAGCCAGAAGATGCGGCAGGGCGGCATGAACAAGCTCGGCGAGCTGATTGTCATGCTGACGGCCTGCGGACTGGATATCGGCATCCATGCGCTGGGGCAGTATTATCAGGCGGCGGAGCTTGCGGAAATTGCAGGCGTGGTGACGGCATTTGCGGTGTTTGCGTACATCGTGCTGATGGAGCTGGTGTCGATTCTGGAAAACTATGCAGCCGTGAATCCCGAAGCACTCTGGGCGGCCGGACTGATCCGCCGTCTGAAAAATGTACACGATGAAAACAAGGAGGAAAAGTAATGGCTTACAGTGTGAAGTATACCGGTGAATCGCATCAGCTCGGCGGCAGTGCGAAGCATTTTGTGACGGTTTATGCCGATACCACATCGGACATGCCCACGCCCGACCCAGCGTGGGCGGCGGGCAGTGAGCTGCTCATCAGCGAGAACGGCGGTCAGAAGTACCTGCTGACGAATGCCGGGGCGTGGGTCAAAGTGCCAAATTTTACTAAAGCAGCGGAAGGGGGTGATGATAGTGGACAACTTGACGCCATGATTGAGAGGAGTATCACAGAAGTAAACAGCAATGCAAAAAGCGTGGGGGAATATGCTTTCTATAAAAATTCAGCAGTGAATACTGTTGACGTGCCCTCTGCTACAAGCATTGGATCATATGCATTCTATGACTGTACAGGGCTTACCTCTGTAAATTTACCGTCTGCAACCAGCGTTGAAACAGATGCTTTTAAAGGGTGCACGTCTCTATCTAATGTTAATTTGCCATCGATGCAGAACGTTGGAAGAGAGGCATTCTATGGCTGTACAGCAGTCAACACTATCAATCTGCCCTCTGCTATAAGCATTGGATCATATGCATTCAAAGGGTGTACAGGGCTTACCTCTGTAAATTTACCGTCTGCAACCAGCGTTGAAACATATGCTTTTGATGGGTGCACAGGGATTACTTCAGTCAGATTGCCAGCAGCAAATACGCTTGGAACCTATGCATTTTCATATTGTGAAAATATAAAAACAGCAGACCTACACGCTGCAAAAAGTATTGGAGCATATGCATTCTACGGCTGCAAGAGCCTTGAAACCCTTATAATTAGAACAGACTCCCTTTGTTCAGGCGGTTCAACCACAACATTAAGCTATACAAAAATAAAAGATGGTGAAGGGTATGTTTATGTCCCTGCTGCTTTGGTTGCAACATATAAAGCCGCAACTATATGGAAATCAATTAGTTCTCAAATCCGTGCTCTCGAAGACTACACAGTAGACGGAACCACAACAGGTGCACTTGATGAAAGTAAGATTTGATAAGGAGTGAGCGTCATGACAACTAAAAAGAAAATCTGGGCCTACCTCACATCACTCGGCATGACCGCCGCAGGGGCCGCCGGTATGATGGGCAATCTCTATGCAGAGTCAGGGCTGAAGCCGAAGAACCTGCAGAACAGCTATGAGAAGCCGCTGGGATATACGGATTCCACATACACGGAAGCAGTGGACAGCGGTGAATATACCGACTTTGCAAAGGACTGTGCCGGCTATGGTCTGGCACAGTGGACACATCATACCCGCAAGGCAGCGCTGCTGACCTATGCACAGAACTGTGGTACTTCCATCGGTGATCCGGATATGCAGCTCCGATTTCTCGGCAGTGAGCTGATGACAAGCTACCCGAAGGTGCTGGAGGTGCTCCGGACGACGGACGATGTCCGCACGGCATCGGATGCAGTGATGCTCGACTTTGAACGTCCGGCGGATACCAGCGAAGATGCAAGGACGAAACGTGCGGAGTATGCAGAGAGGTTTTACAAAGAATTCGCTGCAGAATCACAGCAGGACAAGCCTGCCTCCACCGAAAGCACAGCGGGCAAGTCAGTCGAAACACTTGCTGAGGAAGTTCTGGCGGGCGCCTGGGGCAACGGCAAAGAACGCAAAGATCGCCTGACCGCTGCCGGATATGATTATGCAGCGGTGCAGCAGCGAGTGAATCAGATCTGCAGACCGCTCCATCATGTCAGCAGCGGTGACACACTGACGAAAATCGCATCAAAGTACGGTGTCACGGTTGAAGAGATCGTGACCAAAAACAGAAAACAGTATCCATCAATCACAGCGGATTATATCGAAGCTGGGTGGACTCTGAGAGTATAAGCAATAATCTCGTGAAAACATCAGGATATTCACGAGATAAAAAAACCGGCAGAGATTTGTTCTCTGCCGATTTTCCTATTTCTGGATATTCGACAAAATCCGACATTATTCGACATTGAAAATGAAATTCCCCCTGATTTTTCGAACTTTTTTCTTGACAGTGGATGACGTTTGTGGTATACTTATCCTTGGGTCCGGACATCCGGATACTATTATTTAAGCTCTACTATCTTGAACCGCCCTCCGTTTTCTGCTCGGAGGGCGGTCGGATTTTTTCATGCAAATACATTTATATATGTCTCTTCCCCGCCCGTGCCATAACAACAGCAAAGATAAAGGGGGAAATGAAAATTTCGTATTTCGTGGCGGATGGGTCACCACAACAGTTGCTCTCAAATGGCTTAAAATAGCCGTTTGAGAGTTTTCTTTTTGTCTGAAATTTGGTTTTGTCCTTTATCTGTCCTTTATTCCGCATTCCTGTCCTTTGGCGTAACTTACGCACCCTGTTTTCCTTTCGAGGAAAAGTCAAGGACGGAAGCGATTGCGTCGCTGGCTCTTGCCTGTGCCTG
>SVNX01000037.1 GCA_015066665.1 Ruminococcus sp. | reverse complement strand
AATGGAAGAAAGTAATCGAAAATGTTACTTGGCAGGAGATAGAGGAACAACGATTGTTGTAATTTAGCATATAGTGTGTACTGAATTTAATTTTTCCGACCTCTTGAATATCCCGACAGAATATGGTGTATCTTAAACGTATAACAAACAGGCGTATGCATTTTCGTTGCATACGCCTGTCTTTTGTTTCATTAGCCGCCGTTTAGTCAATAACCATGAGAATTTGTGAATACTTCTATACGGTCATTGCCCTAAAGGGGGCACTTTATTTGAGTGTTATTAGAGTCATTTTGTCAGGGCAAGTCCCTGCTTGTCCATGATTTCGGAGAGCTCATTGAGCAGCTGCCGTTCCAGCTCACGTTCGCATCCGGGGAGGGAGAACTGATCGACCACAGCCAGCCCTTCGGCGATACACTGCCTTGCCTTAACAGGATCCATAACAATGGCATAGTAGTAATATGCCTGAATCCGTTTGCTGTTGGCATCCGGATCGTTCTCGATGACGGAACGGATCTTCTCATAAAAATAGCTCGCAGTGTGGGGATTCACTTCAAAGCGGGAATAGTAGAAAATCAGCCAGTAATAGTTCATGGTCTCCTGCATGATGAACTGTCTGTGCCAGAAATAAGTAGTCATGTCCTGTATGGGTGCACGCATGGCTTCCGGTTGACCGGTCGTCAGGAGATAGGGGAGCAGGAAATTGTAGTACATCATGACTTCGGTGCGGCTGGGATTTTTGTAGGGGAGAGCGGAGAGAGGCTGTACCTGAAGACTCTCAAAGGTCGCACCCTGCCGTATGCGGTTGATGAGGGACTGTACATATCCGCCCAGCCGCCGCATGATAACGGCGTAGGTATAAATCATGATGCCGACTGTCACAAGACTATGGAAGAGTACACCCAGAGCAAAGGACGCACAGAATGTTTCCCATATACCCATTTCCTTCAGAAGAAGAAAATCGGTCACGACGTCTTTGTGCCAGAGCACCAGCAGAATACTGAGAATGAGCATTGTACCGGTGCGGAGAATATTGAAGTTCCTATCCTGCTGTTCGATTGATTCCGGAATCTCCTTGGACAGATCGACAACGACATTGGATTGAATTAGAAGTGAGGGCTTCTGAAAATGAGTGCGCCACTTTTTCTGATGCAGCTGGAGCGTCAGACCAAAGAATGAGATCTGGTTGAGCTTCAGGCTGAACATGGGGGCGAAAATCAACGAAAAGACGATGTTGAACAGATTGGATGCCCAGATGGCAAGCAGACAGAAGGCCGTCAGTTCAACAAATATTTGAAGTATCCACTGCATAAATGTATCCTTTCAGAGGGGCAGCATTGGCATGCCTTATTTGATGCGGGTGATCATCGGGACTTTGTCTCGGTGCGCTCGAGGAGAACCACATTTTCCACATGCTTGGTATGCGGGAAGAGGTCAACAGGCTGGATTTTTCTGGCACGATAGCCAAGATTCCGGAGGATCTGCAGATCACGCTCGAGGCTTTCAATCCCGCAGGAGATGTACACGACTTTACGGGGCGCAAGCTTGGCAAGACTCTCCAGAAAACGCTTGTCACTGCCGTTTCTTGGGGGATCGGTGAAAACCACGTCGGCGGTTTCGCCGTATTTTGCCATGCGTTCCATGAAGCGTCCGGAATCCTCGCACAGGAACTGGATATTTTCGCAGTGATTGCGGCGGGCATTTTTGATGGCATCCGCCACAGCGGTTTCATTCAGCTCGACGCCCAGCACCTCGCCGCAGTGATCGGAGGCGATGATGCCGATGGTGCCCGTGCCGCAGTAGCAGTCCAGCACACGGTCGGTCTTTCTGAGACCAGCCAGTTCAATGGCTGTCCGGTAGAGGATTTCCGTCTGAACGGGATTGACCTGATAGAAAGAGCGGGCCGAGATCCGGAATGTCTTCCCGCAGATACTGTCCTCGATATAGCCCTTGCCATGGAGAAGGATCTCCTGCTCTCCCATGGTCAGGGGCATGGGATTCTTGCAGACATTCTGCACGATGGTCGTGATGCAGGGATGCTCCTTCAGGAGTGCGGCAGTGAAATTCTTCCGTGCAGGGAAGGTGCTTTTGGACGTCACAAGGCAAACGAGATATTCGCCCGTGTGGTGGCCCTTACGGATCATGACATGACGGAGCAGGCCCTTATCAGTGTGGGGGTTGTAGGGAAAAATCTTGAATGAACGCATCAGTGTGCGGATGGTGGCAATGATCTTGTCCGCCTGTACATCTTCGAGCATGCAGATCTCACAGGGAACGATTTTCCCGCTGCCTGACTGATAGATACCGGAAATAATCTGGCGGGAGGGATTGGTATAGAAGCCGTGCTGCACCTTGTTGCGGTAATGCACAGGACGCTTCATGCCGATGATCTTTTCACATCGGACAAACTGGGACAGCAGGCGTTCCGTTTTCGCCTGTTTCCATACAAGCTGTTCGGGATAGCTCTCCTTCAGCTGGCATCCGCCGCAGCGTTTGAAGAGCCGGCAGGTTGTTTCACTCATAGAATGGGGCATTCCTTTCCTGTTTTCTTAATTATACCACTGAAGGGGCGAAATGTCAATCTGACAATAAAAGAGGGCGAATGCCCTCTTTTTATGTTAATATTGTATCTCCTTCCTCATCTTCTCCTGATAGGGGTTGTCGTTCTGCGCATTGAAGCCGTCAGGAAGATAGTGGATCGGGATATATTCAGTGTATTCGAGATCATAGAAATAGTTGCAGAAGATCAGCTCAACATAGGTGATGGTGTTTTCCTGTTTCGGTGTGGAAATGGCATAGATAAAGCCATGATAGCTGTCGGAATAGATGGCAAGCGGTTCGCCGCCGTCAAAACCGGTGACGCTGTAATAACCTTCATAGGCAGTGGAAGGATAGGCGGCAAGACGTTCAAGCTCCGCAGCATAGTCCGCATCATCATACGAAACCGTCAGATAGCTCAGATACTGAGCATCCCAGGGATTGTAGTAGACCATTTTGTATTCGATGACATCCATGGAATCCGTGATGGCTGCAGGAAAAATTGATTCGTCCATACCCCATTTGTACCGGTACTTCTCATCTGCATTCTCTCCAATGTGTCGGGAATAATTGGCGATATCCGTGTCAACCTCAATGGGTGCGAGCATACTGTCAAGAGCGAGGAAGGCAATCAGTGCACCGATCATCACAAGTCGGACGATGACGAGCGCCATCACAACGGCGGCAGTGATGAGTGCGACCTTCAGACCAAGACGCCATTTTTCCGTTTTTACATAGCTGCGGAAATGCTGTGCAGGCTCTGCGGAGAATGCAGGCTGGACATCGGGGGTGGACATTTCTGCATGACGCTGACGGCAGGCCGGACATTCGGCAAGGTGTTCTTCGACCAGTTCCTTGCTTTTTTCACTGACCATCTGTTCGGTATAGAGCGGCAGCAGATCGCCGATGACATCACAATCAAGTTTCATTTCAGTTCCTCCTTCATCTGTTTCTGAAGCATGGCTTTGGCACGGTGAAAGGACACGCATGCCCAGTGTTCCGATTTTCCGAAGATCTCACCGATTTCCCGGAACGACAGCTCACCGAAAATCCGCAGAGTGAAGATCTCTTTGTAGGGGTCTTTCAGATCATGGAGTGCCTTGTGGATCCGCAGTGCCATGTCCCGGTCAGCGATCAGCTCAGTGAGCGGAACGGACATATTGTCAGGTATATCGGCATCCGGTGCGGGAGCGGATCGTTTCTGCTTTTTGCAGTGGGAATAATAGAGATTCTTTGCGATGGCACAGAGCCAGACACGCAGCTCTGATTTTCCCTGATAGGTATCAATGGATCTGAGTGCACGGAAAAATGTTTCCTGCGTCAGTTCTTCTGCGAGATGCTCATCCGCAGACAGACCGCGCAGAAACCGGAACACATCTTCATAATATTGCTGATAGATGGGTTCAAAATTCTGCATGCTTTTTACCTCCTCCATAGATTAGACGCCCGAAAAGGGAAAAGATCACAAAAAATAAAAAATTTTTTCTGACACTATGATAGCACGTTCAGAGGGTGTTTGTCAATAGGTGCAGAGCGCCTCAGCACAACCGATCGACGTCCATGCATAACAAAACCCACCCCTGCATAGTGAACCGAACAGGGGCGGGTGTTATGCTTAATTATAAAGAGGAAACATCAACACGATCGCTTGCAAGCGTGAAGGTCAGGCTGTGCATATCCAGTCCGCTCTGCGCAAAGAACAGACGCATAGCTGTGAAATGCGAGAACATCGGGATGCGCTTTGTGAAGGATACGGGCTTGCCGTCCGTGCCGTTCCATGTGAATGTGCCGCTGGCAGTGCCCATGCTGAAGAGGGTCACAGGAATCTGTGCGAGGGCACTCTGTGTAGAGCTTGCAGTCAGGGTCACATCATAGTAGCCGGGCTGGTTCACAGTCAAAGCGAAGCTGTGTGTGGTGCCCTTATCCGTGCAGATGTCATCCATGGGCAGTACCAGACTGCCGTCCAGCTCGTAGAAGACAACGGGCTTGTCATCGGCGATTTCATCGGCGGGACGATTGAGAATTTCCACGCCGATTTCTTCTCCCAGCAGCCGCTTCATGGCATTGGTGTGCATAAGGAAACGGCAGATATTAGCGGCATTTCGCTGCAGCTCACCGCGCTGCAAGGTGCCGTTTTCAAGGCTTTCGAGTGTGTTGTCATCGTTCTTGCCGCCGTCGGCACAGACCATGTACAGGTCATTCTGCGCTCTGGCCATAGCGGCGAAATTATTGCGGGAGACAGCAACATCACGCTCGTTGATATTGGCCCACCAGTCCGTCATGGTGATGCCGGTGAAGCCCCATTCCTTGCGGAGAATCTGAGTATTCAGGTCATAGCTGCCGGCCGTCCAGAGACCATTAACGGAGCCGTAAGTAGTCATGATGGAATCGGCACCGCCCTCCTTCACTGCAATTTCAAAGCCCTTGAGATAAATTTCACGCAGGGCACGTTCGGAGACAACGGAGTCGAGGAAGTGACGATTGGTTTCCTGATTGTTGCCGCAGAAATGCTTGATGGTGCCGGTCACACCCACGGAATGCAGACCACGAAGTTCGGCAGCACCAATGGTGCCGGTCAGATAGGGATCTTCGGAGAAATATTCGAAATTGCGTCCGTTCAGCGGATGCCGATGAATGTTCATGCCGGGACCGAGCAGGTTGTCCACCTTGTTTGTCGTCATTTCCCGTCCCATGTAGGTGAAGAGCTCTTCGGCCAGTGCACGGTTGAAGGTTGCTGCAATGAGTGTGCCGCCGGGGAGACTGAAGGCCTTTGTGCCGCAGTCAAGACGCATGCCGGAGGGGCCATCGGAGCAGCAGGCACAGGGAATGCCATATTTTTCAAGAGAATCGCACACCGCACCGAATGCCGAAGCCGTGCCGGCCGTCACACGGGGACTGCCCATGCCCTCGCCGCGGATGATGCAGGAGAGGTCATAGTCCGAGAGCTGTGCGATGAATTCGTCCATTGTGTGACGCCCGTCACGAACGTCAGCCAGACGGATGCCCTTGTCGCCGGTATAGGGGATTTCCTTAGGAAGATCTGCGAGACGTCGTGCGGCTTCATCAACTTCGTTGAGCTGTACAAGCTCAGTTGCGATAGAGTAGCTGCCATCCACTGTTTCGGAGGGTCTGACACGGCCGAAGGGCAGCACGGGTGCCATGGCCTGTGTGCAGACCTGTGTCACCTGCAGGTCATCGAGATTCACGGAGAAAACATGTGCTGCATTTCTAACATCCGTGCCGAGGTGGAAGCGGTACTCACCGGCTTCCAGCACATAGCAGAATGCATGCCTAGTGACGCCATTGTCGTCATAGGAGGCAAGATCTGCAAGATGCACGGTCAGCGTCACGATCTGCTCCGCACCGGGTGCGATCGTTTCCGTCTTTTCATAAGCGCAAAGGGCACGGAGGGGCTTGCCGAGACGTCCCTGCGGGGATTCGCAGTACAGCTGCACGACTTCTTTGCCGCTGAAACTGCCGGTATTCTTCACAGAAACAGTCAGTGTCACAATGCCTTCGGTCTCTTCGGCAGAGAGCGTGCGCAGTTCAAATGTTGTATAGGAAAGACCGAAGCCAAAGGGATAGAGCACTCTGTCTCTGGCAAAGGTTTCAAAATAACGGTAGCCCACATAGATGTCTTCCTTATAGAAGTTTCTGTCACGGTCACCAAAGTCGCTGTGGGAGGGATAATCCTCAATTGCGCAGGCGATGGTGTCGGGCAGCTTGCCGCTCGGGCTGACATTACCAGTGAGTACGCGTGCCGTGCCCGTGCCGCCTGTCATGCCGCCTTGCCATACATAGAGGAGGGCATCGGGCACGCATTCAGAGAAGAAGCCCATGTCGATGATGTTGCCGACATTGAGAAGCACGATGACCTTTTCAAAGGATGCACGCACCTTGCGCAGCATATCCATTTCACCGTCACTCAGGAGATAGGAGCCGGCTTCCATGCGGTTATCCTGTTCCTCACCGGCAGTGCGGCCGATGATGACAACAGCTGTGCGGCAGACAGCAGCCGTTTCCTGCACGAGGGCAGCATCAAGGGGCATTTCCACCTGAGACCAGGGCTCCGCACCCCAGCCGCTGCCGAGATCAAAGGGATGCGCTTCATCCCATGCCCTATAGGTGTCGAGCAGCTTCTGATTCACACGAACACCCGCTTCAAGGAGACCATCGAGGATGGAAGTGACCTTGGAGACATTCACGAGTCCGCCGGAACCCGTGCCGCTTTTATAGTAGTGGAACTGGATTCGTCCGAATACAGCGATTTCTTCACCTGCGGGGAGGGGGAGGGCTTGCTTCTCGTTTCTGAGCATAACAATGCCTTCGGAGACGGTCTCTGCCGCCTTTTCAAGGTATGAATTCCAGTCAAGTGTGTACAGCATAGGGATGAACATCCTTTCTTGTTGAACTTTACTCTATTATACAGGATTGAAAAGAAAAAATATATCATATAACTTGTTTTTCTGTCATATTCAAGGCTTGTCCGGAATGACTTTTCGAAATCCCATCCAGTGCATGACCGGTGAAATCACCCATGGGGCAGGGGCGTTAAACCGTTCTTATGATTTGTTTGTAAACCGCAATTCATCTCTCGTCATCGCTTGACATTTTGCAGCCGTTGTGCTATACTATGAGAATAAAAGAGAAACCCCGGGGGAAAATAGAACGGGAGGAAGAACAACATGGAAAACAGAATCTGTGCGGCGCTCTATGAGATCGCCGAGGAGAATATGCGGCGATCCGGCGGCTCATTCAGCCACCCGAAGGCTGCATTTTTGTATTTTGACAGAAGTGACCCCCACAGTGTGGACGTGCTGTCCCTGCTGAAGGAGCCCTGTACCAATGAAGAATTTGTGGAAATTGCCTATCTAGCCGTGCTCGGCCGTCCGATCGATGCGCCGTCCCTGAAGCAGTGGCAGAAGCAGTGCGGCATGCCTGCATGGAAGTTCCGCCGACTTGTTGTGCGGAATCTCACCGCCTCGAGGGAAGCCGATCTGTGTCATAAACGTATCTGCCACAATATCTGCCGCAGTCCCCGCCGCCGTAAGAAGGATATGGGCGGCTTTATGGTCAAGCGTCTGCTGCCCGTGTACCGCAAGCTGCCGCAGGGCATGAAGAATGTCATCCGGAAGACAATGGGGGTGGACAATACATGAAGAAGATCTATATCGATGTGTCCATGATCATGCAGGTCAGCTATCTGACCGGCATTCAGCGTGTTGTGCGGGAGACTGTGCTGCGTCTTCTGCAGAAGCCTGCACTCTCTGTGACGCTTATTTGCTATAATTCGGAGAATGAGAATTTCCGGATTGTCGATTCTGCGAAGTTTTCTGAATTTTTCGGCAGCCGGATCGGCACAAAGGGACAGTGCTTCACACGCCGGTCGCTGGCTTTCGATGCATTGCGTCCCGGCACAGTGTATCTGGATATGGACAATAACTGGAACTGCCGCCTGACACGGAGCCATCTCTACCCGATCCTCAAGCGTTCCGGTGTGCAGATTGTGAACTTTGTCTATGACACCATCCCCGTTACCCATCCTCAATATTCCCATGAGACGACAGTGATGCGGTTCCTGTCCTATCTTGGAGCCGTGATGGAATATTCCGATCGTGTTATGTTTTCGGCAAAAGCGGTGGAGGATGCATTCCGTACACTCTGTGAGCGGACAGGTGCGGTTTGTCCGCCTGCCTGTGTCATTCCGCTCGGATGCGATCCGCTTACCGTACAGGATGCCCCCGATCCGCTTCCGATGGATGAAGAGGGAAATGTTCTGCCCGAATATGCCCACTTTGTCGTTTCGGACGATGTGAAAGAGGCCATGGCAGCCGGCAAGTATCTGCTGATGGTCGGCACAGTGGAGCCCCGAAAGAATCATGCCATCGTCCTCGATGCCCTCGATGCGGGACTCGATCTGAATGTGATCATTGTTGGCAAGATCGGCTGGAATGTCGCAGAACTGCGCAAACGCATCGTGAACCATCCGCTCTATCAGAAGCGGCTCTTCCTTCTGTCCGGCGTGAATGATGCCGGTATTGCAGAGCTTTACAAAAACGCACATCTTCTGGCATTCCCGACATTTGATGAGGGCTTTGGCCTTCCGCTTGTCGAGGCGTTCCAGTACGGTACGCCCGTTATTGCATCGGATATTCCTGTGCTGCGTGAGGTGGGCGGCGATTATGCCGATTACTTTGACAATACCGACTGTCATGCACTTGTGCAGTTCGTGCATGAAACGCTGACACATCCCGATCGCTATGCGCAGAAAAAGGCCGCACTGGCCGGTTATCGTCCCGCTACATGGGATGCCTTTGCCGATACGCTGGCGGAAGTTGTGGAAAACGCCTCCCGTGAAGCCGGTGCTGCCGATGTGAAGAATATCAAGCAGATGGTCGTGCTCACTGCAAGACATGAGGATATCATGAAGTCTCTGCCGTTCATTGAGGCGTTCATGCCTTTTATCAAGGAGCTTGTGGTGTGCTGTCCCGAGTGGAATGTCGAGCCGTTCAAGGAAAACTACAGGGGACGGCTGCAGCTGACCTTCTGCACGGATGATATGCTTCTCCAGGGCAGGCCCCTGCCCGAAGACCATCAGGCACGCAATTTCTTCCTGCGCTGCATGATGATGCAGCTCGATGTCCTTGATGATGTGTTCATCATGACCGACGACGATTACCGTCCCATGCAGCCGCTCACGCAGGAGGTTTTCCTGAAGGACGGCCGCTATCAGGGCTATTATTTCTACGACCTCAGGGAATGGCAGGGTACCTACAACCGCTATTCAAGCTTTGATCTTGGTGCCTTCCGGACACGGGATTTCCTGATTTCACAGGGATATCCTGTGCTGCAGTACTCATCCCACCAGCCTCAGATCATCGACAAGCGGATCTTCCGTGAGATGCTCGAAACCCATCCCGGTATTGAGAATCATCCCTATGATGAGTGGAGTACCTATTTCAATTACGGACTGCATCACCACCCCGATCTGTTCACCCCCCGCCCCAATGTTTCAATGTGCTGGCCGGGTAAGCTGACCAGCTGGAATCTGTACCATGAACCTGGCATTTTCCTCTTTGAGAATTATTATGCGGAGATGTATGAGGAGGGCGGTATCTTTGAGGGCTTCTCCGAGACCTACTATGAAGGCATCGAGCAGGAGAATCAGGAAAAGGCCCATCTTTTCCGCAATGCCATCCGTCAGCAGTACAGTGAGCGGCAGGTGTTCGACAGCTACAGCCGTTTCTACTTCGATCAGGAAGGCGAGTACCCCGCCATGGTTGTGTACTGGGATGAAAAGAATCGTACGGCTGCACTGCATGTCCCCGAGTATATCCATTTTGCCGCGGACTGCTGGACAAGAGTACCGGTCGAGATCGATCCTGCAATCTATGAGAAGTACCCCGGTCTGCAGCTTCGCATTGCCTATCATTTCCGCAATACGGCCGGTGCACCGGTGCTCAATTCCCCGTGGACAGAGATTGTGACGGGTGATGAAAGGCTGCTCCTGCCGGTGCGTTCGCCGAAAACACGCATCAAGCAGGGGACAATGCTCTTCCGTGCGGAACTGATTGAACCTGAGACACAGGATGCACCTGCAGAAGGTGAGGAAGCACCGCCCAGAAAGCCCCCCGTACTGGCACTGAGTCAGGTGCTTTCGGCGGTGCTGACATAGAGTCCGAAAGAGCTGCCGGCGATGGTGGCTCTTTTTTCTGTCTGATTGGATAGAATCCCTTGACAATTCAGCAAAAATATGGCATAATGTACAATAGAAAGGAATGTGCCAATCGCGGCATCCTGCACATGCCGCAAAGTACATGGAGAGGAAAGTGATAGTATGCTGAAAAAATTAACCTGCGGTCTGTTGTCCGCAGCGCTGCTGACGGCTTCAATGGGCACGATCGGCAGCGAGCCTGTTCTGCCCGCATCTGCGGAAGCCAGCTTCAACTATGCCAATGCCCTGCAGCTCGATCTGTTTTTCTATGAGTGCCAGCAGGCAGGCCCCCTGCCCGAGTGGAACAGAGTTGAGTGGAAGGCTGATGCCACCATGATCGATGAGATCCAGGGCGGCTGGTACGATGCCGGTGACCATGTGAAGTTCAACCTGCCCATGGCGTTCACTGCGTCTATGATGGCGTGGGGTCTTTATCAGTATCCCGATGGCCTTGAAAAGACCGGCCAGATGGAAACCTATGTCAACAACCTTGAGTTCGTAATGGACTATCTTGAGGCCTGTGATCAGGGCGGTGAGATCGTCTTCCAGGTCGGCAACGGTACCATGGACCATACATGGTGGGGCCCTGTAGAACTGTACGAGTACGGTATGGCCGATCAGGGCAACTCCTATGAAGAAGCCCGTGCTTCTCTCAAGGCCTCTGAGGGCTGTTCCGCTGTATTCGGCGGCATGGCTGCGGCTCTTGCGGCTGGCTATTGCGCACTCGACGGCCGGATTGATGAAACCAAGCGTGCCTCCTATCTGGAAGCGGCAGAGCACATCTTCACGCTCGCTGATGCATCCAGGAGCGATGCGGTCTACAACAACAGCAACGCCTCCGGCTTCTACCGCTCCAGTCATTTCTATGACGAGCTGTTTTATTCTGCCAACTGGCTGTATATCGCCACCGGCAATCAGGATTATCTTGACAAGGCTGCAAGCTATATTCCCAGTCTCGATAAGGAGCTTGGTCAGGATGTGCTGAAGTATACCTGGTCACACTGCTGGGATGATACCATGCAGGGTGCAATGCTGCTCTATGCAATCAACACACAGGATGCTACCTATATTAACCATGTGAAGAAGCATATGGACTATTGGAAGAATGAGGTTCAGGAGCTGCCCGGCGGTCTGCGCTGGAACACCACCTGGGGCTGTCTGCGCTATCCGCTCAATGCGGGCTTCCTGATGGCTGTGGCAAGTGATACTATCCTTGCCGGTCAGGATAATTCGGCTTATCAGGAATTCTATGAGACACAGATCAACTATGTCCTTGGTGACAATCCTCTGAATATGAGCTACATGGTGGGCTTCGGCGATAATTATCCCAAGAACCCCCACCACAGAACTGCACATGGCAGCTGGAAGAATGACCTTGCCATTCCCGAAAACAACCGTCACATTCTCTACGGCGCACTGGCAGGCGGCCCGAATCAGGACGGCAGCTATGAGGATGACCGTCAGAACTTCATCAACAATGAGGTGGCTGACGACTACAATGCCGGCCTGACTGCTCTTCTCTGTAAGATGGTGGATCTGTACGGCGGCGAGATCGATCCGGCCTTCCCCCCGAAGGAAGCGCATGACGGCCCCGAGGTTTATGTAGAATCCGTGCTGAAGACCACATCCGCAAGCGGCGTGACACTGAGCCTGAAGTATACCAACCATACCGCATGGCCGGCACGCATTGTGGATAACGTGTCCTATCGCTACTATATGGATCTGTCCGAGCTGATCGCAGCAGGCTATTCTGCAAGTGACCTTGTGATCCGTGTGGATCGTGATCAGGCGGCCATGTATTCCGGCGAGGGCGTGGCACCGGTTGAGATCTCCGCACCGATTCAGTATGACGGCAATATCTATTATATCGAAGTGACCTATCCCGACGGCAGAGCAGCCATGCCCATTTCCGAAGGCCGCAATCAGTGCGAGCTGATGCTGGCTCTGGTTTATCCGGATTACGGCAGCGGCTGGGATGCAGAGAATGACTATTCCAACAAGGATCTGTTTGCAGGCGCAGGTGATACGGACGGCATCATGACACCCTATATTCCTGTGTATGTGAATGGTGAGCTGTACTATGGCACAGAGCCGGACGGCACCTCTGCCGATGGTATGGGCGGCACCGGTGAGATCCCTGCAGAGCCGACAACAAAGCCCGTTGAAACTACGGCACCGACAGCGGAGCCGACGACGATCTCGACTTCCGATTCCACGCCGATTTATGACGATATCCATTATGGTGATGTCAATCTCGACGGAGAAGTGACCATTGTTGACGTGGTTATGCTCAATAAGTATCTGCTTGGTGCAGAGACGCTGGAGCCGCAGCAGCAGCGCAATGCGAATGTGGATACAACGGATGAGGCACTTACGCCCGGCGACAGCCTGACGATTCTGAAGCATCTGGTGGATCTCGTGAAGGAGCTTCCGATCTGAGTGATGAATGAAAAGAGGATGGGTGACCATCCTCTTTCTATTTTTTCGTGACGGCACGAACTAATAAAAATGTGCAGATTTTTTTATAAAAAAGGCTTGACAAATCCTGCCGGATGTGCTATAATATAAAAGCTGGTTCACGGATATGCAGAGGCACGAGCGCAGGTTGTCGCTTAGGCAGAGTCTGGAGAGATGTCCGAGCGGTTTAAGGAGCCAGTCTTGAAAACTGGTGATGCGGCAACGCACCGTGGGTTCGAATCCCACTCTCTCCGCCATATTTGCAGAAATACCCAAGTGGTGAAGGGGCTCCCCTGCTAAGGGAGTAGGTCGGGTAACCGGCGCGAGGGTTCAAATCCCTCTTTCTGCGCCAGAAACCTCGGAACAATTTTTGTTCCGGGGTTCTTTTTTATACGATCACCTGCAGGACAGATAAAGAAGCGTATTTTGCCGTGTCGCTTCTGTCAATTTCAGCGCATCCAATGTGAAAAAAGATTGTGCATATTCATTTGTGTAGATTATTGCATAAAATTACGGAATGTGGTATACTATTCCTTGGGTCCGGACATCCGGATACTATTATTTAAGCTCTACTATCTTGAACCGCCCTCCATTTTCTGCTTGGAGGGCGGTCGGATTTTTTCAGGGATATATGTGTCGATACGATTGTGATACTTCCACTGTAACTGTGCAAACAGCAGAGTTTTCCCGTAGGGAAAATGCACAATTCCGGTCGGATGCCGGTCTGAAATGCTGGATCGTCCGGACTACGGACGGCAAGTGCTGTGCGTGGTGCAGTGCAAAGGCAGGGCGGTACGTCTATGGCGAGGAGCCGCAGGATGTGTACCGCAGGCATGACAAATGCGGATGTACGGTGGTCTACGAAAGCGGCAGAACCAGACAGGATGTGTGGAGCAAGCGGACATGGGAATCCGACCAGCCCACGCCTGTAAGGGTCGAGCCGACACGCCTGACCGGAGCGCAGGGCAGAGAGATCGAACAGAGGAATCTGTCGCAGATCACACGGTTCTCCCATGCGCAGGGGGAGGCGGTGCAGGCACAGAATTTGCGGTATCGGGGGTTGACTTCTGGGGGTGGAAGTGGTATAATAAAATCATTGGATATTGATGATTTCAAGATGATGGCTGAAGGGCATGGTATAGATCCGGAAGCCCTTGAAGTGATTGCTTCTGTTGTTTCGGAATATGAGAAATCGGGACTTGTTCATATTGATGATTTCTATTTTGGTAGTCTGGCAAATACTGCAACGGGTACACCATTACTTCAAATTGATCCGATTGCAGACAGAACGCTTCGGCTGAATGTGAATACTGATTGGTTTAACGGCAAGACCCTTTCGGATATTGATTCGGCATTGAAAGCGTATGAAAAAAACCTTGCAGTATCGCTCAGAGAAGCCGTGATTCATGAAATGGGTCATGCAAAGGCAATCAAGGGAATGACTCTTAAGGATATCCGCAATTTTTATGCTGAAATCCGGGATGCTAAAGTCAAAGACGTCAGCAAAATCGCTTACAACGATGGAGCCGAGGCTCTTGCTGAAATTGAAATTCTTATTTCAAGAGGTTCCGACATCCCACAAGCAGCAATAGAATTCTACAACAAATATATGAGGAGGAAATATCCATGATCTGTATTGATGATTGTTCCACCTGCAAGCATAAGCGACCGTTAAAGGATGGATGGGATTTTTGTTGCGACGCTTTCCCAACAGGAATGGCTCCTCGTAATTTTCCATTTGGAAAAGTAAAAGAGCTGAAGGAATGCAACAACGGCATCGGCTATGAGCCGAAAGAAGAACATACGGATGAAACCGCTTGATT
>SVNX01000006.1:31461-88174 GCA_015066665.1 Ruminococcus sp. | reverse complement strand
CCCTCTGTCTCACTTCGTTCGACATCTCCCCACCCCGTGGGGAGTCCCCCTCAACCCGCCCTCTTGCAGAGTGCTTTTTGGCTATTTATTGAGGGTTATAGGGGGCACAGCCCCCTATATGCGCCGACGGCGCAACTAAACTAAAAATACGAGTCCAGCCCTGCGCCGTTTAGGTGCAGTGGCTGGACGGGACTTTTTCGACAGATTGAAGTGCATCCCTTTCGGGATGCACTTTTTGTTTCTATGCGTTAATTCCACCAGACATGCCAGGATATATAATCCTTGAAGGTACCCCATCCGCCGGAGCCGGCATAGGCGGCATACTGCAGGATGAGTGCGGCATCGCCGGCATCATAGTCACCGCTGCTGTCCGCATCGGCGGCAGCTTCCTGCTCGGCCGACAGACCGGAGGCATTGCCTGCACCCTTGGCAGCGGCAGCCACCAGAATCATGGCGGCGTCATTCGCATTGACCTCGGTATCCGAATTCAGATCGCCCAGATCTACCTCAGTGGGCGTGGTGGGTGTGGTCTGTGTTTCAGGGGTTGTCTGGGTGGTACTGGTGTAGGTTGTGGTCGTGTACTGCGGCTGTGTCGTGGAGGTTGTGGTCTGTGTGGTCGGCTGTGTGGTCGGCTGTGTGGTCGGCTGTGTCGTGGAGGTTGTGGTCTGTGTAGTCGGCTGTGTGGAAGTCGTTGTTGTGGTTGTTGTCGTAGGCTGTGTTGTGGTGGTCGTGGTGGTCGTCGTGGTCGTGGTGGTCGTGGTGGTCGTCGTAGTCGTTGTGGTGGTCGTCGTTGTGGTCGTCGTGGTCGTCGTTGTGGTCGTGGTGGTCGTCGTTGTGGTAGTGGTGGCAGGCGGTGCGGTGGTTCCGCTGCTGCTGCCATAGATCTTAGTCGCATTCTTCAGCGGCTCATTCTGCAGTCCGATGGAAATGGCACTCCAGTCCGAGGCGGAACCGCCGTAATACACAGTGGAGAGCTTATTGGGCGAAGCGAATGCCGCCATGCCAACGGACTTCACACCGGCGGGAATCGTCACGGTGGAGAGCGAAGAGCAATTGGAGAAGGTATAGCTTTCAATCGTGGTCACGCCCTTGGGCACAGTGAACGAAGTCATCTCAACGCAGCCAAAGAAAGCGGAAGCACCAATGCTGGTCACGCTGTCCGGCAAGGAGATGGACTGCAGCTCCTGGCAGGCTGAAAATGCCTGTGCACCGACGCTTGTGAGAGAATCGGGAATGGTGATGGTCTTGAGGTTGTAGCAATAACCGAAGCCGCCGTCTCCGATGCTCGTCACACCTGCGGGGAGCGAGACGTTCTCGATCTTCTTATTATTATAGAAGGCATAACCGGCGATGGTTTTCGTACCCGAGGGGACAGTATAGCTGCTGCCGTCCTTGGATGCACCGTAGCAGACAAGTGTGGCATGATCCTTGGTGAAGAGCACGCCGTTTTCGCTGGTGAAGTAATTGCTGCTGCTTTCTACATAGTAGTCCGAGATGGAGGTGTTCTGCGCAAAGGCGAACATGTTGATGGTGGTGACGGGCACGCCGCCGATCTGTGCGGGGATGGTCACAGAACTGCTTGATGTACTGCAGCCGGTGATCTCGACATAACTGCCGTAATTTGTGTACGACAGTTCCCCATAGGTACCTGTGGTGGCGGCAGTGGCAGTAAAAGCGCATCCGACCATGCCGGCCATTGACATTGCGCAGGCGGTCAGGCCTGCCAGAAATCTCTTCATAGTATTTTCTTCCTTTCCTCTTTGGCTTACGCCATACTTCTATTATACCTTATTTTGGCGTAATTGCAAGAGATTTCATCATTTTTTAGTGCACATTGTATGTTTTGCACAGAAACCGCCCTTCGGTTTCCAACAAAACGCCAAACGCCCCCCGATCTCTCAGAGGGCGACTGGATTCAGAAACGATCTTATCTCATATCTGCGGATACAAACTGCTGCCGGAGATAGTACTGGTCATCAGACCTGCCAGAGTTCTTTTCATATTTTTCATCCTTTCACTTTGTACACAGGCATGTTGTCCGCCTTCGTTATGGAAAAACATCCCCCGATTGCTCGGGGGATGGGATTGTTTTTATGCAAACTGCTTGAGGAAGTCCTCAAAGGTCAGACCCGTTGTTGTATTGGACAGGGCACCGTACTGAAGAATCAGCGCCGCATCGATGGCATTGTAGCTGCCGTCGCCGTTGACGTCGGATGCGGCAATCTGCTCGGGTGTCAGCGCAGTGGGGAGGCCGGCACCGATGGCAGCAGAATCCACCAGAACAATGGCGGCATCATTGGCATCCACGACGGCATCACCGCTTGCATCGCCAATGCCTGCCGGAACGGGACCTGTTGAATAACGCATTGTTGTACCGTCAGAGAAATGGATCGTGCAGGTGAACAGAATCTCGTTATTCTCATCGATGCTGATGGCTTCCCAATCGGACTGCAGACCGTCAAAATACACATCAGTCACAGAAGTGCATTCTTGGAAGATCTTGCCGGAAATGGAAGTGATGGTGGAAGGCAGATGCAGCTCCGTCAGATTGGAGCAGTTTGTGAACATCAGGAAGCTCAGGCTTGTGATGCTTTCCGGAATGGTAATGGAGGTCAGACCCTTACAGCCCTGGAACACGGCGGTATCGAGTGATGTGACGCTGCTCGGAATCTCAATTTCGGTCAGGGATGTACAATAACAGAATGCCCAGCTGCCGATGGAGGTCACTGTGGAAGGAATATCAATATCTGCCAGAGCGTAGCAGAAGCTGAACGCATCGGAACCGATGGAGGTCACACCCTCGGGAAGAGAAAGTGCTGTCAGTTCAGCGCAGTCATCAAACGCAGAACGGCCGATCATTGTCACGCCATCGGGGATTACAACATTCTCCAGAATCGAATCGCTGAAGCAGTGATCGCCCAGCTCCGTTACACCTGCGGGAATCGTATAGCTGGAGCCTTCCTTTGCCATGGGATATTTCACCAGAACGGTCTTGTCAGCGGAGAACAGAACGCCGTCCACGCTGCAGTAAGAGGTATTGCCGGCAGCTACTGTGATGGAAACCAGGTTTTCGCAGTATTCAAATGCGTAGGCATCGACAAATGTAACAGGCAGACCATCGATTTCGGCGGGAATCTCCACTGTAGTCACGGACTCTTCGCAGTCGGTGATAATGATGTAGTCGCCCTTGTTCTCATAGTACAGGCTGCCGCACATCAGCTCGTCAGCAGCTGTTGCGGGCATAACAGCCATACCGCTCACCAGCATGGCAGCAGCGGTCAGTGCAGAAAACATGTTTTTCATATTTTTCATAAATCTATCTTCCTTTTCTTTGTTATCATGGTAAAAACCACACTTTAATTATACTGCATTTCCGCGAATTTGCAAGGAATTTTCAATCGCGCCGATGCATTTTCTGCATATTGCATAACAAACTATAATTTTGTATCACGAAAAACAGCACATCCCCCATGGAAGGGAGACGGGCTGGAAAACTCTTACAATCAGGACAGTGTCACCAGATCGACAAGGGACTTGAGGATCAGGAGCGAATCCTGTGCGGAGACATCGCCGTCATGGTCACAGTCGACAGCGGCTTCCTGCTCGGGGGTGAGGGTTTCCGTGCCCATGATGGCCTTATTGAGGTAGACCACATCCACAATGGTCACCGTGCCGTCCAGATTGGCATCGCCGGGCACCGTATCGGCGGAAACGGTACCCTTCAGCACCGTACCGTCGGAGAAGTGGATATTGCAGGCAAACAGCTCTTCATTCGACTCATGAATGGAAATCTCCTCCCATTCGGACTGCAGGCCATCGTAATAGACATCGGTCATGGCAGTGCAATATTTGGTGAACCCATAAGGAATTTCGGTAATACCGGAGGGCAGATACAGCTCCTTCAGATTGGTGCAGCGGGAAAATGTATTTTGCTCCAGCGCTTCGAGTGATGAAGGCAGCTTGACAGAGGTAAGGCCCTCGCAGTAGGAAAACGCACCCATCTCGATCGTTTTCACACTGTCAGGAATCTCAATCTCCTTCAGGGATCGGCAGCCCCGGAAGGCACTCTGACGGATGGTTGCAAGCGTATCGGGCAGCTGAATCTCTTCCAATGCACGGCAGCTCTCGAAGATCGAATCGCCAATGTAGGTCAAGCCTTCCGGCAGAATCATTTTCTTAAGCTTTATGCAGTCTCTGAATGCGAAGAAACCAAACGTCTTCATTTCTGAAGGAAAATGAATTTCCTCCAGATTTGTATTGCAGAAGCTGCTGGCCTCAATCGCCGTTACCCCCTTCGGGCACTGTATAAGCGGTGCCTTCCTTGCCGACGGGGTATCTCACGAGCGTAGTCTTATCTGCACTGTACAGGACGCCGTCCACGCTGCAATACAGCGCATTGCCCTCCTCCACGGTGATGGCGGTCAGATTCTTGCAGGAGTTGAACGAATCCGCTTTCACTTGATACACTTCCACGCCATCAATCTCCGAAGGGATTTCAACTGCAGACGCATCCGCATTGCAGTCCACAATCTTGACGCCTTTTTCGTCGATTACATAACCCAGATCGCCTTCCCACGCTGTCTCATCGGCGGATGCAGGCAGCAGGGCTGCACCGCTCATCATCATGACAGAGCTTGCCAGAACGGCAAAGATTTTTTTGATTCTTTTCATTTTTTCTCCTTTTTTTGACTTCCTGAAAACGATTTATGCATACTCTTTGAGGAATTCCTCAAAGGTCAGACCCGTTGTTGTATTGGACAGGGCACCGTACTGAAGAATCAGCGCCGCATCGATGGCATTGTAGCTGCCGTCGCCGTTGACGTCGGATGCGGCAATCTGCTCGGGTGTCAGCGCAGTGGGGAGGCCGGCACCGATGGCAGCAGAATCCACCAGAACAATGGCGGCATCATTGGCATCCACGACGGCATCACCGCTTGCATCGCCAATGCCTGCCGGAACGGGATCTGTTGAATAACGCATTGTTGTACCGTCAGAGAAATGGATCGTGCAGGCAAACAGCTCTTCATTGTCCTCGTCGATGGAAATCTCCTCCCATTCGGACTGCAGGCCGTCAAAATAGACATCGGTCACAGAAGTGCAATCTATTAAAAGCTTTCCGTCAATCTCTGTGATGGTGCCGGGCAGGTGCAGTTCTGTCAGATTGGTGCAGTCGGTAAACATCAGGTAACTTGTCTCTGTGAGGCCATCCGGAAGTGTCACACTGGTCAGCCCCTCACAGCCCTGGAATGGAGCGGAATCGAATTTTGTGACGCTGCTCGGAATCTCGATCTCGGTCAGGGATGTGCAGTAGGTGAACGCCCAGCCCTCGATGGTCGTCACAGTATCGGGGATCACGATATTTTCCAGAGCATAGCAGAAGCCGAATGCATTGTTTTCGATCGTGGTCACGCCCTCCGGCAGGATCACCTCTTTCAGATTGTGGTCGAATTCGAATGCACTCTCGCTGATGATTGTGATGCCTTCGGGGATTGTGATCTCAATCAGCTGCGTATTGCTTAAGCAGCTGTTCTGGAGTACGGTGACAGTGTCGGGGATTGCGTAGCTGTCGCCCGTTTTTGCACGGGGATATTCTACCAGAACACTCATATCCTTGGAGAAAAGTACACCATCCACACTGCAGAAAGAGGTGTTATCCTCGCTTACAGTAATACTCTCAAGGGAGAAACAGTACTCAAAAGCGATCTCACTGATTCTGATGACCGGCTTGCCGTCAATTTCAGCCGGAATCTCCACAGTGGTGATCTCCCTGTTGCAGTCTGTGATGCATACGCCGCCCTCCGTCTCGTAATAGTACAGATCGCCATAGGTGAATGTTTCGAGTGCGGCGGATGTCATCGGGAGGCTTGCGGCCGTGCATGTCATCAGCACAGCAGCCGTCATTGCGGAAAATCCGCGTTTCATTGTGTTCAGTTTTTTCATTCTTTCATCTTCCTTTGCTTTTTTATCATGGTAAAACCATAATTTCATTATACAGAAAATCCCGCTAAATGCAAGGATTTTCCGCTACTCTCCGTGTAATTTCTGCACATTGCATAACAAACTATGCGATTGTACGCATAAAAACAGCACATCCCCCATGGTGTACATGGGGGATGTGATACGCAGAATTACAGGTTTGCAAGAAATTCTTCCAGTGTCATCTCTCCGCCTGCGCCTGCATAGGCGGCATACTGGAGGATGTAGGCGGCATCGATGGCATCGAATGTGCCGTCCGCATTAAGGTCGGCGGCGGCAGTCTGCTCGTCCGTCAGGCCGTGCGCTTCGCCTGCGCCCTGTGCGGCAGCCGCTACAAGGAGCATGGCAGCATCGCTTGCATCAACAGCACCATCATTGCTGAGGTCACCGAGGGGCAGGGTGGGTTCCGCCATAATAACGAATTCTCTGCCATGCACCAGTGCATAGGCATGGGCAGTGGAGTTTTCGTAGCAATGGATGACGGCAGTTTCGGGGATGATTGCAGCATCGTTCGGGATATCAGTATAAGCATTCAGGAAGGTGACCTTTTCCAGACTCGTGCAGTTCTGGAAGGTAAGCCAATCTATACTTTCTGCTTTTGAGGGGATGACAGTTTCCTTCAGATTCGTGCAGTTTCTGAAAGCAGATTCAATCCATGTAATCTCAGAACCTGCACCGATGTTCACAGTCTCCAGTGCGGTACATCCCAAAAATGCCATGTATGCATTTGTGACTGCATCCGGAACTGCAATGCTCTTCAGAGCCGTGCAGCCTGCAAAAGCGCCCCGGATCGATAAAACGCTTTCCGGCAGCGTGATGCCTTCCAAACTGGTACATCCATCAAATGCTGTTTCTACATCTATCAACTGACTATCCTCTGCAAAGTTGACCTTACTCAGATTCACACAGCCCTGAAAAGTTCCTTTCAAGTATTTAACATTTGCCGGAATGGTGATTTCTGTCAGACCGTCACATTCAAAAAAAGCAGAATTGATCGTTGTTACGCCGCTGCCGAGATCCACAGATTCCAGCGCATCACAATTATCAAATGCACCGCCTTCAATCAACGTAACTGTATCCGGAATTGTGATCGAAGTCAGAGCCGTCCCTCTGAATGCACAATCCTGAATCTCAAGCAGACCCTCCGACAGTTCAACTTCTGTCAGCGCAGAGCAGGCATCGAAGGCACAGTCTTGGATCATTGTAACAGTTTCAGGAACAGTCACTTTTTTCAGAACCGTACAGTAATCAAATGCACCAAAACTGATCGTGGTCACAGGCTGTCCTTCAATCTCCGCAGGAATGTCTACGGACATCGCCATCTCGTTGCAATCGGTGATTTCCACATATCCATCATATACTTTATATGTGAGATGGCCGGTTGTACCAGTTGTAGCAGCACTCACCGGCATCACAATCGGCATGCCCGCCAGCATCATCCCGCAGGCGGTCACTGCCGCCAGAATTCTCTTTTTCATCTTCATACTTGTGCCTCTTTTCGTAAATTTTCTGCTTACAACGCAGAATTCGCTAATTTAATTATACAAAAAAAAAAAAAAAATACAAGTATTTTTTCTGAATTCACAGAAAGAATCTCCCTTCTGCACAATTCCGGAAGTGTTTTTCACCGCATACACAACAAATTTGCGCCAAAAAATCCCCCGTACCGGAGTACGGGGGCAGTATTTTAAAGCGCAGCAAGAAATTCTTCCAGTGTCATCTCTCCGCCTGCGCCTGCATAGGCGGCGTACTGGAGGATCAGTGCGGCATCGATGGCATCGCACACGCCGTCCTGATTCACATCCGCAAGGGTCTCCTGCGTCTCCGTCAGTCCGCTCGCTTCCCCCGCACCCATGGCCGCTGCGGCCGCAAGAATGGCGGCGGCATCGGCGGCATCGATCCGCTTGTCGGCATTGACATCGCCCCGCATGGGCGCATCCTCGAGCATCAGCCGGAGATACTGCACCTCCTGCGAATCGGTGACGGTGAGGGTCGTGGTTTTCGGGGCAGCATAGCCCTCGGGGAGATTCTCATAGGTCAGCGTGTAGGTGCCGGCAGGTACATTGGTCAGAACGATTTCATCCAGAGGCGGCTGCAGTGCCTCAAGGAAATGCTCTGTGAGATTCGCAGCTATGCCGCTATCGCCAAAACCGCTGCCGCCGTTGATGAGAGTCCCGTTGCTGGTCGGAACATTTCTGTAATCGTAGCAAAAATCCAATGTGTATTCTCTGGTTGCCTTGTCCACATAGAATTCCACATAACCATTGGCATCCGGAATCACGGCATTGATGACCGCACCGCTCTGGATGGTGAGTATGGCACTGGTATATTGGGTATCCTGCTGCAAATCATAGAGCAGACCGTCTCGTTCATACTTTCCGTCAGGACGGAAATAGGAGCAGAGCTGCTGAAGCGGCAGGCGGCAGAGGACATACTGTGTCGCAGTACTGCTGATCGTGACCTCATGGGCAGAAACAGAGCCGCCGCCACTATCGTATTCCAGACCAATACTTGCCTCATATGCTGAATTGAAAGCATCATACAGCCTGGTCTCTCCTACGGGGATGGTGGTCAGTGCTTCCAGTGCGCCCACGGTACCCTTTCTGTTGAAATAGTATGTCAGCGTAGGGGTGGATACATATCCCACTGCAGTGCGGTTCGCCCATTTCGGATCAACATAAACGCCGAACTGGTTCGCTGGTACAGTCAATGCAGTCGCCTGTGAGGCATCATAGCTGTACAGCTGCACTTTGTAGGGAAGACCGCCGTTGATGTGAACCGGCTCATTCTGGTAGATTTCGTAAGCTTCCATATCCCAGTCCGTACGGCAGTGCTTGACGGTGTGCAGTGTCTGCGGTGCGACGTAGGATGCGAAGGTGTTCCACGGAACATAGTAGCAGTAGCGGTCATCGCCCAGTTCCGTGCCGTCAATGCCGGATTGATTGCTTTCAAAAAATCGTTCGTCATTGATGATGCCGCCGATCTCCGTGCCGGCTGCATTGTACAGGGTGACTCGCACACCTTCCGCAGAGCTGCCGTCGGGATACTGTACGTCCAGAAATACCATATTGTCCGGTGCGACTTCAATCAGACCTGCCCATGCAGAAAGCGGTGCGGACTGCAGCAGCATGATGCCTGCTGCAAACAGTGCCGTGATCTTTCTTTTCATAAATCCATCCTTTCCAAAAATCCCCCATGCCATGCTGCACAGGGGATTTTATCAGTTACTTGTTATCTTGCCTTGGTTGCAATTTCTGTCAGCAGCTTGGCCATCAGTGCGTCCATATCCATGGCGCCCAGATTATCGCCCTTTCTGGAACGAACGGAAACAGTCTTGTTCTCCACTTCCTGATCGCCGACTGTGAGCATGTAGGGCGTCTTTGCAAGGGTTGCCTCACGGATCTTCTTGCCCATCTTCTCAGCTCTGTCATCGATGGAGCAGCGGATGCCGGCCGCTTCAAGCTTTGCCTGCACTTCGCCGGCCCAGTCGAGGTGACGGTCTGCAATCGGGATGATCTTTACCTGCTCGGGTGCGAGCCACAGCGGGAATGCAGCTGCATACTTTTCGATCAGATATGCCAGTGTTCTCTCATAGCAGCCCAGAGAGGTTCTGTGAATGATATACGGTCTGCGCTTGGAGCCGTCCACGTCCACATATTCCATGCCGAACTTTTCTGCCAGCAGCATGTCGATCTGAATGGTGACGATGGTATCTTCCTTGCCGAATACATTCTTGTACTGAATATCGAGCTTCGGGCCGTAGAAGGCAGCCTCGTCGATACCAATCTCATAATCAACGCCCAGATTGTCGAGGATCTTGCCCATAATGGTCTGTGCTTCTTCCCACTGCTCAGCTGTGCCCTCGTACTTGTTCTTGGGGTTCTCAGGATCCCACTGGGAGAAACGGAATGTGCAGTCCTCCAGCATGCCAACAGTATCGAGGCAGTACTTTGCCAGCTCCAGACAGCCCTTGAATTCTTCTTCGAGCTGCTCGGGACGGAGGATCAGGTGACCCTCAGAGATGGTGAACTGGCGTACACGGATCAGACCATGCATCTCGCCGCTGTCCTCATTACGGAACAGTGTGGAGGTTTCGCCCAGACGCATCGGCAGGTCACGGTAGGAACGCTGACGGTTCAGGAAGACCTGATACTGGAAGGGACATGTCATCGGACGCAGTGCAAAGCATTCCTTTGTGTCGTCGGTCGGATCGCCCAGAACGAACATGCCGTCCAGATAATGATCCCAGTGACCGGAGATCTTGTACAGATCGGACTTTGCCATGAGGGGGGTCTTTGTCAGCAGATAGCCGCGCTTCTGCTCCTCGTCCTCGATCCATCTCTGGAGGAGCTGAATGACTCTTGCGCCCTTGGGCAGGAGGACGGGCAGACCCTGACCGATGCAGTCCACAGTGGTGAACAGCTCCAGCTCACGGCCGAGCTTGTTGTGGTCACGCATCTTTGCCTCTTCACGGCGCTGGATTTCCTCGTCAAGCTGTGCAGCCTTCGGGAATGCAGTACCGTATACACGGGAGAGCATCTTGTTCTTTTCGGAGCCTCTCCAGTAGGCACCTGTGCAGGACAGGAGCTTGAATGCCTTCACTGCGCCCGTGCTCATGAGGTGGGGGCCAGCGCAGAGATCCACGAATTCTTCCTGCTTGTAGAAGGAAATCGGTTCGCCCTTTGCAGCGTGCTCCTCGCAGAGCTCTACCTTGTAGGGTTCATCCATTTCCTTAAGTTTAGCAATTGCCTCGTCGGGGGAGAGTGTGAAGGCTTCGAGCGCCTGATTCTCCTTGACGATCTTCTTCATCTCTGCCTCGATCTTTGTCAGCTCTTCAGGGCTGAACGGATGGGGCGCATCAAAATCGTAGTAGAAGCCATTGTCGATGGCGGGGCCGATGGCAAGCTTTGTTTCCGGATAGAGACGCTTCACAGCCTGTGCCAGAATATGGGATGCCGTATGCCAGAAGGTCTTCTTGCCGTCGAGGTCATCGAATGTGAGGACTTCGAAAGCGCAGTCCTCGGTCAGAACTGTGCGCAGATCACGCACTTCGCCATTGATTTTTACGCAGCATGCGGCCTTGTACAGACCCATGCCAATGCCCTTGACAACGTCCGCAGCGGAAACATTGGCTTCCACTTCACGAATGCTGCCGTCTTTGAGTGTGAGTTTTAACATTGTGATTCTCCTTTCATGGAGCTGTACGGATGCCCTTCGCAGTGGGGGCTCTGCCCCCACACCCCCGCCAAAGGGATGTGATCCCTTTGGAATCCCAAGGCGTTTTCCCTATGCCCCGCAAGGGGGCATAGGGAAAACGTTAGAAATGCAAGAATCACATTTCTTGGCAGGATGCAGGAACAAAGTCTCCGATGCAAGGGCTTTCGCACAGCTTGATAAAATGATAATACATAAACAAAAACGCCCCGAAGTCACAGTTTTCCTGTAACTTCGGGACGATGAATTCACCGTGGTTCCACCCGAATTTGCGCATAAATACGCCTTATTCTGCACCCGATAACGGTGGTGAGCCGCCGTGGATTAGCACGGACTCCGAGGTGGTATACGCTGCCGGCACATCCTGTCACAGGTTTCAGCCCAATTGCCCATGACTCTCTGAAGGACGGCGGAATCAAATCCAGCCCGCATTGTCTTCCTCATCTGCGTTTTTGTTCGTTTGTACACTTATGATAGCACATTTTTTGGGGTTTGTCAAGAGGGAATTTAGAGCAGAGCTGCACGCTATTTATTTGTCAGATGAAAACTTCTGACAACGCCAGCACCTTCATAATCACCACAGCCGTAACCCTTGTACAGAAGACTGCCTTCATACAGTTTTTCTGATTGGAGTGCGTCCATGATAACGACCCAGATGGTCGCATTGCAGTCGGGATATGTTTCAAACAGCGCCTGCGCCTTCTGTGGTGCGGTTGTTCTTGAGGCGTGGGTGGAAACTGGATATTTAACGGCTACAGTGATCATTGCTTCATCCAGCAGATCTTCTGCAGATTCGCAGTCCGCCGGTACGAAATAATATCCTTTTTCTTCGAATGCACCGCCATTCGCTTCTTCATCATAATCCAGAATCTGCCAGCCCACCTCCAGACGATATTCATCCGTCAGTGCAAGCTCCGTTTCCAGAAAGGCGAGCAGCTCCTCATGCAGTCTGTCGCCGCCGATACTGTCCCACACCTGACCGCTTTCCGTGTCAATCAAAAGCGTTCCCGCTGTATCATTGGCCGTATACTCTGCCAGCACATAGCGGTTGGGCTTTCCATGTGACATAGCAGAAACGTTATTTTTTACCGATTCCAGAGAATACGATGGGTAGTGCTTTGAAAGATATTCCTCTGCAATGGGCTGTCCTTTTTCACATATCGCAGAACGCTGCTGCGCTTGTCCAATCTCCTGTATCACAATGCGTGGAATGCCTGTGCTGATCAGGACAAAAACGAACAATGCAGCCACAAGCAATGTTAACAATAGGATGACAGCCTTTTTCTTTTTCATGACAGCTCCCCCCTGTCATTTTTTATTCCTTCTCCCCTGCACCGCCGGCTGCACAGCCTGCCAGCATCCAGAAGAACGGTGCCACAGTCACAGCACTCGTGCCGATCACCATCATCAGCAGATACAGCACAACGGCACCGAAAATACCGGCCGTCAGCCATGTGCTGCCCTTGCAGCCCTTTGCACCGCGTACCAGCACCCAGCCCATCAGAACCGCAAACATCACCAGCACCGGCACACCCATCGTGGCGCCCAGATGCAGATAATAATTATAGCAGCGGTCAAATGTATTGGCGTTCGCGCTGATCTTGTGGCTCTGGTACATCTGCGGATACACCAGATTGTCAGGGCCCGTGCCCACGATCGGATATTTGCCCATCACCGATGCGGTATTCCGCCAGAAGAAACCATAAGTCTCTCCAAGATCCGCCGCATCAAATGTACCGTTGCGGCATTCTGCTGCATCCGGCACATAATAGCCGCTCACCTCGAGACGGTAGGAACTGTCCTTCCACATGATGCCGGCGTCATAGAGCACAATGCCGTTTTCATGCAAAGTCTCCATGCCGCTCATACGATCGAGCGTGCCATTCATGGACGGGCTGACATACACCCAGCCAAGCCCCACGGCAAATGCCAGCACGGCTGTCACGGCACTCACCGCAAGACGCTTGCCGCCGTGCTTCACGATGCCGTAAATCAGCAGGCCGAGCAGGGCTGCCGCCGGTGCGGCCAGTCCGATCAGGCACTGGGTTTTGACGGAAAACAGGACGAACACGCCCGTGCAGATTGTGTAGAAAATACGCTGCTTCTTTTCCTCTGCAAAGGCAGCACCCAGCATGGCGGGGAGCGTCAGCAGATTCAGCAGAATCGCAAGGAAAATCGGGCTGCCCGTCAATCCCGAGGGCAGGAATGTACGGAACACCAGCAGCGGTTCAAGATCCTTATAGTAGGACAGCATGCCGATCGGCAATGCCTGCAGCAGACCCCATGCACATTCCGCCAGCCCCATCCAGAGCAGGCCGTTCAGGAGCTTCTGCTGGTTGGATGCCTTGCCGAGCTGTGCGCCGAGCAGGAACAGACAGCCATAGAAAATCACCGAGAGCACACCCTCGCTGCGGCCATCCGCACCGAATACGGAAACATTGTAGAAATACGAATTCCACGCACTGATCAGACTCCAGACGGCCATGCCGCCGAGCAGTCCTGCGGGCAGGAAGAGGGTCTTGGGCGTGACCTTCTTCATGAAGCCGATGAGTACGAATACCATCGCCAGCACACCGATGATGGCAATGGCCATACCCGGGACGCTGTAGAGCTTTGCAAATTCCAGCGGCAGACTGAACAGCGGTGTCAGCACAGCCAGTCCCAGCAGGATCCGCAGCAGGAATTTCTGGTACTCATGGGTTTTCATATTCAGGATGAAATTGGATTTTTCAGTTGAGTTGAATATCAGCTTCGCCATAGGCGCCTCCTTCATGGAAAAAGGTTTTTTCTATAAACAAAGGGCGGTTTTGGAAACCGCCCTTTGATGTTTCATGTCGCTTCTTACTTTGCGTAATCCACTGTACGGCTCTCGCGGATAAGGTTGACCTTGATCTGACCGGGATAATCCATCTCGTCCTCGATCTGCTGGGCAATCTGTCTTGCCACCAGCACCATCTTCTCGTCGGAGATGACCTCGGGCTGAACCATGACGCGGATCTCGCGGCCTGCCTGAACGGCATAGCACTTCTCCACGCCCTTGTAGGATTTGCAGATGGTCTCCAGATTCTGGAGACGCTTGATGTAGCTCTCGTAGTTCTCGCTTCTTGCAGCGGGTCTTGCGGCAGAGATCGCATCAGCAGCCTGTACGATGCAGGCAATTGCGGTGCGGGGTTCCACATCATTATGGTGTGCTTCGATTGCATGGATGACTTCCGCATTTTCATGGCACTTGCGGCATACATCCACACCGATCTGTACATGGGAGCCTTCATACTCGGATGTCAGTGCCTTACCGATGTCATGCAGCAGACCTGCACGCTTGGCAAGATTCACATCCACACCCAGCTCTGCAGCCAGTACGCCGGACAGCTGTGCCACCTCGATGGAGTGCGTCAGGACATTCTGACGGTAGCTGGTTCTGAAGCGCAGACGACCCAGGAGCTTGATCAGCTCATGGTTCAGGCCATGCACATTCGTTTCCAGGACGGCTCTTTCACCCTCCTGCTTGATCTTATGTTCGACCTCACGCTTGGCTTTTTCCACCATTTCCTCAATGCGGCTCGGATGAATACGGCCGTCGGAAATGAGACGCTCCAGCGCAATTCTTGCCACCTCACGGCGTACCTGATCGAAGCAGGACAGCGTGATGGCCTCGGGCGTATCGTCGATGATCAGATCCACACCCGTGAGTGTTTCCAGGGTACGGATGTTGCGGCCCTCACGGCCGATGATTCTGCCCTTCATTTCGTCATTGGGCAGGGCAACAACGGAAACGGCTGCCTCAGAAACCTGATCCGCTGCGCACTTTGCGATGGCGAGGGATACATAGCTGCGGGCCTTTTCCTCGCAGTCCTCCTTGATCTGCTGCTCAAATGCAGCGACCTTGACTGCCTTGTCGTGTACCAGATCCTCCTCCAGTGTCTGGAGGATGTATTCCTTAGCCTGGTCACGGGTCAGCTCTGAAATGCGTTCCAGAGTCTCGAGCTGCGTGTTCTTGAGCGCCTCTGCCTCCTGGCGGAGTGTCTCTGCATCCTTCAGCTTTTCCTGCAGTGCCTCTTCCTTGCGTTCGAGGCTGTCGATCTTCTTGTCGAGCGTCTCTTCCTTCTGATGAATGCGGCGCTCCTGCTTGGACACCTCATTGCGGCGGTCCTTGATTTCCTTTTCTGCGTCAGAACGCAGCTTGTGGATCTCATCCTTTGCCTCAACGAGCGCTTCCTTCTTCTTGCTTTCTGCCTTTTTCTGTGCTTCTTCAAGCATACGGTCGGCATCTGCAATCTTGCGTTCTGCCTCTGCTACCTTGGCACGAGCCTCGTCCACCTTGGCACGGGCTTCCTTTTCAGCGGAGCCGAGCACGGATTCAGCTTCTTTTCTGCGATGCTCCACGCCCTTCTGGAATGCCTTTTCCTGCGTGAGCTTAGCCACGAAAAACATGCCGATCACTGCTGCAACCAGAAGTGCAGCCAGTACACAGATGATGACAATCGCGATTGTGTTCATACAATGCATTACCTCCTTTTCGTTTTTGTATATTGTATACGCAAACCCAACGCAGGCGGTAAATGCTGCTTCTTTATTCATTTTTCAACTTATCATGCAAGACCGGAATCATTACACCCCGCCGCACCGGCAGGGATGGGAAGTATCTTCGATAAAAACGCTTCTCCTTTTCATTTGGGAGTGCCGCACCGGTTCATTCCGCATATTCCGGCTGAATATACGGGCACAGCGTCAGCACACCAGATTTAGATTATATAGTCCAGCCGCAGCAGACTGCGGTTTCAAAAAAGAAATGAATGATATAAAGTTTCAGAAACGGCATTTCCTGCCACCGGAAACCCGTCCCTTAATAAGCTGCAAATACTGTCTGTGTGATCCGCACGCACTGATGTGCAAATGCAAATCCGTCCGCATTCCTGCGGCCGAAGATTCACTTAAATATCATACAACATTATTATTGTAAACTTTTTTTCCGTTTTTGTCAAGGGGAAACAGGAAAAAACTTTCCCCGAATTTTGTCCGGACGGCACTTTTGCCGCTTCCATATGCTGGAAATCTCTCTGATTTGTTCTCATGTGCAGTACACATGAACGCCACGCAAGTACAAATTCAACGTCAAAATTCACAGGCCGCCTGCATTTTCCCGTTCAATTTCCGTATAACTCTACAAAATCCATTCTGCAAATTGCCGAAACTATTGCAAAAACGGCGGGTTTGGGATATAATAAAACAGATGAAAAATACTGTCTCCGGATGGCTGTCCATCCACGGCGGCAGTACCATATTACCGAAGGAGAAATGACCATGGAACTGACTGCATTTGCAAAAGAAGAACTCTCCGCATTCTACGAGGAATGCCTTGCGAAATACCGTGCCTATCAAGCACAGGAGCTGAAGCTCGACATGTCCCGCGGCAAGCCCGCTCCCGACCAGCTCGACCTGAGCCGCGGTCTGCTTGACTGCATCACAGAGGCCGATCTGAAGGGTCAGGCCGGCGACTACCGCAACTACGGCATTCTGGACGGCATTCCGGAAGCGAAGGCACTGTTTGCACCGATGCTGGGTGTGGAAGAGGATGAGGTCTTCATCTTCGGCAGTGCGAGTCTGCAGGCTATGTACATGACCATCAGCTATGCCTTCTCCCACGGTCTCATGGGCAACACCCCCTGGTGCAAGCTTGACAAGGTCAAGTTCCTGTGTCCGGTGCCCGGCTATGACAGACACTTCAAGATCACTGAATTTTTCGGCATTGAGATGATCAATGTCCCCATGGATGAGAACGGCCCTGACATGGACATGGTAGAGCGTCTGGTGGCCGAGGATGAGAGCATCAAGGGCATCTGGTGCGTACCGCAGTACGCCAACCCCTCCGGCATCAGCTACAGCGACGACACCGTACGCCGCATGGCTGCACTGAAGCCCGCTGCAGCGGATTTCCGTGTATACTGGGACAATGCTTACTGCGTGCATCATCTGAATGAAAATCCGAAGGTCATTCTGCCGATTCTGGCAGAGGCAAAGCGTGTGGGCAACGGCAACATGGTTTATCTGTTCGGCTCGACCGCAAAGGTGACATTTGCCGGTGCAGGTGTGGCTATGATGGCTGCAAGCCGTGAGAATCTTGCAGATCTGACCCGTGCGCTGACGGTATTCACCATCAGCTTTGACAAGATCAACCAGATGCGTCATGTGAAGTTCTTTGACGGCAAGTTCGAGAACATTCTGGCACACATGCAGAAGCACAGCGCACTGATCAAGCCGAAGTTCGACGTTGTCCTGAACACACTGGCAGCAGAGCTGAAGCCGCTGGGCATCGGCAGCTGGACGGAGCCGCAGGGCGGTTACTTTGTATCCTACGATGCTCCCGCAGGCTGCGCAAAGCGCATTGTACAGCTGTGCAAGGAAGCCGGCGTGGTACTGACCGGTGCCGGTGCGACCTATCCTTACGGCAAGGATCCGGAGGACAGAAACATCCGCATTGCACCGACCTATCCGACTGTGGAAGAGCTGCAGCAGGCGATGGATCTGTTCGTCCTCTGTGTAAAGCTCGCTGCCGCAGAGAAGCTGCTGAACAACTAAAATATGTAATAAGAACGCCCTATTTGGGGCGTTCTTTTTTTGAAAAAGGGGGCTTTTCGAATCCTGCCCCCTCCCCAAAGGGGCGGGGGCATTAAGCCGGGGCTTGCAGAGAGCTTTTACGCCCCGCAGCAATTACTCCCGATGCTCTCCTCAATCCGCAGCAGCTGGTTGTATTTGGCGGTGCGTTCACTGCGGCTGGGTGCGCCCGTCTTGATCTGTCCCGTGTTCAGTGCCACGGCAAGATCGGCAATGGTCGTATCCTCCGTCTCGCCCGAACGATGCGAAATGACTGCCGCATAGCCCGCCTTGTGTGCCATCCGGACAGCATCGAGCGTTTCCGTCACTGTGCCGATCTGGTTGAGCTTGATCAGAATGGCATTGCCGCATCGCTCCTGTATGCCCCGTGCCAGACGCTCCGTATTCGTCACGAAAAGATCATCCCCCACCAGCTGCACTCTGCTGCCGAGTGCGGCGGTCAGCTTCTTCCAGCCTTCCCAGTCCTCCTCATCAAGCGCATCCTCAATCGAAAAGATCGGATACTTATCCGCAAGCATCGCCCAATGGGCAATCAGCTCGTCTGTGGTAAAGCATCTGCCGGACTTGGGCATCGTGTAGACATCGGACTGCTTGTCCTTTTTCCATTCGCTCGAAGCGGCATCGAGTGCGAGCATAAAATCCCGTCCCGCCTCATAACCGGCACGCTGCACCGCCTCCAGAATCAGGGCAATGGCAGCCTCATCACTCTCAAGATCCGGCGCAAAGCCGCCCTCATCGCCCACGGCGGTTGTCATGCCCCGTTCCTTCAGCAGCGCCGCCAGCGCATGGAACACCTCCGTACACCGGCGGAGACCATCCGCAAAACAGCATACGCCCATGGGCATGATCATGAACTCCTGCACATCCACATTGTTTGCCGCATGGGCACCGCCATTGAGGATATTCATCATCGGCACGGGCAGGCGTCTTGCATGGATGCCGCCCAGATACCGGTAGAGCGGCACACCCTGCGAGGCGGCCGCTGCCCTTGCGCAGGCAATGGACACCGCAAGAATGGCATTGGCACCCAGACGGGATTTGTCCGCTGTGCCGTCCAGACTGCGCATGGCGGTATCGATGGCATAAAGATCGTGGACGGGCATGCCGACAAGCGTGCTCCGGATCTCGGTATTGATATGGGAAACGGCCTTGGTGACGCCCTTTCCACCGTAGCGGCCGCGGTCGCCGTCACGCAGCTCGAGGGCTTCATAGACGCCGGTGGAAGCGCCGCTCGGGGCGGCACCCCGTCCCATTTTTCCGTCCGCCAGCCAGACCTCGGCTTCCACAGTGGGATTGCCTCTGGAATCGAGAATCTGCCGGCCGACTACATTGGTAATCTGCATATGCATTCTCCTTTCTGTCCCCGCATGGGAGATAGAGAGAGGATGGGCAGAACGGGAGGCATTCATTCATAGAGGGAAGCAGAATCCTCCGATTTCTCAGCCAGATTTATTTTAGTCATCACAAAATTCTCACGAAAACCTTGTATCATGGAAGTAAATCTGGTATAATAGGACTGTGGAGGCATCGCATCCGCACCATGATACAGAAAGGACGTGGCAGTATGAGCAAGCTTTTGATTGTAGACGACGAGATCAATATCCGTGCAGTCGTCAGAGAATATGCAGAATTTGAAGGATACGAGGTGGACGAGGCCGAAAACGGCATGGACGCCGTGGATAAGTGCAAGGAGAATTACTATGACCTGATCATCATGGATGTCATGATGCCCAAGCTCGACGGCTATTCCGCCAGCAAGGAAATCAAAAAGCACCGGAACGTGCCCATCATCATGCTCTCGGCACGAGGTGAGGAATATGACAAGCTCTTCGGCTTTGAGATCGGCGTGGATGACTATGTGGTCAAGCCCTTCTCCCCCAAGGAACTGATGGCCAGAGTCAAGGCCGTCCTCAAGCGAGGCAGATCCGGCGGCATCGGCGACCGCACCCGCCTGACCTTCGAGGGCCTCGAGATCGATCTGGCCGGCCGTGAGGTCTATGTCAACGGCAAGAAGGCCTCCATGACCCCCAAGGAATATGACCTGCTGTTCTATCTCGTGCGCAATATCAACCTTGCCCTGACCCGTGACAAGCTGCTTGAAGCGGTATGGGGCTATGATTTCTTCGGCGATGACCGCACCGTGGACACACATATCAAGATGCTCCGCGGAAGTCTCGGAGAATACCGCAAATTCATCGTGACCCTGCGCGGCATGGGCTACAAGTTCGAAGCCGATGTCGATTAAAGAGCTGCGGCAGCGTTTTCAGAGCCGCTTCAGCATGCAGACACGCATCTGCATGTCGTTCATTGCATTCACATTGATCGTGGCCGGACTGCTCTGGTTTTTCGAGATCATCCTCCTGCCGGGCTTCTACTATACCTCCAAGATCGAGCAGACCCGTGAGATCGCATCCGATCTGCTGCGCAATTACGAGAACGCCGGCTATGCAGGCTACCTCGACAATGTCGCAGTCAACAACCAGACCTGCATTTCCATTCTGGATGAATTCGGCCGCCCTGTTTATGAGCGTGATGTCATGAGCGGCGGCTGTCTGCTCCATGGCAAGAGCAGCACGCTGTTCTATCTGATCGGCGAGATACACAACAGCCCCGGCGGCATTGTGCTCAAATCGATCTATAACGATACCATTCAGATGGACACCCTTGTCCTCGGCACCATCATTTCCGACGGCAGCAAGGTGCATGGCTATCTCTTCCTGAATACCGCTCTCGAGCCCATCAGCTCGACTGTTGCACTGCTGCAGAAACTGCTGCGTGTCATCATCATGCTGCTGCTCCTGATCGGCACCCTGATTGCCCTTTACAGCTCGCAGCGCCTCTCCGTGCCGATTGTCAAGCTCACGCATTCCGCCCATCGTCTGGCTAAGGGCGATTTCAACACCCGCTTTGAAGGCGGCGGCTGCCGTGAGGTGGATGAGCTGGCACGCACGCTGACCTATGCCGAGCATGAGCTGTCCCGTGTGGATACCATGCAGCGTGACCTCATGGCCAATGTCTCCCACGACCTGCGTACACCGCTGACCATGCTTAAGGCCTATGCAGAAATGATCCGTGATCTCTCCGGCGATAACCCCGAGAAGCGCAATGCCCACCTGCAGATCATCATCGAAGAGACCGACCGGCTTACGGCACTTGTCAATGATATTCTCGATCTCTCGAAATTCGAAAACGGCAGTCTGAAGCTCGAGCAGCGCAGCATCGATGCGGCCGAATGGCTCGGCGATATCATCGGGCGCTACAAGGGCGTGTCTGAAAAAATGGGCTATCACATCCATTTCACCCCCGATGAGCCCGTCCAGATCTTCTGCGATCCGGCAAGGCTCGAGCGTGTGGTCTGCAACCTCATCAACAACGCTGTCAACTACACGGGCGAAGATAAGAATGTCTTTGTCACCCAGATCAACACCCCCACGGGGGTGCGCATTGAGGTGCGTGATACGGGCGAGGGCATCGAGGAGGACAAAATCTGCCGCATTTTCGACAAATATTACCGCAGTGAAAATCATAAGCGTGAGGTGGTCGGCACAGGTCTGGGGCTGTCCATCGTCAAGGCCATCCTGAAGCTCCATGGATTTGACTTCGGCGTGCAGAGCAAAATCGGTGAAGGATCGGTGTTCTGGTTCGAGGCAAGACGCCCTTCCGGACAGCCTGCATAATTTCATCCAGTTTACACATTGCCAACACATTTCTTTCACAAAAGGACTGTATAATAGTTATGTAATAGCGTTTTACCCCAACGTTATTACTAAAATCCCCAATAATCCCTATATCATGGCAAGAGTCCTCGTTTTACGAGGATCTCTTGCTTTTTTCATGTTTTTTCATCCGGCAGGCTATCACACAGGCTTTTTCGAACTTTCAAATGCTTTTCATGCAATTGTCACAGTGCGGGGGTATACTATAATTACTCCGAAAGAGCAGAACCGCTGCTGCGGAGGATCTTTCATTCTTGGTAATTAGCGTTACCCCAGCGCTAATTATAAAATCCCTATAATCCCTATATCATGGCAAAATGTCCCTGCTTTAAGCGGGGACATTTTGTTTTTTCAGGAAAGGGCATCTCATGAAGAAATATTGTATATTTTGTATAATTTTTGAATGCTGAATTTTTTCACTTTTCTTCAATTCACCTATTGCACAATTGTGCAAAAAGGTGTATAATAAAGATGGTATGCCTTGTTTTCTGCAAGGAATCACTTTGTAAAGGAGGGATTGCCATGTATGCCGGATTTTTCAAACGCCTGCTTGATGTCATTCTCGGCGTGACTGCATTGTTCATACTGATCGTACCGATGCTCATCATCGCTGCAGCGGTCAAAATTGACGACCCTAAGGGCACTGTGTTCTTCAAGCAGACCCGTGTCGGCCGGAACGGCAAGCCCTTTAAAATCATGAAATTCCGCTCGATGCACTCGGATACCCCCAAGCATCTGCCCAGCCACATGTTCAGTCCCGAGGACTATGAAAAGCATGTGACACGCATCGGCCGCTTCCTGCGCCGCACCAGCCTGGACGAGCTGCCGCAGGTCTTCAACATCATTGCGGGTGACATGAGCTGGGTGGGCCCCCGCCCGGTGCTTGCCAAGGAAAAGGAACTGACGGAGGCACGCAATGCTGCGGGTCTCAGCGGCTTCCGCCCCGGTCTGACGGGCTGGGCGCAGATCAACGGCCGCAACACTCTGACGGATGAAGAAAAAGCCCGCTACGACGCCGAATATGTGCAGCGCATCTCTTTCACATTCGACATGTACTGCATGCTGAAGACGGCCAAAATCGTGGTGACCAAGAAGGGCTTCCAGGAGGGCACAAACCGCCAGTACGACCCGTCCGTGGATTTTGAGGCTGCGGAGGAATTCTCGTTGCAGTATGATGCCACACTTTCCGGAGATATTGGTCTCAGGACGCTCGGCGATCAGAAGGACACTGAAAAAGAACCTACATATGCCGGAAAATAACCGCTGCGGAATGCAGCGGTTATTTGTTTTTGAGGCGTAGAAAAGCAGAGCGGTGATGCATGCACCATATTGACATTTTCACAAAATCGTGCTATGCTATGAAAAGAGAATTTCATTCACGGAGGAATACTATGGGACTTTTTGATATGTTCAAAAAAAAGAAGAAGGACGATACGCCTTACGAGAGCATCCTTGATCCGGCTGCCGAGGACATCACAGCCGAAGAGGAAGCTGAGCCTGAAAAAGCACCTGCCGAACCGGCTGCGCCGGCACCTGCGGCTGCTGCAACAACGGATGCACCGGATGTGCACAGCATCCTCGAAAACATCAAGTCACAGCATCCTGCGGCCGAATGGCAGGGCGACAATGGCTTACAGTTCCCCTGCGGACTGGAGCTTCGTCTGAACATCGGTTCGGTGGAACGCTATCCGAAGGGCGTCTGCGTGCAGCTTCTGTTCGTGCTGTGGCATCCGTTCTTTGATGAGGATCTGGTCGAATCCGTAGCCGGCATCGGCAAAACGGATGCAGACGCCATTGCGGACGGCACCATGGGCTTTGCACAGGGTGTACTCCCCTATGTGCTGGGGGCCCTCGAATGCACGGGCAAGCGTACCATCCGCACGGAGCTTCAGGGAAAAGCACATATTTTCCGTGAGCCTTGCGTTCTGGGTGCACTGCATCGCGGTGCGGGTGAATCCGCCGATCTCTGGGAGATTGTAAGAGACAAAATTCCGCAGTACCTTGGTACAAAGAAGGCATACTGGATCAAGCTCATCTCCTCCCGTATGGGCAAGGAGATCTGCGAGGCACGCATCAACGGCATGGTCTTCCATGATCTGACGGAAGTGCTGTACGATGCCATCCGTGCGGGTAAATCCAATGCGGACGGAACGATGGACAAGATGTTCATCCTGCTGATTCAGGACGATGAGACCTTCACGCCTGCGCCCTTCACAAAGGCCGAGGCAGCATCCGTGGCACAGCGTGCACTGAAGAAGATGATGACGATTGAGGATGACGAGAGCCATGCGGCAGTGATGGACGAAATCCGTGAGATGCATCCGATTCTCGGCGGTGAGGCCTGTGCCTTCCTGCCGGAACTGTACAGCCGTGCACTTGTCAGATACAAGCCCAGCGACACGCTTCTGCCGGTATCGCTGGACATCGGGACTGTATGCAGCTCGCAGGTGCGTTCGTTCGGCTATTTTGATGCGGCTGTGCGTGATTATCTGCAGAAATACCGCCCGAGTACGGACGATCATGTGAAGATTTTCCGGCTGAGTGCGGAATACAAGGCTCTGCATCAGGCTGTCCAGAACGGCAGCAAGCCCGAAAACCTGACTTTCTCCCCCCTCGCCTTCGATGTGCCGGAGGGATATGTGATCTGGTAAACGAAAAAGCACCCTTTCGGGTGCTTTTTTCTCAGCCTGTCGAAAACCTTTTTCAAGGGGGACACTGTCCCCCTTGACCCCCTGCCAAAGGAAGTGACTCCCTTTGGAATCCCGCCCTCTGCTTACGCATTTTTATTTCAAAGCAATAAAAAAGCACCCTTTCGGGTGCTTTTTTACGATTCAGCTCATTTGCTCTGCGCTTAATACATGCCGCCCATGCCGCCAGCGGGCATTGCCGGTGCTGCCTCGGGCTCCTTGATGTCAGCTACAAGGCTCTCGGTGGTCAGTACCATTGCAGCAACGGATGCTGCATTCTGCAGTGCGCTTCTGGTTACCTTTGTCGGGTCTACGATACCTGCGGGAATCATATCCACATAGGTCTCGTTGTAGGCATCAAAGCCATAACCGATCTTCTCTGCGCTCATGATCTTGTCGATGATCACGCTGCCCTCCAGGCCTGCATTCAGTGCGATCTGACGGAGGGGTGCTTCCAGTGCTCTGCGGATGATCTCTGCACCGGTCTTCTCATCGCCGGACAGCTCGGCAATCAGTGCCTCAACTGCGGGAATGGCGTTGATCAGTGCGGTACCGCCGCCTGCTACGATGCCCTCTTCTACAGCAGCCTTTGTGGCAGCCAGAGCATCCTCGATGCGCAGCTTCTTTTCCTTCATCTCGATCTCGGTTGCTGCACCGACCTTGATGACAGCCACACCGCCGGAGAGCTTAGCCAGACGCTCCTGCAGCTTTTCCTTGTCGAACTCGGATGTGGAGGTCTCGATCTGGGAGCGGATCTGTGCCACTCTTGCCTTGATCTCCTCAGTATTGCCTGCGCCATCCACGATGATGGTGTTCTCCTTCTGGATTACGACCTGACGTGCACGGCCGAGCTGCATCATGCTGGTTTCCTTCAGATCCAGACCCAGCTCCTCGGTGATCACTTCACCGCCGGTCAGGATGGCAATATCCTTGAGCATCTCCTTGCGTCTGTCGCCAAAGCCGGGGGCCTTGACAGCAGCACACTTGAAGGTACCGCGCAGGTTGTTCAGGATCAGGGTGGTCAGTGCCTCGCCCTCGATGTCCTCTGCAATGATCACCAGCTTCTTGCCGGACTGCACGATCTGCTCGAGCAGGGGCAGGATCTCCTGAATGCTGGCAATCTTCTTATCTGTGATCAGGATGAATGCATCGTCGTAAACAGCTTCCATCTTCTCAGTATCTGTAACCATGTAGGGGGAGATGTAGCCTCTGTCGAACTGCATGCCCTCTACAACCTCGCTGTAGGTCTCAGCGGTCTTGCTCTCTTCAATGGTGATGACGCCGTCAGCAGTCACCTTCTCCATTGCCTCAGCAATCAGTGCGCCCACGGTCTCATCTGCCGCAGAAACCGTGCCGACTCTTGCAATGTCCGCAGAGCCTTCCACAGCCTTGGAATTGGCAACGATGGTCTCCACTGCGGTGTCTACAGCCTTGGCAATACCCTTCTTCAGGATCATGGGGTTGGCACCGGCTGCAATGTTCTTCATACCCTCACGGATGATGGCCTGTGCAAGCAGGGTTGCGGTTGTGGTACCGTCACCGGCTGCATCATTGGTCTTGGTGGCCACTTCCTTCACGAGCTGTGCGCCCATGTTCTCGAATGCATCCTCAAGCTCAATGTCCTTTGCGATGGTCACGCCGTCGTTTGTGATCAGCGGTGCACCGAACTTCTTATCCAGAACCACGTTTCTGCCCTTCGGGCCGAGTGTGATCTTGACTGTATCTGCCAGCTTGTCAATACCGGCCTGCAGGGCCTTTCTGGCGTCTTCTCCGTACTTGATATCCTTTGCCATAATCAAATCGCTCCTTTATTCAGATAAATTCAGAATCCAATCTCAGCTTATTCTGTTACCACTGCCAGCACATCGCTCTGGGAGATCAGGGTGTATTCCTCACCGTCGAGCTTCACTTCTGTGCCGCCGTACTTTCTGGTCAGCACCTTATCGCCGGCCTTGAGTACCATGGGGATGAGGTTGCCGTTATTGTCGTGCTTGCCCTCGCCCACTGCAATTACCTCTGCAACCTGGGGCTTTTCCTTTGCAGTACCTGCCAGGATAATGCCGCTCTTTGTCGTTTCCTCGGCCTCTGTCATCTTGATGAGCACCTGATCAAACAAGGGTTTGATTGTCATACTATATTCCTCCTTAAAAATTGTTCATCTCTATGTGTTAGCACTCTTCGACTTCGAGTGCTAATATCTTTATTTTACCATCTTTACAGGAAAAATCAAGTGTATTTTGTAAGATTTCTATTTTTTTGTAGGCTTGCACAATTTCCCCATCCGCTTTTCTGCGTATCCTTGCATTATGCCAGTCCGTCGGAGGATGAACTGTTAACAAAGTTTTGCGGATTTTACCTTTTGTACATCATTTGTTCATTATATATTCATAGTTCGACAGTGAAAATCATGTATAATTATAGTGAGTCATTTTATGTATACGGCAGTATCTGACTGCACACATAGAACTGTACCACGCATGAGAGGAGTAAAAAACACTATGGCACTTGAAAAAGTATTGGTCGTAGACGACGACCAGAACATCTGCGATCTGCTTCGCATGTATCTCGAAAAGGAAGGCTACAGCGTCATCATTTCCAATGACGGCAAGGAAGCTGTCGTCAAGTTCAATGCGCTCAACCCCGACATTGTCCTGCTGGACATCATGCTGCCCACCATGGACGGCCGTCAGGTATGCCGCGAAATCCGCAAGAATTCCAATGTTCCGATCATCATGATCTCCGCCAAGAACGAGACCTTCGACAAGGTGCTCGGTCTGGAGCTGGGTGCGGATGACTATATCTCCAAGCCCTTCGACGCCAAGGAAGTCATTGCCCGCATCAAGGCGATTGCACGCCGCATGGGCAGCAATGCCTCCGAGCCGGAGACCAAGGAAGTGCGTTATGACAAGCTCGTTGTCAACATGACCCGCTATGAGCTGCGTGTCAATGACAAGGTGCTCGACACACCGCCGAAGGAACTGGAGCTTCTGTTCTATCTCGCTTCCAATCCGAACCATGTTTACACCCGTGACCAGCTGCTCGACGAAGTATGGGGCTTTGAGTACTACGGCGACTCCCGTACCATCGACGTGCACATCAAGCGTCTGCGTGAAAAGCTGGCGGATGTATCCCCCCACTGGGCACTCAAGACCGTCTGGGGCGTCGGCTACAAGTTCGAGGCCGACGAGGAATAACCGCTTCCCTGCTGACAGGAGCAAGCTATGAGCAAACTGAAAATCAAGAACGGCCAGCGCAAAAGCAGTCTGTCCGACGGCTATCTGCGTCTCTCGCAGCTGCTGCTTTTCTGCGGCATCCTGCTCACGGGCGTGTTCATGGTCTCAAGTGCCGTGGACACCTACACCCGTTTTATGAAGAACGCCCTGCTTTCCAACTGCGAGGCGCTGACCGCCAATATCTCCGAGGTCTACATCAACAAATACTGCGTCCCGAGTGAGGAGATCAGCAGTCTGATGCAGACAGCGGAACAGGAATATGATTATACACTTTATATGTATAACGATGCCGGCCTTGAGGTCTATCCGCACAAGGATGAAAACTGCCCCCAACTGACCGTCTCCACCCGTGCGCTCATTGAGCCGGAGGCCTTTATGCAGATCGGCTATTTCACGAAGGATGCGCAGGAGCCGCAGCTTTGCTGTGCGTTCAGCTTCTTTGTGGAGTCGCAGGACGGCACGCTCGACAAGTACTATCTCGGCGCAGTCAGCAATGCCGGCGCCCTGACAGAATACGCCCAGAATCTGACCATTCGTCTGGTTCTGTGCCTGCTGATCGCCACACTGCTGTTCATGCTGCTGTTCCGTCTCTGTGCGAACCGTATGGACCGGCACTTTGACAGCATCAACAACGTTGTGCAGAAATATGCCGAGGGTGATTTCTCTGCGCGTGCGGAAATCCCCGAGCACAATTCCATGTACCCCTTTGCGAGCACGCTGCACCGCATGGCGGACTTCATCGAACAGAACGAGACCACCCGCAAGAACTTCATTGCCAACGTCTCCCATGAGCTGCGTACGCCCATGACGACCATCGGCGGTTTTGCGGACGGCATTCTTGACGGCACCATTCCGCCCGAGCAGCACACCAAGTACACACGCATCATTGCCGATGAGATTCATCGTCTGCGGACGCTGGTCAACTCCATGCTGAATCTGACGAAGTTCGAAGCCGGCGAAATGCAGCTGCACACCAAGAATCTGGATGTTGCGCAGCTGCTGATCAAGACCGTGCTGATGTTCGAAAAACGCATCTCCGACAAAAAGGTCGAGGTCGAGGGTCTGGAAACCGCCTCCCTCATGATCCGTGCGGATGAGGATCTGCTCTTCCAGGTGCTCTACAATCTGATCGAAAACGCCGTCAAATTCGTCAACGAGGGCGGCACCATCAGCTTCTCGATGTTCATCGAGGACAAGATGGCGCATATCGCCGTCAAGAACACCGGCGAAGGTCTGGCGGATGACGAGCTTTCCAAAGTCTTTGACCGTTTCTACAAGACGGACACCTCCCGCAGTCAGGATAAAACCGGTCTGGGTCTGGGACTGTCCATCGCCCGCAAGATCGTGGCACTGCATCAGGGTCACATCGTGGTCAAGAGCGTCAAGGGCGAATATACCATGTTTGAAATTCAGATCCCGGTTAATGGTTAACCGATGAGAAAGGAAGCATTGCTTCGATGGAAGATTATAAGAATCTGTTCCCGCAGCCCCCGTCCGAGCCGGACGCTGCTGCACCGGCCGAACCGGAAAGTCCTGTGATGACACCCCCTCCGGACACGCCCGCTGTACCGGATCTGCCCGTCATGCCGGACGTACCGGATATTCCGGCACCGCCGGATGTACCCGTCACACCCGAGGCTGCCGCGCCGGCTGAACCAGCACCGACGGAACCTGTTCCGGCTGAACCTGCGCCTGCATCACCGGCACCCGCTGCTTCTCCTGCGGCGGATGAGGGTCCTGTGGACGGTACAAAAATCGGCGGTGCATTCTACGGGAATCCTGCTGCAAGACCTGCATCCCCTGCGCCCCAGCCGGTCTTCTATGTACCGCAGCCGCCTCCGCCGGAGAATCCGCCCATCAATAAAAGTCTCTATATTGCGGCATTCATTGCTGCTCTGCTGATCTTCCTGCTCTGCATGTACTGCATTGGTGCTGATCTCATTCACGGCGTCATCGGTGAGGACGGCAGCGTTCCCGGTACGGGAATCACAATCCAGATGCAGGAAAAACCCGACCTTAATCCCGATGATGAAAATGTTACCGCCGATGGCGAATATACCGTCAAGGGCGTGGCCGAGCTTGTCAGACCCTCGATTGTCGAGGTTTATGCCTTCAGTGCGGAGGAACGCATTGAAGAAAATCTGGAAGGCACGGGTTCCGGCATCATCATCACCGAAGACGGCTACATCATCACCAATGCCCATGTGGTAACGGGTGAATGCTTCACAGTCATTCTGGACAACGAAGAGGAGTACGAGGCCGAGGTCATCGGTGCGGACAACAAGACCGATCTTGCCGTACTGAAGATCGAGGCAACCGGTCTTACACCGGCTGTGCTTGGCAATTCCGACGAGGTTTATGTCGGCGAATCCGTAGTGGCCATCGGCAATCCCGCAGGTCTCACCGGCACAGTCACAAAGGGTATTGTTTCCGCAACGGGTCGTAAGATCCGTGCGGAAAGCACTGCATTTGTCATGGAATGCATCCAGACGGATGCGGCCATCAGCCCCGGAAATTCCGGCGGTGCCCTGATCAATATGTACGGTCAGGTCATCGGCATCACCTCCTCCAAGTACGCTGCGGACTATGTCACCGGCGGTACATACGAGGGTCTGGGCTTTGCAATCACCACAAATCAGGCACTCCCGATCATCGAAGAACTGATGAGCCAGGGCTATGTTTCCGGCCGCTTCCGCATCGGCATCACATTCATGGAGGCAGAGACGGAGTATTCGAAGTATTACTTCGAGACGGAGCATGGCTTCCCGATGCCCGATGAGCTGTCCGGTCTGTGGATTTCCGAAATCAGCGAGGACTGCGACATCGCCAATACTGAGCTTCAGGCGAACGATTTCATCCTGAGCATGAATGGTGTATCCGTTGCCAACTATGACGAAGTCATCGAAGTACTCGACGGCTTCAAGGGCGGCGATACCGTCACAGCGGACTGTGCACGACTGGAAGAGGACGGCGACATCACCTACTTCACAATTGAATTCAAGCTGGAGGAAGATACCTCCGGTAATTTCTGATCAGAAAAGCACCGCAGATGCGGTGCTTTTCTTTTTGTATACGCAATCCTGACGGCAGCTTATGCCTCCGCCATGACCTCGCTGAGTGCAAACGCACCATCGCTGTAATCCACGCAGAGCGTTGCACCGGGGGCAGGATCGGCGGCAATGATATGCCTTGCAATCATCGTCTCGAGCTTGCGCTGCAGATAGCGCTTGAGGGGTCTTGCACCGTAGCTGACATCGTAACCGCCCTCCACAATCGCTTCCTTGGCGGCCGCTGTGACATTCACATCCAGCTGCTTCTCGGCAAGACGCTCACGCAGATCGGCGAGCATCAGATCCACAATCCGGAAGATCTCATCACGCTGCAGGGGCTTATAGAAGACGATCTCATCAAGACGGTTCAGGAACTCCGGACGGAAATGCTGCCGCAGCAGGACATTCACCTGCTCCCTTGCGTCCTCGGAGATCTCACCGTTCTCTCCCACGCCTTCCAGAATGCAGGGCGATCCCAGATTCGAGGTGAGGATGATGATGGTGTTCTTGAAATCCACCGTTCTGCCCTTGGAGTCGGTGATTCTGCCGTCATCGAGCACCTGCAGGAGAATGTTGAACACATCGGGATGCGCCTTCTCCACCTCATCGAGCAGCAGGACACAATACGGGCGGCGGCGTACAGCCTCGGTCAGCTGGCCGCCCTCCTCATAGCCCACATATCCGGGAGGCGCACCGATCAGACGGCTGACGCTGTGCTTCTCCATATATTCACTCATATCGATGCGCACCATGCTGGCTTCATCATCGAAGAGTGCCTGCGCCAGTGCCTTGGCAAGTTCGGTTTTACCCACACCCGTCGGGCCAAGGAACAGGAACGAACCAATCGGCTTGTCGGGATCCTGAATGCCCGCACGAGAGCGGAGAATCGCCTCGGTCACCTTCTCGACAGCCTCGTTCTGACCGATCACACGCTGATGCAGGATCTCCTCCAGACGCAGGAGCTTCTCACGCTCGCCCTCCATGAGCTTAGCTACAGGAATGCCCGTCCAGCGTCCGACAATGCGTGCGATCTCCTCCTCGGTCACTCTGTCACGGAGCAGGCTGTTCTTGGTATCGGCCGCCTCGGCCAGTGTCTCCTGCTCGGCCAGTTCCTTCTGCAGTGCAGGCAGACGGCCGTATTTCAGCTCGGCCGCACGGTTCAGATCGTAATCACGCTCGGCCTTTTCAATCTCGGTTGTCACCTGCTCGATCTCCTCACGCAGCTTCTGCACACGGGAGATGCCGGTGCGCTCGTTTTCCCATCTCGCCTTCATCTCGGCAAACTGCGTACGCAGCTCCGCAAGCTCCTTCCGGATCTCAGCAAGATGCTCCTGCGAGAGCTTGTCAGTTTCCTTCTTCAGTGCCGTTTCCTCAATCTCCAGACGCATCATCTGACGGGAGATGTCGTCCAGCTCCGTGGGCATGGAATCCATCTCGGTGCGGATCATCGCACAGGCCTCATCCACAAGGTCAATGGCCTTGTCGGGCAGGAAGCGGTCGGAGATATAGCGGTCGGAGAGCGTTGCGGCTGCCAGAAGCGCCTGATCCTGAATCTTCACGCCGTGGAAGACCTCGTAGCGTTCCTTCAGGCCGCGCAGGATGGAGATGGTATCCTCCACCGTCGGCTCGGGCACCAGAACGGGCTGGAATCGGCGCTCAAGTGCGGCATCCTTTTCGATATACATGCGGTACTCATTGAGGGTTGTGGCACCGATACAGTGCAGCTCGCCCCTTGCGAGCATCGGCTTAAGCAGGTTGCCCGCATCCATGGCGCCATCCGTTTTGCCCGCACCCACGATCGTGTGCAGCTCGTCAATAAAGAGGATGATGCCGCCCTCGCTCTTCTTGATTTCGGACAGAACGGCCTTCAGACGCTCCTCAAACTCGCCCCTGTACTTGGCACCGGCCACCAGTGCACCGAGGTCAAGGGAGAAGATGCGGCGATCCTTCAGGCTGTCAGGCACATCACCCCGCACAATACGCAGTGCAAGACCCTCGGCAATCGCCGTTTTGCCGACACCCGGCTCACCGATGAGCACGGGATTGTTCTTCGATTTTCTCGACAGGATGCGGATCACGTTGCGGATCTCACTGTCACGGCCGATGACGGGATCGAGCTTGCCCTGTCTGGCCAGCTCCACCAGCTCCTGTCCGTATTTTGTGAGGACGTCATAGACCTCCTCGGGGTTCTCACTGGTCACTCTTGTGTTGCCCCGCACCTGCATCAGCACCTGCAGGAAGGCGTCCTTGCTGATGCCGTACTGCTGCAGCACCTTCTTTGTATTGCCGTCGGGCTGATCGAGCATGGCAAGAAAAATGTGCTCGACGGAAACATACTCATCCTTCATGGAAGCAGCCTGCTTCTCAGCACCTGCAAGCATGCTGTCGACCTCACGGGAGACATAGACCGAGCCGGGCTTTCTGCCGCTGCCGGTCACGGCGGGCATGCTTTCAATCAGCTGCGTAAGGGTCATCTGCAGTGCGCCGGCATCCACACCGAGACGGCTCAGCAGCTGCCCGATCAGGCCGTTTTCCTGCTGAACCAACGCCAGAAACAGGTGGGGCTGTTCGATCTGCATATTCTGTGCGCCGATGGCAATGCTCTGCGCTTCCTGAATGGCTTCCAGGGATTTCTGTGTCATTTTCTGTGCATTCATGCAATCTCCTCCTTTAAATCCATGCGTCCGTCTCACGCAGTGCCTGCACATAGCGTGCCTCGAGGGCCGCCAGTGTACTGCGGTAATCGGACAATCCTGCGAAATATCGTTTGATGCTCCCGTCCAGATGACGGATATAGGCGCCGATCAGCTCACCGAAGTGTGTTTCATCCCCGGGCACGGGATTGCACAGGGAACGCTCCAGCCGTCCCGGTGCGATCTGCCAGCGGATCTGTGCGCCGTCCGGATGCCACTGCTGCTCAAGCTGCATCCAGAACCGGAAGAACTCGTCCAGCAGTCCCAGAAGCTCCCGGCTCTGCGTACGCAGCTGCACTCTGAGCCTGCCCGATGCACCTTCCCGCATCTCACGGTACAGCTCAACGCTGTACTGTACGGTGGGCTTGTACTTGTAGGCAAGGGGGCTGTGCAGCGCAAGGATGTGGGCTGAGGACTGTTCCGGTACACGGAAGCTCTCTGCCATGCGTGCCTCCATGGCGGCAAATACCGCCTGTATCCGCATTTCCGGCGTGACGCAGGAAAGATGCTCGGCGAGAATCTGGTTGATCAGATTCGACCGGCTCGTGTGCAGGGCACAGGCCGCACGATCAACTGCCTCGACCACCTCATCCATCAGCACAAGGCTGTATATGCTTTTCTTCACCTCATCACCTCTTGAATCCGTACGCCGAATTATATAATCCGACGAGCGAGTTTTTGTATTTAAAAAAGATGCGGATGCTCCGTCCGCAAGTATAGTATAGCACAGCTTTTGAAAAATGTCAATGGTTTTATATAAACTATCACACAAGTTTCACAAATCACTATGCGTTTCCAAAAAGCCTCATAAAGTAGAAAAACACCCGACAAAGCCGGATGTTTTCATAAAGAGGAAGGTAAAAAATGTACAGCTTAATTTCTGAGATCAACTCATCTGCACTGCAAGCTGTGACAAGAGAAATTAAATCTGCTACTATTCGGAAATCTCTTTCCGCTGCGCTTTAGTAAACAAATTTAATTTTTCTACAGCAATTTCTTGACTGAAACCCGATCCCCGGACTATGAGAGGGGGAAGCCCGTAGCATCGTTTTTGTGTTTCTTGCCTGTGTTTTGCTGTTTTTTATATTTTACCGCATTTGCATTCTCTTTGCAATACACAATAATCTACAAAACTATTATATTGTACCCAATTTTGAGGGGATTTCCGGAATTCCTTCCCTATCCCCTCCAAAATTGATGAACAGTTTGTTAAAATCAGATTATTTGCATTTAATTCAAATTTCATTCTTATTAAGAGCCAGCCGTGACAGAGGTCACCAGACCTGCCGTTGTAAAGCTGCCCATATCTGCGCCATTTCCGTACACTGTGAAGGGCATGCCGTCATACATCTCGGGCGTGGAGACGAAAACGGTGTTGTAGGCAAAGGGGGAAGAGTCTGCAAAGAGCTGCACGCCATTGCTGACGATCTCAGTGGAGCCGCCCGCTGCGATGGAAGGCGTCAGTGTCACGATAGCTGCACACTGTGTAGAGAAGGTCGGCTCGGGAGCGGTCGCACCGCAGCCCATGGCATAGACATAGCCGCCGGTCAGGGTGAACGCACCGAGGCTGTAGAGGGCACTCTTGGTCTCCTTGCCGCCCTTGGTCCAGATGGTGCCGCCGGTGATGTTGAGGGTACCCTTGGACTTCATGCCATTGGTGCCGCCGGTCACACGCAGGCTGCCGCCGGATACGGTGATATCATCATTGGCCATGATGCCGGTCTTGACAGCATCGACCTGAATATTGCCGTTCTTGATCACAACATCATCGTCGCTTGCGATGCCGTGCTCAACAGTGCCGTTGACATAGAGCGAGCCGGCGCCCTTGATTTCAAGAGTATCGTTGGTGCAGATGGCACCGTCATTCTCCACGCTGCCGCCCTGCAGGACATTGCTGCTGCCCTCGATGAGGGTGATGGTCAGACGCTTTGCGTCATTGACAAGGATGGCTGGGCCGGTGGAATTGCTGATGCTCACGCCGTTGAGCTTGAGCTTCACTTTCAGGGTGGTATTGACTTCGATCATACCGTCGGGCAGATTGCCGCTGACCACATAGTCACCCTCACCGGTGATGGTGATGACATTGCCGTTCACGGAAATACCCTCGCCCTCATAGGCAACGGCACCGTTATTCAGATTGATCACGCCGGACACCACGTTTTCAGGGGCCTGTGTGGTAGCTTCCGTGGGCGGCTCCGTGGGTGCCTGTGTGGGGGCTTCGGTTGCTGCGGCAGAGCTTGTGGGTGCCGCAGAGGAGACGGGATCGGCACTGCTGTTCTGGGTCACATTCTGCACGGGAGCGGAATTGACATCCGCCTGAGAGCTGTCCGTGCGGGAAACGGTGGTATTGCCGGTTGCAGCGGTTGTGGTATCGGCCTTGGATTCGGCCTTACTGTCGGGGGCTGTGGTTTCCTTGCCCTTGATGACAAGCTCGTCCTCAACGATGGGGGCATCGTCACCGACGGCAGAGTCCTCCTCAAGAAGATCCTCCTCGGCATCGTCATTGGCAGCGGAGAGCACGGTGCTGTCCGGTGCGGAATCGGTTTCCTTCTGTGTACCGCAGGCCGCAAGGCTTCCCATCATGCCAAGCACCGCCAGCAGGCACATCCAGTTTCTGATCATTTTCATCATAATCACCCTTTCGATATCGTTATTGCAGAAATGACCGGACAGATCACCATCCGGTCAGAACATGCTTATTTCTCGTAAATCTTATCCTCGTAGCGGAACATGGTCAGTGTGATGGTCATGTTGCCGTTGAGGGTACGCAGCTCGTCGAGGAACTTCTTCTGCTCGACATTATTGGGCAGCTGAATGCTGTAGATGCAGTCGAAGAGGGAGCCGAAGTTGGTGGTCTTCACTCTGCGGAGCTTCCAGCTTGTGGTGTACTTGTTGAGTACGGCATCGAACAGACCCTCGTAGTTGAGGTTCTCGGGGATGGAGATCTTCAGGGTCATGTCGCTGTTCTTGGGGGCTGCATAATTTGTGAAGTGCAGCACGAACATCACAGCCGCAAGGATCACAAAGAAGACGAATGCGAGGATCACATAGCCCTTGCCGCAGATAACGCCGCTGGCCATGGAAAGGAAGACATAGCTGACATCCTTGGGGTCGGCCGGAATGCTGCGGAAGCGGCAGAGCGTGAAGACGCCGGCCAGAGCAAGACCGCCGGCGGTGCTGCTGATGAGCATAAGCAGGATGGCAACGATGGGCGCAAGCATGATGGTGGTCAGTGCATAGCTCTGCGCAAAGCCCTCCTTCTTGTGGGTCAGCAGGTAAACCAGGCTGATGCCCAGACCAATGCCGAGGGAGGAGAGGATGATGGCGAGGAAATCGCCGAGGTTCAGATTGACAACCGCACCGGTGACGGCGTCATATTCGAGAATAGAATCAAACATGGAGAATACTTCCTTTCTTTTTGTTCATATAATCCGCTTCATACAATGCTGTTTTAATGTGCCGCTGATAGGCGGTGCCGTACTTTGAGAAGCTCATCTTGTAGATCTGAAGCTCCGAGAGCTTCTGGGAGAGCCAGAGGGGCATGGCACCGGCGATCTTGACTTCCATCAGACGCTGGTCGGGCGAGATGAGCTGTGTGCCGTAGCTGGGATGACTGAGCGACAGATCGTAGCGGCGCTCGGTCAGCTGACGGTCAAAGGTCAGGCGGAAGTCCTTGTCCTCCTTGCCGAAGAAAGCGGTACGCTGGTAGCTGATGTACTGCTTGGGTATCACGGGGTAGTGGGCAAGGAATACATCCAGCTCACTGAAGATCTGCTTCTGGATGAATTTTTCCATGTTCACCGGCTTCTTGCGGTGGAGCAGATAATCCTCGGATTCCTGCAATGTCATGGTCACACGGCGCTTGGTCACGATGCCGCCGACCTTCTTCTTGATCTCAAGAAAAACCTTGTCAGAGGGGGCAGCGGGAGAGAAATAGCTGCGCAGGCGGATCTTTTCTTTGTAGTAGGGCTTGGCGATGGACTCACGGATCAGGTAATCATCGGGTGTGTCGTAGTAAATGTTGTAGATGCCGTAATCCTTGCCGCCGACGCAGTACTTATCGGGATCCATGTACTTATGTATCTCTTCAAGCAGAGCCTCGTACTGGTCCATCGACAGCATGAATTTGATCTCTTTTCGCTGAAATGTACTGATTGCCATACTTATGACATACGAAGCCGCACTCCGTATGTCTTCACTCCTTTCTGTTCGGTTTCTGTATCTTCATTATACGGATGCTCGCTTAAAATAAACTTAAAGCTATACAGGTTTTTGGAATGATTTCCGTACTTTCTCATAATTATTGGCAGATTTTCACAAAAGGGCGCAGTTTCGCAGCAAATATATGGTGCGAAAACTGCGTATTCATCGCTTCCTCTTTGTTTAATTATAGCACAGCAAGCGTAAAAATGCAAGTCAAAATAGTGAAAATTCACAAAATTTAAGCGTTTTTCAATAGAAAAACACCCCTCCCGAGCAGACATAGGGAGGGGCGTTCTTCCGTAGAGCTTTTTATAATAGTATCCGGTTTCCGGACCCAGATTCATTATAGCACATGGGATGGGGTATGTCAATAAAACCGCCTGTTTTCGACATTTTTCGGCTTAATTTTCCCCGGAACTTTTTCGATTAGCTGAAATTTAGGTAAACCATATTATATCTTGAACCTTGTTAGCCTATGAAAAACTAACAGATTGTACCTTTTTGAAACATATTTTTCAAAACCTCTTGACATTTTATTCAAAATATACTACAATCAGTATATAAGAACTTCGTTACAACAAAAACAATACGGAAGAGAGGATTATTATGAAGAAGATGAGATGGGGCAGCCGTCTGCTGTCCCTGCTGACAAGTGCCGCCATGCTGATGGGCGGCGTATCTGTTTCTGCGGCTGAGGAAACAGAGACTGCCACGGAAGTGGATGTCAATTTTGCCAAGGCTCTGCAGCTGTCCATGTATTTCTACGACGCCAACAAGTGCGGCCCCGGCATCACCGGCGGCAATCTGGACTGGCGTGGTGACTGCCATGTGGAGGATGCGGCGGTTCCGCTGATTCCGATGGGCGAGGATTACAAGGGCACGAACCTTTCACAGGCGTTCATTGACGAACACCGTGACATTCTCGATCCCGACGGTGACGGCACCATTGACGTGGCCGGCGGCATGCACGACGCAGGCGACCATGTAAAATTCTGCCTGCCCGGCAGCTATGCGGCTTCCACCCTGGGCTGGGGCTATTATGAATTCCGTGATGCCTATATTGATGCCGGTCAGCAGTGGCATATTGAGGACATCCTGCACTGGATGAACGACTACTATCTCAAGTGTCTGTACTACGATGAAAATGGCGATGTCCTGGCATTCTGCTATCAGGTCGGCGAGGGTAAGATCGACCACAACTACTGGATTGCACCTGAGCTGCAGAACGAGAATCTGCTCGACTTTGCCCGTCCTGCTTACTTTGCAACGGTGGACACACCGGCTTCCGATATGTGTGCCGGCGTATCCGCTTCCCTTGCGGTCAACTACCTGAACTTCAAGGACACTGAGCCGGACTATGCAGAAGAATCCCTGAACGCAGCCATCAAGCTCTATGAATTCGCTGTGGCGACCCACTCCGAGGAAGAGGGCAACGAGGTCACAAGCCTTGGCTATGACGGCGGCTTCTATGAGTCCAGCTATGACTATGACGAGCTGGCCTGGGCTGCGGTATGGCTCTATGAGTGCACAGGCAATTACGATTATATTGAAGACATCATTGCTGTGGATGAGACCGTGACCGGCGACATGGGCGCCCACCCCTACACGGGCTATCTCAAGAGAATCATCGCTGACACCGGCAACTGCTGGCAGAACATCTGGGTACACTGCTGGGATACTGTATGGGGCGGCGTATTTGCAAAGCTTGCACCCATCACCAACACCCGCCGTGACTGGTATATTTTCCGCTGGAATCTGGAATACTGGTCGGGCATGGGTCCGGCTGATGCGGCCAATGCGGCATTCGAGGTGCCGGTGACTGCACACAAGTACTTCGGCCCCGATGACACCCTCTGGAACACAACCATCACAGCGGAAGAGATTGCCGATCTGCCCACAGCGGACGGTGCATGGCTCGCCAAGACACCGGCCGGCTTCTCCATGCTGAACGAATACGGTTCCGCACGTTATGACACTGCCGCACAGCTGCAGGCAATGGTTTACGCCAAGGAAACGGGTGACATGACCTTTGCAGACTGGTCTTACGGCCAGATGCAGTACATCATGGGTGACAACCCGATGAACCGTGCCTATATTGTCGGCTACGATCTGGAAAACGGTGCCTGCCACCCGCACCACCGTGCTTCCCACGGTTCCAAGACCCTGAGCGCACTCGAGCCGGTCGATCAGGTGCATGTACTCTGGGGCGCGCTGGTCGGCGGTCCCGACAGCGATGACTTCCATGTGGACGATACCAACGACTACATCTACAACGAGGTCGCTGTGGACTACAACGCCGGCTTTGTTGGCGCTTCCGCAGGTCTCTATCATTTCTACGGCCGTGACGCCGGTCATGAGCCGGATCCGGCACTCCCCCTCCCCGAAGAGGAAATGAAGGGCGAGATCACCGAATACTATGTTGAAGCAAGAGTCATGCAGGAAAACACCGCCCGTTCTCAGGTGGAAATCACAGTCTACAACGACACCTTCCTGCCGCCCCGCTATGTGAACAACATCAAAGCACGCTACTTCTTCAACATCAGCGAGCTGCTGGCCATTGGACAGACGATCGATGATGTGATTGTGGAGATCTATTACGATGAAGAGAACGCCAACACCAACGGTGCGTCCTTTGCAACGATTTCCGAGCCCATCAAGTGGGATGACAACGGTACCTACTACGTCGAAATCAGCTGGGAAGGCTGCGAATTCTACGGCGACAGAGTCTTCCATTTCGGTCTGATTGCGGACATGGATGAAAATTTTAAAACCAACTGGGATCCGATCGATGACTACAGCCGTCAGGGTCTGGAGATCACGGACGATCCGCCCACGCTGACCGAACTGATCCCCGCTTATGTGGACGATGTTCTGGTCTGGGGTGTTGAGCCTGAGGGCGGCACCGAGACACCGGACATCAACGATTCCTTCCTCTATGGTGACGTCAATCTGGATGGCAGCGTGACAATTGTGGACGTTGTCATGCTCAACAAGCATCTGATGGGCGAGCAGGATCTGACCTCGACCCAGAAGAAGGCTGCTGACTGCAATGTGGACAGCGAGATCGCACCTGCGGATTCCCTGATCATCCTCAAGAGCCTTGTGGATCTGGTGAGTGAACTGCCGGTCGCATAACAGAACAGAAATACCAAAACGCTTCCGATGTGTGATGCATCGGAAGCGTTTTCTTTTCGTTCTTTATGGGGGTTCAGGGGCGGAGTCAGCTCGCCCCTGAGCGGGGATGGGGTCAGGCTTATGTGCCCCTTCATTCTCTCCCGATCCATACGCCCTCGGGCGTCAGGTTCTCCATCTCACAATCCACCAGCATGGTGGCGGCCTGATCGGTCTGCAGTGCTTCACGCACGGCTCTGTGGGCGGTGTCCTCCTCGATGATATAGGACACAACGCTGCCGTCATGCTCCATGTCCACAGTCAGATCGCTGTAGAAGGTCAGACGGAACGGCGAGCCGCCATTGTATACAAAGACCATCTCGCACTGGCCGTCCGGATACTGTCCGTCACGCTCAAATTCACGCCACGATACGGAAGCGAAGGCATCGGCCAATGTACGGGTCATCTCCGCATCCGGCTGCAGAAGCTGCGGCACATAGGCGGCAGAACCCAGCAGCAGTCTGCTGTCGTGGAGATCGCCGAACGGGCAATGCTTCCGCTCCAGCTCATAACGGATGCTGACAATGAGATTGTCCGCCAGATTCACCGCTTCCTTCTCGGACAGACCAAAGGTCTGGATGAAGCAGTCCACGTTTTCGATGCCGAAGCACAGCTCGGCGTAGTTCTCCTGCGGATGGCAGCCATACAGACGCACGCTGTCACGTTCCACGCTGCCCGGTTCTTCGAGCTGTCCCTCGGTAAACATGCCGGGCACCGCACTGATCAGGATTCTTGCCCACTGCCCTGCATCATTATAGAGCTTCATGTCTGCGCTCAGCGTCCGGCCCGTGCTGTCAAGATAGAAAATGCAGTCATTGCCGGTAAAGGGCACCGTGTCAAAGGCCAGATCAAATCTGGATTCTGTCACGATGTCGCTTGTGAGGCTCTGCGGGTCGAATGCCGGACTGAGCGGCATGCTTTCCTCACGCTGGAAATACAGGCTGTCGTCACCGGCGTCCTTATTGTCCGCATAGAGCTGTATTCCGCTTACACCGCAAAGCTCCCATGCAAAATCAACAGCTTCCTGCTCGGTGCAGCCGAAGGCGTCGATACTGTACCCGATGCCGTTTGTCATGCAGTAAACCTGATAATGTGCTTTATCCTCCCAGCCGGGATAGTGCTCTGTATCATCGATAAAGGATGCATCATAGACATAAAGCACGACTGCATCCGTGAGGCTTTCAGCGGCGATATTGCGGGCTGCCACATCCTCTGCAAAATAAGTCGGGTAGAGTGTGCCCTTATCATTGATGCGGCAGAGGAACTGCTTTCCCTCCTCATAGAGTCCGACACAAGCCGAGGAGACACCGCCGCCGACGTTGAGATACACGGTCATATCCGATGAAGCATAGGGGAAATTGTAAATCGGCAGCACGGGATTCTGATAAGTGAGCGTCTCGCCGCCCGCTGTGAACTTGTAATCCACGACCTCGACATTGGTGGTGTCACCACGGACGATGGTATAGGGGGTGGAGGCGGGAGCATCGTAACCACAAAGACCTGCGGCAGTCACATCGCTGTTGAGAAGGGATGCTGCCATACGTTCGGCTTCTTCGATCGTAAATCCGCTTGTACGGATCACAAAGCCCGTTCCATTCCTGACAAAACAGAAGCGATAAGCAGGTACGTTCTCATTCGTTGTCAGATCAATGCCAAGAATCACGGGGCAGCCATATTCAGCTTCCAGTGTCTCACAATGCAGCTTGCCGACGGGATAGACCGAAGGATGACGGGTATCATCCATTGTAATTTTCAGGCTCTTCTCCTCATTTTTCCGCTCGATAAAAACTCTGACGGGCAAGCCATTCTCATTGAGGAACATCGAACTGTACTCTTCTGTATACCATTTCTCCCCCTCATCAAAGGGAAGCAGCGGCGGGTCAATGGACTGCGGTGTGAGATGACTGACCTCCGATTCCTCCGCATCCACATAGACAAGTTCTCCAGTATCCCAAACCAGTTGATATGCCGGTTCCTGTACAGATGTCCCCGTCCTGAGACCGCCCTGCTGTGCCAGACCCACGCCTGCCACGCAGAGACAGACGGCGGCGGCAGCGGCGGCAAACGGTATAAACCGGCGGATGGCGGGCTTTTGCACAGTCACATCGGATGTGGTTTCCTCACTTTCGCCAAGTTCGGCGATATACTTCTCATCCACAAGGGTGAGCATTTGTTCTAATTCATTTCGATTCATTCCATGTACCCTCTTTCTGTCAGAAATTTCCGCAGCTGATTGCGTGTGCGGAACAGACTGGATTCGGCCTTGCTCTTGCTGATGCCGCAGATCCGCATGATTTCTGCGATGCTGCAGCACTGCCAGTACCGCAGGAGGAAGATACGCCGCGGTTCTGGTTTCAGTGTACCAAGGAAGGCATTGATGGTTTCACGCAGTGCATCATCGCTGTAACTGATGCCGCCGTCCGTCTGATCGGCAAGGCAGCCGGCCAGCTCATCAAAGGAGAGGACGGCCTCGGGATGACGTTTTTCCGCATGCAGATAGCGATAGCGGTGATAGGCCTGATTGCGTGCAATGGCAGCCAGATAGGCCTTGAAATTGTCCGGCTGATGGGGCGGGATGCTCTGCCACAGGGCGAGATAGGTATCATTTTCGCATTCCTGTGCGTCCTCGGGGCTATGCAGGATACGTCCGATGATACTGAGAATCAGGCCGCTGTATTTCTTCTGGGTTTCGGACATTGCTGTTTCCGCACGCTGCAGGAACAATGCCACAATATTCTGATCGTCCATAGTACCCTCCTTTCTGTATAAATCCGACCTGTACAGGGGAATGAAATCCGGTTTCATCTATTAAGTACCGTTTTGATAAGGATTGCTTGCATGCGGAAGGAAAAATATTTCCTGACGCAGAATGTTCCGGGGAAATGCCGGGTGTGTGGGGGGCTTCGCCCCTGCACGAAAGCCCCCCCTCTCCCCCGTGGGGGAGAGGGGGGGATGCCGCCACAGGGTATCAGCCGGCGGTGGGGGCAAGGCTCCGTCTCTCAGGCGTCCCTTCCCTGCGTCAGCAGCGCATACTGTCTCGCCACACGCTCTGCCGCCTGACGGCGAAACGGCATCGGCCCGAGGATCTCTACCACAGGCCCGAAGCCCAGCAGCCGGATGAGCAGCTCCGTCTCATCCTGCACATCGTACCAGAGGCGCACCTTGCAGATGCCCGTCTCCGGATCACGCTCGGTTTCCTTCTGAAACGATGCAAATTCCATCATAAACCGCTCCACGCCGTTGCGTTCCGGCTTCACCTTCACCACAACCGGCTCCGTACAGCGGCGGCTCTGCAGGCATTCCTCCAGCTCGATTGGTTCCGTGCCGAAGCGTCCTGTCCGCTCAATGCTGTGAATTCGCCCGATGTTGAGCATGCCCGTTCCCGTGCGTGTCCCATCGTTCGCAACACGACAGCAAAGTGCACGGAATTTATCGTTCTTGCGTGAATATTCCAGCCGGAGCACGATGAAGAAGCCATGCACCGCCGCACCCTTTCCGCTGCGGAAGCGGATGGACAGGATCTCCTTTGTGTGCACCGCTGCCAGCATCTCACGAAAATGCGCCTGATACAGCGGCAGATCATAGGGATCCCCATCACGGAATACATCAAAGCAGCGGAATGCATTCTGCGGGTACAGTGCAGGCACATCCGCAAGTGCTTTCTCCAGCTCCCGCAGCGTCTCCGGTGCGAGAAACAGCTGCATTCTCGGGTCGGAGAGCTTCGACTTCAGCCACGAAAGCTGTAAATGTGTAACAAATCCGGGCGGTGCGTGCTTCGTCACAGGGACATAGCCGCCCTCGGGCTGTGCCTGTAAGAGTCCCCATGACCCCTCACCGTCCGGCCGGAGCTTCGGCGGCAGAAAGAGCATTGAATCACGGAATGCCTCCTCCCCGATGATGCGGCGGATGTCCCTGTCCGTGATGTGTCCAAGTGACAAAAGCCGCTCTGCCGTGCGGAAATAGGCACCGTATATCTCACTGAAGATCTGCATCCTGCACCCCCCTTTCGTTGTACATGCGGTGCATGCGGGCAATGTCGCTGAAGAAGCGCCGCTCCTCTGTCTGACTGCTTTCAAATGACGTAATCCTGCCGATATAGGTCTTGAGCCAAGCCATGATCTCACCGGGATCGAAAAGCTCGGCTGTGAAGGCATAGTGCGTCTCATCGAGCCGTGTCACAGTGCCGCAGCGTTTTTCACGCTCAAGACGTTCCGGAATCCACGGCTCCCGCAGCGGATCTGCCTGAATCACCATCCGGATGCGGCGGCTGCCCTCCTCACGGCGGCTCCCGAAGGACACGCCGAAGCACTTGTCCTTGTTGCGGCGGAGCATCTCCGCATAATGCGCATAATCCGGACAGGCGCCCATATCCTTCACACGGCGGATGAAATCAAGCCGGTAGGAGCGGAAACGCCGGAGCTTCGGCAGATAGAGAATGAGCCAGCGTCGTCCCGTCTGGGCGGAAGTATAGATCTGCAGCGGAACGCCCGTGCAGAGTGCCTCATCCTGTACCTCAAAGCCCTCCACAAAGACAGAATGCTGCTCCGCAATCGCCTGTACCAGCTGCAGCAGCACTTCATCCTCAAGCGTATGTACAATGTAGTTATGCTTCATGAGGAAGCTGTCATTCCGCAGACCGGCGGCACGCAGCAGCGTGTGACCAATGACGCTGAACTCTCCGCATTCCGAGAAAAATGCCAGAGCATCGGACAGTCCCGCAAACGCTGCACACAGTCCCTGCGGCGTGTGCTTTGTCAGGCGGAACACATCGCTGCGGCCCTGTTTCTCCTTGATGAGAATGCCCTCGGCGGTGTATTCACGCAGCTTGCCGCGGACGGTCTGCTCATCGAACACGGCACCGTAATCGGCGGCAAGCCGCTCGGTCAGTGTCCGCACACCGAACGCTTCCCCCTCCGCCAGCAGATCAAGCAGCAGGAAATGGAGACGGATGTCATTGTCCGTGAAGCTCTTGGATGCATAGGCACGATAGAGGGGATTCTCGGCAACATGACCGCTGTCCACAGAAATGGAAACCTGCCGTCCCCGCTCGGTCGTACCATAGCGCAGGCTATCGCCGAGCCAGCTTTCCACACGGCGTTTCTCATCATCGTAGGTACGGGCGCTCTTGCGTCCGAAGTCCTGCCGCACCTTGCAGCCGTAGATAAAGAAATCCCGCATATAATCACGGGTTTTGTCAAAGCTCTTGATCAGCTCGGAAAAGCTGCCCATCGTATTCCCTCCTCCGTACGAATTCCTATCTATATCATACCAGAATCCGCCATAAAATGCAACCATCCGCAATGAGTTCGCAGAGTTTTTTATAAGGACCCCCTTCCACCTCGCAGCATTTTTTACATGACAGCGCCCCCTCCCCTATGCTATACTGAAAGCACAACGAAAACACAACAACACAAGGAGGATTCCATCATGTTTGTACATAAGGAAGAGCACGCACGTCCCATTAAAATCTGGTGCGCCGGCCGAGAGAGCGTCGAGGGGCTCTGCCTCGAACAGGCCATTCATCTGTCAAAGCTCCCCTTTGCCTTCCGGCATATCGCCCTCATGCCCGATACACATCCCGGAAAGGGCATGCCCATCGGCGGTGTCATCGCCTGCAAAGACGTGGTCATCCCGAACGCTGTCGGCGTTGATATCGGCTGCGGCATGGGCTTTGTCCAGACGAATATTCCTGTTGCCGTCCTGCGTGAGACCATGACCGGCAACGGCACTCTGCTGCAGGCCATTATTGGCGATATCCTGCGCAATATTCCCACTGGCTTCAATCATCACCGTACCGCCCAGCCCTCTGCTGTTCTTGATAAAGCCTTGGCCGAGCTGCAGCTGTATGAAAAGGATGCTGCACTGCTCCCCGAGCTGCAGGAGGGCTATTTCCAGATCGGGACGCTCGGCGGCGGCAATCACTTTATCGAGCTCCAGACCGATGATGACGGCATGTGTGCCATCATGCTCCATTCCGGCAGCCGTCACTTCGGCAACTGCGTCGGCCAGCATTTCAACCGGATCGCCAAGGAACTGAACATCCGCTGGCATTCTGCCGCCGATCCCGCATGGGGGCTGCACTTCCTGCCGACCGACACGGACGAGGGACAGCGTTACCTGCACTGGATGCAGCTGTCCATGGACTTTGCCTATGAGAACCGTGCCGCAATGCTCGTGAAGGTCAAGGACATTTTTTCACACTATGTGGAGAAATACACCGGTCTGCAGACCGAATTCAGCGGCGAAATCAACTGCCACCACAACTATGCGGCACTGGAGAACCATTTCGGTGAGGACGTCTGGGTGCATCGTAAGGGGGCTGTGCGGGCACAGGAGGGCGAGTATGCCGTGATTCCGGGGGCAATGGGCTCCTACAGCTATGTTGTCCGCGGCAAGGGGCATCCCGAGAGCTTCTGCTCCTCCTCCCATGGTGCAGGACGTCTGCGCACCCGTACGGCAGCGGTGAAGGAGATCCCGCTCGAGCAGGTCATGTGTGATCTGAAGGCGCACGGCGTAGTACTCGGCAAGCACAACAAGGCCGATGCCGCCGAGGAGTGCCGCTTTGCCTACAAGGACATTGACGAGGTCATGGCACAGCAGACCGACCTCACAGAACCCATCAAGCGTCTGTTCACCGTGGGCGTCGTGAAGGGCTGAGTGAAAGCATGCAGAAAGCCGGAGCCGAAGAGTTCCGGCTTTTTTCGGTGTTTTCCTGAAGTGAGATGCATACAAAGCGGTACCGGGGCGTGAAGATGCCGAACGCAGCGAGTCAGAGGGCATTCGGAAGGAACGCCAAAGCTCGTACCAGGGACGAGGGGGCTGGGGGACGGCGAAGCTCGTCCTCCAGTGGGCGCCCGGGCCGAAGGCCCGGGCATAAAGCCCCCTCCCCTGTGGGGAGGGGGTTAGGGGGTGGGGGCAAATTTTACTGCACTTTTCAAAAAAGCGTAACTCAATCAGTAAATGCTGTTGCCCTGTTAGCCCCCCCACTCCTTGACAAAATCCCTTTCGTGTGTTACAATAAAACAAGTGACCCTGACGAAATCCCGCCATCTTTTATGGAGGATGACATATGAAATCAAAACTTGCATTATCCGCGTTTCTGACGGCATTCGTACTGTGCATTTCCGCATGCGGCGGCACCTCTGCCCCCGTTCAGGAAACCACGGCACCGACAACGGCAGCCACGGAATTCCCGACCGAACCGCCTGAAGAACGCACCAGTTATCGCTGCCAGAAGTTCGACTTCACTGTCAGTGATGCCTTCACGACCATGAAAAACAGCGAGGACTACAACTTTGCTTTCCGGAAAACCGGTGAGTCGGAAGACGATCTGACGCTTCTTGCCATCATCGAGCTGCCCGACCAGCACATGAGCGCGGCGGCATTTTCTGAAGGCATCATGCCGGATTTTGAGGAGGATGGCTTTGAGGACATCCAGACGGATGCAATCCCCGACCTCGGCAAGGACTGCTTCCGCTTCAGCGGCAGCTATCTCGAGGACGGCACCCGTGTGCAGGCGGGGTATTCCTGCATCAGCGAGGGCGACGGCTCGCTCTTTGTGATCTTTGCCACCTATCCTGAAACGGCAAAGGAGACGTACGAGACCGAAATCATGAAAATCCTCGAATCCGTCACCTACACCGGCAAGGCCGCCGGCACGGGCGGCACTGCGAAATTCGACCATTTCACGCTTGATTACAGCGATGCGTGGTATCTTGCCGACCACAGCCGTGTGGATTTTGATCTCGGCCGGCGTGTGGCGCAGAGTGAATGTGACTATTTCACAAAGCTCATCTTCGGTGTGAGTCAGGCCGGTCTGACGCCGCAGGATGCAGCCGACCAGTGCATGCGTGATCTGCAGGCGCACGGTGAGGTGACGACCGGCACGGGCCGCATGCTCGGCAAGGATGTCATCACCGTCGGCTATACAATGGAGGTGCTCACGCACAGGATCGTGATCCAGTATGGATTTTTTGAGGAAAATGATGTCGTGTACCAGATCATGTTCCGCTGCTGCGAGGACTGCAGCGATACGGCACTGGCCGATCTGGAAGAACTTACACTGCAATAATTTGGAGGAACTGAAATGAAACGTAAACTGATACCCCTGCTTGCACTGCTTGCATGCAGTGCCATGCTCTTTGGCTGCGGCGGCGACAAGACCGAAAATTCTGCTGCCGATCCCGCTGTACAAAGCGATGTGGAAAGTACACTGCCCGAGTTTGAGGATCCCGAGGGCACCGTTGGCTACACCCTGACTGCACACCACTTCTCTGTCAGTGAGGACTACACTGAGTTTGACGGCGGCGGCAATTATAACTATGTATTCCGCCGTGATGGTGAGAAGGAAGAGGATCAGGCTTACATCGGTGTTATGGAGCTTGTAGAGGTGCATATGAGTGCCGAGGCATTCGGTGCGGGCATGAAGACCGATCTCGAGGCACAGGGCTATGAAAACGTCACCGGCGAAGTCTGTGAGATCAACGGCATGGACGGCTACAGCATCACCTGCAGCATGTCCGCCGGCGGTGTGACAATCTCTTCGGATATGCAGCTTGTCTGCAACGGCAACGGCTCCCTGTTCATGCTCTTCACAGCCTATTCAGAGGAATCCAAGGAGAGCTACCAGACCGAGCGTGACAATATCCTCAAGAGCCTTGTGTTCTTCGGCAAGGACGGAAAGGATGGCGGCACGCATGAGGCCAAGCACTTCACGCTGACCTACAACGGCGACTGGGTGGCGACCTTTACGGATGAAGCTTCCATCGTACTGGAGCGTCGTCTTTCCAACAGCGAATGCGACTACATCACCCGCTGCAAGATCGTGGGTATGGAGGATGATCTGACTCCGGAAGAAGCTGCCAAGGCCATTTACGATGCCTATGAGACAGAGCCTTCCATCTCGGAACTGACCACAACGGAATCCACCGTATTCGGTCATGATGCATGGCTGACAAGCTGCGTGAACACGGCACTTGCACCGCATCATGTGACCATGTATGTATACTACTACAAGGAAGACGGCGTCCTGTACGAGGTGACCCGTACCTATTGTGAGGACGTTGCTGCGGAAACGCTTGCGGATTTTGAGAAGCTGGAACTGAAGTAATTGCATCAAAACAAAAAGCATAGCCTTGGGGCTATGCTTTTTCTTCGTATTTGAGACTGGAATAGGCGGCCTTGGCTGTCACGCCGGACAGTCTGCCGATTCTTCCGGACAGGGCACTGATCACATCCTGCGGTGCATCGACGGTGATGCTGATGATACTGATGCCCCTTGCCTTGTGAGGGATGCCCATCCGGCCGATGATGTGTGCCGCATATTCATGCAGCAGAGCATTGAGCGGATCGACCGCATCCGGATTTTCTACAATAATGCCGATCACGGCAACACGATACTCCATGGTTCACCTCAATTATCCGTCAGGTCAAACGGCTCTTCCTCATTCTTCATGGCCGCCTGCAGGACATTATGATAGAACGCCGAAGGATTGGACAGAACACGTTCGCCAAGGATGTGTGCCTGCTTCTCATCGGGGGTGAAGAGTGTCAGATCGAGCAGTGTCATCCCCTGATCGGTCAGACTCACATGGAGCTGGCATCCGGTGTCGAGATGGATATAGTTCACCTTCACATCGTCACGGTTCTTCCGGCGCTCAAGCGCACGCTTTGCGGCCACGACAATGTGATCACGGTAGGACTTGGCGGCAAAGGTCTTCAGACGTCTTGCGCAGGCCTCGCCCTTGTCGGTCAGTGCATACAGCGACTCGCCCTTTTCGTTCTCTTCCACGGTGACGGAACCATTGCTCCGCAGGGTCTGCAGGGTCTCCTGATAAGTGAAGTAGTTGATGATTTCACCGGCGACGGCGATCTCATAGAGCAGCTCGGCGTCCATCGGCTCATTCACACGATACATCATATAACACAGAAGGACACTGGCAACGGATGCATCCGTTACACTGCGGTCGGCGAGCTCGGAAATCTTCAGAAGATTCTCGTCACGCATCTGTTTTTTCATTATTCAGTGAAATGCGGGTAGTCCAGCATGTGAGAGAGCAGAGCAATGTTCACAGCGGCTTCCACGCAGGGTACGGCTCTTGCGACGATACAGGGGTCGTGGCGGCCGTGCACCACGAGAGTATCATTTTCCATGGAGGACATGTTGATGGTCTCCTGGGGCTTGCCGATCGATGCGGTGGGCTTGATGGCCACACGCAGCGTAATGGGCATGCCGGAAGAAATGCCGCCAAGGATGCCGCCATGGTGATTGGTACGGGTCTTGACATGACCCTGATCATCCACATAAAAGCTATCATTATTCTGGCTGCCGACCATTTCAGCAACAGCAAAGCCGGCACCGAATTCGAGGCCCTTGACAGCGGGAATGCCGAAGATCAGCTGGGCAATGGTGTTCTCGAGGCCATCGAAAATCGGAGAACCGATGCCTGCGGGAACATTGACAGCCACGCACTCGATCAGACCGCCGAGGGACTCACCGCCTTTGGAAGCGGCCAGAATATCCTCCTGCATCTTCTTGCCCTGCGCATTGCGGATCACCGGGAAGCCCTTGCCTCTTACAGCGAGGATATCCTCCTTTGTGACGTTCACATGATCGAACTCATCGTCTTTAATACCGTGAATCTCGGCGATATGCGCACCGACATAGATGCCTCTGCGTTCAAGGATCTGTCCGCAGACAGCACCGGCAAAGCACAGAGGTGCAGTAAGACGGCCGGAAAAATGACCGCCGCCCCGCACATCGTTGAAGCCTCTGTAGCGGAGTGCACCGGTATAATCGGCGTGGCCGGGACGGGGGAGCTTCGAGAGATTGGAATAGTCCTTTGAGCGGGTATCCGTATTCTGGATAAACGCACAGAGGGGGGTTCCGGTGGTGCGGTCATTGAGCAGACCGGACATCACCTGACAAAGATCCTTCTCCTTGCGGGGAGTGGTTGTGCCGTCGCTCTTGGGAGCACGGCGATCCATGAATTCACGGAGCTTGTCCGTATCAATGAATTCGCCGGGCGGCAGATTATCAATGGTCACGCCGATGGCGGGGCCATGGGATTCTCCGAAAATGGAAACAGAAATGCGGTTATTCCAAAAAGATGCCATTGGCGTTTCCTCCTAAGCTTGTTTTGCAATCATTCTTATTATAGCATATCCGGCAGAAAATTTCAACTATTTTTCATGGTTTGTCCGCCGGAATCTCAGTCTGCAAATACGGCACAAAACTCCTCAAAGGTCACGGTACGGATCTGTGCAGAACCGATCGGATCGCAGACGATGTAGCGCAGCTTGCTGCCGGCACGCTTCTTATCGTTGCCGCAGTGTGCCGCCAGCTCGGATGCGGGAACAGGCACATCGGTGGGCAGCTCATACCGGCGAACACACGCGCAGAGACGTGCATAATCCTCTGCACTGCCGCAGTGTTTTGTGACAATGCACATACCGGCGGCGACTGCACTGCCGTGACTGTAGGTTTCGTAATGATAATAGGCCTCAATCGCATGGCCGATGGTGTGGCCGAAATTCAGGATCATACGCTCGCCGGTGTCGAACTCATCATGCTCCACGACATCTCTCTTGATGCCGACGCAGGCGGGGATGATTTCATCAAAATGTGCGGAAACACTCGCAAGATCATTCTCACAGAGCAGATCAAAGAGGGCGGCATCACGGATCATGCCATACTTGATGACCTCACCCATGCCGTCCGCAAGGAAGGCTTTCGGGAGGGTGGAAAGCACATCGGGATCGCAGAGCACGACAGCGGGCTGCTTGAAGGCGCCGACGAGGTTCTTGCCCTGCGGCAGGTCAATGGCCGTTTTGCCGCCGACGGACGAATCCACCTGCGCAAGGAGCGAAGTCGGGATCTGAATATACTGCATGCCTCTGAGAAAAGTCGCAGCGGCAAAACCGGTAATATCGCCGACAACGCCGCCGCCGAGAGCGATCAGGCAATCGCTGCGGGTGATGTTATGTTCACAAAGGAATGCATAGATCGCAAGCAGTGTCTCTGCACACTTGGACGCCTCACCGTGGGGGAAGACAAACTTAGAAACGGTGAAGCCCTCTGCCTCCAGCGACTGCTGCACTGTATCGGCATAGAGTGCGTTCACGTTGTCATCGGTGATGACAGCGCAGGTTCGGGTCTTCGTCAGCGGAGCAATCAGCTCGCCGCATCGTTTCACGATACCCCGCTCGATCAGAACGTCATAGGGCTTACCCACACCGACATGTATTTTCTTCATATCCATTGCCTCCGATCTGCAGGACAATCGCCTGCATTATGAAATCACTGTTCTAATGATATCGCATTTACGCAATTTTGTCAAGGGTTTTTCGCTATTTAAAGTGATGAAATTTTGCAGTAAGAAAAGACCTCCCCGAAGGGAGGTCTTTTGTGATTTGATTAAGCCTTGTCTGCGGGCAGAGTGCCGTTAGCCTGTGCAATTGCATAGGTGTAAACCGGCAGCGGAGCAGGAAGAACTTCTTCCCACAGCGGATTCAGACCAGCGCCAGCTCTTGCAGCGTATACCAGGATATTAGCTGCGTCGTTAGCGTCGAGGTTAGAACCATCCTCGCCGTAGTTCTCAGACTCACCTGTTACGTCAGCCAGGAAGTAAGCGAACAGCTCGAGCATCTCCTCTGTATCAGAGTAGATGAATGCATCGTTGCCTGCGCCCCAAGCAGCTGCGCAAACCAGGATAACAGCAGCGTCGTTAGCGTCTACCTCGCCGGTCAGGGTAGCGTCACCCTTCACGCCGATGTAAGCTGTACCAACTGCGTCGAAGTTCTGAGTACCGAACTCATCAGTGATTGTTGCAGGAATTGTACCTACGAAGTAAGCGCCATCCTGATCCTCAAATACGGACTGAGGTGTGAGGCCGTTGAAGCTTACGATGCTCAGATCAGTAAGAACTTCGCCTTCGCTCTCGGAACCGTCAGAGTATACAGTGTAACGTGTTACTGTTTCAACGAGGTCTTCAACCTGGAACTCTCTCGGATCATGAGAGAAGTAGAACTTTTCCTTGCCAACGATTTCATATCTGTAACCAGTTACAGTAATGTCCTCGGGCAGGATTGTGATGTAGCCAGCAACTTCAGTGATATTCAGAGCAACATCATCAATGGTGTATGCCTCAACATCGCCTGTGAAGGAGATCGGGTATGTGCCCGGCTCAAGTGCGGATACATCGAATGTCATTACGATAACGGTGCTGCCGTCAGCTGCAACAACATTCTGGCCAATTGTGTAGTTGGAACCACCGAAGTTAGCGCCATCGCCGATGATGTCAAGTGCATCGTAAGCGTTGCCCTTTGTCCAGGTGGGTACCGGCAGACCTTCCATGGTCAGACCGAACTTGAAGGTGTTCAGACCTGTGTCACCTGTTACAGTGATCGGGATCTCAACAGCAGCTGCCTCAGCAGAGCCCTTGGTTACAGTCTTGTTGCCGATTGTCCATGTAGCAACAGCCTCAGTTGTGGTTGTTGTTTCAGGAGTTGTTGTGGTCTCCTCAGTTGTAGTAGTCTCAGGAGTTGTTGTGGTCTCAGGAGTTGTTGTAGTCTCCTCAGTTGTGGTTGTCTCGGGAGTTGTGGTTGTCTCAGGAGTTGTTGTAGTCTCCTCAGTTGTGGTTGTCTCGGGAGTTGTGGTTGTCTCAGGAGTTGTTGTGGTCTCCTCAGTGGTGGTTGTCTCAGGAGTTGTTGTAGTCTCCTCAGTTGTGGTTGTCTCAGGAGTTGTTGTAGTCTCCTCAGTTGTGGTTGTCTCAGGAGTTGTTGTAGTCTCCTCAGTTGTGGTTGTCTCAGGAGTTGTTGTAGTCTCCTCAGTTGTGGTGGTGTCCTCTGTTGTAGTTGTATCTTCTGTTGTTGTGGTTGTTTCCTCAGTTGTGGTTGTTGTTTCAACATCCAGAACCTTGATGTAGCCGTCCTCAGTTGTGGGGATCAGCTGAACCATCTCAACATTGTACAGCAGCAGGGACTCGAATGTGAGGTCATACTGCTCGCCAGCAGGTGCACCCTCAGGGAATACGTCTGCCGGGAAGTCGAATGTCATTGTGAAGACGATGGAACCATCCTCAGCAACTACATTCTCGCCGATTGTGTAGTTGGAAGCACCGAACTTCAGACCATCTGCATTGAAGATGAAGTCGAGAGCGTCATAAGCGCCGCCCTTAACTGCGTCGGACATTACAGGGCCAGCTTCCTGTGCCATATCCAGGATGTAGCTGTTGATGCCGTCTACGTCGCCTGTTACTGTTACAGTTACAGTTGCGGAAGTAGAACCAGCGGGGATCTCAACCTTCTCGATTGCCCAAACAGCATCGATTACGGAAGAAGAAGGAACGAAGGAAGACTCAGTTGTTGTAGTTGTCTCCTCAGTTGTAGTTGTGTCCTCAGTTGTAGTTGTGTCCTCAGTAGTTGTAGTGTCCTCTGTTGTAGTTGTATCTTCTGTTGTTGTGGTTGTTTCCTCAGTTGTGGTTGTTGTTTCAACATCCAGAACCTTGATGTAGCCGTCCTCAGTCTTGGGGATCAGCTGAACCATCTCAACATTGTACAGCAGCAGGGACTCGAATGTGAGGTCATACTGCTCGCCAGCAGGTGCACCCTCAGGGAATACGTCTGCCGGGAAGTCGAATGTCATTGTGAAGACGATGGAACCATCCTCAGCAACTACATTCTCGCCGATTGTGTAGTTGGAAGCACCGAACTTCAGACCATCTGCATTGAAGATGAAGTCGAGAGCGTCATAAGCGCCGCCCTTTTCTGCACCGCCGAGTACAGGGCCAGCTTCCTGTGCCATATCCAGGATGTAGCTATTGATGCCGTCTACATCGCCTGTTACTGTTACAGTTACAGTTGCGGAAGTAGAACCAGCGGGGATCTCAACCTTCTCGATTGCCCAAACAGCATCGATCTCGGAAGAAACATGAGTGAACTCAGACTCGGATGTTGTGGCATCCTTAACCTTGATCCAGCCATCCTCAGTTGTGGGAATCAGCTGTACCATGTCGATGTCATAGAGCAGCAGGGACTCGAAGGTCAGATCATACTGCTCGCCGGCAACAGCGCCCTCACCTGCGAATGTGAATTCCATGTTGAATACAACTTCGCCGGCTGCAACTACGTTTGCATCAGCAGTGTAGTTGGTAGCACCGAATGCCAGAGTATCAGGATTGAATGTGAAGTCGAGGGAAGCGTATGCATCGCCTGCTGCTGCAGTATCGAATACGGGGCCATCCTCCTGAGCCATATCAAGGATATAGCTGTTGATACCGGTGGTATCGCCTGTTACAGTTACAGGAACGGTAACGGTCTTTGCACCAGCCTCAACCTCAACCTTACCGATCTTCCAAACAGCGTCGATCTCAGAGCTTGTTGCTGTGAATACGGTAGTTGTGGTTGTGGTTGTTTCTGCTGTTGTTGTTGCCTCAGTTGTTGTGGTAGTCTCATCAACATCCTTGATGGTGATGGAACCAGCTACAACCTCGGGAGACAGCTGCTGATATGCGCCATTGGAAACCTCGATGGGATCCAGTGTCAGCTCATATACTGTGCCGGGAGTTGCAGTCTCGGGAACCTGGAAGTACATTACATAAACTGCGTCGCCTTCAACAGCTACACAGTTCTCGCCGTCGCCTCTGGAGGAAGCAACAGAACCTGTGTCAGGATTTGCAGCGAACATGCCGAATTCGAGATATGTCTCGGAATCGCCGGCATCGTTACCCTGCATGATATCCTCGATTGTCAGATCGGAAGCGGACAGCGCACCGCCGTCTACCTTCAGACCTACGTCATAACCTGCTGTACCGGGGTCGCCCTCTACAAATACATGTACGGGAACGATCTGACCGGGCTCAGCCTCAACCTTTTCAACGGACCAGATGAAGCCAGGGTTGGGCTCAACGATCTCTTCCGGAATTGTGATGGAACCTGCAACGACTGTGGGGTTCAGCTGCTGATATGCGCCATTGGAAACCTCAATGGGATCCAGTGTCAGCTCATATACAGTGCCGGGCTTTGCAGTCTCAGGAACCTGGAAGTACATTACATAAACTGCGTCGCCTTCAACAGCTACACAGTTCTCGCCGTCGCCTCTGGAGGAAGCAACAGAACCTGTGTCAGGATTTGCAGCGAACATGCCGAATTCGAGATATG
>SVNX01000006.1:0-31451 GCA_015066665.1 Ruminococcus sp. | reverse complement strand
GGAACCTGGAAGTACATTACATAAACTGCGTCGCCTTCAACAGCTACACAGTTCTCGCCGTCGCCTCTGGAGGAAGCAACAGAACCTGTGTCAGGATTTGCAGCGAACATGCCGAATTCGAGATATGTCTCGGAATCGCCGGCATCGTTACCCTGCATGATATCCTCGATTGTCAGATCGGAAGCGGACAGCGCACCGCCGTCTACCTTCAGACCTACGTCATAACCTGCTGTACCGGGGTCGCCCTCTACAAATACATGTACGGGAACGATCTGACCGGGCTCAGCCTCCACCTTTTCAACAGACCATGTGAAGCCATCCGTCGGAGGAACCACAGTCTCGCCGATGGTGATGGAACCTGCAACAACTGTGGGATTCAGCTGCTCATAAGCGCCATTGGAAACCTCGATGGGATCCAGTGTCAGATCATAAACAGTGCCATCCTTTGCGTTGTCGGGAACCTGGAAGTACATTACATAAACTGCGTCGCCGTCAACAGCTACACAGTTCTCGCCGTCGCCTCTGGAGGAAGCAACAGAACCAGTCTCAGGATTTGCAGCGAACATGCCAAATTCGAGATATGTCTCGGAATCACCGGCGTCGTTACCCTGCATGATATCCTCGATTGTCAGGTCGGAAGCGGACAGCGCACCGCCGTCTACCTTCAGACCTACGTCATAACCTGCTGTACCGGGGTCATTTGCCACGTATACATGTACAGGAACGATGTCACCTGCGTTAGCAACTACCTTTTCCACATACCATGTGTGGTCGTTGCCGCTTACAGGGGGCTCGGTCTCGCTGCCCTGACCCTCAGTTGTGGTTTCAGCAGCGGGAGTGGACTGTGTTGTTGTTGTCGGAGCCTCACCAACGGTGATGGTACCGCCAACAGTTGTTACATCGAGAACCTCGTATGCACCGTTGGAAACTACGAGATCGCTGAATTCCAGTTTATACACTGTGCCATCAGCTGCATTCTCGGGGATGTTGAAATACATGACATAAACAGCATCGCCGTCAACTGCCACGCTGTTCAGGCCGTCACCTCTGGAGGAAGCAACAGAGCCTGTATCAGGGTTTGCTGCGAACATGCCGAATTCGAGGTAAGTCTCGGAATCGCCATCGTCGTTACCCTGCATAATATCCTCAATCGTAAGATCGGAAGCAGAAAGCGCACCGCCATCAACTGTGATGGCTGCATCATAACCTGCTGTACCGGGGTCATTTGCTACAAATACATGTACAGGAACAATGTCACCGGGGTCAGCTGTTACGCTTTCAATCGTCCATGTCAGAGCACCAGCCTCGGACTTTACAGAATCATCTGTAACAACCTTCAGCGCAGATGCCGGGAGAGAACCAACGATCAAGGATGCACTCATGCAGAATGCGGTCAATGCTGATAAAAACTTCTTCATCACGCAATGTTCCTTTCTCATTATTAAGTTTTGGACAACACCGTGTTCAGACAGAAACCTGTCTGAACACGATATCTAATTCAATATTACTGATTAAACAGCTGTGGGCAGGGATGTGATCATGCCAAGCAGATACTTCAGGATTTCCATGGAGTCTGTACCAGCCAGCTTGCCATCATCGTAGCAGTCTGCAACCTCTGTCTGATAATCATCCAGAGTCTGGTTGTCATACTTGGTCAGGTATCTGTTCAGCATTACGATGTCTACCAGCTCAACTACGCCGTTCTTGTTAACGTCACCGTACAGGTAATCGCCGGGCTCGGAAGGAGCAGTTGTAGGAGCGGTTGTGGGAGCTGTAGTCGGAGCAGTGGTGGGAGCTGTTGTCGGAGCTGTTGTGGGCTCTGTTGTGGGAGCTACGTCACCAACTGTGATAGAACCAGCGATGGTCTTGGGAGTGAATGTCTCGTAAGCACCGTTGGAAGTGGAGATGTTCTCGAAGTCGATCACATAAGTTGTACCGTCTGCAGCATCCTCAGGAATTACAACGTACATTACGAATACAGCCTGACCGTCAACAGCCTTGCTGTCAACACCGTCGCCTCTGGAGGAAGCTACAGCAGCAGTCTCGGGGTTAGCAGCGAACATACCGAAATCAATGTAGGTCTCGGAATCGCCAGCGTCGTTACCCTGGAGAATATCCTCGATTGCCAGAGGAGAATCAGCGATGGAACCGCCATCGAATGTGAAGCCAACGTCATAACCAGCTGTGCCGGGGTCGTTTGCTACATATACATGGAGCGGAACATAGTCGCCAGCCTTAGCGCCTGTTACAGTCTCAACGTACCATGTGAAGTCTGTGCCGATATCAGGACCACCGATATCACCAGTGGGATCCTGGGAAGAAGGAGCTGTTGTGGGCTCGGTTGTGGGAGCGGTTGTCGGAGCTGTTGTGGGCTCTGTTGTGGGAGCGGTTGTGGGCTCATCGCCGCCGTCGCCAACCTTGATGGTCAGGTTCTTCAGAGTGGGAGTGTAGGAAGTACCGAATGTACCATCACCCTTCCAGGAAGAGGGAGTGATGTAGGTAGCGAGCTTAGCGCCTTCGCCAGCGTCGAATGTCTCAGCGAAGTCGATGGAGTATGTACCATCAGTAATGTCTGCGCCCAGAGTTACCTCAAACTGAGTCAGCGGATACTCATCGGAAGTCTTACCGAAGAAGTGAGCTGTCTCCTTGTAGTTCTCATATACGGAAGCATCGAAGCTGTACTGCCACATCCAAGAGAGCTGCTCGGGACCGTCATATGCGAATGTGAAGCCATCAGAGTGAGTAGCTGTCCAAGCCATTACACCGGTCTTGAACTTGCCCATCTTATTCAGATAAGAGAAGCATGTTACAAAGTTCTTAGTTGTGAATACAGTACCGTCAGCAGCTGTGTACTCAACAGCGGTCTCATTGTAAGCAGCGTATGTGGGGTCAACGGGGAGCTTATCCTCGCCGCCCAGAGCGATGCCCTTGTCGCTTGCTACAACACGGGTACCGATCATCTGGAAGTCAGCCTTCGCAGGATCATTGTCAGCCTCAATGAACTGAGCTACTGTAAATGTAGCATTCTTTGCAGCATCAGCAGATGCAAATGTGATTGTGTTGCCTTCAACTGTGTAATCACCAGTGGAAACAACTTCCAGAGAGAATGCAATCTCGTCAGGAGCATACACAGCGAAAGCGGAGATAGCGCCTGCAGCCATGCTTGCGCACATAGCGGCAGCTGTCAGTGCAGAAACAACCTTCTTCATAACTAATAAATTCCTTTCTGTTGGTTTGTTGAAATTTTCGCCATACTGCAGGCACGTTGTCTTACCTGCCATCTGTACGATTATGTCCCTACCATGATGTCATTGTTTGGTTCAGTCTTACTGACCCAGAGGCAGCTCAGGAATCAGGTCAACCAGATGCTTGAGGATGGTCAGGGAGTCGCCTGCACCCAGAGCGGATGCGTCACCGTCAACCTCACCATTCTTCTTCTGCTGGTCGTTCAGTTTCTCAGCGCCCATTACGGCCTTGTTCAGCATAACTACGTCAACGATGGATACGCTGCCGTCGAGGTTAACGTCACCAGCCAGATAGTCGCCCTGTGTGGGCCCCGGTGTGGGACCGGTATCACCTGTTGTGCCGTTGCCTGCTACGGTTACGGAACCATTGGATGTTGTTACGTCGAACTGAGTCACTGTGTAATCAGCAGAAATGTTACCAATTGCAATCTCATCATTGGTTACGCCGGATCCTTCAGATGTCTGACGCTGGATAGCACCCAATACAAACTCAGTTGTATCGCCCTCTACTGCTGTGCTGTCTACAGTACCGGTGATTGTCATAAATACACCGTTTTCTGTAATCCAGTATGCAGAATCATCCAGACCTGTGATGTAGCTTGCATTGATTACGCCAGCAGTGCTGTAGTCCACGTCAAACGCTGTTGCGCCATCGATGGGCTCTGCAGAATCTACCCCATTATCTGCAATTGCACCCACTGTTACACCTGTTACTGTTACCCACTCGGTATCGTATGTCAGAGCGAACTCACATACAGAAATGCCTGCTGCCGGCACACCGGACAGAGATACATTCATTGTAAATGTTTCGCCTGCTGCCACCTCTACCTTGTCAGCTGTGATTGTTACCGTATCAGCCGCGAATGCGCCCTGTGCTGAAAATGCTGCCAGCATGGATACAGCAGCCAGACCGGCAACGATTTTCCTTACTTTCATCATCTTTCCTCCTTCTTTGTTTGTGGTGTCACAAGCAATATGCCCGGTTGCTCACCCGGCCATATTCTCTTTAATAACACAGTAAGTACAGTAGTCATATAAGGAGCAAGGCATGACTCCCCCTATATCTACTTACTGTTATTATAGAGCAAATTATCACATAAGTCAAGAGAATTCACTGCAATTTGTGTAACATGTAGAAAACAGTACTCTCGTTTTGGTGAAATCAACCAAAGGCCAGAAAAATCCCGTTGAATCCTCTTGTTTTCTCCGGTTTCTGGTCTTCATTTCTCCCGACTTTTAACATCTTTAATTATATATCAGGCACGAAAAAAAGTAAATACTTTTTTGAAAAATCATCACTTTGTACAAACAACCCACCCCCGTTTCTATGCTTTACACAAAAGCACGGAAACACGTTGGATTTATCGACAATAGTCTTCCGATTTTTCATTGTTTCGTCATTTTATATTAGTTCTTTTTTCTTAGTTTGGGGGTATTTTGACCAATATTCGCATGAATCCGAAAAAAAATTCCTCCCCCTCAAAATGAGGGGGAGGAAGCCTGTATTTTCAGTTAAAAATTACGGAATTCTTCGGGCACATTATTATAGATAATCTTCTCGATGACATCCCTGTTCCAGGACTTGGCAGTACCTGCGGGAGAGTAGGGCACGCCGTGACCGGCGACAAGCTCATCGGTATACTTATCATAAGGATACACACGGATGTTGCGCAGGCTGCCGTTGTCATAATGTGTGATGACGGGCGTCAGGCGGACATCCTCAACGGTCACGTCCATGGTATCGGCATCGAAATGCAGGTTGAACTCAGCCATGCCGCCGACCATATTGAAATTGTCGGTCTGGGCGGAAATGAAGTTGCCGAGTGAATAGAACACAAAACCCTTTGTGCCGTCGCTGCGGGTGATGTACTCCATGGTCTCGAGTGTATGGGAATGTGTGCCGAGGATGACATCGGCGCCCCACTCGATCATATCGGCTGCAAGGGTCTTCACGTCGTCACGGACGGTGTGGGTATCCTCATTGCCCCAGTGGGCGGAAACCACAACGGCATCGACCATGCCGGACAGCTCCTTGATCTGGGATTCGATGAGAGCAGTATCGCTTGTGAGCGGGATCTTGATGGGCGAATCCTCGGGGACGCGGTAACCGTTGATGTGCTCGGTGTAGGCCAGATAGCCGATGGTCATGCCGTTGACCTCAGCGATGCGGTAATTGGACATATCCTCCGCATCACGGTAGGCACCGATCACCTGAATGGGTGTCTCGGACTCTGCCATGCGTGCATCCCAGAAATCGAGTGTGGCGGACAGACCGCCCGTACCCTTATCGAGGGCGTGGTTGTTGGCGTGGCAGATGACATCGAATCCGAGCTCGAGCACCTCATAGCCGAGCTCCGGCGGGGAATTGAAGTTGAAGTTGGAACCGGAGACCTCATAGCCCTCGGCGATGACGGTTTCCTGATTGATGAACGCAACATCGGCAGCGGCGATGCGGTCGGCCACATGCTGATAGCAATAGCTGAAATCGTAATCCTCGCCCTCTTCGGCATGGGAAGCGGCGGTTTTGTAGACGCTTGTCTGCACGAGATTATCACCGACGGCAAGGAAGCTGACGGTGGCATCCTGAATCAGGGGAAGGGTTTCCGTGGGGGGCTGGGTGGTTTCCTCGGGGAGCGGCGCGGCCGGTGTTCCTGTAGCAAGCGTGGCGGCCGGTTCGGTTTCACCGGGAAGTGTATGCTCGATTCTGGCAGTGCCGCACCCGCTTGCGCTGACGGTCAGGAGCATGGCCAGAAGCATTGCTGCGCATCGTTTAGACATAAACTCATCCTTTCCTTTACATAAGGGGCTTTCTCTCTATTATTTTTATAGTATAGCACACTTCCCGTCAAATTGCAACAGTTTTTCCTGAATTCTCCGCCCATGTCCCGAAAAGACGCATTTGATGCAAAGCCGCCTGCGTATATTTTTCCTCCGGACAGGCAGACTAAGAGAGAGGTGAACGATGATGATGCACAATTACGAACGCATTCCCATTCCGCCCTCGATGGCGGAGAATCTGGCCAACATACGACAGATTTCCTCATACAGCTCCGATGTGATGGTCAATCCCGTCACAGTCGGCGGCATTCCCTGTACACTTCTGACCTGCGAGGGCATGCTCTCGACCGCCATGCTCACGCATCTGGTTTTTCATCCGCTGGCAGCCATTCCGGCCATGCCCGACAGCGAGGCACTTTTCTCGCATATCATGGGACGGCTTCTGTTCTCGGCCGACCGGATTGTCATCCGTGACTATCACACATTGTTCCGCACGCTCAATGCGGGCTTTGCCGTACTCATTGCCGAGGGACAGGAGAAGGCGCTCGCCTTCGGCATCCAGGGCTATGACCGGCGCAGCGTGAGTGAACCCTCGGGGGAGGGCAATGTCCTCGGGGCGAAGGACTGCTTCACGGAGACCATCCGCTCGAATATGTCACTCATCCGCAGACGGATGAAATCACCGCTGATGAAGATCGAGCTGTCCTATCTCGGCACGGTCAGCCAGACGGACATTGCCCTGTGCTACATGACCGACCGTGTCTCACCGGCACTGCTGCGGGAAATCAAAGAAAAGCTGCAGTCGACGGAGCTGGAGACGATTCTGTCGAGCGGGTATCTTCAGCCGTTTCTGGAAAACCGGCGGGGCGGGATCTTCGATAGTGTGAGTCTGACCGAGCGGCCCGATGTGCTCTGTGCCAAAATCCTTGAGGGACGTGTGGGGATCTTCATCGACGGCACGCCCTTTGCCATGGTCATCCCGAAGCTCTTTGTCGAGAGCTTTCAGTCCATGGACGACTACAGCTTCAAGCCCTACTATGCCACGCTTGTGCGATGGCTGAAATATGCAGCCTTCCTGCTGGCCGTGCTGCTGCCGGCTTTGTATATTGCGGTCAGTCAGTACCATCCGGAGCTGCTCAACAGCACACTCCTGCTGCTTCTGGCACGGGCCGAGAAGGAAGCCCCACTCTCCCTCATGGCGGAGGCAGCGGGTGTGCTGCTCATGTATGAGATCATCCGCGAGGCCGGCCTGCGGCTGCCCCGTGCCGTGGGCGGGGCAGTGAGCATTGTGGCGGGTCTGATCATCGGCGATTCGGCCGTCTCCTCTGGTCTCATCAGCACCCCCATGCTGACGATCACGGCCATTTCCGTGCTTGCGGGATTTGTCGTCCCCGATCTCAATCAGGGTGTCACGCTGCTGCGGCTGCTGTTTGTGCTTGCAGGGGGACTGTGGGGACTGTTCGGCATTGCGCTGCTGGCCATGGCCGCCCTCTTCAATCTTGCCGCAACATCATCCTTCGGCTTCCCGCTCACAGCCCCCCTCTCCCCGTTCCGGCTGCGTGCCATGCGGGACATTGCCACACGGGTGGGCTTCCGCCGCATGCAGAAGGGACATTTCACTGTGGAGGAGTATCATGAATAGGATCAAAAGCAGTCAGCTTCTCACCATTCTTCTGTTGTCCGGTGCATGGTCGGTGCTGTGCATGACACGGGCGGCATCGGGGGCGGATCTCCTCGGCATTCTGCCGGGGACGCTCATGCAGCTTGCGGTCTGCGTGCCGATGCTGCTGCCGGATCGATACCAGTGCGCAATGTTCCGGATTGTTTCCGAGTCACGCAGTCTGGGGGCGGTCTATGTACTCTTCTTCCTGCTGTGGGGCGCACATGGCTTTGCACAGTTCTGGGCTGTTTCGGCTGAGATCAATCTCGCTGTACAAGGCCGGATGACGGCAGCTGTCCTCATCACACTGGTCTGCCTGTACACCTGCTCCCTCGGCCTGCGGAGCATGGCACGCTGCGCCCCGATCGTAACGGCAGTGCTCCTGCTCTCGGTGCTGGTACTGCTGCTGGGGGCAAAGGGCCGCATCCGGCCGGACCGTCTTGTGCCCGGCACGGAAGGACTGTTCTCGGCAGCACTGTCCTATTTTTCCATGGGCGGGGAGCTGGCTGCCGCCTGGATTCTGCTCGGCACTGTGCAGACAGGCAAACGCCGTGCGGTGCTTGGGCTGCTTGCCGGAAAAGCCGCCCTTGCTTTTCTGACGGTCTTTCTGTGCATCACCGTCGGCGGGCGGCTCACAGCACTCTCCGAACATCCCTTCTTCACGCTCATCACCCTCACGCAGCCCCTGCAGTCCCAGCGTGCGGATGCTCTGTTCATTCTGGTATTCGTAATGCTGTACGTCATGCACATCACACTGCAGACCGGCGTCATCGCCCATCTGCTGCATGCAATGTTCCCGAAGCTCCGGTTTGCCGCACCGCTTTCGCTTGGCGTGATGCTGCTGCTCTCGCCGTGGATGGCGCACGCTTCGGGGCATGTGCTCTACAGCATCCTGATTCTGCTGACAGCAGGCATTCTGCCGCTGTGGCTCTGTCTGAAAAGGAGGAAGCCCCATGAATCCCATCCGCAGACTGCTGTACCCGATCCCGCTGCTTGCCTTGCTGATGACGGGATGCAGCACTGAGAACATCAGTGACCGCCTGTATACCCAGTCGATCGGCATCGGCGGCGGGCAGCGCATTACGCTCCACGGTCTGGCATTTGATGAAACCATGCCCTTTTCCGGAAGCGGTGCATCGGCTGCAGAGGCCCTTGCCCATGCCGAAGCGCAGCAGGGCGGCCGCATTTTCCTCGGACACACGGAGCTGCTCTGCCTTGACGGCTCCCGCACACTGGAAAGCTGCCGCCGGCTCCTCACCGAGCAGGGGCTCTCCCCTGCCTGCAAGGTCATCTGTGCCGATCTTCCGGACGTATTCGGAGAAGGCCGTTCGGAGGCGCTGCTCCAATCCGTCCGCATGGCCGAAAAGAATGGTCTGCTTGCCGTGACGGATCTGTCAACCGCGCTCGATGAATGGCTCGGGCAGAAGCAGACCGCCCTGCTGCCGGCCGTCACGGGTGATGCGGAGGGCATGGTGCTTCTGCATGAGGACGGCACACGCACTGCACTGTCCGAAGAAGCCGTCCGCGGGCTGTTCTGGCTGCGGGCGCATGGCAGCGAGCCGGTGAATGTGACACTTGGTTCCGCTGACATCACCGTGCTGCAGTGTCATCTGGATACCGATGTTGAAATACAGGCGGATGTGCTGACGCTGGTCTATTCACTGACGGTCCGCTCCGAGGACTGCCCGTCCTCACTCCGCACAACGGCGGCGGCACACATCCTGCAGCAATGCACGGCAGCGGCCGAAGAGATGCTTGCCGCCGATGCGGATGTCATCGGGATGGAGACGCTGCTGGCCGCACACGGCATCGGAGACATGCCATCCCGTCTGCGCATCCGGACAGAGGTGATGGTGCAGTAGTGCTGTCCCGTCCGCACAGGTCTTTATGAATGCGGCAGCTTCTTCTGCCGATACAAAAAACATCCCGAAGGAAAACCCTTCGGGATGCATTGTTTTCATAAATATGTTACATCAGTGTCTCAATGTGCGCGAGTGCTGCCTTGGCATACTCTGTCACCTTGGGAGAGCTGTCGGTCTCGAGTGCCTTCTCGTACCATTCCCTTGCCTTCTCGGGCTGTGCACGCATACCGCCGCTGCCCTTGAGGTAGATATCACCGATGGCCAGCTCGGACAGTACCAGGCCTCTGTTGGAAGCCTCAATATGCCAGTCGATGGCACGGATCGGATCCTGCGGGAAGGGATAAGTGCCCTTCTCATAGCTGTCAGCTACCTGGAACATGACATGCAGCAGCACCTCACGCTCCTTCTGCTCGAGGGTCGGAAGCTGATCCTTGATCTCACGCAGGAAGCTGAACATGCTGATCATGTAGTTCTTGGTTCTGGGCTTGCCGAGGAATGTCCAGCTGCCCATCTCATCCATCTCGGATACGGTGAAGATTGCAAAGTCAACCAGTTCATCGAGCTTATCCGGCACATTCATGGTCTTCTTTTCCTTGACCTCGGGTGCGGGTGCATTCTCTTCTTCGATCTTGCGGGCACGCTCCATGCGGTCAAGCAGGAGGTTCTCCTTCTTATTGGTGATGCGCTGCATCATTTCCTTATAACGTGCCTGACGTCTCTCATCGCCGCTGAAGCCCGCTCTGCGCTCCTGCATGATGATGTAGTCGAGCATGTGGATGCAGTTCTCCATCGGCTCGAGTGCCTCGAGACGGGGCATCATATTATCGATACGCTCAACAATAAGCTGGTAGATGAACATGGACTTATCCGTGTGTGCATTGTGGGCCTCAGTATTGCCCATTTTGCCCTGACGGAACTCTTCATCCGCATATTCCTTCAGCTGCTCAACGGTCATCTTATCTGTTCCCTCACGCCACTGGTGAGCACCGCAGTTTGTGCAGCTGATGCAATTGCCGTGCAGCTTCTTCTTGCAGTTATAACAAACCTTTGCCATTCGTCATTTCTCCTTTTACTTTACGGCGATACAATCCCCCTGCACCCCCGCTGATTTTCCATTTTATTATATCACACTGACGATAAAACTGCAATAGATTCAAATTTTTTTGTCAACTTAACAAAAAATCGGATTTATCTTTTGTGCAATCAGCACAAATATCGGAGATGGATTTCAGGATTTCTGCTACTGCATTTTCCACAAACCAGTCCGCTTGCGAGGCGGTAAGATAGGGATAGTCCCGGGACGGATCGGCCTGACCCTCCTGATAAAAGCGGATGATATGGGCAAACTGCGTGGGAAGGTTGCCGCTGTCATAGAAGGGGAGCCAGTCGTTTGTATAGTCAGGAATGCCGCAGAACAGCCGGAAGCTGCGGAAATCCGGATTTTTCTGCAGGAACAGAAAATCCTGATCGTACCAGTCGGCCTTGACAAGGCGATAGTATTCCTTCCGGTTTTCCCGATAAAGAGCGGGAAAGCGTGCTTTTGTGGGGGCGTTGATCCATTTCACCCAGAGGACATCGGTCATGAGGTGGGCAAAATAGCCGAGGTAAAAGCTGCGCTGTGCCGGTGTGCGTGCGGTCGAGCCGTATTCGTTCCAGAAGCGGTCATATTCGCACGCATCCTTTTTGGTCTGGGTAAAATGCGTCACATGCAGATCGGGATCGAATCCGCCCGCAGGCACGGGACGGCCGCAGTCGGGAGCAATATTGCCGGCGAGAAAATGCGGCGCTTCGACGTCCAGCACATCGAGCAGCGCATCAGCGATACGCAGATGAATGATCCAGGATGCCATGGGATTCTCCTTTTTCGGTCAGACATACTGCACGCCCAGTTTAGCAAGGCGTGCCCGCATTTTCTGTTGTTTGGCTTCGGGAAAGCGGCAGGCGGTGGCTTTTTCGATCAGGGTCACCTTTGCACCGGTTTTCACTGCACCCTTTGCAGTTGCACCGACGCAGCCGCATTCATCCAGACCGCAGACTGCAATTTCCGCATAGCCCTGGTTCTGCATGAATGTGCGGAAGGCTTTCGCCGTGAAGGTATCGGGGAGATTCTTCTCGAAATACAGATCGGACACAACATCCAGTCCGCTGTACAGCTCTGCACCCTTTGTGCCCTTGATGGAAAAGCCGATCAGCGCACGGTTTGTGGGGAGATCCGGAAACATCTGTGCAATGTAGATGATATCCCATCCCTCTGCCTGACGGCTGTGGATGGTTGCATTGACCGCCTGCATCAGTGCAGCGGTATCATAGGAGAACATCGCTTTTCTCTCGTTCCAGAGATAATCATTCTGCAGGTCGATGACAAGCAGGGCTTTTTTATGCGGCATGGCGCACCTCCTGTGATGTTTTCCCCATTATAGCACAGAGGATGGGGAAAGTCAAGAAAATGCCCCCAAAAGGGCGGTTCGATCTTGTCGAAAAAGTCTTTATCCGGAGTCTGCACCCTAAAGCTTCCCCCACCCCCCTGCCCCCTCCCCGAGGGGAGGGGGATTGCGTGCCGGTGCTGCGCACCGGCACCGCCAAAAGGCAACTGCCTTTTGAATCCATTGTGGTTTTCTGATAGAGTGAACCGCCCCCGAAAGGGCGGTTCGATCTTGTCGAAAAAGTCTTTATCCAGAGTCTGCACCCCAAAGCTTCCCCCTCCCCGAGGGGAGGGGGATTGCGTGCCGGTGCTGCGCACCGGCACCGCCAAAAGGCAATCGCCTTTTGAATCCACTGCGGTTTTCCGATAGAGTGAACCGTCCCTGAAAGGGCGGTTTGAGCTTGTCGAAAAATCTTTTTCCGGAGTCTGCACCCCAAAGCTTCCCCCACCCCCTGCCCCCTCCCCGAGGGGAGGGGGATTGCGTGCCGGTGCTGCGCACCGGCACCGCCAAAAGGCGATCGCCTTTTGAATCCATTGTGGTTTTCCGATAGAGTGAACCGCCCCCGAAAGGGCGGTTTGAGCTTGTCGAAAAATCCCTTTCCAAAGGTCAGCACCCCAAAACTGCCCCCACCCCCTGCCCCCTCCCCGAGGGGAGGGGGATTGCGTGCCGGTGCTGCGCACCGGCACCGCCAAAAGGCAATCGCCTTTTGAATCCATTGTGGTTTTCTGATAGACGGAACCGCCCCCGAAAGGGCGGTTCGATCTTGTCGAAAAAGTCTTTATCCGGAGTCTGCACCCCAAAGCTTCCCCCACCCCCTGCCCCCTCCCGAGGGGAGGGGGATTGCGTGCCGGTGCTGCGCACCGGCACCGCCAAAAGGCAATCGCCTTTTGAATCCACAGCGGTTTTCTGATAGACGGAACCGCCCCCGAAAGGGCGGTTTGAGCTTGTCGAAAAATCCCTTTCCAAAGGTCAGCACCCCAAAACTGCCCCCACCCCCTGCCCCCTCCCCGAGGGGAGGGGGATTGCGTGCCGGTGCTGCGCACCGGCACCGCCAAAAGGCAACTGCCTTTTGAATCCACTGCGGTTTTCCGATAGAGTGAACCGCCCCCGAAAGGGCGGTTTTCGTTCAAAATTCTTCATCAATCTGCTGTTCGTTCTGCTTTGCTTTTTCATAGTCTCTCATGCCGTTTTCCACTGCGGATTTCACAACACAGTATACGGCAATCAGAAAAATGATCACCGTCACAAGATTCACTTCAATCATGGTGCTGCTCCTTTCTGCGTCCCTCACGAATCTGTCTGCACAGCCCCAGAAACGGGAATGCCGTAAATACGGTCATCGTCAGGCTGCACATCGTCAGAATCATCAGCAGCCAGCTGTCCATCATCTCCCCCGCAATCAGCAGAACGACTGTAACAAAACTCCACACAAGTGCCAAAGCACCGAATTTCCGGCGTTCTTTCTCCAGAATCTCGATCTTCGATGCCGTATCGCTGAAGATGGGCGGCGTGCCCTCCTCTGCACGGAAAATATGCATTCCCTTTTCCTTGATGACCGGCGTCCAGCCGCACTGGGCATAGGTTTCATACATCGTTTCGTCCGTATCCTCATCCATGTTCAGTGCATAGATATAGCGGTGCGGCTCGCCCTGTGCAAAGCGGAACAGCACGCCCTGATTTTCCTCCAGATGCCAGCCCTTTGCACTCATTTCCGCAAACATCCGCATATCCTTTTCCGGCGAGATTGCCAGACCATTTCCCATACGATATTTATATTTAGCCATCGTTCTTCCCTCCCAGCATTCTGTCCGCAAGCTGCATCATCAGCTTTCTTCTTGCGTAGTCCTTGTCGAGCACTTCCCTGCCCTGTTCCGTGACCTGATAGACGATCTTCGCATCTTCGCCCTTTTCCTCCGAAATCCAGCCGGCGGCTTTCATCTTTTTCAGCGTCGTATACATCGTTGCAGGCCCGATCACCACTTCTCCATCCGTCAGCTCCGAAAGCGTCTGCATAATACCGTAGCCATGCACCGGCCGAAGCATTGTCAGGAGGATCAGAAAAATACTGTCCGTCAGTTCCCCCGATTCATAGGGGCTTGTTTTTGCCATATGCCATACCTCCTTGTATCGTTATATCCATCATGGATATATTATACTATATCCATCATGGATAGTCAAGAGGTTGCACTGCATTTCGGAGGGATGCACAAAATCTGTATATCCATCATGGATATATTGTGCAAAAATGAAACCGTCCCCGAAAGGACGGTTTCCCAAGTCTGTCGAAAAACTTTGTTTGGTTCAAAGGATGTCGTCCTTTGGCGGGTGGAGGGCTGCTCCCCACGGGGTGGGGAGACGTCACGAAGTGACAGAGGGGACGGCGGCAGTAAGCCGCGCAGTACCCTCGCAATATAGCCCCTCCCCTTTTGGGGGAGGGGCTGGGGCGACTCCCCACGGGGTGGGGAGATGCCGAACAAAGTGAGGCAGAGGGGACGGCACCTGTAAGGTGGGGGCAAGCTTCTGGGGGGCTAACCCCAGAAAAAAGACTTTTTTGACAAGCTGAAGAAACCGTCCCCGAAAGGACGGTTTCCCATAATTTCAAAAATACACTTATGCGTTCAGGCGAGCCTCGATCTTGTCGAGCTGTGCCAGCAGAGCCTCCGGAACACGGCCGCCCTTAGCAGCGATGTCCTCGGTGTAGTATCTGCGCATTTCAGCGATTTCCTGCTTCCACAGATCAGTGTCAACAGCCAGCAGCTTGTCCATGATCTCGGGAGTCACTTCATCCTCGATACCCTCAACATTGATATCGCCCTTCTTAGGCAGGTAACCGATTGCAGTTTCCTCTGCGTCTACATTGCCTTCGCATCTTTCGATGATCCAGTCCAGAACACGCATGTTGTCGCCAAAGCCCGGCCAGATGAAGTTGCCTTCTTCGTCCTGCTTGAACCAGTTAACGTTGAAGATCTTGGGAGCCTTGTCGCCCAGCTTCTCACCCATTTCGAGCCAGTGTGCCCAGTAGTCGCCTACGTTGTAGCCGATGAAGGGCTTCATAGCCATGGGATCGTGACGCAGAACGCCTACTGCACCAGCAGCAGCTGCTGTGGTCTCGGAGGATACTGCGGAGCCCATGTAGGTACCGTGTGTCCAGTCGAAGGACTGATATACCAGAGGTGTGGTGGATGCACGGCGGCCGCCGAATACGATAGCGGATACCGGTACGCCCTGCGGATTATCAAACTCAGGAGACAGGCAGGGGCAGTTCTTTGCCGGTGCTGTGAATCTGGAGTTGGGATGTGCGAGCTTGCCGCCGTTTGCGATGAACTCGGGACCGTTTACAACGGGACCTGTCCACTCTGTTGCATTGACAGGCGGATTCTTGTCGAGCTTCTCCCACCATACAGTATTGTCATCGTTGTTGATGGCAACGTTTGTGAAGATGGTGTCGCTCATTGTGGACTTCAGCGCATTGGGGTTGGAGTTGATGTTGGTACCCGGTGCTACGCCAAAGAAGCCGTTCTCAGGGTTGATGGCATACAGTCTGCCGTCCGGACCGGGCTTGAGCCAAGCGATATCGTCGCCGACTGTCCAAACCTTGTAGCCCTTGTTTCTGTAGCCCTCCGGAGGAATGAGCATTGCGAGGTTGGTCTTGCCGCATGCAGAGGGGAATGCAGCACAAACATACTTGGTCTCGCCGTTGGGCTTTTCTACGCCCAGGATGAGCATGTGCTCAGCCATCCAGCCCTCGTTCTTGCCCTGGAAGGAAGCGATACGCAGAGCGAAGCACTTCTTGGACAGGATTACGTTGCCGCCGTATGCGGAGTTGATGGACCAGATTGTGTTGTCCTCCGGGAAGTGGCAGATGTATCTGTTCTCAGGATCCACATCAGCCTTGGAGTGCAGACCGCGTACGAAGTCGTTGGAGGTCTCACCCAGCTTATCGAATGCAGCAGCGCCCATTCTTGTCATGATGTTCATGTTCAGAACAACATAGATGGAGTCTGTCAGCTCAACGCCCACCTTGGAGATGGGGGAAGTCACAGGGCCCATGGAATAGGGGATGACATACATAGTCTGACCCTTCATAACGCCGTCGTACATGGGTCTGAGCTTTGCATACATCTTCTCAGGATCCTCCCAGTAGTTTGTGGGGCCGGCATCCTGCTGTGTCTTTGTGCAGATGAAAGTTCTGTCCTCAACACGAGCTACGTCGTTCACAGCAGTTCTGTGATACAGGCAGCCCGGGAGCTTGTCCTGGTTCAGGACATACATTTTATTGGGATCGCCATCCGGCAGAGATGTAACTTCCTTGATCAGCGCATCGAGCTGTTCCTTGGAGCCATCGATCCATACTACCTTGTCGGGCTTACAGAGAGCAACCATCTCGTCTACCCACTTGAGGACATTCTGATTATTTGTCAGTGCCATTGGTAATTACCTCCTTGAATTCCGGCGGTCGGCCCGCCGATTTGGTGATGAAACTTCATTGCATCAAATGCTCTAAAGTTCCTCATGATATATTATATCCGATTTTTATGCAAATGTCAAGAGGCGGTTGCACTGGGCAAAGAGCGTATGCTCCCCCTTAAACTGCCCTCCCCCTCCCCCCTCCCAAAGGGAGGGGGATTAAAGGCGGGGTGCTGCGCACCCCGCCCCCGCCAAAGGACAGTGTCCTTTGATCCTTTTTTACCCACAAAAGCTTGCATGCGTAACCACGGGCTGGGACGCAGGGTAAAGAGTGTATGCTCCCCCTTAAACTGCCCTCCCCCCTTCCAAAGGGTGGGGGATGAAATGCGGGGTGCTGCGCACCCCGCCCCCGCCAAAAGACACTGTCCTTTGATCCTTTTTGGCCCACAAAAGCTTGCATGCGTAACCACGGGCTGGGACACGGGGCAAAGAGTGTATGCTCCCCCTTAAACTGCCCTCCCCCCTTCCAAAGGGAAGTGGATTAAATACGGGGTGCTGCGCACCCCGCCCCCGCCAAAGGACAGTGTCCTTTGATCCTTTTTTGCCCACAAAAGTTTGCATGCATAACCACGGGCTGGGACACGGGGCAAAGAGCGTATGCTTCCCCTTAAACTGCCCTCCCCCCCTCCCAAAGGGTGGGGGATTAAATGCGGGGTGCTGCGCACCCCGCCCCCGCCAAAGGGCAGTGTCCTTTGATCCTTTTTTGCCCACAAAAGCTTGCATGCGTAACCACGGGCTGGGACACGGGGCAAAGAGCGTATGCTCCCCCTTAAACTGCCTCCCCCCTCCCAAAGGGTGGGGGATTAAAGGCGGGGTGCTGCGCACCCCGCCCCCGCCAAAGGACAGTGTCCTTTGATCCTTTTTGGCCCACAAAAGCTTGCATGCGTAACCACGGGCTGGGACACGGGGCAAAGAGCGTATGCTCCCCCTTAAACTGCCCTCCCCCTTCCCAAAGGGAGGGGGATGAAATGCGGGGTGCTGCGCACCCCGCCCCTTCATCAATCGAAATAGAACAATTCCTCGAATTTCATATCCAGTGCAATGCAGAGAATCAGCGCAAGCTTGGCGGTCGGCTGGTACTGTCCGGTTTCAATCGAGCTGATCGTGTTGCGTGACACACCCACCATTTCTGCAAGCTCTGCCTGCGAGATCTTCTGCGCCGTCCGTACTTCCTTCAGACGATTCTTCAGAATCAAAGCCTCATTCATCCGTGTTTCTCCTGCTTCTTATACAAATTCCATCACAAAGATCGCAATCTCCACAATCACAGTAAACACTGCCCAGCCGATCTCCCGCAGATTACGCATCTTTACGGCCCTGTAAATACTCGATACAATGCTCTCTGCCAGAATGACCAGCCACAGTCTCAGGTCAAACTCCCCGGTCTGCATGATATGAATCACCGTCAGCAGCATCGCCATGGCAATCATACCGACTGCACCGGCACGCTCGGCAGCGTGATTCACGCTCATCTCGTACAGATCCTGTTCCTTGTTTTCCTTGCGGCTCTTTTCCAGAATTTCATCCTTTGTCATTGCAGATTCCTCCCATAATTGTTCATTTATATTTTGCCAAGCTCACTTGGCATCCGGTATGATTCTATGATATCACTGCCAAGTACACTTGTCAATACATTTTGCCAAGTTCACTTTGCATTCTGTAGAGGTGCACAAATCAGGAGAATCATTTTCATGCATTTCCACAAATCCATCCACACGGCAGCATAAAAAATGCAGCCCCTGCGGGCTGCATCGGATTGTCAAAAAGTCTCTTTTATTTTACGAAGGCAATGGTGCAGTGCGTCTGCTCGCTCACGCATCGCAGAGGAAAGCGCAGCCAAAACGAAAGGCCGAATGTGCTTTTATGGCCGTATTCATTATCCTGCGTATTCATGGGGGACGCTGTCCCCCATCCCCCCTGCCAAAGGGAATGATTCCCTTTGGCATCCTCAGGCTGCTCCGCAGTATCTTTTGAAAGTTTTTCGACAGACTGAGCAGCCCCTGCGGGCTGCTCAGAGCCATCTGACTCTGGACTTGCCGGTCAGGGCGGCGTCCTTCCAGACGAGCCCCTCGGAGAGAAGCACAACGGACACCTCGAGGGTGCCGGCGGCATGCACATCGCCGCTGTCGACGGTGGGCGGGGCGGGGTTCTGCACGGTGCATGCGATCCCGCACGCCGGCAATCCCGGTGACGTCAGCGTAAGTGTGGTAAGGTACTGCAAAGCCGTGCCGCCGAGGAGCGTTTTTTTGCTGCGGGTGAGGGTACGGCACACCTGCGCACGGAAGACATCCTCCACATGGAGCTGCATGCGTACCGTCCACCCGTTGAGGAACTGTACATGATAACGCCGTTCAAGCTGCTTGCGGTAAGCGGACAGCGCTTTGCCGTCCATTGTGCGTGCGGCGGTATTGAATTCGGTGCTGAGTGCTTCACATTTCTGCAAAAGCTGTGCGATGGTCATGGGGATCCCTCCTGCTGCGGAGTTTTTGAGATTAATATCAGTATAGCACAGAACGGACGGGATGTCAAACAAAAACACGGACAGCCTTCACTGTCCGTGTTCTGCAATTTTACAGCTGTGCAAGGAAGCCTGCCAGATCCAGCTCACCGCCTGCACCTGCGTATGCGGCATACATCAGGATGAGGGAAGCATCGCTGGCATCGAACTGACCGTCCGCATTGAGATCGGCTGCGGCGATCTGCTCTGCCGTCAGACCGGAATCCGCGCCGGAACCGGCTGCGGCTGCGGCCACCAGAAGCATGGAAGCATCGTTTGCGTCGATGGCGCCGTCACTGTTGAGATCGCCGAGGGAGATCTCTGGAATAGGTGCTGTTCCTAAGCTTTTAAAACGGTAGCCATAGGTTTCAGCAAAGGTCTGGGCGGTGGAGTTTTCGTAGCCGCAGATGGTAATTGTGGCACTACCTTTGTTGGAAAATGTTTCAGAATCCCCCTCAATGATACAATCAGGATTCAGGATAGTAACACTGGTAAGGGAATCGCACCAACAGAATACATCTTTTTCAATGATTGTGACGCTGCCTGGAATTGTGACACTGGTAAGGGGAGCACACTCACAGAATGCAGCTTCACCGATAGTTATTACACCATCAGGAATTGTAACGCTGGTTAAGGGACATCCAAAGAACGCTCCATCTCCGATGTTTCTCACACTGTCTGGGATGGTGACACTTGCAAGCGAATAGCAATATAGGAACGCAAATGTTCCTATATCCGTTACACCATCAGGAATAACCACACTGGTAATATCTCGGTTGAAATTAAACATATTATCTGGAATGCTTGTCACACCGTCAGGAATTACAATATCACCTGTACAGACACCAGTTCCAATCAAAATTCCATTCACAATCACAAACTGATTCTCTGTCATTTGTTCATCTAACCAAGGGGTACCCGTAAACGCATATTCTCCAATACTTGTCACAGTATCTGGGATCGTAATGCTGGTAAGGGACTGACAGGATTGGAATGCTCTACTTCCGATGCTCGTCACGCTGTCCGGAATGGTAATGTTAGTAAGGGAAGTGCACCCACTGAATGCACTGGCTCCGATACTTGTCACGCTATCAGGAATTGTGATGCTGGTAAGAGAAGTACACTCACTGAATGCACCGGCTTCGATACTTATCACGCTATCAGGAATTGTGACGCTGGTAAGAGAAGAATTCCAATTAAATGCACTATTTCCAATACTCGTCACCGCCACCCCATCAATCTCCGCCGGTATCACAACCTCCATGGCTGATTCATCACAACCGGTAATCTCAATATAATCCCCATAATTCCGATAAGTCAACAGCTCATAAGTCCCCTCTGTATATTCCCCCGTCTCCTCCGCACTTGCAGTGAGGCTTACCATCTCCGATGTGGACGGCATGGTTGCTGTACCCATCAGCATTGCACATACAGTCAGGGCGGCCAGAATTCTTCTTTTCTTCATCAAATCATCCTTTCCACAATTCCACATCTCTGTGGAATTCATATATTTAATTATAACAAAAAAAAAAAAATACAAGTCTTTTTTCGATTTATGGGCAAGACTTCTCCCAATTGCATAATTTGGAAATGCCTGCTTCGGCAAAACTGTCTAAAACCACATTGCATAAAAAACACGGACAGCCTTCACTGTCCGTGTTCTGCAATTTTTACAGCTGTGCAAGGAAGCCTGCCAGATCCAGCTCACCGCCTGCACCTGCGTATGCGGCATACATCAGGATGAGGGAAGCGTCGCTGGCATCGAACTGGCCGTCCGCATTGAGATCGGCTGCGGCGATCTGCTCTGCCGTCAAACCGGAATCCGCTCCGGAACCGGCTGCAGCTGCGGCCACCAGAAGCATGGAAGCATCGTTTGCATCGATGACGCCGTCACCATTGAGGTTGCCGAGGGGGAGGGTGGGTTCTGTCTGCTCCGCTTCCACGACTTCCACAAAGAAGTACAGGCTCTGATCCATATCATTCACATAGATCGGATACAGACCCGGTGCAGAAGAATCGAATGCAGAGGTGTCCAGAATTTCAGCCGTCACATTGGCAAGCTGCTTGATTGCGGCCGCCATTCTGCCGGAAATCAGGGCCTGTCCATCATAATAGGCACCGGTCAGGTCAAGCTCTTCGCCAACCTGATAGGTACGCTTTTTGGGCGGTGTCAGACGCATGAAAATGCGGTCGGGATTGTTCTCCAGTGCATCGGCAATATCGGGCAGCACCACATTTGTTTCCGGCAGAACCGGTGCTTCATCACCCTTGAAACGCAGGCAGGGGGAGTTGATCAGGCGGGCATCCGTCACGTTCAGGGCTGCCCACGCTTCCTCCGTACCGTCATAATAAATATCGCATAGGCTGCTGCAATATGCAAATGCCTGATTTCCGACGGCACTTACACCGGGGGTGGTCTGGTTGACCTGCGGTGTGAGCGTGGAAGGCAGTGTCAGGGTCTGCAGGCTGACGCAGCCTTCAAACGTATTGTCTGCAATATAGGTCAGGCTCTCCGGGATCGCAACGGATCCGAGGCTTACGCACCACTTGAATGCACCTGCACCGAGTGTATTCAGATTCTCCGGCAGCTCCGGATTTCTGAGGGAAATGCACTTTTCAAAAGCCGATGCGCCGATCTCCGTCACGCTGTCGGGCAGTGCCGCATCCGTCAGGCTGAAGCATTCTTTGAATGCACCCTCGCCGATGGCGGTGATGCCGTCGGGGATTGCAAGCTGCTTCAGACGGCCGCATTGGTAGAACGCATATGCACCGACGGTTCCTGCATGATCCACGTCCTCGGGCATGCTGTCGGGAAGAACCACTTCGGTCAGCATCGGGCAATTCCAGAAGGCATACTCGCCGATGCCCGTGACACCGGACGGAATGGCAACAACCTCGAGATTCTCGCATTCGGTGAACACCTTCTCACCGAGGGAGGTCACGGCATTGAAGACCAGGAATTCCTTCAGCGAAGAGCAGAAGCTGAACGCATATTCATCAATGTTCAGAACCATGCCCGGCTGTTCTGTGCCTGCAATGTCAACGTATTCGAGTGCCGTACAGCTCTGGAATGCAAACGCACCGATCTGCTCCACGCCGCCCTGAATTGAAAGCTCTGTAAGGCCGGAACAGTTGTTGAACGCACTTTCGCCGATGGTTCTGACGGAAGCCGGAAGGGTCATGCCGGTCAGACCGGAGCAGTTGGAAAATGCCATATCTCCAATTTCGGTGATGCCCTCGGGGATGTGCACCTCGGTCAGGTTCGTCTTGCCCAGAAATGCCATCGAAGCGATGACTGTGACCGGCACGCCGTTTACCTCACTGGGAATGGCAAATGCAGTGGCACTTTCCTGGCAGCCGACGATCTCAATGTGATCGCCATAATCACGATAGGTCATTGCATCCACAAAGCCAACGGTATAGTCCTCGCCATCGGCCTGTGCTGTGATGTGCATCCGCTCCGGCATCTCCGGCAGAACGGCAGCACTGCCGCACAGCATCGCCATTGCCGTCAGCAGGGATGCCATTTTCATTTTTTTCATTCATCCATCATCCTTTCTGTCTTGCTGTATTCACAGAATACAATCTCCATTATACAGGAAATACCGGACAAATTCAAGGAAGCGGATGGGGCAGCGAATAAAATTCGCCCATCTGCACAAGTGCATAGAGATCGTATACACAGATGTCGGCAGCCTGCACAGCTTGACAAATCATCCTGTTTGTGGCAAAATAAAAGGGAAGAAATGAAACGGAGGACACCCCATGCAGACCATCACCATCGGCAACCACACCTTCGACAAAACCGCAGCGCTTGCACCCATGGCGGGTGTGGCGGACGATTCCTACCGCATTCTTGCCAAGGAGCAGGGCGCAGTCCTGCTTGTGAGCGAGATGATCTCCGCCAAGGGCCTTTGCTATGACAGCAGGGGCAGTGCGGAGCTGTGCCGCATCACGGACTGCGAGCGTCCCATGGCACTCCAGCTCTTCGGGAGCGAACCGGACTTCATTGCCCGTGCTGCCGAAATGCTGCAGGCATACCGGCCGGATTTCATCGATCTCAACATGGGCTGTCCCGTCCCGAAGGTCGTGAACACGGGAGCGGGCTCCGCTCTGATGAAAACGCCTGCACTGGCAGCCGCCTGCGTGCGTGCGGCAGCGGGGGCATCCGATGTGCCCGTAACGGTGAAAATGCGGATCGGCTGGGATGGCAGCTGCATCAACGCCGTGGAGTTTGCACAGGCAATGGAAGAGGCCGGTGCCTGTGCCATCACGGTGCATGGCCGGACACGGCAGCAGCTCTACAGCGGACATGCGGACTGGTCGCAGATTGCGGCGGTGAAGCGTGCGGTCTCGGTGCCGGTCATCGGCAACGGTGACATCTGCTCGGCGCAGGATGCCGCAGCAATGTACGAACAGACCGGCTGCGATCTGGTGGCAATCGGCCGTGCAACCTATGGAAATCCCTGGATTTTCAAGGAGATCGATTCGTATTTCAGAGGTCTCCCCTACACGCCGCCCACACCGGAGGAGCGGATGGAAATGATGCTCCGCCACATCCGGATGATCATTGACGGCAGTCAGAAGCCGCCGGAAATTGCCATCCGTGAGGCAAGGAAGCATGCATCGTGGTACATGACGGGCTATCATGGAGCCGCCGCCTTCCGTGCACGGTGCTACGGACTTTCTTCCTATGCAGAGGCACAGAAGCTGGCGGAGGATTTCCTGGCTGAGAACGGGAGCGGGACATGATGGAACGGCATCGGGTCAATCTTGACAGATATGAAATTGTCAGCGCAAGGGATGCCTATCTGCACGGCGGCACGGTCACAGCAGAGGAAGCGGAACGTGCAAGACAGATCCACCGCAGTCAGGCATCCGGCGGCTGGGCGGACATCTGGATTCATACGGCATTGTCGGCCGGTCTGCTGATCGGGCTGATTCTGATGTTCATATTCGATTTCAAGGACATCTTTTTCCTCATGTTTGAGGGGAGTGCCATGGAGATTGCAGAATTTCTGTACTATGCCATCTCCATTCTGGTTCTGCCGTTCATCGTACTCAACAGCTGGCAGAAATGGCGCAGCGTGCAGAAGCTCCGGCAGACCTATCATGTATTCACGGGGCGATTTCTGCATCAGTCCGTGGAATATCGTGCTGAGGATGTGGCCGGCAACAAGATGGTGCATTACGACCACTGGGTAGACACGGAGCTTGCACCCGGCAAGGCGATGCTGCATGCAGCATGCACCAAGGAACTGGCGGACACGCTCAAACGCGGAGATGTACTGGTAATGATGTATTACAAGGACGGCACGGTCTTTGTGACGGAGAAGAGGGAGGCATCCGTATGAACCGCATGAATCATTACGAGATCATCAGTGCAAGGGATGCCCACATTCATGCACTGCTGACACCGGAAGAAAACGAGCATCTCCAGCAATACCGCCGCAGAAAACTGTGCTTATTATGGGCGAAGCCAATAAAAAACCGCTGCAATGCAGCGGTTTAGCTTTTCGAAAAAGTATCCTTTCGCTTAAATTGCCCTGCCTTCCTGCGGAGTGCTTTTCGTCTATATACTGAGGGGGTGTAGGGGGCGAAGCCCCCTACATGCGCCGAAGGCGCAAATAAGAATAAAAAACGAGTCCAGCCGTGCGCCGTAAGGCGCACTGGCTGGACGGGACTTTTTTTGACAAGCTAAGCCGCTGCAAACGCAGCGGCTTTTGTTGTGTTTATTCCTTCTCCCCCGGCTCCGGCAGCATCTGCACGGTATGGATGATCAGTTCTGCGGCACCCTCCACACCGAGTTTTTCGGTGTTCAGGCACATGGCGTAATTGTCCTTGTCGTGCCAGTTGCCGCCCGTATTGATGCTGTAGAACATCTCACGGCGCTTATCCACACGGGGCAGCAGGGTCTCGATTTCCCTTGCCGGTACGCCGTAGGCCTCCTGCGCATATTTCAAACGGAAGGGCTTGGGCGCATAGGCAAATACGCTGAAACGATGCGGATTCTCCCGCAGAATGTGATTGGCACAGCGGCCCACGATCACACAGCTGCCGACGGCCGCCAGCTCCTTGATGATCTGGCACTCCATGACATAGACCTTATCGGAAACAGGAAGATTGTCCTCCATTGTCTTCTCCGGATTGGAATTGAGCAGCAGAGAATACAGGAAGCTCTTCGGAGAGCTTTCCTCCGCACCCTCGAGCTTGGTCACGGGCACGCCCAGACGTTCTGCGGCCATTTCAAGAATTTCATGATTATAGAACGGAATGCCCAGCTTTTCAGCGACCATTTTGCCGACAACGCTGCCGCCGCTGCCATATTCGCGTTCGATTGTGATGATTGGATAGTTCATTGCCATCGCTCCTTTTCCATATTGATTCTATGTATGGGACGCTCGTTTCAGACACAGCGTCCCTTCCTTTTTATATCATACCACAAAACTGCTAAAAAGAAACACGTTTTTTGTTAAATTTTAGGAAGTCCCATAAATTTCTGCGTTTTGTCCAAATCATCCCCCTTGTTTTGGGGAATTTTAACAAAGAGCAGGACGGGGCACGTCCTGCTCTTTGTGATATTCATTTACTTTACCGCATCCATCATGCCCTGTACGATGGCTTCATCATACCAGGTCAGTGTCTTGCGGTTCAGCAGGCCGAAGCTGTCTGCGAGGCCATTGTCCCAGACAAAGCAGGGAATGTTCCGCTTGGCGGCTGCCTGCACATAATAGCTGTAGTAAGCGGCTCTGTCGGCGGCATTGTTCTTGTTTTCCGCACCGAACTCGCCGATGATCACCGGCACGCCCTTGCTGACGAACTTGTCATACAGGAAATCGAAATGCTGCTCAAGTTCAGCCTGACCGGCTGCATCGAAGGCGGTGACATTCTCATGCTCCTTGGTGGTGAACTTCCAGGGGGCATAGTTGTGAATGGACACGATGATGTTGCCGTCATTCGGGATAACAAGGCCGTTCACGGCATCCGCTGTGATGGAAGCGGCATGCGTGGTCACGATCAGTGTACGCTCGGCATTGGTGCCGCCGGAGGCTCTCACGGTATCCACAAATGCCTGATGCAGATGGTTGATGACATCTCGTTCCTCGGGCGTGCCGCCCATCCATTCATTGGCACTGCCGACCACTCTCGGCTCGTTCATGCCCTCGAACAGGAGCTTCGTGTCATAGTCCTTGAAGCGTGCTGCGATCTGTGTCCAGATCTTCACAAACTTTGCCTTGACAGCGGCTTCATCGCTGTAGGTGGGATTGAGCCATGTATAGTCATCATGATGCACGTTGAGGATGGTGTAAAGTCCATTGTCCATGGAATAGTCGACCACTTCCTGCACACGGTTCATCCAGTCGCCGTCAATGGTACCGTCATCGGTGATGTGATCCGTCCACGATACGGGAATACGCACGGCATTGAAACCGGCGGCCTTGACAGCATCAATCATTTCCTTTGTGGTTTTGGGATTACCCCAGGCACTTTCATGGCTGGAGACCTTCCAGTCCACATCATAGCAATCGAGTGTATTGCCCAGATTCCAGCCGATACGGATTTCTGAAGCAATCTGTGCGGCATTTCCTTTTTTCACGTCCTTGTCCCCCTCATTTGTCTCACGATCTGTGTCATTCTGTGCCGGCTGCTGTACGGTGCCGGCGGTCTGCGAACCAATGCTGTACTTGACGGTCACCGTCTGGAGGACAGCCTCGCTGACTTCACCCCACCAGTAACCAAGCATGACCTCGGCATCGGCGGGCACCTTTGTCTTGACATCCTCGGGGAGAATCCATGTCAGATTCAGGCTGCCGGATTCGGTCAGAACCGCTACCGTATCACTCTGATGCCACTCATCCGTGGTAATGCCAAAGGCACCTGTGAACTTGCCAAAACTGCCGCCTGCGCTGATGTCGAATGTGATTGCCTGCGGTACGCGGCCTCCGGCCAGTGCATCGGCCAGGGAGACTCTGACACTCTTGGTCTCATTGCTGTTGTAATTCAGCGTCTGTCCGACAGAAATCGTTTCCGTGCCGTCGACCGGCAGCGTCATGGTGCGGGTATAATTGCAGATGACCTCGCTGAGCTTGACGGTCGTGGTGTTGCCCCACCAGTAGCCGACGAGCACCTCGCCGTTGAGGTCAATGCTGTCACGGATTTCAGCGGGCACCTGCCATGTGACTTCGACATAGGAGCCCTTGGCGGCGGTGCTGAAATCATCGGACTGGTACCAGCCGGGATCGGTGGCAGCAGTGCAGTCGGATGTGACGGAAATGCCGCATCCGCCCGTATATGTGCCGATGTTCGAAACCCCGTCACCGGCATAGAACACAAATGTGAACGAGTCGATGACATCGCCGTACTGGACGAACTGGCTGAGCTTTGTCTGATAGGTATTGTCATTGTCACGGTTCAGCGTCACATCCACATCGATCTGCGTACCGAGCGCAGAGGTCACGGTCTCCGTGGGGCTGACATGTGCGGTGGTGGGCGGTTCGGTTTCCGCCTCGGGCTGTGTTTCCGCTTCCGATCCGGCCGCATCAGTAACGGACACGGTACTGTCTGCGGAATTTGCGGCCGAATCCGTTTTCGTTTCACTGCTGCAGCCCGTGAGCAGACCAAGGCCCATTGCGGCGGCAAGCAGGGCGGCGGACAGTCGCTGCATGACTCGCATATTCTTCATAGCTTCTCCCTCTTTATCTGAATTTTCTGCGGCATCAAGCGCAAAAGACACCGCAGCTTGTACCTTATTATAGCACAGCGCCGATGATTTTTCCAGACAAAATTATGAACAGCCGGAGAAATCGGGATTTTCCACAGTTTTTGCGCCATTATGCAGGGGATGCATGGGGAAAAGCGCAAAAACAGCCCCCATCGGGTGGGGGCTGTGGTATGCTTACTTGTTTTCAGCCTGTGCCTTGAGCAGATCGCGGATCTCGGTGAGGAGCTCCTGATCAACAGTGGGCTTGGGCGGCTCCGGAGGTGCTTCTTCGTTCTTGCGGCGGAAGCTGCCGATCAACTTGATCATAATGAACAAGCAGAGTGCTGTCAGCAGGAAGGTGATGATGTTCTGGATGAAGCTGCCGAAATTGATGTAGGGCTGGTTGCCCCACGGAATGGTAATGCCCAGCTTGTCAAAGTTCAGACCGAACAGGAATGTACCGATGATGGGGGTGAGGATGTCATTGACCAGAGAGTTGACAATGGCTGTGAATGCACCGCCGATGATCACACCGACTGCCATATCCAGAACATTGCCTCTGGAAATGAATGCCTTGAAATCTGCGGCAAAGCCGCCGACCTTCTTCACGGATTTTGCTGCAACATTCTGAGGTGTTACAGACTGCTGATTCTGCTGTTCCATATGTGCCTCCTGAATTTTTGAATTTCTTTTCCGGTGATCCCGGACATCATGCAATGATTACTGTGCGTTTCCGCCGGCCAGTGCAGCCTCTGTTGCATTCACCTGCTCGAGAATGGCCTGTGCGGCAGCGGATACGGAAGGATTGGTCACACCCTCCTGGGTATTCTGTGCCAGATCCTGATCGGCAGCCTTCATGCTGCGCTTGGATTTCTTCTTGCTGGTCTCTTCCAGAGCCTGAATCTGCTCTTCCAGCTCCTCATCATCCTCATAGATTTCCTTTGCTTTGACGCCGTTCATGCGGCGGGGGCTGGGATCATCGAAGAACTCGTCGGGAGAGATGATGCGGGTCTTGGTGGGTGCGGGCTTTCCGGACTTTCCTGCCTTTGCGTTCTTTTCCGCCTTTTCGGACGGACGGGGCGCATCCTCATCCGCAACGCTTGTCACCTCTCCGGCCGACAGGCTGATGGAGAAGGTCGCAGCGGCGGGCTTGGCACCGGCGCTCATGGAATACTGCTTCGGCTTGTCACTGAAGATCTGGTCGAGCAGTTCGTTTTCATCGGGAATTTCCTCTGGTGCCGGCGGTTCGGCATTTTCGTCCTCACCAATCAGTGCATCCGCACTGACGGGCATCTCTGCGGCCGAATTCACCTGCACAGTCACCGGAGGCGGTGCAGGCATGGGGGCTGCCATCATCGGCTGCTGCGGCATCGGCATTGCCTGCGGGTTCTGCATCGGCTGTGCCATGCCCTGCGGCATCTGGGGATTCTGGGGCATGCCCATCTGTGCGCCGGGCATCATGCCCTGCTGCATCATCTGGGGATTCGGCATCATGCCCATCATCTGCGGATTCTGCATCTGGGGCATGCCGTATGTCTGCATGGGCACCATGGTATACATGGGGTTGCCGTAGGCATCGTAGCCCATGACCTGCGGTACCATCTGCATATAAATCGGGTTGCCGGTCGGGTCATAGCCCATGAACTGGGGCTGACCGTACTGCATCATGCCGCCCATCATCGGCATGCCGGGCATCACACCCTGCATCATGCCGCCCATCATCTGAGGATTGGCCTGCATGGCCTGTGCGGCATCCGGTGCTTCCGCACCCGGTGCGGCCGGATTCTGCGGCATCTGGGGGTTCTGGGGCACACCCATCTGTGCGCCGGGCATCATACCCTGCGGCATCATCTGGGGATTCGGCATCATGCCGCCCATGGGCATCTGGGGATTCGGCGCCATCTGGGGCTGAACCATGCCCTGCGGCATCTGGGGATTCGGTGCCATCTGGGGCTGAACCATACCCTGCGGCATCTGGGGATTCGGCGCCATCTGGGGCTGAACCATGCCCTGTGCCATCTGGGGATTCGGCGCCATCTGGGGCTGAACCATGCCCTGTGCCATCTGGGGATTCGGCGCCATCTGAGGCTGCACAGCGGGCTGCGCTGCCTGCGGTGCAGGCTTGGGAGCGGGCTGTGCAGGTGCAGCAGCGGGCTTTGGTGCCGCCTTGGGCTTTGCAGGCGCCTGTTTCAATGAAGTTCCGCATTTGACGCAGAACGTAAATTTACTGTCAATATCTTCTCCGCATTTCGGACAAATCATAACGATTCACCAGCCTTCATGTGTCTATATCTATCCCAAATTTCCTCTGTTATCGCATTACTTATCTATTATAGCATATTCAATGACAATTGGCAAGTCGTTTTTATAATTTTTGTGCACACACATCACAAACGAAGGCGTCCCATTGTGCATATCGACGAATCACTCAGCCTCGCTGTCGGATTCACTGTCCGCATTGTCATCGTCCTCGCTATCGTCCTCAGAAGAGGCGGTCGTATCGTCCTCTTCCTCCGCCTCACTTTCATCAGCAGAAGCGGTGGTATCCGCTTCTGTAGCTTCCGTAGGCGCCTCGGTGGGCGCAGCGGGCTTGTCCGCCGTTTCACCGGTATTGACGGTCACAATGAAGCCGTCCTCATTGTTGCCGGATACGGTGTACTGCAGCTTGCCGGGCACGGGCACCATGGTGCTGTCATACTCCGTATCAGCGGGCACATAATAGATTTCATAAACGGTGCCGTCGAAGTTTGTGACGGAAAGATGCTCGCCCTCATAGGGGTACTTCTTCAGCTCCATCATGTATTCCTCGAGGCAGAGGCCGTTTGCTGTCATGTAATAGGCATGGGGGGCGCCGACATAACGATAATGCCAGGGCTCGGCCTTGACCTCGGTCAGGGGCGTCTTTCCGCTCTCATAACGCAGCACAAAGCCATACTCATAGCAATGCTCGTTGATCCATGCATAGTCGCCGGTGCCGTCATAATCCTCGCCGCCGACCAGACTGAGATCCACGCAGAAGCCGCTCTGATGCTCACTGCAGCCGGGCTTTGACACACGCTCGGAAAAGCTCTCGCCGGTCAGTTCAAGGTCTTCATCGTACAGCTCCTGCTGACGCTCTCTGGAGCGATAGCCGGTCTGCACAATGATATTATCATCATAGGTCTCGTTATAGAAGCCGTCAAACATGGCAATGAGCTGCTTTGCAACGGTTTCCCGCACAAGCAGATCGCCGTCACGCACGGAGAAGCTGTGGCTGTCCGCCTCCTGCTTCAGCTCGTAGAGGCTCACGAGTCCCTCCTCTGTGCCCATGTACTCGCACTTGCTGTTGACGAGAATCAGATCACCCATGTGGACATCGGTGTTGGCATGCATTTCCGTCTGATAGATGGTCTTGCCTTCCTCGGTGGGCGATGTGGTCTCCTGCGGCTCTGTGGCTTCAGTCACATAAGTCGTTGTGTGGTCGATGGGACTGGTCTGCATGGCCACATAGCAGCCGCCCGCACCGATGGCGCCGACCAGCAGAACCGAAAGCAGCACATCCATGGCACGCTTGCCGCCGGCACCCGGTTCCTTTCTGGCAGGTACTGCGGGCTTGGCAGGCTTTTCGGTTTTTTCGGGCTTTGCGTCTTCGGCCGGTTCCTTCTTCTCAGGCTCGGCAGGTGTCTCGTTCGTTTCGGGTGCAGGCTCTGCGGGCTTCTGCTTCTTTTCAGGGGCAGGCTCTGCGGGCTTCTGCTTCTTTTCGGGTGCAGGCTCTGCAGGCTTCTGCTTCTTTTCGGGTGCAGGCTCTGCGGACTTCTGCTTCTTTTCAGGGGCAGGCT
>SVNX01000036.1 GCA_015066665.1 Ruminococcus sp. | reverse complement strand
CCAAAGCCTGCCCCCACCTTACAGGTGCCGTCCCCTCTGCCTCACTTTGTTCGGCATCTCCCCACCCCGTGGGGAGTCGCCCCAACCCCTCCCCCGAAGGGGGAGGGGCTATATTGCGAGGGTACTGCGTACCCTCTAACCCGCCAAAGAACTTCGTCCTTTGAACCTAATAAGGTTTTTCGACAGACTGAAGCCCCGTCATTGACGGGGCTTTCTGTTTTCAGGGGGGGATAGGACAGCTCCTGAAACATCTCCTGTTTGACTAAAAAAACACCCCCGCTTCAGCGGGGGTGTTCTGATTTTCATTTGCCATCCGCATTATGATGCGGCACTGACGGTATTCATGTTCAAAATCAGCTTGCGCTTCATGATGGCAAGATCAAAGGCGTTCAGCTTGCCGTTGAGATCCAGATCGCCTTCTGCCAAATAATAGTAGATCTCATCCTGATCCGACCCAAGCAGCCACTTCTGGAATGCGACAGCGTCAATTAGGCTGAATGTATCATCGCCGTTCACATCGCCGGAGACCTCAATCTTGATTCTGAAGATCAGATCCATGGAATCGTTGCTGTAATAGATCACCTCAGGCTTATCTTCGCAGCAGAATTCAAATAAATCAGCATACTTGTAATGACTCGCCAACTGATCAATTTCCAGAACGAAGGGATTGGAATCGACAGTAAAAAACGGGCCTGTATACATCCATCCGCCGGGCATATTGTCGTTTTTATAGCCGATATTTGTGCCGAACGTGAAGTTGTGCAGCCGGATCACTTCATCCGGAATCAGCTCGCCCGTATCCTTGTCATACAGCGTGATTCTTGTTGCACCATCCGGCAGAACGGGCTCGGGATTCGTTTTGTAGCTCATCTTGCAGGTCACTTCAACACGGTTAGATGTTTCGGATGTGACTTCAAATCCACAGAAATCATAGTAGCCGTCCGCTGTTCTGATGTCGAACGAATAGCTGCAATTGGGATCGTATGCTCTGATTGAATCTAAGATGCAGGGATTCGAGGAAACAGGAAACAGCTCACTGAGACAAGGTTCTTCAGAGCTATTCTGTATTGTATTTTTCAAAAATGAAGCATCTTCGGGAACATCAATCAGTTCGCCCGTATCCTGATCGATGAATGTGATGATTGTGCTGCCGCTTGTGAGGTCAACAATCTCGGTACAGTCGTTCTTGATATGATAGCTTCCGTTCGTGATATCGAAGGACGCTTCATCCGACCAGTGCCTGCCGACTGACCATTCCACATCAACCAGACCGTCTTTTGTTGGCTGATAGACGATCACAGAGGAAGAGCCTTCTCCATCCACCGGATCAACTGTTGTGAGCAGGTCAAATCCGTTGCAGTCGGATTCCATATAATATTCAATCGCACCTTCACCGCTCTGTTTCATTTCCAGAGAATCGCCCGTGCTTGCATTCACCTCTGCACAGTATGCGATATAAGGGCCGGAATAAACGCACGCACCACTGCCAGCAAGCGTGGATTCATGACTATAGCTTTTCAGCCAATTATACTCAGCAGGGCAGTCCGGCAGCCAGCTGTAAATGTCGGTCTGTTCTACATAGCCGCTCGGATTTTCAAAGGTAAAGGTTTCAAGTATCGTTTTCTTATAACCTTCACCGAGATCCTCAATCCATTCTACTGTGAGATCCTCGCCCTCCAGCACACGGAACATCTGGACTTCAAAGACATACTGCATTTCGCTTTCCTGATATGCCTCAAAAAAGCTGTAGTCATCCGTGGGAATGCCCAATATATTGCAGTATTCTTCATATTCCGCAAGAGCTTCCGCATCATTCGGATCGGGCTGTTCGGGAATGTCAAGTGTAAAAAACGCAGGAGATGTGCAGGCAGGAGTATTGACCAGTGCCATGCTGCCAGAAATTGAAGTTTTGTATTTGTCTTTTTCATCCAAGCGGACGGGCTTTACAGTACAAATGAAATTGTCTTCCACATGGGTTTTTCCGTAGGTGTTGTAAAGCTGCATGGCATCGACAAAATTCATCGGTGTCCAGTCGGGGAGTGTGCCGATGACGGAATCCATCGAGGGCGTATCGTCCGCCTGTACGGGCGGAATGGCGGATGCAGAGACAAACAGCATGCCTGCTGTCAGGAGAGAGAGTAGTTTGTGTTTCATGATGATTCCTCCATTCTGTTAAAAATATGCGGAAACAGCGGGTTTTCCTTGATTATATTATACAACTTTGATGATGTGAAGTCAATAGAAACGGATCGTTTTTATGGTATTTGATGCGATAACGGGAGACGATTTCATAAAAAAGAACATAGTCCTGAAAATGTTCAGAATTCTGCCCAAAATAGAAGCAAAAAAAGAGCTTCCGATCTCTCGGAAGCTCATGTTCGTGGCGTGCCTGGAGGGACTCGAACCCCCGACCTACTGGTTCGTAGCCAGTCACTCTATCCAGCTGAGCTACAGGCACATCTACCGAACAAAAACTATTATATCACAAAATGCATCACTTGTCAAGCCTTTTTTCAAATTTTTTCAAAATTTTTTTCACACGGAAAAACCGCGATGCATAGACTGAAAACGGAATCACGAACCGGAGGTGCAGTATGGGAACCATCAGTCTGTGTATGATTGTGCGGGATGAGGAGGATGTGCTCGGGCGCTGCCTGCGCTGCGTGGAGGGGATCGCCGATGAGATCATTATTGTGGATACGGGCTCGCAGGATCGCACGAAGGAGATTGCATCCGCTTTCACGGAGCGGATCTATGATTTTCCCTGGCAGGATGATTTTGCCGCCGCCCGCAATGCTTCTTTTGCGAAGGCGCGCATGGACTATATCATGTGGCTCGATGCCGATGACGTGATCGATGCAGAGAATCAGCAGAAGCTCCGTGCCTGTAAGCCCCTGCTCGATGCCGATGTCGTCATGATGCCCTACCATGTTGCCTTCGATGCACAGGGGCAGCCGACCTTCACCTATGAGCGGGAGCGGCTGCTCCGGCGGGCATGCGGCTTTCGGTGGGAGGGTGCGGTGCATGAGGTGATCGTTCCCGCCGGACGGGTGGTGCACAGTGACATTGCCATCTGCCACCGGAAGGAGCGGGTGCACGACCCCGACCGGAATCTGCGGATCCTTGCACGGCAGCTTGCCCATGACGGCACGCCCGATGTCCGCACGCAGTATTATTATGCCCGTGAGCTGTATGCCCATGGGCAGTATGACACAGCACTGCATTACTTTGATGCCGTGCTCAGTGCCCCCGATGGCTGGGTGGAAAATCGGCTGGATGCCTGCCTGCAGGCGGCGGGCTGCTGTCTGGCACAGGGAAAGCGGGGCGGGGCACTGGCCTATCTCTGCCGCAGCTTTCAGTGGGATGTGCCCCGTGCGGAGATCTGCTGTGAGATCGGACGGATCCTGCTGGAGGAAAACCGCTGTGAGCAGGCCGCTTTCTGGTATGAAACCGCACTGAAAGCAAAGCTCTGTTCCGGCGGCGGGTTCTGTCAGCCCGACTGCCATGACTACATTCCGTTCATGCAGCTTTGCGTCTGCCATGACCGGATGGGGCACCGTTCACTTGCCCGTGCATATAATGAAAGAGCGGGGCGCATCAAGCCCCGTGATGCGAATGTGCTGCATAACCGGCAGTATTTCGCAGATGGAGGAATCAACCCCGACTGATACAGGAGGAATCATGATGTATTCTTGCTATCATGGCGATGCAGGCTGCTGCGGCAATCCGTGCGGCGGCTGCAATGACTGCCTGTCACCCTGCCCGCCGCCCTGTCCGATGCCGCCGCCTTCCCCGATGCCCTGTCCGTCCGGCTGTGCGACCGGTGCAACAGGAGCGACCGGTGCAACAGGAGCCACAGGTGCCACCGGCCCGATCGGCCCCACGGGTGCGACAGGTGCAAACGGCATCACAGGCCCCACCGGCAGCCGAGGCCCGACCGGTGCCAATGGTGTCACGGGCCCCACAGGAGCGACCGGTGCCACGGGTGCAACAGGCCCCACAGGCGCCGCCGGTGCTGACGGTGCAACGGGCCCTACGGGTGCCGTCGGCCCGACGGGTGCGGACGGTCTTGCAGGTGCCACCGGTGCCACGGGTGCCACAGGCCCCACAGGTGCCGCCGGTGCTGACGGTGCAACGGGCCCTACGGGTGCTGTCGGCCCGACGGGTGCGGACGGCCTTGCGGGTGCCACGGGTGCAACAGGCCCCACGGGTGCCACCGGTGCTGACGGTGCAACGGGCCCTACGGGTGCCGTCGGCCCGACGGGTGCGGACGGCCTTGCGGGTGCTACCGGTGCAACGGGTGCCACAGGCCCCACAGGTGCCGCCGGTGCTGACGGTGCAACGGGCCCTACGGGTGCTGTCGGCCCGACGGGTGCGGACGGTCTTGCGGGTGCCACCGGTGCCACCGGTGCCACGGGTGCAACAGGCCCCACAGGCGCCACAGGCCCTGCCGGTGAAGTCACACCGGCTGCGGCCGTTGCGGATGTGGATACCACAGCGACGCTGGAAGATCTGATCGTGTCCTACAACCAGCTGCTTTCCAATCTTCGTGCGGCCGGACTGCTCGAAAGCTGACATCCATCCCCCGCTCTGGCGGGGGATGCTTTTGGTTCGTTTGCGGACAGGCTTTCCGCAAAATTGCACTGATTTCGAATAAAAGAAATATTTTATCGTTTTTCAATAAAAAACTCTTGACAAATGATAAAACATGTGCTATACTGAAACTACAGTAAAAATGTTTAGGAGGTTGCCGCTATGTGGAACAAAACCAAATCTTTGCAGCTCTCCCTGATTCTGGTGAGAGCCCTGTTCGTCTTCATTCCCATACTCATGTGCTGCGTGCCCGTGATGGTGCACTGGTACGATATCGTGTACAGCGAGGGCATCGGACTGATGCATGGCTCGGTCTACTGGCCGCTGTCCATCTGTCTGTATCTGGCAGCGGTATGCGGACTGGTCTGCCTGTGGGCACTGCACAAGCTCCTGATGAATCTCAAAAAGGACGAGGTGTTTGTGCCTGTGAACTGCAAATGCCTGCGCATCATTTCCTGGTGCTGTCTGCTGGCGGCGATCCCGTTCGGCGTATTCGGCATCTGGCGGTTCCTGAGCTTCATTGTGGCGCTGGCAGCGGCATTTTTCGGCCTGATTCTGCGTGTGCTGAAGAATGTCTTTGACAAGGCCGTCGAGCTGAAGGAAGAAAACGACTACACGATTTAAAGGAGGCTGCCATGCCGATTATTGTCAATCTGGATGTCATGATGGCCAAGCGCAAGATTTCCTCGGGCGAGCTTGCCAAAAAAATCGACATCACCCCTGCCAATCTGTCCATTCTCAAAACCGGAAAAGCCAAGGCCATCCGCTTTTCCACACTTGAAAAGCTCTGCGAAATCCTCGAGTGCCAGCCCGGCGATCTCCTCGAGTGGCGTGAGGAAGAGTAAGAAACGACCCGATCGGGAGGTGTGCATATGAAACAGAATCTAAAAGCCGCCTGCGGCTATGGAGCAGCGTTTCTCTGGCTGCTCATGACGGAAATCATCATCGGCATCTACGGACTGGGCATTGTCCGCAGCTACGGCGGCGATGTGCTTGTTATCCCGCTGCTGTACTGCCTTGTGCGGATGGTGACGAAGATCTGTCCACGGACACTGCCGCTCTGGCTGTGGGGCGTGGGACTGTTCACGGAGCTTCTGCAGCTCTGCAATCTCGCAGAACGCCTTGGTTTTCCGGAGGGCAGCCTGCCCGCTGTACTGCTCGGAACGAGGGCGGACTGGATGGATGTGCTGTGCTACGGCGTCGGCACGGTGCTGATCTATGCGGCCATGGGACTGCTGCACTGGTTCTCCCATATGCCGCAGAAACCAAGATGCATTGCATCCGTTCTCGGCACGCTTGCCTTGGCGTCCGGCAGCGTCTTCTGCTGGGCAAATATGGCGATCACATATCGCTTCGATTACGATGCCGATTGGATGCTGCACCGCTCCCTTTCTGCCGTGCAGGCACGTTATATCCGCTATGATGCACAGGCGGGCAGAAGCATTCCGCTGGAAGAGCAGGGCTATGTACTCATCGCACAGGACTGCTATTTCCACGATGCCATCAGCAGTGCCGGGGATTTCTACTATCTTTACTATGCCAAGTGTGATGAAAACAACATTGTAACCGATGTACAGGTCGTTGATACAGGAATCGGCGGCTGAGGAAAGGAGACCACCATGAACCAGAACTACCATGATCTTTACGGCGTGGAAGCGGCACCTGTGCCGTCTGCGGCTGCTGTCAAGCCGAAGACCGTCTATGCCGGACGCGACGTAATTCTTGCCTTTTCTGCGATGCTGTGCGGATTTTTCTGCGTGCGTTTCGTCGCATGGCATCCGCCGGGACTTTTGACCACACTGCTTTTCTGGGCGATGCTCACGGGGGGTGTGGTGTACCTCAGAAAGAGCGGGCGGACATTCAGCCGCACCCATGTGCTTCTGACCGCCGTGCTCTATGTGTTTTCGTCGCTCTATACCCTCACGGACAATGCCCTGCTGAAGGGACTGAACACGGTGTATCTGCTCCTGACGGGCGCACTGCTGGTGTTCATGCTCTGCCGTCCTGAAGCGGATGTGTTCCGCTATCTGCCGTTTACGCTGCCGAAGGCCGCCGCTGGCATGCCGCTTACGGGCTTCGGGAAATGCTTCGGTGCAGCGGCCTCGGCTGCCAAGGCCGGAAGCGTCTGGAAAAATGCCGGCTATTGCGTCGCCGGTCTCATCACCGCCGTGCCCCTGACGGTCATCGTGGCAGCACTCCTGTGCTCTGCCGATGACAATATGGCCGATGCCCTCGGCCTCCTGCGGGACATTCCGACGGATGATCTGGCCATTCTCATTCCGCAGATCGGCATCGGCATTCTCATCGGCTGCTATTTCTTCGGCATGCTCTGGACGAATGTGCATGCCGCTGCGGCCATTCCGGAATCGGAATATGACAGCAGCATTGCCGGTCTGCGGATCCTCCCCAATCCCATGGTGTATGCAGCCGTGACCCCCGTCTGCCTTCTGTACATCCTTTATTTCATCCTGCAGATTCCCTATTTCATCGGCGGCTTCACAGGGCATCTTGCAGAGGGCTATACCTATGCCGAGTACGCAAGACAGGGCTTTTTCGAGCTTTGCATCATCTGCTGCATCAATCTGGCGGTGATTGCGGTGCTCTGCTTCGGTGCCAGATTCACCGGCATGATGAAGCCCCTTGTGCTGAAGATCTACACGCTCTTCATGAGCATCAGCTCGATCGTACTTGCAGGCACGGCCATCGCCAAGATGGTGCTCTACATCGGTGCCTATGGCATGACCCCCCTGCGTATCTATACCACATGGTTCATGGTGCTGCTGATTCTGGGCTTCGTGCTGATCATTCTGCGCCAGTTCCTGCCCCGCCTGCCCGTGTGCAGGATCAGCTTTGCGGTGTTCACCGTGATGTTCGCACTGCTCTGCTTCTCCCGTCCGGAAGCGTGGATGACCCGCTATAATGCGGAAATGTACCTTGCCGGTCAACTCAGTGAATTCGATACGGCGCTTGCATCCGACATGTCCGATGATGCCGCCGCTGTCCTCTGTCAGTATCCTGCACTGCTCGATGAAACGGGGGAGCGTGAGATCGCACGCTGCCTTGCAGGGTATGAACGTGATTTCTATACGGCACTTGATCTGTCCGCATGGCAGATTCTGCTCCGGACAGGAGGGAAAGCATGAATCCGTTTCCCTATGCCCTCGACAACAAACGCTACCACACGCTGCACTATCACAATCTGCAGGTCTTCGGCGGCCGTGTGGAAAAAGCCGTCCTGAACGGGGGCTTCACATGTCCCAACATCGACGGCACAAAGGGTACGGGCGGCTGTGCCTTCTGTGACGGCGGCAGCGGTGCCTTCACGCATCCTGCGCCCCTTGCCGAGCAGCTGCGGCTGGAGATGGCACGCATTCACAAAAAACGCCCCGAGGCAAGGGCCATCGCCTATTTTCAGGTGCACACAAACACCTATGCACCGCTGCCCCGTCTGCGGGAGCTGTATGAAGAGGCGCTGGCCTGTCCCGGCATCTGCGGACTGTCCGTCGGCACCCGTCCGGACTGTCTGCCGGAGGATGTGCTCGACTATCTTGCCGAAATCGCCGCACGGACATATCTGACCGTGGAGCTGGGTGTGCAGACCATCCATGACCGGACGGCGGCAGATTTCGGCCGGGGCTATGCCTATGCAGATTTTCTCGGAAGCTATCACAGGCTGCAGACACGGGGTATCCGCACCTGCCTTCACATCATCAACGGTCTTCCCGGGGAAAATCATGCGGACATGCTTGAGACGGCACGCGTGCTCGGGCAGCTGCGGCCGCAGGCAATGAAAATCCAGCTGCTGCATATCCTGAAGGGCACACGCTATGCCGAACGCTTCGAAAGAGGGGAGATCCGCCCCATGACACAGGACGACTACATCCGGACTGTGGCCGAGCAGCTTGCGTACCTGCCGCCCGAGACTGTGGTGGAGCGTGTGACCGGCGACGGCGAGAAGGCAAAGCTCCTTGCTCCGCTGTGGAGCATGGACAAGATCCGCACGCTCGGCGGCATTGACAAATGCCAGCGGGAGATGGATTCCTGGCAGGGCAAAAACCTGACATCATATAGCATTCCTGTTCACAAAATTTGACAAACCTCTTGCAATTATGAACAAAATGTAGTATAATGAAATCAATCAGCTCGTACAAAGGCTGGAGAAAATGAAAATGATGAAGAAACAGGAGTGTTAGTATGGCATATGTAATCGGTGTGGATCTTGGCACCAGCGGTACCAAGACCGTATTATTCGATGAAACAGGCAAGGTCATTGCGTCCCACACAGTGGAATACCCCATGTATCAGCCGAAAAACGGCTATGCAGAGCAGGATCCCGCTGACTGGCGTGAGGCTGCCTTCACCACCATCAAGGCCGTGATGGACAAGAGCGGCGTATCCGCTGACGAAGTCAAGGGCATCGGCCTGTCCGGTCAGATGCATGGTCTGGTCATGCTCGACAAGGACGGCAATGTCATCCGCAAGTCCATTATCTGGTGCGATCAGAGAACCGCCAAGGAATGTGATGAGATCACCGAAAGAGTCGGCAAGGAGCGCCTGATCGAGATCACCGCCAACCCCGCCCTCACGGGCTTCACTGCATCCAAAATCCTCTGGGTGCGCAACAATGAACCTGAAAATTATGAGAAGTGCCGCCACATTCTCCTCCCGAAGGACTATGTGCGCTACTGCCTGACCGGCGAATTTGCCACCGAGGTTTCCGATGCTTCCGGTATGCAGCTGCTCGACATCCCGAACCGTCAGTGGTCGGATGAGGTGCTCGAGAAGCTCGCCATCGACAAGTCCATGCTTGCCAAGGTCTACGAAAGCCCCGAGATCACAGGCGGCCTGACCGCTGCGGCGGCTGCCAGGTGCGGCCTGAAGGCGGGTACCATCGTCGTCGGCGGTGCCGGTGACAATGCCGCTGCCGCTGTCGGCACGGGTGTGGTACAGGATGGCAAGGCCTTCACAACGATCGGTACAAGCGGCGTGGTTTTTGCTCATACATCGGGTATCACGATCGACAAGGGCGGCAGAGTGCACACATTCTGCTGTGCTGTACCGGGCTGCTGGCATGTCATGGGCGTGACACAGGGCGCAGGTCTGTCCCTCAAGTGGTTCCGTGACAATTTCTGCAATGCCGAGAAGGAAACCGCAGCGGCTATGGGCGTGGATCCCTACTATCTCATGGATAAGGCGGCTCTGGAATCTCCGATCGGCGCAAACAAGCTGCTGTATCTGCCCTATCTGATGGGCGAGCGTACACCGCATCTCGACCCGAATGCAAGAGGTGTGTTCTTCGGTCTGTCCGCAATTCACCAGAAGCGTGACATGCTCCGTGCCGTAATGGAGGGCGTGACGTATTCCCTGCGTGACTGCGTGGAGGTATGCCGTGAAATGGGCGTATCCGTGAGCGATATGATGGCCTGCGGCGGCGGCGGTTCTTCGCCTGTATGGAGACAGATGCTGGCCGATCTGTATGACTGTCCGGTGAAGACGGTGGATTCCAAGGAAGGTCCCGCACTGGGTGTGGGCATTCTGGCGGCTGTGGGTGCCGGACTGTACAAGAGTGTACCCGAGGCTTGCGATGCGATCATCCACACAGCGAATGTACAGGAGCCGGTGGCTGAGAATGTACCGGAATATGAGAAGTACTATCAGCTCTACCGTGACATCTATCCCGCACTGAAGGCACAGTTCCAGAAGCTGGCTGTAATGTAAAATAAGAACACCCCGCCGTATGGCGGGGTGTTTGAGACTGTCGAAAAAACATCAAAAGATACTGCGGAGCAGCCTGAGGATTCCAAAGGGAATCATTCCCTTTGGCAGGGGGTCAAGGGGGACAGAGTCCCCCTTGCATGGTTCTGTAAGATCGCCTCTATATTTGGCTGAAAAACCTCTTCAGTTTTGAGTCTTGGTTTACCTTCCTCTGCGATGCGTGAGCGAGCAGACGCACTGTCCCATTGTCCCATAAAATAAATTGGTCTTTTCGACAAGCTGAAACACCCCGCCGTATGGCGGGGTGTTTTTCTGTGCGGCGGAGAAGGTAACAGAGGTTTCCATATTTGGATTTGTCTAATGTGCGTAAAAATATTGACAAAATCATCTGATTATGGTATGATATAGATAAGGTGAGAACGAAGAGTAATTCTGTCCTTGTGAGATGAAATAATTGATATATGGAGGAACTTCTATGAAAAATCAACAGATATCGTTTACGACCGTCATTGAAAGTGCTGCCAAACTGCCGCTTGTACATGTTAACAGAGAAGATTTTCTTACAAGAAATCTGAGTAAAATGTGCACGCCGGAGCAGCTGCAAAAGGCACTTGTGGACGGAACGCTGAATGCTGGGATTCCCATCTCGATTCTGGATAGTCTGGCCAATGCGATTATCAACGCCGAAACGCTTAAAGTGACAAGTATTTCAGCGGCAGCGGGCATTCCGGGCGGATGGGCCATGGCGGCTACGATCCCTGCAGATCTGGCGCAATTCTATGCCTTTATCATCCGTATTGCACAGGAATTGGCTTATATTTATGGATGGACAGAAATCTCAACAGAATCAGAAGAGCTTGATGATGCAACGCAGTCCCAGCTTTTGCTGTTCATTGGTGTCATGTCCGGCGTGAAAATGGCTGAGAATGCTGTCGGCAAGTTGTTTGGTGAAGTGGCCATGAAATCTGTCGCCAAGAAGGTTGCATCAAAAGCACTCACCAAGGGGTGGATCTTTCCGCTCGTAAAAAAGATTGCAGGTATGCTGGGACAGAAAATGACCAAAGCAATTTTTGCAAAAGGTGTTTCCCAAGCAGTTCCGGTTGTCGGTGCAGTCATTTCCGGCGGATTGACATTGGCATCGTTTAAGCCGATGGCGGTGAAGCTGAAAAAACACCTTTCAAAGCTGGCAAGTATGTCGCCCAAGCAATATGCTGAATATGAATCGTCACTCAAAATCGATGAAGAAGATGTTGTTATAGATGCAGATGAGATTGTCGAAGAGGCCGTTGAAGTTTTCCCTGAGGATATGGAAATACCCGATGTAAGCTGTTGGATCTGCATTTGCGGAACGGAAAATAAGGGTAAATTCTGCCATGAATGCGGCCAGAAAAAGCCGGATCCTCTGCCGCAATATCGTTGTGATAAGTGCCACTGGGAACCGGATGACAGGACGAAGCCCCCGAAATTCTGCCCCGAGTGCGGCGATCCCTTTGATGAGGGCGATATTATCGTGGAGTAATGGTCAGGCGGCTTCGTGATTCCGGCTTGCTTAAAAACAAACACCCCGCCATTTGTCTGTTATCCTTAACGGAGAAATAAGTCTGGTATGTAACCCGAAAGGCATTATGCCTTTCGGGTTTGCTTTTTATGCCGGAAGCAGTGCCATTTCACTTACTTCGTCCGTCGCTGCATCAGCCCTCTGACCGCTGCCCGCCTGAAACGTATAGTGAATTACAATCCTGTTTCCGCAGGTTCGCGAGTACTTCTCCGCTTTCTCGTACACCTCAATCCTGCGGATGAACACTCGCAGCAGTTCGGGTGTCAGCTCGGGCATCTCAATATACGTCTTTGCCTTGGCGACAAACTCCTTCACATACATCTCACGCAAGTCCATCTCATCCATCTTTTGCGTGATGCACTGCAGTTCCTGTCGCAGCTCTGCCTGTTCCAGTTCGTATCCGCTCGCCATTGTGTCATAGCGTTCGGGGGTTATTCGTCCCGTCACTCTGTCCTCGTACAGACAGCGGATGATGTTGTCAAGCTGACTGATTCGTGCGGTGATCTGCGTTTTTTGACGCTCTGCCGTAGCGTAGAATCTCTCCGCCTCGGCTTCACCGTTTGCCGTTGCCATCGCATAGAAATCCTCGGTGTTCTCCCTTGCATACGCCGTCATCTGTCGGAGCGAGGTCAGCACAATCTCGTTCAGCACCGACTCTCGGATATAATGTGAGGTACAATGGTTGTTGCCCTTTGTCTGGTATCCGCCACATTGGAACGCATTCAGCTTTGGATCGATTGTTTTACCTCTGTGCAGATACAGCCTTGCACCGCACTCCGCACAGAACAGATAGCCGGCGAACTTATCCATTTCACCTTGCACATCGGGACGCTTTCTGCCTGCGAAGTGCTTCTGCACCGTGTCGAACAGCTTTCTGCTGATGATCGCCTCATGCGTGTCCTTGAAAACCAGTCGCTTTTCAGGCGGATTTTTCAGCCTTTTTTTCAGCTTGTTGCTCTTGGAATAGGTCTTGAAATTGACAGTATCACCGCAATAAAACTCGTTGGAAAGCATCTTGCGAACCGCCGTGATCGACCAGAGATAGGGTTTGTCAAGGTTCGGATTTCCCGACCGGTTGCCTGTCGTTCTGAACGCATACACGCTCGGACACAGGATTTCCTCACGCTCGAAGGTCGCACAGATTCTGCGGATGCCGATGCCGCTTGCGTACATTTCAAAGATACGCTTCACAATCGGAGCAGTTTCGGGATTGGGTACAAGCTGTTTTGGGTTGTCGGGGTTCTTCATATAGCCGTAAGGAATCGTCGTCCCCACACGCTCTCCACGCTCGCCCTTTGCACGCTGTACCGCACGGATTTTCTTGCTCGTATCTCTGGCAAAGAAATCATTGAAGAAATTCCGCATTCCCGACATTTCATTGATGCCGTTGATGCTGTCCACGCCGTCAGTTACAGCGATAAACCGCACATCATAGGACGGAAATGTCAGTTCCATGAGCCTGTCTGTTTCCAGGTGATCGCGCCCCAGTCGGGACTGGTCTTTCACTATGACCGTGCCGATTTTCTCGTCTTCAATGTCCTTCAGCATCTGCACATAGGCAGGACGAGTGGAATCCACGCCGCTGTAGCCATCGTCCACATAGAACTGACAGTTGTGGAAGCCATGATCGTCAGCATACTGCTGCAGAATCATCTTCTGGTTTTCAATGGACTGCGACTCGCCCTCACGCATATCCTCCACGGAGAGTCGGCAGTATAACGCCGTAATCAAATTTCGGTTTGGTGTGTTATCCATTTTATCAATCCTCCTTGTATTTTCACGCCGCCCAAACCGAATAGGATACACCAACAGTATAAGCCTATTCGGTCGGGAAGTCCAGAAAATTTTCTGTTAACTTTTCGATTCCTGAATCAGATATTTCAGTTTGTCCGCCGCAGTTTCCGGCGGATTTTCTGTATCTGCCAGCGGCAGGACTGACACAACCTCATAGGTCTTTCCGTCGATGTGCATTTTCTTTTCCATATACAGATTTCTGCGTCTGTATGCTGTGGTGTTGATTTCGATTTCCTTTTCCATGGCATCATCTCCTTTACATGTGCATCCCCAACGCATCCTTGCGTCGGATCTCCTCCGCCAGCACCTTGCTGTCACTGTGCCGTTCGATGTCCTCATCTTCCTCCGGCTCATCCATTATCGAAGCCATATCTGCAATGCCAGCGACAAGATCAACAGCACCGACTGTGAAATCACAACCCACCTGAGCATTTTCAATTGCGTTCTGTGTTTCCATTCTTCTAATTCTCTCCGCTGCGAGGAGAAGTCCTCGTTCAGTTTCCCAGCCTGTAACGACAGCTTCTCCGACTGGCTGATGAGACTGGTCAGTGAATTGCTCGTCTGTTCCGCTGTGGATTTCTGAATCCTCCTGCATTCGTCCTCCACCTGATTGAACAGTGCTTTCTGATTGTTCAGATAAGTTTCGATTCCGGATTTCGTCATCAGCTGTCCCTGTAATTCCAACAGTTCCGCCTGCACCTCGCAGGATCTTTTCAGCAGACCGATCACTGCCGTCCAGTTTCGGTTGTCCACCGCCACCATGGGCATGGTTTCCTCTGCCGCTTTCAGGTCGGATTTGTTGCGTTCCATCAAGGCGTTCACGTCTAATCTTGAACTCATACTCCATCAACTCCTTTGAAAACTTTTCTCCATGCAGTTTTGAACATCTGCATCTTCTTCCATTTGGACAAGTGTAAGTGATATACTTCCTCGTGTCCTCCCACCTCACGCCATAGCCCAACTGCTTCATCATAAAAATGAACTGCTTACGGCTTTGCGCTTGCTTCATCACCTCCGTGACCGCATTCATCAGCTGAAACTTCCAGCTTTCTCCACGCACCGCCGAGCGGTACTCTCTGTCGGAGAGCACATCTTTTTTCTTCTGCGGTTGTCTGTCCAGCACCGCCACGCCGTACCTCATGCAGATTTCATCGGACAAACCCATAAGCTCCTGCACAGTATTTCCGTTGGAGTGATACTTTCTGCCGTCCTCGAAGCTGACGGAGTTGAATACGATGTGTGAGTGGATATGCTCTCGGTCAATGTGTGTCGCCACAACACATTCGTATTTCCCGAATGCTTTCTCCGCAAGCTCCACCGCAATCCGATGTGCAAGTTCGGGCGGAGTACCATCACCTTTCGGAAACGACTGCACCAGATGATAATACATCCTACCGCTGTTCTTATGGTAAGCATTCTTGGTTGCAATCATTTCTTCGTAGGCAGTCGGTGCGGAACAGTTGAGAGCCGTGACATATTGCTTGTCCTCTAACTTCGTTTTCTCCGTCCTTGTAACGTAAGCAAGCACATTTTTCATACCTCCGGCGGTCTGTGTTTTGCTGTTGATGAAATGGATAATCGGCATCGCTACATCCCTCCAATCAGCGCACCGCCTTTGCAATCTTACAAAGAGCTGCCGTTGCACGTTCGTGCTGCTCAACCAACCGATCAAGATTTACAGCATTCAACCGTCCCATGTTACCCAGCATTGCAATCTGATTCAGATTCCGACCGATGGACTTCTGCTCTTTCAGCACATCCGCAAGTCCGTCTGCGGTGACAATTTTCTTGCCGAGTGCCGATCGCAGCACAAAATCGCTCAGCGTCAATCCATGCTGACGAGCCTTGCTGTAAATCCGCTGACGCTCGTCCTCGGTGCAGCGGATTGTGATTGTTACGTTTCGTTTTCTCATGGCATCACACTCCTTTATTTTAATTTCCGTTTGGGATTACTTTCAATGTGCCGACACAATAACCATGTGTCCGCAGGAACTATGCGGAGGCACAATTGGGATCGGCGACCCGCCGTAAGGGGTTCGGGTTCTCCCGACCAGCTGCATCGGTGGCCGCTGTGCGGACTGCCGAATGCGATGCTGGCAAACCAAAGGTTTACTCTCGGTGAACCCCGAAACCCTGTATTTCTATTGCTGGCATAATGCGCCCACAAACGCTCCACGTTCGCTTGTGTGCCGTTCTGTGCCGATTCTCGATAACTTGCCCCACAGCAATTCCGATGGCACAAATCGCTCACAAAACGCTGATGGGCAATGCGGTCGTTTCGATAAAGTTACTGTCACCCAAATCAGTTCTACCGTCACCCTTTTCGGAGTTACCGTCACCCGTTTTGCTGCTGTCACCGCATTGAAACAACGCAGAATCGGCATTCTCAGAATTTCGGGTGCCGGTAGACTCTATGACCTCCACCCACAGGATTCTACCGTCACTACTGTCACCTGAGGCGATATATTCCAGTTCCAGAATGCGGCAGCCATGACTTCTTCTGAAGCTGAACAGCACACCATATCGCTGCAGTTCTTCTGTGTGCTGAATCAGATCACGACTCAATCGGTTCGGGTAATACTTCCGATTGAATTTCTGATACAGCAAGTCACACAGATTCGTTGCAGAATCTATAAATGACTGCTGTTCCATCATGAAGTCATGAATGGCAAAAGAGAAAATATCAGGCGGTGTCGGTTCGATTTCATCACAGGGAGTCCACCTGTGTTCATGGAACAGAACTCTGTATTCCTGATTTTCAATGTCACGACCAACACAGTACAGCGTCGCTTCACGACTTCCACGCTTTGATTCCATCAGCACCATGCTGCCGTCAACGCAACCGCTGATTCCTGTGCTACCTGAAATCATATTGAACTGATCAGAGTCATAACACTTTCTTGTGTGATGCACAAGCAGAATTGTAATTGCAAGCTTGTCTGCAAGACTTTTCAGAACAGATAATTCTTTGTAATCTGCACCGTAACCACAATCCTTTTCGTTACGCACCATCTGTAAGGTATCAATTACAATCAGCTTTGTGTC
>SVNX01000005.1 GCA_015066665.1 Ruminococcus sp. | reverse complement strand
CTCACTTCAAAAGGGGCTTGCCAATTGACAACATCAAAGCAGCCTGCACAAATTGCACAGACTGCTTTTAGTCACAACGTAGATTGTTTTTGTTTTTTGCGCTGTCTACTTGACAAGGGGCGGGTCACCTGCGGGAGGGGTTCTTCTTTTGTCCTTTGTAAACAAAATATGACATAATCAGATGACTATTTCCGGCACAAATAATTTACAATGCGTAAACTGTGAAAACGCATAAAATCTCTTGACAGCGGGCGATGCAAACTGTATAATAGAATCAACAGCTCATCTGCGCGAGCAAAAGAAAACGTTTACTTTCAGGAGGGGACAACTATGAACGCAAAACAAATCAAGCGATGGCTCTCCACTGCTGTGGCTGCCGTCATACTCTCGTCCGGCATCGGATTCTCGCCGAATTCCTCGGATATTCCGGCTGATGCCGCTGCACTGTCCGGTCTGAGCGCAAAGCAGATCGTCTCTCAGATGGTCATCGGATGGAATCTCGGCAACACCCTTGATTCCCACGGAGACGGATTATCCTACAACAGCTCACCCAAGACATTTGCAACTGCATGGGGCAATCCGGAACCGACTAAAGCACTGTTCGAAACTGTGAAAGAGGGCGGTTTTAATACAGTTCGTATACCCGTAACATGGTATCAGCATTTACAGTACAACAATTCCACCCAGACCTACGAAATCAACGATGCATGGATGGATTATGTGAAGAAGACCGTAGACTATGCGTACGAGCTGGACATGTTCATCATCCTGAACGTCCATCACGAAAACTGGGTCAATGTCGGCCAGTTCACCGACAGCACCTATGCAGAGGCATCTGCAAAGCTTGGCGACATCTGGGAGCAGGTATCCGAGGAGTTTGCCGATTATGACCAGCACCTGATCTTTGAGGGCATGAACGAACCCCGTCAGACCGGTCTTGGCGGCGATGTAGAATGGGGTGCCGGCGATAACAATTCCAGAGCTTATATCAATAACCTCAACGAGGTCTTCGTAGATACTGTCAGAGGCCAGGGCTCGTCCCAGAACAAGGAGCGTCTGCTGATGCTCCCCGGCTACTGTGCTTCCTCCCAGGCTGATGCCGTCCGCGGCATCAATGTTCCGTCCGACGGCGGCAATATTGCACTTTCCGTTCACGCCTATGCACCTTACTTCTTCACCATGGCGACCGATTCCTATGCCAACCACAACTTCCCCGGTGCCAGCGGCTACGGTGAAAACTATGAGGGTCATCTGACTTCCCTGTTCAACACCCTCAAGCAGATCTCCAACGAGAAGAACACCCCCATCATCATCGGTGAATTCAGTGCTTCTGACTTCAACAACACACAGTCCCGCGTCAACTGGGCAAAGGATTATCTGACCAAGGCCAAGGCCGCAGGTATCCCCTGCGTGCTCTGGGACAATAACCGCACTTATGACGGCACCGGCGAAGCCCATGGCTATGTCAATCGTCAGACCAATACCTGGTACGATGTATCCGCTCCCGTCATTGAAGCAATGATGTCCGTTTACGATGTCGGCAGCGATCTCCCCGGTGAAGACGACTACGTTGCACCCACGTTTGACTGGAGCAAGATTCCCGTCGGTGATGACTGGGTACAGCTCTATTATGCACAGAATGGTACTTCCATTGAAGCATGGGGCAATGTTCTCGCTTCCAACTGGAGAAACTACCTGAACGAAAACTACGAGCTCGTGCTCGTGCATGATTCCCTTTCCGAACCGTATCTGGTGCTGCAGGGCGGCTGGTACAAGGTAATGTCCGAGGACGACCGCAATGACACCTTCATGATGTACTTCACCTACGATGACATCCAGAAGGCCCTGAACGACAATGGCGCCTCCATGAACGACATCTACAATCTGTTCATCAGCGCTTCCGCACAGTCCTCTACGGCGTATGGTCTCTATGCCGTTCCCGTAGGCTCTGCTGCCGAAACAACCACAACCACACCGGCAGCCACGACCACTACGACAACAACAACCACCACAACAACGACTACCACAACCACTACCACCACAACAACTACAACGACCACAACGACTACAACCACTACCACCACCACCACAACAACAACTACTACTACAACTACCACAACAACGACAACCACCACGACGTCCACCACACCCAAGACAACGACAACCACAACAACCACAACACCTGAAACCACAACCACAACCGAGGCCGCCACAACCACACAGGCACCGGTGACCACAACAACCGCAGCCGCCACAACTACACAGGCTCCTGTGACAACGACAACGGCTGCGACCACCACAACACAGGCGCCCGCAACCACAACCGAGGCCACAACCACAACACAGGCGCCGACTACAACCGCACCCACAGAGCCTGAAACCACACAGCCCACAGAACCGGTAAAGCCCTCCGGTGATGTCAATGGCGATGGCTACTTCACGCTGATTGACGTTGTTCTGGTACAGCGCAGCATCCTCGCCCGAACCACACTGACCCGTGAACAAGCTGAAGCAGCCGATATGGATGTGAACGGCCGTGTCAACGGATTCGACCTCGCCATCCTCAAGCGTAAGCTGATCGGTTCCTGATAATCACAAGCAGATCCTCCACCGCAAGGCAGAGGATCTGCTTTTTTTAATTTTCTGTGAAATAATTACGCATAGTACAATTTTCGCTATATTTTTACATTCCAAACTGCGATAAAATATCCAAAATCCGTTGACATCCGCAAAAATAAACTGTATAATGAATACATGAAAGGAGTGCATTGTGCACTCCGAAAAACGTTTTTTTATTATTTCGAGGGGGAAATCATATGAAACACAATTATCTTGGCAGACTGGTGTCCGCCGCAGCGTCCGCTGTGCTGCTGACATCCGGCATCAGTGCACTGCCGCAGAACGCATTCGCAGCAGATGCTGCACTGTCCGGTCTGACCGCAAGACAGATCACCGACCAGATGGTCATCGGCTGGAATCTGGGAAACACGCTCGACAGCCACAACGCATCCTACACCATCGACATGGCACCGGCTAAGTTTGCCACCTGCTGGGGCAATCCGGAACCGACCAAGGAACTGTTCGAAACCATCAAGGCTGCCGGCTTCAACACTGTCCGCATCCCGACCACATGGTATCAGCATGTGGAGTTTGATGAGGCACAGAGCATGTATGTCATCGACGAGAGATGGATGGACTATGTGAAGCAGACCGTGGATTATGCCTATGAGCTGGACATGTTCATCATCCTGAACGTACATCACGAGGAGACATGGGTCAATGTCAGCGAATTCACTGATGCGACCTATGCTGTAGCTTCTGCTATGCTCGGCGATATCTGGACACAGGTTTCCGATGAATTCGCTGAATACGACCAGCACCTGATCTTTGAGGGTATGAATGAGCCCCGTCAGAAGGGTCTGGGTAGCTCTGTAGAATGGGGTACCGGCGACAGCTATTCCAGACAGTACATCAATAATCTGAACGCTGTATTTGTCAATACGGTTCGTTCCCAGGGTTCCTCCCAGAACAAGGAACGTCTGCTGATGCTGCCGGGCTACTGTGCTTCTTCCGGTGCGGATGCAGTCAGAAATATCGCCATCCCTGAAGGCAGCGGCAATGTTGCACTGTCCGTACATGCTTATGCACCGTACTTTTTCACCATGGCAACCGATTCCTACGCCAACCACGAATTCCCCGGCAAGAGCGGCTACGGTGAAGATTATGAAGGCCACCTGACCAACCTCTTCAACTCGCTCAAGTCCATTTCCGATGAGAAGGGTGCACCCATCATCATTGGTGAATTCGGTGCCTCCGACTTCAATAACACAGAGTCCAGAGTCAACTGGGCAAAATCCTATCTTTCCAAGGCTAAGGCCGCAGGCATCCCCTGCGTACTCTGGGACAACAACGCCCCTAACAACGGTTCCGGTGAGGCACATGGTTATCTGTACCGTCTGACCAACACCTGGTATCCGAATTCTGCGCCTGTCATTGAAGCAATGATGGGTGTATACGGCGTATCCTGCACACTGCCCGAGTATGAAGAGTATGTCAAGCCTCCGTTCTCCTGGGACGATGTGCCGATGGATGACAGTTGGATTGAGATCTACAAGCCCAACGGCGGTCAGACCCTGCAGGCATGGAAGAATGCATCCGTTTCCAGCATCAGAGACTATGTCAGCGAAGATTATGACATTGCTCTGGTTTATGAATCCTCCGCAGATCCGTATCTCGTTATGCAGGGCGGCTGGTATCAGGTTTACTCTTCTTCCTCTGACAATACCACCAACGTGATGTACTTCAGCTATGATGATTTCAAGAAGGTACTCGATGCCAATGGTGAGACACTCGACACCATCACTCGCTTCTACATCAGTGCTGCTGCTGAAGAAATGACAATTCAGGGCCTGTTTGCGATCCCGAAGGAAAAGGCTGCCATCAAGGGTGACATCAACAGCGACGGTTCCGTAACTGTAATGGACGTTGTCATCCTGCAGAAGTATCTGCTGGCCATGGGCACACTGACCGAGGCTGAAGCTGCTGCTTCTGAGCTTACTGAGGATGGCAAAATCAATGGTTTTGACCTTGCCGTTCTGAAGAGACTTGTACTGGCACAGTAAATTCGTAAATCAAAAATCCCGCCTGAAAAGGCGGGATTTTTTTATATCAGTTCTTCCATTGCCTGCAGAAGCGAGTCATAGTACAGTTCTGCCACAGCTGCTGTTCGTTCATCTGCCGGCACCTGATCGGGGATATGCACTGTATGCATCCCTGCTGCATGGGCACTGCGCAGGCCATTCAAAGAATCCTCGAACGCAAGACAGCTTGCGGGCGTCACGTTCAGTGCCGCTGCGGCCTTCAGGTAGATTTCGGGATCGGGCTTGCCCTTTGTGACCATATCACCGGTGATCACTGCATCAAAATAGCAGAGAAGCTCTGCCCTGTCCAGCTGATCCCGCACTGTGGCCTCGCGTGTGGAGCTTGCAACGGCACAGGGGATTCCCTTCTCACGCAGCGCAGCAAGGAACGCCTTTGCCCCCGTTTTCACAGGCACATGCACATCAAGCACCTCGTGTGCGAGCTTTCTCGTCAGCGTCCGGAATGTGTCATAATCGAACTCTGCACCGTAGGTTTCCAAGAAAAACTGTCTTGTGCTCGCCTCATTGAGACCGAGGCAGGAACGCTTTGCATGGGCTACATCGGCAAATCCGGTTCGCTTAGCCGCTTCATCCCATGCCTGATTCACGATTCGTTCGGTATCGAGCAGCAGACCATCCATATCAAAAACGGCCGCATCATATCTCAATTTCTGCATGTGAACCTCCATAAAGAACAGAACCCGCCCTTGACAGGACGGGTTCTTGGTATCATAAATTAGTCAACCAGCTTGATGATTGCCATTTCAGCAGCATCGCCACGGCGGGGACCGATCTTGATGATCTGTGTGTAACCACCGTTGCGGTCAGCGTACTTGGGAGCGATCTCATCCATCAGCTTCTTAGCAACGCTTTCCTTTGTGACATATGCGAATACCTGACGCTTGCTGTGCAGGTCAGTATTCTTGCCCAGAGTAATCATCTTTTCTGCAACTGCACGAACTTCCTTAGCTCTTGTGACTGTGGTCTCTACCTGGCCGTTCTCCAGCAGGAAAGTTACCATAGCTCTCAGCATAGCTGTTCTGTGTGCGGTTGTTCTGCCCAATTTTCTTGTACCCGGCATTGTAATTCACTCCTTTACTCAAACCGAGAGAGGCTTTGCCCCATCGGGTATCCTATTTTATCAGATGCGTTATTCCTCTTCAGAGGAGAGGTCGAAGCCCAGAGACTGGAGCTTCTCCTTCACCTCATCGAAGGACTTCTTACCGAGGTTACGCACCTTCATCATTTCTTCCTCAGACTTGTTGATCAAGTCGTCCACGGTATTGATGCCAGCACGCTTCAAGCAGTTGAAGGAACGTACTGACAAGTCAAGTTCCTCAATGGTCATCGCAAGGATCTTTTCCTTACCCTTGTCGTCCTTTTCAACCAGGACTTCTGTAATACACGGCTCGTCAGAAAGATCGACGAACAGCTTCAGATGCTCGTTGAGGAGATTGGCTGCCTGTGATAATGCTTCCTTTGCGGAGATGGTACCATCGGTCCATACTTCCATTGTCAGCTTATCATAGTCGGTGACCTGACCGAGACGGGTGTCCTCTACGGTGTAGTTCACCTTCAAAACAGGAGTATAAATGCTGTCTACGGCAATTACATCGATGGGCATATCGGGCATCTGCTGCTTGTTGCGCTCTGCAGAAACATAACCTCTGCCTCTGTCAATGGTAATTTCCATACGAAGCTTTGCATCCTTACCCAGTGTTGCAATGTGCATACCGGGGTCGAGAATGTTGACTTCGGAATCTGCTTTAATATCGCCGGCTGTGACTTCACATTCGCCCTCAGCGTCGATGGAAACCGTCTTGGGGCCGTCGCCGTAAAGCTTTGCGGTCAGACCCTTCAGGCTCAGGATGATTTCTGTCACATCTTCCTTAACACCCGGAATTGTGGAAAGCTCGTGATGCACACCATCAATCTTTACATAATTGACAGCCACACCGGGCAGGGAGGAGAGGAGAACTCGTCTGAGACTGTTGCCAAGAGTGATTCCGTAGCCCCGCTCAAGCGGTGCCAGAACGAACTTGCCGTACTTGCCGTCGGCTCTCAGCTCAAGGGCATCAATTTTCGGCTTCTCAATTTTTTCAAGCATGTAAACCCTCCTATTTCGCAATTACTTTTGTTCGTTTTACCAAGCGTCCGCAAGTAATTACGTATTACTTGGAGTACAGCTCGACGATCAGGTGTGCCTCTACCTCGTAATCAAGATCCTCAGGATTGGGGAGTCTTGTTACCTTAGCAGAGAAAGCCTCCTTGTTGACATCCAGCCAGAGCGGAACAGTTCTGCCCTGTGTCTGCTCAACCAGATCCTTGAACTTCACACTGCTTCTGCTCTTCTCGCAAACAACGATCTCGTCGCCTACGGATACGCGGTAGGAAGGAATGTCAACTCTGCTGCCATTTACGAGGAAATGACCATGAGTTACCAGCTGTCTTGCTTCACGTCTTGTCAGTGCCATACCCATACGGTAAGCTACGTTGTCCAGTCTGGACTCGAGAACAGTGATCAGGTTGTCACCAGCCTTGCCCTCCATCTTGGAAGCCAGCTCAAAGTAGTGACGGAAAGGCTTTTCCATTACGCCATAGATGAACTTCAGCTTCTGCTTTTCCTTCAGCTGCATACCGTATTCAGAAACCTTCTTACGGCTGTTAGCGTTGGGATTGCGGTTGGACTGCTTGTTGATACCCATTACCATCGGGCTGATACCCAGATATCTGCATCTCTTCAGAATCGGATCTTTATTTACTGCCATATTCTTGTACCTCCAATTAGACGCGGCGTCTCTTAGGCGGACGGCAACCATTGTGCGGAATCGGTGTGACATCCTTGATCATGCGAACTTCCAGACCTACAGTCTGCAGTGCACGAATTGCAGCCTCACGACCGCTGCCAGGACCCTTAACATAAACTTCTACAGTCTTCAGGCCATGTTCCATAGCAGCCTTAGCAGCTGTTTCTGCTGCTGTCTGAGCTGCAAAGGGAGTGGACTTTCTGGAACCACGGAAGCCAAGCTCACCAGCACTTGCCCAGGAAATGGTATTGCCCTGTGTGTCTGTGATTGTCACGATTGTGTTGTTAAAAGTGGACTGAATGTGTACTGCACCGCTTTCGATATTCTTACGCTCTCTGCGGCGGCGTACAGTAGTCACCTTTTTACCCTTCTGCTGTGCCAAAGAAATCGCCCTCCTTACTTCTTCTTATTCGCAATTGTCTTAACCGGACCCTTGCGTGTTCTTGCGTTGGTCTTTGTACGCTGACCTCTTACCGGCAGGCCCTTTCTGTGGCGGATGCCTCTGTAGCAGCCGATTTCGATCAGTCTCTTGATGTTCAGAGCAACTTCACGACGAAGATCACCCTCAACAGTCAGGTTGGCGTCGATATAGTCACGCAGCTTAGCTACGTCCTCTTCGCTCAGATCCTTAACTCGAGTATCCGGATTTACACCTGTAGCCTCAAGAATCTTAGTTGCTGTGGGACGACCGATACCATAGATATAGGTCAGGCCGATCTCAACTCTCTTCTCCTTGGGAAGGTCAATACCTGAAATTCTTGCCATTGATGAATTACACCTCCAATGCTGTCGGGCTTAGCCCTGACGCTGCTTGTGCTTGGGATTTTCACAGATTACCATGATCTTTCCCTTGCGCTTAATGACCTTGCATTTTTCGCAAATCGGTTTTACGGAAGGTCTTACTTTCATTGAAAATACCTCCTTGCAGTATTTGCAGCTTTCACTGCGCCTTTCTATCGGCCAAGATTACTTGGCTCTCCATGTGATACGGCCCTTTGTCAGATCATAGGGTGACATTTCAATCTTCACCTTATCACCGGGAACGATACGGATATAGTTCATTCTCAGTTTACCGGACACATGAGCCAGAATGACGTGCTTGTTCGGCAGCTCTACGCGGAACATTGCGTTCGGCAGTGCTTCCAGAACGACACCTTCAACTTCAATCAAATCTTCTTTTGACAAATCAAATACCCTCCAGTTGTGCATCGCGTTCCTGCAGCTTACGGCGCAGTGCTCTGTCGGTCAGCCCCTCAAGAACGAGGACTTTGCGTGTGAGCTGAATGTGCTTGACATTCTTGCGCTTTGGCTTATTGAGCGTTCTGTGCTTTCCGTCAGCCAGATACACGGCATTGCCGTCCAGCTGTGTGACAACCATAAAGCTGCCCTTTTCTTTTCCGGCGGTCGCACAAACCACCATACCTTCTGTCAGCTGCATCAGTTCGGATCCGTCATGATCACCGGACCATCCGGTGTGATCGCTACTTCGTGTTCAAAATGTGCGGAAAGACTTCCGTCACGGGTTCTTACCGTCCAGCCGTCCTTGCACTGGCGGATGGCTGCCTTGCCGGCATTGATCATCGGTTCAATACAGATGACCATACCTGCCTGCAGCTTTACGCCGTTTCTTCCGGGAGTGACATAATTGGGGATCTCCGGCGCTTCATGCACTTCCCTGCCGATGCCGTGTCCGCAGTACTCCCTGACAACACCATACCCACGTGAAGTACAGTATTCTTCGACTGCACCGGAGATGTCGCTGACTCTTGCATCCACAACTGCTTTTGCAATGCCCGCTTCCAGTGCTGCCTTTGTGACATCAAGCAAAGCTTGTGCCTCTGCTGAAATTTTGCCCACGGCAAAGGTTGCACAGGTATCGGAATGGAAGCCGTTAAGCTGTGCTCCCAGATCCACACTGACGATATCCCCTGCCTGCAGCTTTCGCTTTGCACTCGGGATTCCATGAATGATCTCATCATTGATCGAGATGCATGCACTTCCGGGGAAGCCATACAGTCCGAGGAAGGACGGGTAGGCACCGCATCCTACGATGTAATCATGGATAATTTTGTCGAGTTCCTTAGTAGTCATGCCGGGTCTGACGGACTGCCCGGCGAGCTGAAGAGCTCTTCCGGCAATCCTTCCGGCCTCACGCATTTTCATTAGATCTGTCTTAGATTTAATGGTGATACTCATTCGGTGTCAGCCCCCACAGCCTTCAGTGTCAGCTTCACCGTGTCAGCAACCTCTTCCTGTCCGATGACAGTGTCGAGCTTGCCCTGCGCTTCATAGTAATCCTTAAGCGGTGCTGTCTGCTTGTGATATACAGCCAGACGATCCAGAACCGTTTCCGGCTGGTCATCCTTACGGATGATGGTGTTGGCACCGCACTTATCACATGTACCCTCAGTCTTGGAAGGCTTATACAGCACATGATAGGTTGCGCCGCAGCCCTCGCAGACTCTTCTGCCGGATACACGAGTCTTGATTGTTTCATCATCCACGAAGATCTCAAGAACCTTGTCAATGCGGACACCCATTTCATCGAGTGCCTCAGCCTGCGGAACAGTTCTCGGGAAGCCATCGAGGATAAAACCATTCTGGCAGTCATCTGCTGCAATACGGTCCTTCAGAATACCGATTACGATATCATCAGAAACCAGTGCACCGCTGTCCATAGCTGCCTTTGCCTTCAGACCGTACTCAGTACCGTTCTTTACAGCCTCACGCAGCATGTTGCCCGTAGAGATCTGCGGGATATTCAGTGCTTCGGAGATAACCTCTGCCTGTGTGCCCTTGCCTGCGCCGGGCGCACCGAGTAAAATCAGATTCATAGATGCCCCTCCTTATCCTAAGAAGCCCTTGTGATGACGCATCATCATCTGGGATTCCAGAGTACGAACAGTTTCCAGCGCAACGCTTACCACGATCAGCAGGGATGTACCACCCATGGACAGGGAAGCGAGCGTCTGATCATACCACTGCAGAGCAATCGGGATAATTGCGATGATACCAAGGAAGATCGCACCAACCAGGGTGATCTTGGAGAGCACTCTCTGGATATAATCGGAAGTGGGCTTACCGGGTCTGTAACCGGGGATGCCGCCGTTATTCTGGCGCAGATTATTGGCAATCTCAACAGGATTGTACTGCATGGATACATAGAAATAATTGAACGCAATAATCAGGATGAGATACAGGACTGCGTAACCCCAGTTTGTTGTCTTGAAGAAGTTGATGAAGTGATAATAGATCACAGCACCGGTTCCTGCATCCTGAGCTGCCTCGAGGGTAGCCTTGGGCTCAACAAACATACTGATGGTTGCGGGCAGTGACATAAATGCCATTGCGAAGATGATCGGCATAACGCCGCTCATGCAGACCTTAATCGGGATATGGGTGTTCTGACCGCCGAACTGCTTTCTGCCGACAACACGCTTTGCGTACTGGATCGGAATTCTGCGCTCAGCCTCGTTCATGAATACGACAAAGCCGATCATTGCAACGAAGCCAACGGCAATCAGGATGGCCATGAAGAAGTTCTTGGCCAGATCAGCTCTTGCGAAGTTGATCAGAGTCATGATATCCTGGGGGAATCTTGCTACGATACCGGCAAAGAGGATCATGGAGATACCATTACCGATACCCTTGTCGTTGATGCGGTTGCCCATCCAAACGACGAACATTGCACCAGCGGTGAAACATGCTACAATTACGATGGCTGCAAACCAGCCCTCAGCACCTGTTGTGTACGATACAGCCTTTGCACTGTTGCGCAGTGTAAGGAAGTATGCGATGGACATGAACAGGGACAGTGCCAGCGCAAGATACGCTGTAATCTTGTTGAGAACCTTACGGCCCTCCTCGCCTTCTTCCTGCAAACGCTCAAGAGGCGGGAGTGCATAGGTCAGCAGCTGAATGATAATTGACGAGTTAATATAGGGAGTAATTGAAAGGGAGAAAACAGTTGCTTTGGAAAGCGCACCACCGGTGAGGACGTTAAGGTACTCAAGGAAGTTACCGTCCGTTGCGTAACCTTCGATCCAGGTCTGTACGGTGGCCAGATCCAGAAACGGAACAGTGATGGCACTGCCGAGTCTGAATACAATGATCATGAGGAGCGTATAGAGAAACTTTTTACGGATCTCCGGCATGCCCCAAGCACTTTTAAGTGTCTGAAACACCTCAGATCACCTCTGCTTTCCCGCCTGCCTTCTCAATTTTCTCAGCAGCACTCTTAGTAAACTTTGCAGCCTTTACTGTCAGCTTTGCAGTGAGCTCACCCTCGCCGAGAATTTTCACGCCGTCGCAAACCTTCTTAACCAGACCGCTTGCGCAAAGCAGCTCAGTATCTACGACTGTGCCGTCTGTGAACTTATTCAGATCACCAACATTCACTGTTGCGTATGTTGTTCTGAAGATATTGTTGAAGCCTCTCTTGGGGATTCTTCTTGCAAGAGGCATCTGACCGCCTTCGAAACCGATTCTAACGCCGCCGCCGGAACGAGCATTCTGGCCCTTGTGACCCTTACCTGCGGTCTTACCGTTACCGGAACCATGACCACGGCCTACACGCTTGCGAGCCTTGGTGGAGTCCACTGCCGGTACGAGTTCATGAATCTGCATTTACAGCACCTCCTTCTTATGCTTCTTCAACCTTGATGAGGTGAATGATCTTGTGGATCTTGCCGTTTGTTGCAGCATTGTCCGGCTGCACGGTTGTGTTGCCGATCTTCTTCAAGCCAAGTGCATGTGCAGTGGCAATCTGATCCTTCTGGCAGCCGATGAGGCTCTTAACCAGTGTAATTTTCTTAGCCATTGTTCTGCCTCCTTAACCCAAGATTTCCTTGGCAGTCTTACCACGCTTTGCAGCAACCTCTTCAACAGTAGTGCAGGAAGTCAGACCATTGATGGTCGCTCTTACTACGTTGCAGGGGTTGTTGGAACGCAGAGACTTTGTTCTGATATCCTTGATACCTGCTACCTCGATGACCGCACGAACGGGACCGCCGGCGATTACACCAGTACCGGGAGCAGCGGGACGCATCAGAACTTCGCCTGCACCGAACTTACCAACGATTTCGTGAGGGATTGTTGTGCCCTTCAGCGGAACCTTTACCAGATTCTTCTTTGCATCCTCAATACCCTTGCGGATTGCGTCCGGAACTTCGCCGGATTTACCAAGACCGAAGCCTACGGTGCCGTTGCCGTCACCTACAACTACGAGTGCGGAGAACTTCATGATACGTCCGCCCTTTACGGTTTTGGATACTCGGTTGATGGCTACGACCTTTTCAACCAGCTCTGTATCTTTTGTATCGATATTAGCCAATCGTGTTCCCTCCTTCTCTTAGAACTTCAGACCGTTCTCACGGGCAGCATCAGCGAGAGCCTGTACTCTACCATGGTACAGATAACCGCCTCTGTCGAATACAACCTTCTCAATGCCCTTAGCCAGAGCAGCCTTTGCTACCAGCTCGCCAACCTTGGTGGCACCTTCGATGTTGCCGCCGTTGCCGTCAAAGTCCTTAACCATGCTGGAAGCGCTTGCCAGTGTGACACCGTTCACATCGTCAATCACCTGAGCATAGATATGCTTGGTGCTGCGGAATACGCACAGACGCGGAACCTCAGGAGTTCCGGAAATCTTCGTGCGAACACGGCGATGTCTCTTAAGTCTGGCTTTATTGCTATCAAACTTCTTAATCATTGCCCTTCACTCCTTTACTTACTTCTTACCCTTACCGGCCTTGCCTTCCTTACGGATAATATGCTCGCCCAGGTAATGGATACCCTTGCCCTTATAAGGCTCAGGCTGCTTCTTCTCACGGATCTCTGCAGCGATCTGACCAACAACCTGCTTGTCAATACCGCTTACGATGATCTTGTTGGGCTGCGGAACGTCGATGGTGATGCCATCGATCTCGGGAACGATTACCTGATGAGAGAAACCAAGGTTCATTACCAGGTTGTTGCCCTGCTTTGCAGCACGGTAGCCGACACCGTCGATTTCCAGTGTCTTAGAGAAGCCGTTTGTAACACCCTCGATCATGTTTGCGATCAGAGATCTTGTCAGACCGTGGAGTGCTCTGTGATTCTTGTTATCAGAAGGACGTGCTACCTTTACAGCGCCGTCTTCTACTTCGATGGACAGTTCCTTGGAGAACTGCTGTGTCAGCTCGCCCTTAGGTCCCTTTACAGTTACCAGATTATCTGCAATCTTTACATCTACTCCGGCAGGAACACTGATCGGCAATCTACCAATTCTTGACATGTTGATGTCCTCCTTACCAAATGTATGCGAGTACCTCGCCGCCGACATTCAGCTCACGAGCCTTCTTGTCAGTCATGATACCCTTAGATGTGGATACGATTGCAATGCCCAGACCCTTACGAACCTTCGGCATATCTTCGCAGCTAGAATAAATGCGCAGACCCGGCTTGGAAACCCTGCGTAAGCCTGTGATTACCGGAGTTCTGCTGTCTGTATACTTCAGAGTAACTCTGATAATGCCCTGCTTACCGTCATCCACGATCTGGAAGCCCTTGATATAACCCTCGTCAGAGAGAATCTGTGTGATGGCCTTCTTCACGTTGGATGCGGGAATGTCAACCGTGGCGTGCTTCGCAGAGCTTGCATTACGGATTCTTGTGAGCAGATCTGCGATTGTATCTGAAATTTGCATGCCAATGACCTCCTTATTGTATTTTACCAGCTTGCCTTCTTAACACCGGGAATCTGACCAGCATGTGCCAGCTCTCTGAAGCAGACACGGCATACGCCGTACTTTCTCAGGTAAGCGTGGGGTCTGCCGCAGATCTTGCATCTGCTGTATGCTCTTGTGGAGAACTTCGGTGTCTTCTGCTGCTTGTTAATCATTGCCTTCTTAGCCATTTGATTTCCTCCTATTAACCAGCGAACGGAGCGCCGAGCAGTCTCAGCAGTTCCTTAGCTTCTTCGTCGGTCTCAGCAGTGGTGATGAAGTTGATGTCCATACCACGAACCTTGTCGATCTTATCATACTCGATCTCAGGGAAAATCAGCTGCTCCTTGATACCGGTGGAGTAGTTGCCTCTGCCGTCGAAGGAGTTGCCGTTGATGCCTCTGAAGTCACGTACGCGGGGGAATGCTACGTTGAACAGCTTGTCAACGAAATCGTACATTCTTTCGCCACGCAGTGTAACCTTTACACCAATGGGCATGCCTTCACGCAGCTTGAAGTTAGCTACGGACTTCTTTGCACGGCATACAACCGGCTTCTGACCGGTGATTGTTGCCAGATCCGTCATGATTGCATCGATGACCTTGGAGTTATCCTTTGCCTCACCGGCACCAACGTTGATGACTACCTTGTCGAGCTTCGGAATCTGCATAACGCTCTTGTATCCGAACTTCTGCATCAATGCGGGAGCAACGGTGCTGACATACTGTTCCTTTAATCTTGCCATTGTCGTTTCTCCTTTACATTATTCGAAAGACTTGCCGCACTTCTTGCAGACACGGAGCTTCTTGCCGTCCTCAATAGTGTGACCAACTCTTGTGGGCTTGCCGCACTTGGGGCAAACGAGCTGTACCTTGCAAGCGTAGATCGGAGCCTCTGCCTTTACAATGCTGCCCTGCTGGCCCATTGCTGTAGGCTTCATGTGCTTAGTAATCATGTTGATGCCCTCAACGATTACCTTGCCCTCCTTCGGGCTTACTTCCAGAACCTTGCCTGTCTTGAGGTCGCGGTCCTTGTTCTTATACTTGTCATCGTACTTGCCTGTCAGCAGTACTACGGTGTCACCGGTTTTTACATGAACCTTGTTACTCATCTCGACACCTCCATTACAGTACTTCCGGAGCGAGGCTCAGGATCTTCATATATTCCTTATCACGGAGCTCTCTTGCTACCGGCCCGAAAATACGAGTGCCCTTCGGGTTCTTATCTTCCTTGATGATTACGGCTGCATTCTCGTCAAAACGGATGTATGTGCCGTCCTCTCTTCTCAGACCCTTGGCGGAGCGAACGATAACTGCCTTAACGACATCGCCCTTCTTTACCACGCCGCCGGGTGTTGCTTTCTTTACTGATGCTACGACAACATCACCGATGTTGGCATATCTTCTGCGTGTACCGCCCAGTACTCTGATACACATCAGCTCTTTTGCGCCGGTGTTGTCCGCAACCTTCAGGTAAGACTGCATCTGAATCATGTGCGTTCCTCCTCTCGGAAACTGCTGTCCGCGGTTTCCTTGTCGCTTTTAACTATTTACTTAGCCTTCTCAATGATGTTGACTACACGCCATCTCTTATCCTTGGACAGGGGACGTGTTTCCATAACCGTTACACGGTCGCCGACTCTGCACTCGTTGTTCTCATCGTGTGCCTTCAGTCTAACGGTGCGCTTGATGATCTTCTTGTAGAGCGGATGCTTTACATTGTCAGCAATTGCAACAACGACTGTCTTATCCATCTTGTCGCTGACAACCATACCGGTTCTTGTCTTTCTAAGATTTCTTTCAGCCACAGCGTTTTCCTCCTATCTTACTTTGCGCTCTTTGCAAGCTCTGCTTCACGCAGGCAGGTCTTAACGCGTGCGATGTCCTTCTTAACAGCCTTTACCTTTGCAGTGTTATCGAGCTGATTGACTGCAAGCTGGAAGCGGAGCGCAAAAAGCTCTTCCTTCAGGCTGACAAGCTTCTGATTCATCTCATCAACACTCATTTCTTTGATTTCCGATGCTTTCATGCTTACTCCCCTCCTTACTGTTCTTCTTTCACAACGAACTTGCACTTGATGGGCAGCTTATGCATAGCAAGACGCATAGCCTCACGTGCAGTCTCTTCCGGAACGCCCTTGATCTCGAACAGAATTCTGCCCGGCTTTACAACGGCTACCCAGTACTCAGGAGAACCCTTACCAGAACCCATTCGTGTTTCTGCAGGCTTCTCAGTGATCGGCTTGTCAGGGAAAATCTTGATCCATACCTGACCGCCTCTCTTGATATAACGTGTCATAGCGATACGGGCAGACTCGATCTGGTTGGATGTGATCCAAGCAGGCTCAAGTGCCTGGAGGCCGAAATCACCGTATGCAACAGTGTTGCCTCTGTATGCCTTACCGGTCAGACGTCCTCTGTGGACTCTGCGGTACTTTACTCTCTTCGGAAGCAGCATTACTTGTTACCTCCCTCTCTCTTAGCGCTGCGCTCTCTGTTAAAGGGGCGCTTGTTATCACGATTGTCACGACGGTCGCCGCGCTTCTTGTCGGATCTTGCGTCTCTGCGCTTCTTCTCGGTCTTCTCTCTTGCAGCAGCTGCCTTTGCAGCATCGCCCTTGAGAACTTCACCCTTGTAGATCCAAACCTTTACGCCCAGCTTACCGTATGTGGTATCAGCCTCTGCAAAACCGTAGTCGATGTCGGCACGGATTGTCTGCAGCGGAATGGTACCCTCATGGTAGCTCTCAGAACGAGCGATTTCTGCACCGCCCAGTCTGCCGGATACCATGGTCTTGATGCCCTTGGCATTCAGACGCATTGCTCTGCCGATGCACTGCTTCATTGCACGACGGAAGGATACTCTGTTCTCCAGATCCAGTGCAATTCTCTCTGCAACCAGCTGTGCGTCGAGATCAGGCTGCTTTACTTCCAGAATGTTGATGGCAACACTCTTGTTCATCATCTTCTCAAGCTGAACGCGCAGCTTTTCGATTTCTGCACCGCCGCGGCCGATAACGATACCGGGCTTTGCGCAGTGGATGTGGATTCTTACCTTATCTTCAGCAAAACGCTCGATTTCTACACGGGGAACACCTGCAGGCTTCAGAGTCTTCAGGATGAAGTTACGCACGTTGTAGTCTTCTACCAGTGTATCGCCGAAGTCTGCCTTCTTGGCAAACCAACGAGAATCCCAATCTTTAATAACGCCGACACGGAGACCGTGCGGATTAACCTTCTGGCCCATCTACTTAACCTCCTTGGGATTAGTCTTTTTCTCTCAGCACAATTGTAATGTGAGATGTTCTCTTCAAAATCCGGTATGCTCTACCCTGTGCTCTGGGCATCACACGCTTCATAATCGGACCGGGTGTGACAAAGCACTCAGCAACATAAAGATTGTCCTTATTCATGCTGTGGTTGTTGTCTGCATTTGCAATAGCGGACTTCAAAAGCTTTTCCAGAATCGGACTTGCTGCCTTGGGTGTGAGGCGAAGCGTTGCCAATGCTACATCTGTAGGCTTATTTCTGATCAGGTCCAGCACGATCTGCACCTTGCGAGGAGAGATGCGGACATTTCTCAGATATGCTCTAGCTTCCATTTCGGTTCCTCCTTCCGCTATTACTTCTTACCGTTATTGGATGTCTTGGAGCCTGCGTGGCCCTTATAAGTTCTTGTGGGTGCAAACTCACCGAGCTTGTGACCAACCATATCCTCTGTTACATATACCGGCACATGCTTCTTGCCGTCATGCACTGCAAAGGTGTGACCAACGAAGTCCGGGAAGATTGTGGAAGAACGGCTCCAGGTTTTGAGCACCTTCTTCTCTCCTGCTTCGTTCATAGCCATAACTCTCTTCAGGAGTACCTCTTGTACATAAGGTCCTTTTTTGATACTTCTGCTCATAATGCGGTTCCTCCTTTCCGATTACTTGCCGTTGCGGCGCTTTACGATATACTTGTCTGTACGGTTGTGAGTCTTTCTTGTCTTGTAACCCAGAGCAGGCTTGCCCCAAGGAGTAACAGGACCAGGACGACCGATGGGGGACTTACCCTCACCACCACCGTGCGGGTGATCGCAGGGGTTCATTACGGAACCTCTTACTGTAGGTCTCCAGCCCATGTGACGCTTTCTGCCGGCCTTACCGTAGTTAACGTTCTCGTGGTCAATGTTGGATACCTGACCGATGGATGCCTTACAATTGATCGGCACCTTTCTCATCTCGCCGCTGGGAAGACGAATCAGTGCATATGCACCTTCCTTACCCATCAGCTGAGCCATGTTGCCAGCGGATCTAACCAGCTGTGCGCCCTTGCCGGGATACAGTTCAATTGCATGGATGAATGTACCAACCGGGATATCGGAAAGCTTCAGTGCATTACCGGGCTTGATATCTGCATCAGCGCCTGCGCGAACAACGTCGCCAACCTTCAGACCGTGAGGTGCCAGGATGTAACGCTTCTCGCCATCCTCGTACTGTACCAGTGCGATGAATGCGCTTCTGTTGGGATCGTACTCAAGTGTCATAACGGTTGCATTCATTGCTTCCTTATCACGCTTGAAATCAATGATACGATACTTGGTTCTGTTGCCGCCGCCTCTGTGACGAACTGTGATACGACCATAGCTGTTACGGCCGCTCTTCTTCTTCATAGGCTCCAGCAAGCTCTTCTCCGGGCCGGTCTTGCTCAGTCCAGAATAATCTGTAACTGTCATCTGACGACGGGACGGAGTCGTAGGCTTGTAGCTCTTAATTGCCATTGTTTTCACTCCTTAACATGCGATTCGCGGGAGCATATCCTCCCATACCTTGAATGGGTTATGACGGATTAATACATACCGTCGAAGAACTCGATTGTTCCTCTCTTCTTGTCGGCCTTCTTTGTGCCCTTTGCATTTGTCGGCTCCGGATTTACGGTAACAACAGCCTTCTTGTAGGAAGATGTTGTGCCAACAAATCTACCCATTCTCTTCTGTCTGCCGCGGCAGTTTACGGTGTTTACCTTTACTACCTCTACGTTGAACAGTTCTTCAACGGCAGCCTTGATTTCCAGCTTGTTAGCATCCTTTGCTACCTGGAAAGTGTACTTGTTGTTCGGCAGACCATCGATGCTCTGCTCTGTGATGATCGGCTTGAGGATGATATCCTGTGCTGCTTTCATTATGCGTACACCTCCTCAATTTTTGCAATGGCATTCTTTGCAACGATGAACTTGCCGCCGTTGAGAATGTCATATACGTTCAGGGTGTTGACAGCTGCTGTCTTCACGCCAGGAATGTTTGCTGCGCTTCTGTAAACCTTTGCGTCAGCCTCTGCAGTTACGATCAGAGCCTTCTTCTCAACATTGAGTGCCTTGAGCATAGCTGCAATTGTCTTTGTCTTGAACTCATCCATTGTCAGAGTGTCAAGAACGATGAGGTTGCCCTCCTGAACCTTAGTGGAAAGTGCGGACTTCATAGCCAGTCTGCGAACCTTCTTGTTCAGTGTATATCTGTAATCTCTGGGCTTCGGGCCGAGTGCCACGCCGCCGTGTGTCCACTGAGGAGCTCTTGTGGAACCCTGTCTTGCATGACCGGTACCCTTCTGTCTCCAGGGCTTTCTGCCGCCGCCTCTTACTTCTGTACGAGTCAGTGTGGACTGTGTACCCTGACGCTGGTTTGCCAGGTAGTTCTTGACTACCATGTGCATAACGGAAACATTCGGCTCAATGCCAAACACTGCATCAGAAAGCTCAGTTTCAGATACTGCGTTACCAGCCATATCATATACCTTAACCTGTGCCATTTACGTTTCCTCCTTCCTTACGCCTTTACACTGTCAACGATAGTAACAATACCGCCCTTGGGGCCCGGAATTGCACCCTTGATTGCAATCAGGTTGTTTTCTGCGTCAACCTTGACAACCTCGAGATTCTGAACAGTAACCTTCTCAGCACCCATCTGGCCGGGCATACCCTTGCCCTTGAAGATTCTGGACGGAGAAGAGCAAGCACCCATAGAACCTGCATGTCTGTGTACAGGGCCTGTACCGTGGGTTTCCTTCAGTCTGGAGTTGTTGTGACGCTTGATGGTACCCTGGAATCCCTTACCCTTGCTGGTGCCGGAAACATCTACGATGTCGCCAACTGCAAAAGTATCAACCTTTACCAGGCTGCCTGCTTCCATGGAGCAGTCATCAAACTTGAATTCCTTCAGGGTCTTCTTGTAGCCGGCGCCGGCCTTGTCGAAGTGTCCCTTGTCGGGCTTGTTCACTCTCTGAGCCTTCTTATCGCCATAGCCCAGCTGAACTGCCGCATAACCATCGTTCTCAACAGTCTTAACCTGCACTACAACGCAGGGACCTGCTTCAACAACAGTTACCGGAACCACTTTGCCGTTCTCATCGAAGATCTGGGTCATACCGATCTTCTTGCCGATAATACCTTTTTGCATGTGTTTTCCTCCTTTGGTTATTGGTTGGCAATGCCAACATGACCGGATGTGTATCGTTCATCCATACGCCGTATGCCTCATACGGAACCGCAGAACATCGGAATTACTTGCACTCCATTACGATGTCCACACCTGCGGGGAGCTCGAGCTTCTGCAGAGCCTCTGTTGTCTTGCCTGTCGGACGGATTACGTCGATCAGACGCTTGTGTGTGCGCTGCTCAAACTGCTCACGGCTATCCTTGTACTTGTGTGTTGCTCTCAGGATTGTTACGATCTCCTTCTCAGTCGGCAACGGGATAGGACCGCTTACGCTTGCGCCGCTTCTCTTTGCTGCCTCAACAATCTTTGCTGCTGCTGCATCAACAGTTGCGTGCTCATAGCCCTTGATCTTGATTCTGATCTTTTCACTTACTGCCACTTCTTTTCGCCTCCTTGTTCGGTGGTAACTTCGGGGCAGGACTCTTGTCCGGAATCATGACACTCGGCCGGGTGTGTCACACCCTCCATATTTAAAAAATCCGAAATCTCAGAGTAAAGATTCCGGACGAATGCAGTATTATGGCTCAGTTTGCGCTATACGCAGACCCAGGGTGTCCGTAACCACACTCCGCACCTGCTGCGCACTTCCGCCACATACCGTGTCATCATTCCTTGTCGCCCGGTTTAAAATCGGACATACTCCACGAAAATTCCCTGACATACCGTCAGCAACCTTTCGCTTCAACGCATATCGTTCTGTCCAGCTTCCGCTGAACCTTCATAATTATACCACAGGTTTCTGCGGATTGCAAGCCTTTTTTCTTATTTTCCGCCCTCTTAATTGTAAATTTTTTGTGAACACGCATTTTCCATGTTTTTCACGAAGAAACGGGGGCTGTTTTTGTGCATATCAGAGAAAAAACGGACTTTACCGATCGGCCGGATCGATAAAGTCCGCATGCATCATGTCATTTCAGCGAGAATGGATTCAATCTTTTGGCACTGGTCTTCCGTCAGTGCGGGCGCATTGGCGGCAGCGAGATTATCGAGCACCTGTTCAGGACGGGATGCGCCCATGATGACAGTGGTCACGGCAGGATTGCGAAGCACCCAAGTAAGTGCCAGCTGTGCGAGGGACTGGTCACGCTCTGCGGCAACGGCATTAAGTGCCTCGAGACCGGCAAGGAGCTTGGGCGTGATCATGCCGCCGAGCCAGGTATTGCCCTTGCCGACACGGGAATCGGCGGGAATGCCATTCAGGTAGCGATTGGTCAGAAGTCCCTGCTGAAGCGGAGAGAATACAGCAAGGCCGAAGCCTTCCTTCTGTGCGAAGGCATCGAGACCATCCTCCTCCACCCAGCGGTTGAGCATGGAATAGGACGGCTGATTGACCACGAAGGGTGTTTTCAGTTCACGGAAGATGGCAAGGATCTCCTCAGTCTGTGCAGCATTATAATTGGAGATGCCGACATACAGTGCCTTTCCCTGACGGACGATATGGTCGAGCGTCACAGCGGTTTCCTCGAGGGGGGTCTCGGGATCGAACACATGATGATAGAAGATATCGACATAGTCAAGCCCCATGCGCCGCAGGCTCTGGTCAAGGGAGGCCATCAGATATTTGCGGGAGCCATTCATGCCGCCGTAGGGGCCGGGCCACATCTCATAGCCGGCCTTGGTGGAGATGATCAGCTCGTCACGATAGGCACCCAGTCCCATCCGGAGGATCTTTCCGAAATTCTCCTCAGCAGAACCCGGATAGGGGCTGCCATAGTTATTGGCGAGATCAAAGTAGGTGATGCCGTTATCGAAGGCGGTATGGCAGATTTTCTCCATATTGGCAAGACAGCCTTCATCGCCAAAATTGTGCCAGAGTCCGAGAGATACTGCGGGCAGACGCAGGCCGCTCCGGCCGCATCGGCGGAAATTCATGGTGTCATAGCGTGTTTCCTTAGGTGTGTACATAGGTGCTCCCCTCCATTTATGATTCTATATTATGATTATACCACATTCTGTGAAAAAAACAACCCCTGAAAATCAGGGGTTGTACAAATCGGGAAATCATTCTGCTTCGGCAGGTTCTTCCGTCTCTGCCTCCGTGCCGTAATGTGCAATGAAGCCGCGCAGTGCCGGATAGGCGATGTCGAAATTCTCCTGCATATTGTCACGCAGGGACAGATTCTCACGCACTTCACGGATACCGATATAGATATCCTCGTCCAGTCCCTCATCCCAGCCGATATCCTCAGCAAACTTTGTATCGGACAGATAGAAGCGGAAGCCTTCGGTCTGTTCATACTGTCCGCAATCCTCAGTCAGATCATAGAGGGTTTTATCAGGCTCGATGAACTTGTCCGCATCCGCATCGGAAATGACCAGCAGCGAATCGCCCACCTGAAACTCTGCAAAGAGCTTGGTGGTATCGCCGGAATATCCATTCTGTGCGGCGGACTGTTCAGACGCGGGGATGTAGTACACGTCGACAGTGATCTTACCGTCGCCGTTGCCGTCCTCGGTATACTGTTCGAGCACTTCGGAAATGCGATCCGAGCAGCGTGCATCGAACACGACATTATCGGAAATCAGCAGCACGACCACATCGGGATGCACCGTAGTCACAGTCTGGTACACCAGAAATCCCACGACGAATGCAAAGAACGCACCGATGCCCATCCACCATTTATTATGGTAGAAGAAATTGCTGATCTTCTGGCCGATTGTGTATTTCTTCTTCTCTTCCTTCTCCTCACGGATGGTCTCGCTCTCTTCGATCACACCCTGCTTGAGCCGCATCAGCTCGATGCGTTCCTCACGGAGCTTCTGCTCATATACCTTGCGCTGTTCTTCTTCCGCACGCAGGGCCGCCTCCTGTGCCTCGGCCTCCAGACGGAGCGATTCACGGCGCTGCTGCTCTTCAATTTCCCTTGCCACCTCGAAGAGGCTCTTCTCCCTCTTCTTCTCCGGCTGCTCGGGCTGTTCCTGTGTTTTATCCTTTTCTTCCATACTCCGCTCCTTTATTCGGTTTGACCGGACGTCTGCTGCACAAGTGCCTCAAACACGGCATCCATCATGTCCATGGACGGCTGATGGCCGCAGTCCTTGACCACCCTGCACTTCAGGTGGGGGTTATTGCTGTTTTCTGCGATTTCCTGCACATATGCAGTTGCTGCCACAATGTCTGTGTCACCCTGCAGCATGAGATAGGGCACACGCACATGACAAAGAACATCTGTCAGGTCGAGCGCAAGGATCTCACGCCACAGCTTCAGATTGCCCTGACAGCCGTTGATCATGATGGCCTTGAAATCACGGAATTTGTAATCGGGGCTGGTCAGCAGTCCCTTAATGATGGTGCCCATGGGGGCTTTTTTGCCATTCGGATTCGTATTCCCGGAGGTATACTTTGAGACGCTGCCGGAGACAAGCTTCATATCCTGATCGGTGATCCGGTCGATGCGGACGGAACGAATCCGTGCCAGCTTCTCTTTCGGGAGCTTCGACTGCGACAGTGCATCGAAGACGATGTCATTGAAGAACACATTCCGTGTGATCTGTCCGCAGGCAACCACACCGTCAACCGGTTCCCGTTCTGCGGTCATGGCACTGAGAATGGAACCCCATGAGGTCGAGAACAGATGGACCGGATTTCCCGGAAAGAGCCGCCTCACCTCACGGATCAGATCAATGGTCATCCCGACGAAATCATCAATGGAAAAATCTTCTCCGATCGGATAGTCATTGATGCCGCAGCCGAGCTGATCCCAGTAGACCATGATGAACCGGTCAGTGAACAAGGGGAACAGTCCCCTGCATCCGACAGAAAACGGGATGGGTGTGCCGGGGCCGCCATGTAATGTGATGATGACCGGAAGATTCCGGCTCTTCCCCTCGATCAGCACCTTCTGCGGATGGCCGCCGAGACTCAGGGTGTACAGCTCCGATATTTCATTGCCCTTGATGACATCCTTGCGTTTCATAAGTCCTCCTGCAAAAAGGACGGACTCCTCCCGAAATCCGTCCCCAGTGTTGGTATTGAAATTGCTGCATCCGCAAAAAATTTGCGTCCGCTTATTCCTCGGTCTCAGCCTCTTCGGACTCTTCCTCTACCGGACGGCCGCTGTTTACAGGCAGGGGCTTCATGGTCGGGAAGAGCAGTACATCACGGATGGAGGCACTGTCGGTCAGGAGCATAACGAGTCTGTCCACGCCGAAGCCCAGACCACCCGTAGGCGGCAGGCCGTATTCGAGGGCGGTCACGAAGTCCTCGTCCACCTCACCTGTCATATCGCCGAGTGCACGTCTTGCTTCCACCTGCTTCTCAAAGCGTTCCTTCTGATCCACCGGATCGTTCAGCTCGGAGAAGGCATTACCCATCTCTCTTGCATAGATGAAGTACTCAAAACGCTCTGTGAACGCCGGATCGGAGGGCTTTCTCTTTGCCAGCGGCGAATTCTCGACAGGATAATCATAGATGATGGTCGGCTGAATCAGATTCTCCTCTACAAATGCATCGAAGAATGCAATCAGGACATGGCCCTTGGTGGCATGTGCACCTTCCTCCACTTCAACGCCCTTTGCCTTTGCGCAGGCTCTTGCGTCTTCGTCGGTGGCCCAGTCATTGTAATCCACGCCGGCATATTCCTTGACAGCCTCAATCATGGTCATACGCTTCCAGGGCTTGCCGATCTCAATGTCGATGCCCTGATAGCTGATGGTATCGGTGCCGCACACGTTCATGGCGATGGTGCGGTACATATTTTCGATCAGGTCCATCATACCGATGTAATCGGTGTAGGCCTGGTACATTTCAACGGTTGTGAACTCGGGGTTATGGGATGTATCCATACCCTCATTGCGGAAGATACGGCCCACTTCATACACACGGTCAAAGCCGCCGACAATGAGCTTCTTGAGGTTCAGCTCAGTCTCGATACGCATGAACATGTCCATATCCAATGTGTTGTGGTGTGTCACAAACGGTCTTGCTGCTGCGGCAATCTGGATGGGCAGCAGAACGGGGGTTTCCACCTCGATATAGCCGATGCCGTCGAGATAGCTGCGGATCTCACGCATGATCTGGCTTCTCTTGACAAAGGTATCCTTCACCTGCGGATTGCAGATGAGGTCGAGGTAACGCTGACGATAGCGCATATCCTGATCCTTCAGACCGTGCCACTTCTCAGGCAGGGGCAGCAGGGACTTGGAAAGCAGTGTCACCTTCTTTGCGTGGATGGAGATCTCGCCCATACGGGTACGGAACACAAAGCCCTCTACGCCGATGATATCGCCGATATCCCACTTCTTGAACGCCTCAAAGGCTTCCTTGCCGATGTCATTCATGCGGATGTATACCTGCATTCTGTCGGTATGGTCACGCACATCAATGAAGTTGGCCTTGCCCATGTTGCGCCAGCTCATGATACGGCCGGCAATGGAGATGGTTTCAGCAGCGATTTCATCCATGCCTGCCTTGATCTTCTCCTCATCGCCGTCAGCTGCTTCCAGAATGGCCTTTTCCCTTGCCTCAAAATCAGCACGCAGATCGGCATTCTTGACAGAAACAGGATAGCTTGTCAGGGCAAAGGGATCCTCGCCCTGTGCCTTGAGCTGGTTCAGCTTTTCCAGACGGATGCCGCGCAAGGAGGTCGTATCCTGCTGCTCTTCCGTTACATTCAGTTCTTCCTGCATTTCTTTCACCCTTACTCTTTTTTCTTTACGATTCTATATAATTACTTGGAGATTTCCAGAACCTCAAACTTCAGCTCGCCGACAGGTGCTTCTACAATGAATACATCGCCGACCTTCTTCTTCATGGCAGCCTTGCCGATGGGAGATTCGTCGGAGATCTTCTTCTCCTTGACATTGGCCTCATTGGTGCCGACGATCTTGAGCTGCTCGATCTTATCGGTGCCCACTCTGCGGATGGTGATCACGGAGCCCACGCCGATCTCATCGAGGGAAATGCTGTCATCCTCCACGATTACAGCGTTGTCAACCATTGCCTGAAGTTCGCTGATCTTGCCTTCCAGGATGGCCTGCTCGTTCTTTGCCTCATCGTACTCGGCATTCTCGGAAAGGTCGCCGTAGGAACGTGCTTCCTTCAGCTTCTGTGCGATCTCCGCACGCTTGACGGTGATCAGATATGTCAGCTCCTGCTGGAGCTTGTCAAAGCCCTCACGGGACATCTGCTTCTTTGCCATAATTCTGCTCCTCTCGGGTATTTTCAAAAACGCCCTGCGTTTTCGGTATCCTTATTATTATAGTATATTTCCCCCCGATTGTCAAGGGATTCCGGAATTTTTTTCAAGACACCGTTAAAAACAGAAGCAGAGCGCTCTCATTGTGATGCGCTCTGCAAATCTCATTCGTCTTTATGCTTCTTCCGGCTTGGATTCTCCTACCCGGCTGATTTTCTATATTATAGCAAAGCTTTATTATAAAGTCAATGGTTTCCCCTTCATATGCAAGGTTTTGGTGTAATACAACCAATCCCTCCCCGTTCCCGGAGAGGGATACACATAGATCAGTTTTTCACAATCTCCATGGCCTTGGCAAGCTGGGGGTCGGTGGCGGGATCGGGGTTGCCGAGCACAGTGTCCTCACCGGGTTCCACTTCATATTCCGGTATCAGGCCCACGCCGTGATAGCACTCGGAGCGTGTGGTCTGGTAGGTGGCAATGGTCAGCGTCAGGCCGCCGCCATCCTCCATCGGATGGGTCACCTGCATCACGCCCTTGCCGAAGGTCGTCTTGCCGACAAGCTTCGCCTTGTCAAAATCACGCAGGGATGCGGCAAACAGCTCAGCCGCACTTGCGGAGCCCTCGTTGACAAGCACTGCCATGGGCAGATCCAGCTCGGAGGCATCGGAATAGACTGCCGTACGGCTCTCGCCGTCGCTGTAATTGGCCGTGGCAATCACGCCCTCGGGCAGAAGCGGATCGAGCATGCTTTCAAGTGCGTTCAGCAGACCGCCGCCGTTATTGCGGACATCGAACACGAGTGCATCGGCACCGTTGGCAATGAGCTGATCCATCGCCTCACTGAACTGATCGGGCGTATTTTCACGGAATGCGGTAATGCGGATATAGCCGATATGATTGTCGAGCAGCTTGCTCTCCACGGTCACAGTATCGAATGTGCGGCGCTCGGATGTGAGATTCAGTTCCTTGCCGTCACGGAGGACGGTCAGGCGCACCTTGGTGCCCTCCTCACCGCGGACACGGTCAACCGATTCCAGATAGCCGGTCTCGAGCACATCCGCACCGTCCACGGCTGTGATAAGATCATCGACCTTGACGCCGGCTTCCTCTGCGGGAGAATTCTTCTGCACCTCAATAACATGGATATAGCCTTCCTCGCTCTGGGTGACAGTTACGCCGATGCCGACCATCTGACCGGATTCCCGCTCCAGCAATGCACTGTATTCCTGCGCTGTGAGGTAGACGGAGTAGGGATCCTCCAGACCGGCCACATAGCCCTTGAGCATACCGTTCATCAGGGCATCTTCATCGAGATCGGTATAGTAATTCTCACGGATAAAGGTGTCGAGCGCCTCAAGGCGTTCATATTTTTCAGCCTTCTCCTTGACCGCCTGCACCTTCTGGTTGAAGTTCTGCAGGGAGAAGAAGGATGTAACGATGAATGTGATCGCCGCTGTCAGGGCGGCAATGCTGATCGTCAGACCAAGGCTCACTTTTTTGTTCATGCGCCGTTTCCTTTCTGTATAAAGGCGAAAACAGGGAGGGCTGCGGGCCCTTCCCTGTTACGATGATTCGATTAGAAATTGAGGTAATTGCTGGGGTTGACTGCTGTACCGTTCTTGCGGATCTCAAAGTGCAGATGGAAGCCGGTGGAATGACCGGTGCATCCGACCTGACCGAGTGCCTGACCCTTGCCGACGGAATCACCGACGGACACATAAACGGACTGCATGTGGGCATACATAGTCGTGAATCCGTCACCATGGGATACCAGCACATAGTTGCCATAGCCATTGCCGCAGCAGTTGCTGCTCTTGGCGTAATTATGCTTACAGCCGGTATAGGCCGCAATGACCTTGCCGGAACGGGAGGCTGCCACAGTTGCGCCTCTGTTCTGGGCAATATCGATGCCCTTATGAAGTCTGCCCCAACGATAACCGTAGCGGCTGGACACATAATAATGTCCGGGACACGGCCAGCCGAAGGAGGAGCCGCTGTAATCGGGGGGCGGTGTGGGTGTCGGCGTGGAATTGTTATTATTATTGTTGTTATTGTTGTTGTTATTATTCTTGTTGGCTTCTTCCTCGGCCTTTTTCTTAGCCTCTTCCTCAGCCTTCTTACGGGCTTCCTCTTCAGCCTTCTTGCGGGCTTCCTCCTCACGGCGGATCTGCTCGAGGATTTCCTTTTCCGCAGCATCCAGAAGGGCGTTCTTTTCTTCCAGCATATTGATATTCTGGTTTCTCATGCGCTCTTCTTCTTCCAGACGCTTCTGCTCGGCCTCAGATTCCTGATAGGCTGTCTGCAGGTCTTCCATGGAAGCGGCCAGCTCGCCGCGCTTGACTTCGGCCTCATCCTCGGCCTTTTCCAGCTCCGTCATCTGGACGTTCAGGGTATCCAGATTCACTTCATAGGAAGCCAGCTGATCCTTCAGATTGTTGACCAGCTCATCATCATGACGAGCGATACAGGAAATCAGCTCATACTTGGACAGAAGATCATAGAAATCGGTGGAGCCGACCAGTGCAGATGCAAGGCTGTCATTGCCGTTGACATACATGGCACGCAGACGGAGCTTGAACTGTTCAAGACCCTTCTCGATATCGATCTCCTGCTGGGCAATGGTGGCTTCCAGCACACCGATGTCCTCATTCAGAATGAAGATGTCCTCCTTGATATCATCCAGCTCTGTGTCGAGAATCTGCATATTGCTCTGGATGGTATCAATCTTATCCTGCAGCACCTTCTGATAGGCTGCCTCTTCCTTCTGGCTCTCCTGAAAGCCGGCCATTTCGGATTCCAGCTCCTGGATTTTCTTATTATTGGCTTCTCTCTGCGCCTCCAGCTCAGCGAGTGTGGTTGCTTCCACAGATCTCGGGGTCTGCTCTGGGAGGGCGGTCATCATACCGAATGCACATGCAAATGCGATACACCCGGCGAGGAACCTCTTTTTCAGCATGTTCATATTCCGCTTACTGCGGACGTCACCGCCTTTCTTATACATTCAGATGTCTTCTTGTACAGATCACACTGCCCATTGCGCCGATCAGTGCGCCGCCGCAGACATAGGCAAGGGATACAATCAGGTAGATATCACTGAACTGAATGATGCTGCCCATACCGATGATGCTGAGCAGATCGACCTGATTCTGAAGAATATTCACGATAGAATCATATACGAGCCATGTAATCACCAATGCACCGCAGCCGGCAAAGAAGCCGGTAATCATACCCTCCACAAAGAACGGGAAGCGGATGAAGGCATTGGTGGCACCAACGTATTTCATGATCTGGATCTCCTCACGGCGGGCAAAAACACTGGCCTTTGTGGTGTTGGAGATGATGACCATGGATACGATGATCATCGCCAGAATGATGGCACCCATCACCCAGGTGAGAATCATACGCAGCTGCACAAGAATATTGACAAAATCATAGGGGGCACGGATGGAATAGATGTGGTTCATCTTTTCGATCTGTGCAATGGTCTGGGTGATCTGGCTGATCTCATCGACCTTGAGCCGGTAAGCATCAACCAGCGGGTTGTCGTCGCCGAGGGATTCGAACAGCACCTCATACTCCGCCATGCTGGACTTGAGGGACTCGAAGGCCTCTTCCTTCGAATAGAACGACACACTTGTGACATTCGGCAGTGCCTTCAGTGCATCGCCGATCTGTTCGAGAGCTTCATCGCTTGTATTGTCATCGAGATAGACAATGACCTCATTTTTCGACTCAATACCACCGATGATGGAATTCACATTAAAATAGGCAAGCACGGAAAAGCCCACCAGCAGCAGGGATACAAGAAGTACACAGAATGAAGCAAACGCCATCATCCGGTTCTTCCAGACATTGTCCACGCCCTGCTCGATCAGATATTTTACACCACTAACCTTCATTTGCCCCTCCGATCACCTCATCGAACACAATCTCACCTTGGGTGATATTGATGATTCGGCCGCCGAAATGGCGGACAAGGTCATGTTCATGGGTTACCATCAGGATGGTGGTACCGCATTCGTTGATGCCCTTGAGCAGCTCTACGATTTCATAGGACAGCTCGGGGTCGATATTTCCGGTCGGCTCGTCGGCAATAATGAGCTGCGGGTCATTGACCAGTGCTCTTGCAATGGCGACACGCTGCTTCTCACCGCCGGACAGCTCGTTGGGATAGGCATTGGCCTTATGCTGCAGACCGACAAGGCTGATTACATAGGGCACACGCTTGCGGATGTATTTACGCGGTGCATCGATGACACGCAGCACGAACGCCACGTTCTCATACACCGTCATGGACGGGATCAGGCGGAAATCCTGGAACACAAAGCCGATGGTACGGCGCAGTTCCGGAATCTTCCGGCGCTTGAGCTTACTGAGATTATAACCATTGACCGTAACTGTGCCGGAAGTGGCATCAATCTCCTTAAGGATCAGCTTGATCATTGTACTCTTGCCGGCACCGGAGGAACCGACCACAAACGCAAAGTCACCGTCATTGATTTTCAGGCTGACATTATTCAGCGCATCCACACCGGTGGAAGAATATGTGACGGATACATTTTTTAATTCAACCAAAAAGAGAGCACCTTCCTTTCGACATCTTCTCCCTGCTTTCGTCATCAATTCTGCGCAGCGGGGCAAAGATTTTGCCTGGCACTCAAAAGCATTTTAAGTGTCAGGCAAGAAATGCATTCTTTCAGAGCAGAACGGGGGTTGACAGCCGTTCCGTCTTTTTCATCAGAACTTTACAGGATTTGCCTGAAGATATTTTTTCACCATGAGTGCAATCTTGAAAATGATTGCATGATCGAATTCTCTCAGATCAAGACCTGTCAGCTTCTTGATTTTTTCCAGTCTGTAAACGAGTGTATTGCGGTGTACGAAAAGCTTTCTGGAAGTTTCGGACACGTTCAGATTGTTCTCGAAGAAGCGCTGGATGGTAAACAGCGTTTCATGATCCAAAGACTCAATGCTGCCGCGCTTGAACACCTCGTGCAGGAATGTCTCGCACAGGGTGGTGGGCAGATGGTAGATCAGGCGTGCAATACCGAGGTTGTCGTAGCTTACAATCACCTTGTCGGTGTCGAATACCTTGCCGACTTCCAGAGCCATCTGGGCTTCCTTGAAGGAACGGGCCAGATCCTTGACGCTGGTGACGGAAGTACCGATACCTACATTGACACGGGTGTAGAACTCGCTGCTCAGTGTATCAGCAATGGAGCGTGCAAGCTTCTCGAGATCCTTGGAGTCTACGGAGCTCTTGATTTCCTTTACCAGAACGATATCGGTTTCTGTGATGTTGAAGACAAAGTCCTTGTTCTTATCGGGGAACAGGTTCTGGATCACATCGTAAGCAGAAATATCGTTCGAAGAAACAATACGGATCAGCAGAACCACGCGGCTGATTTCCGCATTGAAGTGCAGTTCTCTTGCCTTGATGACAATGTCACCGGGGAGCACATTATCCAGAACAACATTCTTGATGAAGTTGTTTCTGTCGTACTTTTCATCATAATACTGCTTGATATTGGACAGTGTAATTGCCAGAATGCTTGCATACTTGGAGGCTGCCTCATCCACGCCCTCAACAAACACGGCATAGTCCGGCTTGGAGTGGGGGCCGAACGGCTTGTATGTAAAACCGTCGCGGATAAAGATATCATGGGTATCGCTCAGATCCAGGGACACAAATTCATTCGTCGTTCCGATTTTTGTCAGGTCACTGCATGCAATGATAGTTGCGTTCTCATCCACAACGCCGATGGTTGCGTTCATCGTATCCCGCATCTGGTGCACAAGACCCTGAAACAGTCTGTTTGACATAATCTGACTTCCTTCCGTTTATTTATTTACCATACACTCGTTAACGCATTTCTCTACATATTACAGATTGTAACACATAGTTATGAATACAATATAACTAATTTGTTAAATTTTTGAGATTTATCGTTAAAACGGTGAATATTTTTCCTCTTTTTTGTTCATTCGTCACAAAGTGATGAAATTCTTTGTAACTTTTCGGTAACTTTTAAGATTTTTTCAATGAAAAGCTGCCATTACATAGATTCGGGGCAATCGATTTTGAGAATGGACATCGCATTGCGCAGTGTGATGCGGACAGCACGGCAGATGGCTGTTCTTGCCTCACGCAGCTCTGCAGTTTCTGCATTCTTAACGCTGCAGGCATCGTAGAACTTATGGAAGAGCGTTGCAAGCTCGGAGGCATACTTTGTCACTCTGGAGGGATCATAGGCCTTGGCGGCGGCATCCAGCTCTGCGGGGAAGGCAGCCAGGTGACGGATCAGCTCGATTTCCTGCGCAGTGGCCGGTGCAGGCAGCTCAGAAACGGGCGTACCCTCACGATAGAGGCCCTCCTGCTCAAGATTGCGCAGGATGCTGCAGATTCTTGCATGGGCATACTGTACATAGTACACAGGATTCTGGGAGGACTGCTCCACAGCCAGATCCAGATCGAACTCAAAGTGGGAATTGGCCTCACGCATATTAAAGAAGAAGCGTGCTGCATCAAGCGGGATATCCTCCAGCAGTGTAACCAGTGTGATGGCCTTGCCGCTTCTCTTGGAGAGCTTTGCCACTTCGCCGTTGCGGAGCAGGATGACCATCTGCATCAGTACCACATCCAGATGGCTCACATCGACATCGAGTGCCATGAGCGCAGCCTTCAGACGGGGCACATAGCCGTGGTGATCGGCGCCGAGCACATTGATGGCCTTATCGAACTTTCTGGTTACGAGCTTATCACAGTGATATGCGATATCGGGCACGATGTAGGTCGGGATACCGTTGGCACGCACGAGAACGAAATCCTTATCCGCACCGAATTCGGAAGCCTTGAACCAGATGGCGCCCTCCTGCTCGTAGGTGTAGCCCTTTTCCTTGAGCGCATCCACGATCTTCCAGACACTGCCGTCGGCATGGAGTGTGCTCTCACGGTACCAGTTATCATATTCTACACGGTACTTCTTCAGGTCACGCTCAAGACCGGCAATGTTCTTCGGCAGAGCGAAGGCAACGAGTGCATCACGACGGGTCTTGCTGTCGGTATTTACGAAGGCATCGCCGTTTTCCTCAGCGAATGCATCAGCATGGGCGATGATGTCGGGGCCGTGGTAGGCATCCTCGGGCATCTCCACGCCCTCCTGATATTTCTGGAGGTAGCGTACTTCCAGGGAAGTGGCGAACTTCTCGATCTGGTTGCCGGCATCGTTCACATAGAACTCACGCTCCACGCCCCAGCCCGTCCATTCGAGCAGGGCGGCGATGCCGTCACCGAGTGCCGCACCGCGGGCATTTCCGACGTGCATGGGGCCGGTAGGATTGGCAGAAACGAATTCCACCAGTGCACGCTTGCCCTTGCCGGATTCGGTCTTGCCGTAGTCGCCTGCCTCTGTGAGGACAGCCTGCACGGTATCGGCGAACCAGGTTTCCTTCAGGAAGAAGTTGATGAAGCCGGGGCCGGCGATCTCCACCTTCTCGAAATAGGTGCCGTCGAAAACCATTGCCTCTGTGAGCATTTCGGCGATCTTTCTGGGGGGCATACGCAGTGCCTTGGCAGAAGCCATGGCAATATTGGAGGCGAAGTCACCGTGGGACTTGTCCGCCGGAATTTCGATCTTGAATGCGGGCAGGGGTTCTGCAGAAACCTTACCCTCTGCCACAAGCGCACCGAGCGCCTGCATCAGCATTTCACGCAGCTGCGCCTGTGCAGCGGCCATCATATTTGTCATAGATTTATTCCTCCTGATTGGAATCCCTGCGGATATCCAGTATGATTTCATTATCGGACAGCAGCGTGGAATTGGTATCCACTGTATAGCGCATTTCCAGATGACCGCCCTCGTCCGTCAGAGCGGCACGCACCCATCTTGCGGCAACGCCGACCGGAATCTCACCGAAGGGCGTTTCATAATGGCAGAAATGCTTGCGGCCGGGCTGCACCACCAGATGGGTCTGGAAGGTGCCCGTACGGATGACGGAGACCATATTGTCCGGAGAGATCCGCAGTTCCATGCGGGAGCCCTCCATGCCCGTGGTTTCCGATTCGTCATAAGAGATGACCCGATCGCCGTTCTCATCCATATGATAGCGCGCTTCAGTGATCAGCTCGCTGGTGCTTTTCTCATCCTGATCGCGCTGGATGCTTTTGAGTGTAAGAATCCAGACCTCTTTCATTTTGTTCTCTCCGTCCGTCAGATCCGGCTGCTGAACACCTGTCCGTGTGCGGCATCCTCAAGGAAGTGCCTTGCATTCTCACGGAACATGGAGACGCTGTCGCTGACATAATAGATATTCTTTCCTTTTTCCGTGCTGTCCGTCAGGAGATCCTGCTCCTCAAGGCAGCGCTTGGCATACTTGGCTGCCTCCTCACCGGGAGAAATCAGATTCACGCCCTCGCCCATGATATCCGCAATGATGTCACGGATGATGGGATAATGCGTGCAGCCCAGAATCAGGGTATCCACCTGTGCACTGCGGATGGGGGCCAGATACTCCTCCGCAGCAAGGCGGGTGATCTGATTGTCCCTGTTCGTGTAGCCATATTCTACCAGATGCACAAACAGCGGGCAGGCCATGGCTGTGACGGACACCTCATTATTGATGGTATGCAGTGCATGCTCATAGCTGCCGCTGCGAATGGTGGCGGGCGTGCCGATCACACCGATGCGGCCGTTCTGTGTCAGTGCACAGGCGGCCTCCGCTGCGGGATAGAGCACACCGCTGAAGGGCATGTCATCCACCGGCGCATTGGTGCCGATGACGGAACTGACCGTGCCGCAGGCGGCGATGATCATTTTCACAGGATGTCGGCGCAGGAACGCTACATCCTCCCTTGCGTAGCGCAGAACAGTTTCACGGCTGCGGGTACCATAGGGGATCCGTGCCGTATCACCGAAATATATGATGTTCTCATTGGGCAGAATTCGGTTCAGCTCCTTGACAGCGGTCAGACCGCCCAGACCCGAATCGAACACGCCGATGGCATTGCGATCCATAGTCCGCCTCCTGATTATAAATAGGTGCGGTCTGCGTTGTCGATCGCCTGCTCAATCAGTTTTTCTACAAGATAAGTGGGGCTCATGCCCAGATCTTCCATGAGCTTGGGATACATGCTGATAGAAGTGAAGCCCGGCATGGTATTGATTTCATTGAGGATCACAGTGCCGTCCTCCTGCAGGAAGAAGTCTACACGGGACAGGCCCTTGCAGCCGAGTGCCTGATAGGCCTTCACAGCGGTCTGCTGAATCTCTCTGCCCTTTTCATCAGGAATCTGCGCGGGGATGATGAGGTTCGAGCCGCTCAGGATGTACTTGGCATCATAATCATAGAAGGTCTTGCAGGATTCGATCTCGCCGACGAAGGAAGCAAACGGAGAATCATAGCCGAATACAGCCACCTCCAGCTCTCTGCCGACGATGCATTCCTCGATGATGACCTTATTGTCATGGGAGAAGGCGATCTTGACTGCCTCGATCAGCTCCTCAAGATCATCGGCCTTGTTGACACCGATGGAGGAACCGGCATTGGCGGGCTTGACAAAGAGCGGATAGCCCAGCTCCTCGCCGATCTCACGGCAGCGCTGCTCCATGCGGTTGATCTCACGGTGCACGATCATGCGCCACTTTGCGGTACGGATGCCGTTGTAGTCAAGCATGGTGTGGGTGGCAGCCTTATCCATGCAGGCAGCGGAAGCCAGCAGGCCGCAGCCGACATAGGGGATGCGTGCCAGATCCAGCAGACCCTGGATGGTGCCGTCCTCGCCGTTCTTACCGTGGAGCACGGGGAAAACCACATCGATCTTCTTGATGGAAGCTTCGCCGTTTTCGATTGTGATCAGACCCTTGTGAATGGGGTCGGGGGACAGAATGGCGGATGTGCAGTCGGAGTCGTGTTCCCACGCACCGGAAGCGATTGCCGTGGTATCGCCCGGATAATAGAGCCATCTGCCCTTCTTGGTGATGCCGACGCAAACGACTTCGTACTTATCCCGCGGGATACAGTCGATGATGTGTGTAGCGGATTTCAGTGAAATATCGTGCTCACTGGAAGCGCCGCCGAACAAAACTGCTACTCTGATCTTTGACATAAGACGTATCTCCTTTTTGCTACTATCTCGCCGCCCGGATGCTTCGATGGAAGCATTGTCCGAAAGGTACTTTCTCCTTATTGTATCATATTTTTTTCAAAACTGCAAGGGTTTTTTGAAAAAAACGGAAATTCTGTACTTTTTCATGGTTTCCCCCTCCGATTCGGGTTATTCATTATATAATATGCATTGCTGCGTCTGCAAAATGCCTGTCTGCTCACATTGTATGAAAACCCATCGCCGCATTGTCAAGGATTTAGGTAGTATGTCAAGGTTTCTGCGTAAAACTTGACACCGCACGGGTTTTATGCTATGATTTCAATAGGATATTGCAGATATACGCTGTTTGCGTGGTTTCTGCAGTCATTTGACGAAACGGCGGTGAGTGATTTGTACTTTGATTCCATGCTTCTTCCCATGCAGGAAGAATGCGCAGATCTTTACTGGCATACTGATGCACAGCATAACACCGCAGCATCCGAAAATGGCCTGCATCTTCCATCCGGAATGCAGATTTCCTTTGATGGCTATTACAATCTCTTTCCCTATGCGGTCTACAGGGATTATACCGTATGCCGGTCGCCCGTTCTTTCAGTGACACTGCAGGGACGAGGCGCAGTGACGCTGACCGCCCTCGATGCAGCCGGAGAAATCACCGCACAGGTGCAGCAGGAATTCGATGCGGATGCCCCCGCTGCCGTTCAGCTCCGACCGGAAGCGCCCCTTCCGGAAGGGACAGCCGTGCTGTTCTGGGGCTGTACTGCGGCATCGGACTGCATACTGCAGAAAGCACATCTGACATTCGAAGAACCCGTGCAGCGCACCATTGCACTTGCAATGGGCATCTGTACTTATCGCCGTGAAGCATTTGTAACACAGAATGCAGAGCGGATTACAGCGCTGTTTTCCTCCTATACCGACGTGCACCATCATCTCTTCATCGCCGACAACGGCGGCACGCTCGGCGGCTTGCTTGAGAATACGCCGCACATGACCGTCTGCCAGAACCCCAACAACGGTGGTTCCGGCGGTTTTGCGAGAACCATGCAGGAGGTGCTGCGCTGCCGTGATGCCTATACGCATCTGCTTCTGATGGATGATGACATCACTTTCCGCCCCGAGATCCTCGAGCGAATGATCTTCTTCCTCAGCCACTGCACGGAAGCGCATCAGCATGTCACCGTTGGCGGTGCCATGTGTTTCCTCGATGAACCGTGGAAGCAGTTTGAAGCCGGCGCACGTTTTCTTGAAGACGGCACATTGCAGGGACTGCAGATGGGGCTGGATCTCCGTACACGTTCCGTGTGCATTCAGAATGCCGCTTCGCCGCAGGAGGCCGACTATCAGTCCTGGTGGTGCTGCTGCATGTCCGTGCCCTGCATCCGCAAGGCCGGTCTCCCCATGCCCTTCTTCATCAAGATGGATGATGTGGAGTATGCCCTGCGTCTCGGGCAGAAGACCGTCTGCCTGCCGGGTGTCTGCGTTGCACACGAATCCTTCGAAAAGAAGTACAATCCCGCATTGGATTACTATATCACCCGCAATACCCTGATCACCTGTGCACTGCACGGACGGGACAAGGGAGCTTTCCGCCGTGTCCGCCGCATGTTTGCGGCCGTCATGCGCAATGCGGTGCTCCAGCGTTATGACAGCGCTGCACTGACCCTGCGGGCCTACCGTGATTTCATGAAGGGTGCCAAGTTTCTGCGCAAAACGGATCCGGCTGCCCACCACAAGAAGATCATGTCCCATGTACCGGTACAGACGCCGTCCGACAAGCGCGGTGTATCCACGGAACAGATTCTTGTTCCCCGCTGGATGCGCATGCTCACAATGAACGGGCTGCTGCTGCCGAGTCTGCGTGCCAATGTGGCTGTGGATATGCAGCACGCTGTGACGGCGGATGCCTATCGTGCCAAGAGCCTGATTCACATCAACCCGCATTCCGGCACACACTACACCACCAAGCTGCGCAGACTCCGGGTATGGTGTCTGTTCTGGCGCAGTGTCCTGACCGGATTTCTGCTGCTGTGCCGCTATCCCCTCGTCAAGCGTTCCTACCGCCTCAAGCGGGTCTATCTCAAGGGAGAGCAGTTCTGGGGAAAGCGCAATGCCTGTACAACGGATACCCGCTGATGCTTTCATTTCATCCGAGAAAAAGCCAAAATTCAGGGCTTGACAAAGAAGGATCGGATTGCTATAATGGAGTGAGTATATTAAGCCTGCAAATTCAACTGCGCTTCTGAAAATAGGAAGCAATGCCTGCACTTAAAGTGCAAATAAAGAGAGAAAGGCGGATGTTGCAAATGAAAATACTGGAAAAAGTCAACCGATATAAATTCCTGTTCAGTGAGCTTGTCAAGCGTGACTTCAAGCAGAAATATAAACGAACCGTACTCGGCATGGTGTGGAGTGCCCTCTCCCCGATCTGTTCGTTCATCATATTGAAGTTTGTCTTTGAAAACTTCTTCGGCAGAGGCGAGCATTATACCACATATCTGTTCATTGGTATCATGGTCAACAGCTTCTTCGCTGAATCCACCAATAACGGCATGTTTTCGCTCGTGGCCAACGGCGGCATCATCTCCAAGGTCAATGTACCGAAATATATTTTCCTGCTGTCCAAAAACGTCTCGTGCCTGATCAATTTCGGCATCACATTTGTCATTTTCCTTGTGTTTGCCTATATCGACCACATCACATTTACTCCGACGATGCTGCTAATTGTGTATCCGGTGCTGTGTCTGATTGTCTTCAACATCGGCGTCGGGCTGATCCTGTCCGCACTGTTTGTATTCTTCCGTGATATCCAGTATATCTACTCGATCTTCACTCAGCTTCTGTACTATGTTTCCGCCATCTTCTACACCGTGGATGCGCTGCCGGAGCATGTACAGAAAATCCTGATGATCAACCCTATCTATGACTATATCAGCTATGTTCGTATTGTGACGATCAACGGCGTTGTTCCGGATCTGACGCTTCACCTGCTCTGTGCCGGTTATGCCCTTCTGATGCTGGTCATCGGCATGATCGTATACAAGGTGAATAATTACAAGTTCGTATTCTATTTCTAAAATCCCGGCTTTGATAAGGAGAAATCATGATTGTAGATGTAAAAGATATTTCTATTCGATATATTGTCGGCGATTTCCGTGATATCGGTCTGAAGGATTTTGTCGTGCGAAAGCTCAAGCGTGACTTCAAGGTCGAGGAATTCTGGGCGGTCAACCATGTCAGCTTCTCCCTTGAAGAGGGCGATTTCCTCGGTATCATCGGCACAAACGGCGCCGGCAAATCCACACTGCTGAAAACCATCAGCGGCATCATGCGTCCCTCCAAGGGTACCTACCGCATGGACGGCAAGATCTCCGCTCTGCTGGAACTCGGCACGGGCTTCGACCCGGATCTTACACTGCGTGAGAACATCTTCCTGCGCGGCGCACTTCTGGGCTATACCAAGCCCTTCATGATCGAAAAATGCGAGGAAATCCTCGATTTCGCTGAACTTAAGGAGTATGAGATGCGTAAATACAAGCAGCTCTCCTCCGGTATGAAATCCCGTCTGGCATTTTCCATTGCCTGCTTTGTGAATCCCGATATCCTCATCCTCGATGAGGTGCTCTCTGTCGGCGATGGTGCATTCCGTGCCAAGAGCGAGAAGAAGATGTTTGAAATCATCAAGGGCGGTGCCACAACACTGTTTGTCTCCCATTCCACTCCGCAGGTCAGACGTCTCTGCAACAAAGTGCTCTGGCTGCATAAGGGCGAACAGATTGCCTTTGGCCCGACTTCCGTGATCCTGCCTCTGTATGAAAAATTCCTGAAGGATGCCATCTTACCTGAAAAGGAAGCGATCGAAGAACTGATCGCCAAGGCTGCGGCGGCCCCTGCAGCTCCTGCTGCTCCCGCAAAACCTGCAGCTCCTGCTGCACCGGCGGCTCCCGCTCCCAAGAAGGAAGAACCCAAGAAGGAGACACCTGCTCCCAAGAAGGAAGAACCCAAGAAGGAGACTCCTGCTCCCAAAAAGGAAGAACCCAAGAAGGAGACTCCTGCTCCCAAAAAGGAAGAACCCAAGAAGGAGACCCCCGCTCCCAAGAAGGAAGAGCCCAAGAAGGAGACTCCCGCTCCCAAGAAGGAAGAGCCCAAGAAGGAGACTCCTGCTCCCAAGAAGGAAGAACCCAAGAAGGAGACCCCCGCTTCCAAGAAGGAGGCAGTCAAGTCCTCTGAAAAGACTGAAAAGAAGTAAAATCTCACATTGCATGAATGCCGCCTGCGGGCGGCATTCTTTTTTCATGAACGATGCATAAACTTCCGCAATGAACCTTGCATTTCCGGAATGGATATGGTATAATAGAAATAATGAGCAAAAGGAGGGATGCTATGCCGACAATTCAGAATCTTCTTCTGCCATCGCCAGACACCTGCATGGAGGAGGCGATGTATTACCGCTGTCCGGAAGGGACGGCTCTCTGTACAGCCGATGACGGCGGCCTTTGCATTCCGGCCAACACAACGATTCTGTTCGACACCTACTTCAATGGGCTGTCCATTGAGAAATGGAAAAAATACACAGAAATCGGTGCTGTCACGCTGAATGTACGGCTCTGCGGTGCGGCACGTCTTGTGCTGATGTCCCGTGTGCTGAACGGCGACAGCATTACCAGTCTCTCCCATGAGACTCTTCTCTGCCGCACGGATGCCGATGAACCCGCTGCGTTTTCCGCTGCGTTTCCCGAAGCGCAGACAGCAGGCATGTACTGCTTTGCACTGGAAACAACGGAACCGACCATATTCTACGGCGGCAGCTATACAACCGATGCTGTGCCCCTGCGGTCACCGCGCATCGCCCTCAATATCTGCACCTTCCGCAGAGAGGCCTTCGTTCTGAACAATCTCTCGCTCCTCAAGCGGCATTTTCTGGAAGATCCGGACGCATGGCTGCACGATAAGCTCGAGATCTTCGTGATCGACAATGCCGGCTCCCTCGAGGAAGACGCTGTCAAGAGTGAGCACATCCATCTGTTCCGCAACAAGAATGTCGGCGGCTCCGGCGGATTCGCACGCGGTATGATCGAAATCGGAAAAGTCCGTGAAAGCCTTGGCATTACGCATATTCTGATCTCGGATGATGACATTGTCTTTGAACCCGAAGCACTCTTCCGCACCTGTGCCCTGCTTGCCTATGCAAAGGACTTCTACCGCAGTGCCTTCATCGGCGGTGCTATGCTGCGTCTGGATGACCGCTATGTGCAGGTGGAATCCGGTGCTTTCTGGAATCAGGGCGATCTGATCTCCGGAAACAAGGGCTTTGACATGCGTGACCTGATGTGCTGCCTGCGCAACGAAACTGAATCCAAGCCGGATTACAACGCCTGGTGGTACTGTGCATTTCCGGCCGCACTTCCGGAGAATGACAATCTCCCCATGCCCTTCTTCTTCCGCGGCGATGATGTGGAATACGGCCTGCGGAATATGGAGCACCTGATTCTGCTCAACGGCATCTGCGTCTGGCATGAGCCGTTTGAAAACAAGTATTCTTCCGCTGCAAGCTATTATATCCTGCGAAATCGCATGATCCTGAATGCCGCACACGGCATTTCCATGCCGCTTGCCGAATATAAAGCCCTCCTGGGCGGTTATGTCCGCTACGAGCTGCGTTTGTATCGCTATCGCACCGCTGCGCTCCTTATGAAGGGCGCTGAGGATTTCCTGTCCGGTGTCAACTGGCTCCTCAAGCAGGACGGTGAAGCACTGCACCAATGGGTCATGCAGAACGGCTACCAGCCGCGTCCCGTCGGGGAACTGGATGTGCCTTTCGATCAGGCACTCTATGAAAAAACACTTGAGGCCGAGCAGCCTTCGGATCTCTTCCACCGTGCACTTGCCAACCGGACACTCAACGGTACCTGGCTCTCCCCCGTGCATGAGCTTGCCATCATTCCCATGGAAGGTGCCAAGCAGATTTCCGTCTACCGTACGGAGACTGTGCTCAATTACGATGCGCAGAGCGGCAAGGCCTTTGTAACCCGCCGTGATCCCGAAGAAGCCAAGGCCTGCCTTGCCAGACTCAAGGCACTGGAGGAACGCATCGACAAGGACTACGACAGCGTGATTCAGGACTATGCGGAAAACAGCCCGAAGCTCCGGACGCTGTCCTTCTGGAAAACCTATCTGGACATTCACTGATGGACTCCCATCAATGCAATATACTTAAGAGAAAGGAATTTGAAACATGAGAACAAGCTATGATTATCTGATCGTCGGCACCGGTCTGTTCGGTGCAACCTTCGCCTACGAGGCTGCCAAGAGAGGCAAGACATGTCTCGTCATCGACAAGCGTCCCAATGTGGCCGGCAACATCTACACCGAGAAGCTGACCGAAGAGGGTCTGGAGGGCATCAGCCTGCATGTCTATGGTGCGCACATTTTCCACACCCATGACAAGAAGATCTGGGATTATGTGAACCAGTTCTGTGAGTTCAACAACTACATCAACGCCCCCGTGGCCATCTATCACAATCCCGAGACTGATGCGGATGAGATGTACAACCTGCCCTTCAACATGAACACCTTCTACCAGCTCTTCGGCACCAAGACACCGGCCGAGGCAAAGGCTGCCATCCAGAAGGAGATCGACGAGTGCGGCATCACAGGTGAGCCCAAGAACCTCGAGGAGCAGGGCATGCGTCTGAGCAAGACCGTGTTCACAAAGCTCGTTAAGGAATACACCGAGAAGCAGTGGCAGCGTGACTGCAAGGATCTGCCCGCCAGCACCATCCAGCGTCTGCCCTTCCGTTTCCGTTTTGATAACAACTACTTTAACGACCGCTACCAGGGCATTCCGATCGGCGGCTATACACAGATCGTTGAGAAGATGCTCGCAGATGAAAAGATCGACGTACTGCTCGAAACAGATTACTTCGATTTCGTGAAGTCCACTGACATCACCTTCGGCAAGACCGTCTACACCGGTCAGGTTGACGCATTCTTCGATTACAAGCTCGGCCGTCTCAACTGGAGAACCGTATACTTCGAGAATGAGGTGCACGACACCGACAACTACCAGGGCAATGCTGTTGTGAACTACACATCCCACGACCGTCCCTGGACAAGAATCATCGAGCACAAGTTCTTCGAGATCGAAAGCTATGCCGACACAGCAAAGACCGTGATCTCCAAGGAGTTCTCCACTGAGTGGAAGGAAGGCATGGATCCCTACTATCCCGTTAACGACGAGAAGAACACTGCGCTCTATGCCGAGTACAAGGCACTGGCCGACGCAGAAGAGAATGTCATCTTCGGCGGCCGTCTGGGTCTGTACAAGTACTACGATATGGACGACTGCATCATGGCAGCACTTGATGCGGTGAAGACTGAGTTTGGCGAGTAAGATTCCAATCCCCTGTCAGATTGACAGGGGATTTTCTGTTTGCAGAACTCCGGAACGCTCCCGTGATATACTATATGTAATATTCAAGAAAGCTTCTTCCTCCAATCCCAAAAGTGACGTTTTGCACAATTTTCTGGCCGTTTTGGCGCCCTGATTAGCCTAAAAATAGCCTTGACAACGTCCTGCGAATATAGTATAATTGTAATAGTGGGTTTTTGTACCCGGTTGCAAGATAAATTGCAAAAGAAATGAAAAGAACGTATTCGGAGGGTAAAATGGAAAACATGAAAACGTCTAAAATCGTGAAGAAAGAGCAGCTTTCTGAATCCACCAGCACCGGAAAGGTCAAACTTTCTATTGTTGTTCCCTGCTGTAATGTGGAAGCCTATCTTGACGAATGCCTCAGCAGCATCGTCAACCAGACATTCAAAGACATCGAAATCATCTGCGTCAATGACGGTTCCAAAGATAACACACTCGGCATCATCCAGTCCTATGCGGCCAAGGACAGCCGAATCAAGATCATCGACAAGCCCAACAGCGGCTACGGCGATTCCATGAACAAGGGTTTTGCTATGGCAACCGGTGAGTACATCGGTATCGTAGAGAGCGACGACTTTATTGAACCCGGCATGTTTGAAAAGCTCTATGAAACTGCCATTGAGTATGAGGCAGATGTTGTCAAGTCCAACTTCTGGTTCTACTGGAGCAATCCCGAAAAGAATGAACTGCACGAATACTTCAAGAAGGAAGAATGCAACAAGGTCATCCGTCCCTATGAATATGACAACGGTTCTCTCTTCGGCAGAAAGCCCTCCATCTGGTCCGCAATTTATAAGAAAACCTTCCTTGATGAAAATGAGATCGGCTTCCTGCCGACTCCCGGTGCTTCCTTCCAGGATACTTCCTTCACCTTCAAGGTTTATTCCAGTGCAGAACGCATGGTCTGCCTGTACGATGCATTCCTGCACTACAGACAGGACAATGAGAATTCCTCCGTTAACAACGCCGACAAGAAGGCGTACTGCATCTGCGATGAGTACAATGAGATCAAGAAATTCATCACAGAGCATCCCGAGAGCAAGGACAAGCTGTATCCCATCTATGGTGCTGCATTCTATGATACCTGCATCTGGATGTATGAGCGTCTGAGCACCAAAATGCGTTATTCCTTCATTCAGGATATGTCTGAATGGTTCTCTGAAATCATCGAGACCATCGGCATTGACGGCCTCAACTTCGGCGCCGCATGGTGGAAGAAGAGAGACATCAACAGAATTGCAAACGATCCTTATGAGTACCATATGTGGCGTAACGTGGAGCGTTATGAGCAGATCGGTCATACCTTCACTTACAAAACCCCGATTACCGCACTGAACAACGCAGAAAGCGTTAAGGCTGCACAGAAGGCTAAGAAGACCAAGCCCACTTTCTCCGTCATCATTCCCGTTTACAATAACGAGAAGTTCCTCTCCTCCTGTCTCGACAGCATTCTGCTGCAGACTTATGAGAACATTGAGGTTATCTGCATCAACGACGGTTCCACTGACCACTCCCTCTCCATCATGGAGCAGTATGCAGAGATTGATCCCCGCATCATGATCATCAACCAGACAAATAAGGGACCCGCTGAAACCAGAAATGTCGGCATTGACACCGCCATCGGTCAGTACATCCTGTTCCTGGATTCCGATGACTACTATGCGCCCAACACCTGCGAGAGAATCTACAAGGAAATTACTAAGAGAAAGAATCCCGACGCTGTCATCTTCGGCACACACCTCTTCCCCGAAGTGCCCAAGGCAAGCGACTGGCACTATCATGTTCTGACAACTCCCAATACTTATTATGATAAGGTAACCGATACTGAGCTGCTGACCAAGCCCTACCTCAAGGTGTACAGCTGGCGCTGCTGCTTCAAGAGAGAGTTCCTCAACGCTAAGTCCCTCCGCTTCAATCCCGCATTCAAGTACGGTGAGGACGCACTGTTCATGTATGAAGCTGTCATCAAGTTCAAGGGCATTGCTGTCATCTCCGACAAGCTCTACAACTACCGTCACTTCAATACGGACTCCCTGATGAATCAGATCTCCAAGGACTATAACGTATTCACACGCGAGCAGATGCGTATTCTCAAGCAGCTGCTGACAGTGTCCAAGGCAAACGGCATCAAGCCGTCCGGCAATCTCTTCCAGTACAGCTGTGACTTCATCTTCGGCTGCATCGACAATTGTCCTCAGCCCCAGAAGACAGAATACATCATCGAATTCGTCAATGTCATGAAGTCCTTTGGTCTGGATGCAGTATCCACGGAAGCTGCCGCCAACAGCCAGGGCTTCTGGAACTACTGTCTGGAAGTGGTGAAGCAGTACAAGAAGGAGCACAGCTTCGGCACAAAGTTCAAGCACTTCATCTCCAGAATCATTCCGCCGTCCAGAAACACTTTCCTGTATCAGTCCACGCAGCTGATGAACCAGATCAATATGCAGCAGAGAAGCATTGACCTCCTGCAGCAGCAGATCAACGAACTCCAGAACATGCTCCGCAACCAGGCTGCCGTTAACCAGAAGACCATGTGGTATACACAGGAAGTCATCAAGAAGTATAATGATGACAAGCTGTGGTACATGCCCATGATCATTGAAAACCTGGAAAAGGTGAATGGATTTGAATTTGACGTTGATTCTTCCGAGGAAGGCGCTGAACAGAAGAAGAAGGCCTCCAAGAAGGAAAAGTTCCTCAAGTCCGAAGTAAAGAGCAATAAAAAGGTTAACACCTCCGACTCTTCCTCTGAGACTAAAAAAACTGAAAGCAGTTCCGAAAAGAATACATCCGTAAAGAAAGACAGTGACGCATCTGCCGACACCAAAACTGCTGATGCCGATAAGACATCTGCCGCAGACAGCAAGTCCGCTGCAACTGCAAAAAAGGCAGATCAGACAAGCAAGTAATCCGATTTGAATATCCAGCGGCTTCTGCCGCTGAGAACGGAGTGAATTATGGAAAAAAACAAACATTATGATGTGGGCATTGTGGGTTGGTGGTTTGCTTCCAATTACGGCAGTGCACTGACATATTATGCACTTGGAAAAATCCTGCAGGACAAAGGCCTCAGTTCTGTTATGCTTCAGATTTCCAAACTGAACAGAACTCCTTGGGAACCTGAGACAAAGAAGACAATCGATTTCATTACAAGATATTTCCCTATGTCCGATGTCAGACCGATCGAGAATAATCCGGAATATAATGATCTTTGTGACATTTTTATGCTCGGTTCTGATCAGCTCTGGACAAAACTCGCAGTCGATCTGCTCGGTTATACCTTCTTCCTCGATTTCGCAGACAATTCCAAAAAGAAGATTGCCTATTCCACTTCCTTCGGCAATGCAAGCTTCAACGGTACAGATGATCAGAAGGCTTATATCCATACCCTGCTGAACAGCTTTGACTATATTTCTGTCAGAGAGGCCTCCGGTATCGAAGCCTGCAAACAGTCCTTTGGCCTGGATGTAAAGCGTGACCTGGATCCTGTATTCCTTTGTGAAAGAGAAAACTATGACCTGCTGGCCGACAGCTGCGGTCAGCTTGAACCGGATGATAATTTCATCTTCAGCTATATTCTCGACGTAAATGAAGAAAAGCAGAAGGCAGTTCAGTATGCTGCCGAAAAGCTCGGTGCCAGAATTGTATCCGTTCTGGATATGAAATCTGTCAATAGACAGAAAGGCAACTGGCATACAGGCGACCTGAAGGAAAATGCCTCTATCGAAGAGTTTGTGTATTACATTAAGCACTGCAAAATGCTGATTACTGATTCTCACCATGGTGCGTGCTTCGGCATGATCTACAACAAGAATCTGATCACCATTTCCAATGCCGGCAGAGGTCTGACAAGATTCACTCATCTGTTCAACCTCTTCAAGCTCAACCACAAGCTGCTTGCGGATCCCAATGAGATTTACAAATCTGATAAGATCTTTGATCCCATCGACTACGACAAATTCAATGCTATTCTTGCAAAAGAAAAGGCCGAGAGTTTTGCTCGCTTCAATCAGTCCCTGGATACTCCCAGATCAGAAGAGAAGAAGAACATGCCGAAAAGCCGCAGTATTGTGGAGTATGACAAAATCAAGCAATATGGACATGAGGCTGAGCTCCTGAATAAAAACCCCGACTACAAAAAAATCAGAATGCTGGCTACACTGCTTCGTGATTACGGCGTTAAGCATGTTGTTCTTTCTCCCGGCGGCAGAGATGTGCCCCTGATCAGAATGTTCGAATACAACGAGGGCACCTTCACACTCCATCGTGTGACAGATGAACGAAGTGCCGCCTATTTTGGCCTTGGTATTGCCGCACAGCTTCAGGAGCCTGTTGCCTGTGTCTGCACAAGCGGTACTGCTGTGAGCAACTATCTCCCCGCTGTGACCGAAGCTTACTACACCGGTGTCCCGCTGATTATGATCACTGCGGACAGACGTGAAGTATACCACGAGCAGGGCGAAGATCAGACAATTCCGCAGAAGAACGTATTCAACGGTGTTGTCAAAAAAGCAATTTCCCTCCCCGAGGGCGATAGTTTCCATGCCGATTACCAGACAAGACGTGATATCTCTGACTGCATTCTTGAGTCCACACACAATGGTTTCGGCCCTGTGCATATCAATATGTCCATCGAAAACATTACGATCGGTGCACGTCTGCCCAGAGAGTACTGGTCCCTCCTGCCCCATGTAAATCCGCATCTGCTGCGTGTCACAACGAGCGACGGTGATGCAGCCATGATGAGATGGGTCAATGCTCTCAAGAAATCCCCCCGCGTGCTGATTGTTTATGGTCAGAATGCAAAGCCTACAGAACAACAGCGCAAGAACATTGAAGCATTCGCTTCCAAGTACAACTGCGTGATCGTAACTGACTTTATCTCCAATCTGGATTGTGCATATTCTTTGAAGCCCTATAATATGCTTCAGGCCATTTCCAATGCAGAGTTCAATGAACATCTCTCCCCCGACATCCTCATCACTGTCGGCGGCAAGCGCTTGATGAATGACCCGCTCACCTTCAAAGTACGCAGTGGCCCCCGCAGTATCCGTCATTGGAGCGTTACACCGGATGGAAAGGTAAAGGATTTCTACTTCCGTCTTTCGTCTGTCATTGAAGCATCCCAGGATTATTTCTTCGAGTTCTTCGCAAAGCATGCTGGAGACAGCGCCAATAACGGTGTTTACTTCAACCAGTGGAAGACCATGACAGAAAAATATGCCGCTCCTGCCATCAATAAATACAACGCACATTTTGTACAGAGCAAATTTATTCCTGCTATTCCTGCTGGCTCTCTCCTCCATCTTGGCGTAGGCCAGAGCTTCTTTGACTGCAGAAGATATACAATGGATCCTTCTGTCGATGTATTCTGCAACATGGGTACAAATGGTATCGATGGCTGCACTTCCACTTTCATGGGTCAGTGCTCTGTTGTAAAGGATAAGCTCTGCTTCCTGCTTGTCGGTGACCTCTCCTTCTTCTACGATATGAACGGCATCTGGAACAAGCAGCTCAACAAAAATATCCGTATTCTTCTGGTCAACAACAACGGCACAGGCCTGCTGCGCAGTCATAATCTTCGTGCCATTTCTTCCGTACACAACACAGAAGCCAAGGGCTGGGTTGAATCCACAGGATTTGAATACATGTCTGCACGTTCTCCTGAAGAATATGAAGAAAAGCTGAAGTATTTCCTGAGTACTGAACCGCAGAGGGCACTCTTCTTTGAGGTGTTCTGCGAATAGAAAGCCGAGGATATGACATGAATATTCAACTTCGTCCCAAAAACATAATTGTCATCGGCGGCGCAACCGGAATCGGATATGCTGCTGCACAGAAATTACTGAGTGCTGGTGCACACAAGGTGATTCTCGCTTCCAGAAATGAGAGCAAACTGCAAGCTGCATGTAAAACCCTGAAAAAGAAGGAAGAACAGCAGGCGTTTGCTTTGTCCTTTGATATTGCTGATGTCAATTCTCATACTGAATTCTTTGAGAAAGCCAAAGCAGCAATGGGAGAATTCCCGGATGGTCTCGTCATTTCCAGCGGTGTCGATTTTGACGGCAGCAACTGGAAAGGCTTCAACATCTCAGAGGCTGACTGGGATCGCGTCATGAACATTAACCTCAAAGGCGTTTTCTTCCTGATGAGAAATTTTGCAAATTATCTGCATTCCAATAAGATCAAAGGCAACATCTGCATTGTTTCTTCGATCAGTGCGCATCGTGACTTGCTGTCCATTTATCAGGTCACAAAAAACGCTATTTCCGGCATTGTCCATGCTTATGGAAAGCATCTCTGTGAACGAGGCATTGTGCTTAACTGCGTAGAGCCAGGCACAACCAATACAGACATGATGCGCAGTCTTGCTGGTTTTACCGACGGCGTACGTCCTGGGAAAACATGGAATGACAATTCGATCCGCCGTCTGATCCGTCCGGAGGAGATCGGCGATATTATCTGCTATCTCATGTCCGATGTCGGAGAGATCATGTCCGGCACATGCATTCTTGCCGGCGGCGGCTGCAAAAGTATCTTCCGCTAACCTCAACAGAGGATCCACCCGGATCCTCTGTTTTCTACATCCGCGCACAAAAGCCCCGCTGCGTTATGCAGCGGGGCTTTTTCTCATATGCAATTATTCAGCCTCTGTCTCCTTGGCATCCACCTCAATGGCCGGTTCTGCAACCGGCACCTCAGTCAGATCCTTGCCCAGAAGCTCCGGCAGTTCCATGCCTGCCTGTTTGAACAGCTCATTCAGCGGAGGCACAGCCTTCATCATGCCGGAAATGAAGCCGGCTGTGGAATTCTGGCCATCTGCATTCTGGCCGCTGTCCCAGACAGTAACCTTATCAATCTTGATGTTCTTGACTGCCTCAACCTGAATTGCTACCAGATCCTCCAGCTTCTCTGCAATCAGGAGCTTCACAGCGGAATCCGCATCGCCGCCGGCTGCATCCACAATCTGACGCATACCCTCAGCCTGACGAGTCAGAATTTCCTGCTGACCCTTCGCCTCAGCTTCCATCTTTGCAAAGATCGCATCAGCCTCACCGCGCGCCTTACGACGGATAACCTCAGCCTCGGCCTCAGCATCGATCTCAGCCTGTTCCTTTGCAATCTCAGCCTTTACGATGATATCAGCATGCTGTGTTGCCTTCTCGAGCTGTGCTCTCTGCCGCTCAGCTTCCTGCTGTGCTGCATAGGCTTCCTGCTTTGCTCTTGCAGCCTGTACGGCCTCGGCAGCGGTTGCCTGACGCAGGGACTCAGCCTCACGCTCACGACGTACAGCCTCGGACTGTGCCACAGCAACTCTTGCAGTGTTCTCACCCTCGATGGCAGCTGCATTGGCAGCGGCAACCTGTACACGCTGTTCCTGCTGTGCATTGGCCTGACCAATCTCACCGTCACGGTTCTGCTCGGCAACGCTCTTCTTCGCATCGTTGACAGCCTTGGCAGCCGCTTCCTTACCCAGCGCATTCAGATAGCCGGATTCGTCAGTGATGTCGGTTACGTTCACGTTGATCAGACGCAGACCGATCTTCTTCAGCTCGATCTCTACGTTCTTGGACACGGCCAGAAGGAACTTCTCACGGTCGGAGTTGATTTCCTCGATGTCCATTGTCGCAATGATCAGACGCAGCTGACCGAATACGATATCCTTCGCCAGCTCCTGAATCTCAACGAGCTTCAGACCCAGCAGACGCTCTGCCGCATTCTGCATCACGCCCGGCTCTGTGGAAATACCAACGGTGAATCGGGACGGTACGTTGATACGGATGTTCTGCTTGGACAGCGCATTCTTCAGGTCAACGTTCATGGAGATGGGTGTCAGGTCGAGATACTGATAGGACTGGATCACCGGCACGATGAACGCAGCACCGCCGTGGATGCACTTCGCACTGCGGGGATTGCCGTTCGTATCGGTGCCCACTTTACCATATACAACCAGAATCTTGTCGGAAGGGCACTTTCTGTAGCGGGACAGGATTGCAAGCAGTGTGGCAAACAGAATCACTGCAACCACACAGATGATGACTAACATACCAAATGTATCCATGATGTATTCTCCTTTTAAATGTAAGTGTAAAAATTATGACTTCTGATTTCCGCTGCAGCGCTCCACTACCAATGCATCACCCTGCACATCTGTCACAAGCACCTGTGTGCCCGTGCCGATGGCATCCGGTTCTTCGGTAATGGCATCGAATTCGCAGAAGCGGCCCTGCAGTTCCATTGTAATCTTACCCTCACCGCCGCCGCAGGCAGGGATGGTCAGATAGACGCTTGCCGTTTCGCCGATGGCATTCTTCAGGTTGAGCGTGCCGTTTTCTGCGAGCTTTGTGGACAGCTGAATGATCTTGGCCACAACAAACATCATGACCAGACCGCAGAGCGTACCAATCAGCATGGAAATCAGCGTGCCGACCTTTGAGCCGACACATACAATCGAAACCCAGCTGAATACCGTCAGAAACGTGATCACCGTCTGCAGTGTGAACAGACGAAGTGTCCCGAAATCCGCCGGATTTCCACCGTCGTGACCAATGTCCACATCCGCTGTGTCCGCATCGAAATCAGCGTCAAACACCGCATCCGTGTCAAGCTCCGCCGGCATATCCAGTCCGGATGTGTCCGAAACATCAATCCCGCCGTCGGATGCACCGCCGACAATCGTCAGAAGCATCTGCAGCACAAGGATCAGCGTCGAGGGGATCGCAATACAATACAGCACCTGCTGCACCTGGGATAAGCCTTCCCACCAATCCAGCATAGCTTTCCTCCTTTCCCTCATCTCTCATCATTCTATCATGTAAATTTTATTTACTGAATACATTATAGCGCATTCAGAGCCTTTTGTCAATAGGTTTCCGACATTTTCCGTAAGATTTTTTCTTTGGTAGGATATAATAGGATAGTTTGGAAATCAGCGTTTCAGAACACCGTTCCGAAAGTTTTCAAAATGTTCATATTTTATGACAAAAAACACTTGCAATTCTGTTTACGATGTGGTATGATATAGTAAACACAGTTTACATTGCAAAGGAGGTGCGCCATGGACAATGCTGAGCTGGGCCGCAGACTGAAGGCGGCACGATTATCGAAGAAAATGACACAGAGCGATGTGGTGGGGACATTCATCACACGCAACATGCTCAGTCAGATCGAAAGCGGCAGTGCCACACCATCCATGAAAACGCTGGAGTATCTTGCGGGCGTACTGGAGATCCCGATGGAGCGGCTGCTGTCCGATGCGGATGAGCCTGCCTCCCACGAGCCGGAGGGTCTGAAGATGCTCACCCATGCGAAAGCTCTGCTGAACGACCGTGAGTACGAGGCACTGCTGGCACTCTCCATCCCCTGCGAAGCGCTGCGGGATGAATTCACAGCACTCCAGAGCATGGCACATCTGCAGCTGGCAGCACGGCTTGCGGAGAAACGTCATCCGGAACAGCTGCAAACAGCGGTCATGCACGCACGACATGCGGCTTCTCTTGCCGGCGACGGGCTGTATGCAAATCCCGGGAGAGCAGCGGAAGCCAATCGGCTGATCACGGAACTGGCACAGTACCTGAGCAGCTATTACTCCACCCTCGCCAAGGAAGGCCTCGGCCAGACACCATAGGAACAGCGCACGGCCGTGTGCTGTTCCTCTTTGTCAAAAAGAACAGGCGGAAAAATCGCATCTTTATGGAAAAGCACCATGAAAAAAGCTGAAAAAAGCCTTGACAAACCGTTCGAAATATGATAAAATGAAAGTACCTCTTTGCGGGGGTATTTTTTATGTGCTTTTATACCATCCGCCAGTCGAGGGAGGCAAACAACCTAAGCATCCGAGGGTTTCGGATGAAGTAATTTATCAGGAGGTGCCGATATATGAGAGTAAAGGTTACTTTAGCCTGCACAGAATGCAAGCAGCGCAACTATGTTTCTAAGAAGAACAAGAAAAACGATCCCGAGAGGCTCGAAATGAGAAAGCACTGCAAGTTCTGCAGAAAGCATACGCTGCACAAGGAAACAAAGTGATCGGAGGTCTGACGCATGGCGAAGGAGAAAAAAGACACTTTGAAAAAAGCTGACGCTTCCGCTAAGGAAGAAACAAAAAAAGCCAAAAAATCAGAATCGAAGTCTAAGAAGGACGCTAAGAAGGACGAAGGCAAGAAGGGCGGCATCATTAAGTGGTTCCGCGACCTCAAGATCGAGTTCAAGAACGTGACATGGCCCACCAAGAAGACGGTTTTCGTTAACACATCCGTCGTTCTGGGCACCATCGCTTTTGCAAGTCTCGTTGTTGGCTTGCTGGATTTCGGCCTGCTGGAGCTGATTAAGTTTCTGCTTGGACTGAGCCAGTAACCGTACGGTAAGAAGGAGGATTTGAAATGTCGCAGGCGGCAAAATGGTATGTCATTCACACATATTCCGGCTACGAAAACAAGGTAGCACAGAATATTGAAAAGGTTGTGGAGAATCGTAAGCTGCACGACTTGATCCAGGAAATCCGTGTTCCGACCGAACGTGTTACGGAAATCGTTGACGGAAAGACCAAGGAAGTGGAGCGCAAGACCTTCCCCGGCTATGTGCTGCTGAAGATGATCTGCACTGACGATTCCTGGTATGTTGTACGCAACACCCGTGGTGTGACTGGCTTTGTCGGCCCGGGATCCGACCCCACTCCCCTCTCTGAAAAGGAAGTGGCAGCAATGGGCGTGGAATCCGGTTCTACAATCGAGGTCGACTACAGTGTCGGCGACCGCATCCGTGTAACGGGTACCAATCTCGATGGCTTTACGGGTATTGTTCAGAGCATCAATCTTGAGGATGGACAGGTTGAAGTCCTCGTGAATATGTTCGGACGTGATACACCCACAACCATCGCACTGAATCAGGCTGTCAAGCTTGATGACTGATCGAAGTTTATCACACTTTGTACGACGAAAGCAGAAATGCTTTCCGTGGGAGAGCTGCGGCAGCATCCGCACTCGCCTTTACCACAATAATGGAGGTGCAATATCATGGCACAGAAAGTAGTTGGCTATATTAAGCTGCAAATCGCTGCAGGTAAGGCAACACCTGCTCCGCCTGTTGGTCCTGCACTGGGTCAGCATGGTGTAAACATCATGGCATTCACAAAGGAATTCAACGAGAGAACAAAGAATGACATCGGCATGATCATTCCCGTTGTTATCACTGTTTACGCTGATCGTTCCTTCTCTTTCATCACTAAGACTCCCCCCGCAGCAGTTCTGATCAAGAAGGCTTGCGGTATCGAGAGCGGTTCCGGTGTTCCGAACAAGACCAAGGTGGCTAAGATCACTAAGGAGCAGGTTCAGAAGATCGCTGAGACCAAGATGCCCGACCTGAACGCAGGTTCCCTGGAAGCAGCTATGAGCATGGTTGCAGGTACCGCTCGTTCTATGGGTGTTGTAGTAGAAGACTAATTACGGCAGTTCACTTGACTGCCCTCAATATGGTGGGAGGAAACTTTCCGCTAATCGGATGTGCGAAACAGCACGCCGGTATTACCACTAAATTAGGAGGAAAATTATAATGAAACACGGCAAGAAGTATGTAGACAGCCGCAAGGCCATTGATTCTACAAAGCTCTATGATTCCGTTGAGGCTCTGGAAGTTGTTTGCCAGAATGCCAAGGCAAAGTTTGACGAGACCGTTGAGGCTCACATCCGTCTCGGTGTTGACTCCAGACATGCTGACCAGCAGGTTCGTGGTGCAGTTGTACTGCCCAACGGCACTGGTAAGAAGGTAAGAGTCTGCGTATTCTGCAAGGAAGACAAGTACGAGGCTGCTCAGGCAGCTGGTGCTGAATTCGTTGGCGGCCAGGATCTGGTTGACAAGATCATGAAGGAAAACTGGATGGATTTCGACGTTGTTATCGCATCCCCCGACATGATGGGTCTGGTAGGTCGTCTGGGTCGTGTGCTCGGTCCCCGTGGTCTGATGCCCAACCCCAAGGCTGGTACTGTAACTCCCGACGTAGCTAAGGCTGTCACTGAGGCTAAGGCTGGTAAGATTGAGTATCGTCTGGACAAGACCAACATCATCCACTGCCCCATCGGCAAGGCATCCTTCGGCGCAGAGAAGCTCGACCAGAACTTCGCTACTCTGATGGAAGCAATCGTTAAGGCTAAGCCCGCTGCAGCTAAGGGTACTTACCTGAAGTCCTGCACAGTAACTTCTACTATGGGCCCCGGCGTTCCGGTTGCTACTGCAAAGTACGGTGTATAATTAACTGTATGATAAAATCCCCGATTCGTTTGAATCGGGGATTTTTTTGCCCATAAGCTCCGGACGAATTCCCTATTTTATTACAAAAAAACAAGCCGGCTGATGCCGGCTTGTTTTTTCTGTGTTTTTACTGACCAACGGGCAGGGTGATCAGATCTACCAGGGACTTCAGAATGTTCAGAGAGTCACCGGGTTCAATCTCACCATTCACGTCAACGTCTGCGCTGCGCTTGGCCGTCTCGCTCAGTGTCTCAACACCCAGAATGACCTTGTTCAGCATAACAACGTCAACGATGGATACATCGCCATCAGTATTCACGTCACCATATACAGGCGTATCTGCGCTGCGCTCTGCAACGGTAATCGGGAAAGTGTATTCTGTGCCCATGTATACAACCACGATCTCGGTTGTACCGGCTGCTACACCCTTAACCAGAACGCTGCTGGTGCCTGTCTGTTCCTCAATCACTGCAACGCTCTCGTCCTTAATGGTGATGGAGGAAATGATCCCTGCAGCAGTTCCCTGGAACTTGATTTCGGTCGCTTCATCGCCAACATAAATTGTGTCAGGAAGATTTGGGCAGGTCACATGTTCCTGTGTTTCAATGATATCGGTTGTTGGCTCCGTACCGGGGTCACCGATATCACCGCTGAAGCTGTACAGATCCGCCGGCAGCTCATCGAGGTTGATGCAGTAATCGCTCTTGAGCAGTTCTGTCAGGGCTTCCTTATCCTGATAATTATCGCCGCTGATGAAGTTGTCCTGACCATTGTCATACCATGTGCAGAAGTACAGCCAGCCAGCCTTTTCGATGGTCATGTTATCGAGGCTCGGTACAGAGCTGTTCTCGGGCATTGCCACCATCTTCTTGCCGTCCACATAGTTGTAGAGGTCGTAGAAGATGCCGGTCTCAGCGTCGAGGTTCGGGCCGCTTGTCAGGCCGTCATGACGGTTGTACTGGGTGTTGTACTTATCGAGACCTACGATATCCACATAGTCATCGCCGACATACCATTCTGCGGAAGCGGGAGACCAGTTATAGAGGTTCTGCACCCAGATCAGGTTGTGCAGGCCATAGGTTTCTGTCAGCTCGGTATAGAGGTACTTCCAGAGAGCCTTGTAGGTCTCGGCACCCTCCTGTGCCCACCAGAACCATGCACCTTCGCCGTTGATACCGCCGTTGCCCTCTGCTTCATGGAAGGGACGGAACATGATCGGCGCACCTGCTTCCTGTGCAAGGAGCATCTGCTCTGCGAGGTCTTCGATGCACAGATTGAGGAAATCATTTTCCTTTGTGCCTGCCTTGACAGCATTGGCCACACTGAAGGAGGAATTGTTCTTATAGCTTGCAGCAGACCAGTCCACCGGTTCGCCCAGCTCATAGCTGCCGAAATCGGTCGGCAGGTTCAGATGCCAGCAAACAGTAGCGATGCCGTTCTTCTCTGTAACCCAGTTGATCAGACGCTCAGTGGAGCCATCCTCCCAGCCGTACAGAGGGTTGTAGTTCATCAGGTCGAAGCCGCGGATGGCCGGGAAGGAACCGGACAGGCTTTCCATATACTCGAATTCGAGATCGTAGTTGGTATGCTTATAGCAGCGGTTCTGGCTGTCATACTCATACTTCTTGCCGTTCTCGTCATAGCACTTCCATACAAATGTGCTGCCGTCATCAGCTGTGGACAGGTCAGCCTCGTCATAGGTGTAGACATTGCCTGCGCTGTCGGTCAGATTGCCGGCTGCGGTGTTGAGGGTCAGGGAGTGGGTGGACTGGTGCATGGAGCTGCCGCCGCCATAAATTTCCTGCTGACCGGAGAGAATGTGGTCACCGTAAACGGATGCCAGATACTGCATCAGTGCCTTGGTCTCGGGGGTGGCATTGGGATCGCAGGGAACGGTGTTGCCCTTCAGTTCCGGCAGAACCGCTTCCTTGATGGTGATGGTATCGTATGCCACATAGCCATACTTCGGCATGAACTCAATGGTATTCACGCCCTTGTTCAGACGGAAATTACCGAAGCTGAAGTCCGTCCATTCCTTTGTATAGGGGAAGGTCTTCATGTATTCGGAGCCATTGACAGCCACGGTGCTCTGTCTGCCCTCCTCGTTGAGGATCTGGACATAACGGCAGGTGATCTCATACATGCCATCCTCGGGCACCTCGACCTCCATAGTGATGTTGCTGCTGGTGTGATACACAAAGCCCTCGCCGCTGTAGCCGGGCAGCTCTGTCTCATAGATCTTGGTCCACACATTATCAGGCTGAAGCACCTCAGCCTCATATGTGCCCAGCTCCAGAGCAGATGCCTCGAGCTTCGACATGGCACTGGCTACAGAAACACCCATTGCAGCTGCCAGAGAAGCCGCCATGAGTTTCTTTGTCATTTTTTTCATAAATACCCTTCCTTTCTGAAACACATTTCGATATATTCATTATAGCATATTTTCTCACGCTTTTCTACATCGAATTTGCACAAAATTAGCATTCTCGTTTTAGCTAAAACATAGAATTATTAACTTAATTTGAATGTCGGTGCACGAAGATTTAGCAAAACAAAAACAGTCCGTAACCGGACTGTTTTTGCATTAAGGTGTTTTTTATTCAGACATTCCATGACAGGAAAATCCAAAGGAGGTCGAATATTATGCTTCTGCGTTGACTGCGATGGAGGCAATGACCTCGGAGAGGAGGTTGGCAGGCAGCTGCTCATAACGCAGGAATTCCATTGTGAAGCTGCCCATGCCGCGTGTTACCTGACGCAGGTACATTGCAAAGTCATGCATTTCTCTTGCGGGAACTTCCGCAGTGATAGTAGTTTCGCCCTTGCCGGCCGGCTCCATACCGAGCACTCTGCCGCGGCGCTTATTCAGCTCGCCCATGATATCACCGGTATTCTCATCGGGTGCGGTAACAGTCAGGGTGTTGATCGGCTCGAGCATTACGGGATCGGCCTGACGCATGCCTTCCTTATAAGCGATGGAAGCGGCCATCTTGAATGCCATTTCAGAGGAGTCAACCGGATGGTAGGAACCATCAAGCAGGATGGCCTTCAGACCCACTACGGGACAGCCGGCCAGTACGCCCTTCTTCACGGCATCCTGGAGACCCTTTTCTACTGCGGGGAAGTAGTTCTTCGGAACGGCACCGCCGAATACCTTTTCTTCAAATACGAGGGAATCGCTTACGCAGGGTTCAAATGCGATCTTAACATGGCCATACTGACCGTGACCGCCGGACTGCTTCTTATGCTTACCCTCGGCCTCAACCTTCTTGCGGATGGTCTCACGATAAGCCACCTGCGGTTCAGAGAGCTTCACTTCGGCACCGAACTTTGCCTTGAGCTTGGCAACGGCGATTTCCAGATGCTGTTCGCCGAGACCGGAGAGGATCATTTCCTTGGTGAGCGGATCCTGTACATAGGTCAGGGTCGGATCCTCTTCAACCAGACGCTGCATACCGGCAGAGATCTTTGCCTCATCGCCCTGTGCCTTGGCACGGACTGCCATGGAGTAGCATGCCAGCGGGAAGGCGGGCATTTCAACAGCAGCCACTCTTGCAGCAGCGCAGAGAGTATCACCTGTATTGGCGGAGATCTTCACAGCAGCAACAATGTCACCGGCGGAAGCGGACTTCACTTCTGTCTGCTTCTTGCCGAGGAGTGTGTAGAGCTTGCCGATCTTTTCTTCCGCACCGGTTGTGGAATTCACAACGGTCATATCGGAAGAGATGGTACCGGAGAGCACCTTGAGATAGGACATCTTGCCTACGAACGGGTCAGCCACGGTCTTGCATACGAGTGCTGCAAGAGGTGCAGCGTCATCGCATGCGAGTTCAACCATGTCATCCCCTGCCACAGCCGTTGCAGCGGGTACTTCATCCGCAGCGGGCACGAGCAGACCAAATTCCTTGAGCAGCATGTCAATGCCGGCCAGAGTCTGTGCGGATGTGCACACAACCGGAGTGATCATACCATTGTTCATACCATTATGGATACCATCGATGAGTTCCTTCTGTGTGAAGGATTCGCCCTCGAAGAACTTCTCCATCAGGGCTTCATCGGTTTCAGCCACAGCCTCGGAAATCGCAGCCACAAGGCCTTCCAGACGATATTCCTTCTCTGTGATCTCGCCCTCGGGCAGACCCACTTCAACAGCCTTGCCCTTGGCGTCATATTTATAAGCCTTCATCTCAATGAGGTTCACATAGGAAACGATCTCGCCGTTCTGCAGAACCGGAACCACAACGGGGCACACGGTCGGGCCGAACACGGTTTTCAGCTCTGTGAGGACATTGAAGAAGTTGGCGTCCTTATCGTCGATCTTTGTGATGGCAAACATTGTGGATTTGCCCATTGCCTGTGCAGCTGCATAGGCCTTCTTTGTGCCGACATGCACACCGGACTTAGCCGATACGGTAATCAGGACAGTGTCCGCAGCCACGATACCGGACTGCATTTCACCTGCATAATCGAGGATACCGGGGGTATCAAGCAGGTTGATCTTGTTGTTTTCATATGTAAAGGAAGCAAGTGCCGTGGAAATAGAACCCTTACGCTTGATTTCCTCAGGATCGTAGTCACATACTGTGGTGCCGTCTGCGATCTTACCCAGACGATCGGATGCGCCTGCGCAGTAGAGCAGAGCTTCAGCAAGAGAGGTTTTACCGGAACTATGGTGTCCGGCGAGTGCAATGTTTTTGATGTTGGCCATGGAAAATCGCTCCTTTATCTGTTTTTGAATTTATTCTGTGTATTACAGTATATACAATCTCGTACATCATACAAGAGTACATTACATATTATAACATTCCGGCAACGATTTTGCAATGAAATCCCCACAATTTCTATATATTCTATATTTTTGTGAATTTGGATTTGTGCACACTGCACAATAAAACAAAAAAGAAGCAGGGTTCTCCCCTGCTTCTTTGACATAATATGGAACAATTTACTTCGCCTGCAGCAGCGCTGCTGCCCAGCCTTCCTTTTCGCTGACAGCGAGCTTTGTGAAGCCTGCCTGTTCGAGGACATCGAGCACCTCGCCGGCACGTTCGATGATGATGCCGGAAACGATCAGATAGCCCTTTTCCTTGAGAAATCTGCCGAAATAGTCCGACATGGCGATCAGGACATCGGCAACGATATTCGCACAGATCACATCATAGCCGCTGCCGATCTTTTCGCAGAGAGCAGCATCGGAGCAGATATCGCCGCAGTAGGCGGTGTAGCGGTCTTCGCCGATGCCGTTCTTGCCGGCATTCTCCACAGCGGTACGGACGGAATTCTCGACAATATCCACCGCAACGGCATTTTCCGCACCGAGCAGCAGTGCGCCGATGGAGAGGATGCCGCTGCCGCAGCCGAGGTCGAGCACACGGTCATGGGGCTGCAGAATCTTTTCCGTCAGCTCAAGACAGAGACGCGTGGTGTGATGCTGTCCTGTACCGAAGCTGGAAGCGGGGTCGATCTCGAGCACAAGGCGGTCATTGCCTTCGGGGAGTGCCTCCCAAGAGGGCTTAATGAGGAGTTTTTCGCCGATGGGAAGGGGCTTGAAATACTGCTTCCAGTTGTTGGCCCAGTCATCCTCAGCGACATTGCCGCAGGTAAGCTGCAGACTGCCGAAGAAGGCTGCATTTTCGGACGCCTTCAGCTGCGCAAGCAGGGACTTGACACCGGCAAACTGCTCGGCACCCTGTGCATCATCGGGGAGGTAAAAGGTCACGGTCGTATCACATTCAGCCAGACCCATGAGATCGTCATCGATGTAATCCCACTTGCCGTCCTTGTCGTCCAGAAATTCCTGGAAGGACTCCTTATCCTCAATTGCAAAGCCCTTCACGCCAAGGTCGGTCAGCATTGCGCAGAGCACATCGACAGCGGGCGTTTCCGTTGTAATTTTGACTTCAAACCAGTTCATGACTGATTCCTCCTGTTCTTTCTTTTCTGTATTTTCTCTTCACGAAGGCGTTTCTTTTCGGCCTTCTCAAAAGCCGCACGTTCTTCCTGCCAGCGGACATAGGCTGCGGCGATCGCACCGGTTTTGACAATGCATTCAGCCTCGTCATAGAGCAATGCATCGAGCTGCATATAGAAATCCGCATCACGGCTGAAGGGGGCAGCATGTTCCGCCAGTGCCATGACCGTTGTGCTGTCCGCCAGATGCAGTGCATCACGCATCCGGATGAATGCCGCAGAAGCGGCCTCACGCGGCGGCATTGCTGCAAGGCGGCTGCGGAATCGCTTCTCACGGATGGTGGGCAGCAGCAGATAAATGGCCAGTGCAATGAGTGCCAGTCCCAGTATCACAAAGCCCCAGAGCATAACGTAATAGTTCTCAGCGGCGGTATTCTGCGTCTCCTCACTCGGCACGGTCGGTTCAAAGCTCAGCCAGCCATAACCGGCGATGTAGACCTCGGGGAAGGCGTGGGCATGCCGCACCTTGATCACAAAATCCGTCTCAATCTGATAGGGCGGCTCATCAGTTTCAAAAGTCTCATGATAAGGATCGCTCATACTGTAGCCCTGTGCATAACGTGCGGGCAGTCCGGCTGCACGGCAGAGCAGCACCATGGCAGTGGCATACTCATAGCAAACACCCGTATGGCTTTCCAGAAGGAAGTGATCGACATTGGCACCGGACGGCTTTTCATAGCGATCGTCATAGACAAAATCATTCGCAAGGAAATACTGCTCAATGGCCTTGGCCTTCTCAAAATCGGATGTCAGTCCGGCTGTGATTTCTTCGGCAAGTGCGGCCACCGCATCGGACTGATAATCATCCGCTATCACATCCTCATGGAATCGCAGTGCCTGTTCATACTCGGCAAGACAGTCTTCGAGCAGGGCGGATGCTTCGGGATCGTCCCATGCAAGGAGGGTGACGGCATCCGAAAGCATTGCTGCATAGGTCTCGCCCCGCATGCAGCTGAGAAGCTCACGCACGGCCGGTTCATTGGCATAGACATCGGTGTAGTAAGTCACAGGGAACACCAGCCCGCGCTCATAAGAAAAGCCCTCGGGAGTGATGGTGCCCTGCGCTGAAACGAGCGTGTTCGATTCATAGGTACCAATTCCCGCTGTACGGGTCGGCAGTGACATGAGCTTGCTGCTGAGCAGATTGGTGATCAGGATGAGCTCACGCTCTTTCAGATCGGGAATGCTCACATCCTGCACGGCATCAAGGCCATAGGCGGCAGCAAAATCCGCATCCAGCACAGCCGCTTTCTGAATTGCACCAAGCAGCTCATCGGGGGCATAGACGAACAATTCCTCATAGGGTCTGTCCGGATAGTCATAGGTCTCATTGACCTGCCAGGTATCCTCCATTGTATAGTAGGAAAATGTCTGGGTACGCAGGCGGAGCGGTTCCATGCACTTGGTGTAGTACACCGTCCGGCCCTCGCCGATGGTATTCACACCGCCGGAGCTTGCGGTATCCGTAAACATGCTGATGGCAGCCATCAGGACATCCGACCAGCTGCTCATCGCCATGGAGTTCTCAATGAACTCTCGGTCCGCACGCACGGCGGGCTTTGGGATGACGGCAGCAAGTATGCTGAAGACAAGCACATACACAGTCACGGAAGTACCGGTCTGCACATTGGAAATACGGCGTACGTCTGAACTTTCCCGCAGCTGACGGCACCAGACCATCAGCAGGAAATAGGAAGTCAGCGTCAGGATGACCAGCAGTGCCGGTGCCTGTACGCCCTCCTTTGCATACAAGCTCAAAGGAATCAGCATCAGCAAAAACTGCATGACCATGCGGTAGCGGGTCTTGGAAAAATAATATACGGCGCTGCTCAGAAACCCAAGCATCAGCAGATAGATGGCAAGCGTATACCAGATGGAGAAATCCACAACGCTCTGGGGCGTCAGAAACCACACCAGAAAGCCGATGGGATAATACGTCCGGCCGATCTCCGTCAGCACGGAAACCATAAACATGCCGACTGCAAAATAAACCATATAGCAAAGCGGCCCGAGGTATTTATGTTTGGCAACGAAATCATAAAAGCGCATCATGCCCCAGCTGAGAAAAACGGCAGCGAGGGTATAAAGCCATGTAAATGCACTGTGATAATACTGCATGATGGTGGTCATCAGCAGAAGGATGTAAAGCTGTACCGGATCCCCGCAAAGCTTCTTCAGAAACTGCACGATGGGATGCCGTACGATTTTTTGTACTGCGTTCCACATAGCGGCCACCTCACTTCTGCACCGCTGTCATGGTGAAATCCTCTGACAGCGTCCATATGCCCTGGGCTTCCTGAACGAGCACGCCGACGGTACCCTCGGGTACGACCATATACAGATCGCCCTTATCCTGCAGACCGTGGATGGCCTCGACCAGTGCCGCATCGGGTCTGGCTGTGTAGAGCACGAAGGCGCCCGCCTTCTCCTGCACGGCGGCCGTATCAATTCTCTGACTGCCGCTGACAAAATCGGCTGCGGCCAGCTCCAGAGCGGCCTGACGCACAGCATCCTCACTCTCGGGGAACAGGTGTTTCATTGTTCCTCCATCGGCAAACCGCAGCGAGCAGGGCACGCCCTGACGCACCAGAAGCATCAGCAGACCAAGTGCGCCCTCCATGAGAAGCTCACGCTTTTTCAGTGCCTCGGGTGTATCCTCGGACTGCAGGTCGAGCAGAATGGACGGACGGACGGTGGAAGCCGCCTCATCCATACGCACCATGAGCTGATGACGCTTGGCCGAGAGCTTCCAGTTGATGCGGCGGAGATTGTCACCGGGCACATAATTCCGGTGAATATAGCCGGGCATGGAGACGCTGGAATAGGCGGCAGAGGATTCCTCCTCTTCCTCATCCTGCGTGAGCACGGCATCGCTGACAGTATGAAGCAGCACCGCGGCACCGGTGAGGGACGGAATATCGGGAATCACGCCGATGGCAATGTCCTCGGGGGTACCCTCACTGTAACAGGTAAGCATACCGAGATAATCGGAAATACACAGCTCCGGCACACGGATTCTGCCGCGGCCGGCATAGGCAGCGGTCATGCCGAATTCCACTTCGATGGGCTGGGATGCAAGCATGGCACTTTGCACAGGACGAGGATCATCGGCTGTCAGATTGGCTGTCCCCTCCACACCGCAGCGGACAAAGGGCACGGGGAGCTTTCCTTCCGATGTGAGCTGCAGACGCACAGCGAAGTGCTTGCCCTTTGGGACATAGGTCGGTGCCTGCACGGCCACACGGATTTTCCGTGTCAGCAGCAATGCCTGCACGGAAAGAACCGGTGCCAGAATCAGAAAGGCAATGATGACAACACCGATGTCGCCATCGAGATAAAAGGTAAAAACATAAGCCATGGCTGCCATCAGAACCAGCTCAAAGAGCAGGCTCAGAAAGCGGAAGTTCAGAAAATCGGCAGCCTTCCATTGACACCTCTTCATGGTCAGCGTGCCTCAGCGGGCACAGGGATGGTATCGAGGATCTGCTGCACGAGGGCCTCGGGACTGCCAAGGCTGTTGCGGCCCTTGGGTGAGAGCAGGATGCGGTGTGCAAGCACAGGCACAGCAAGGCTCTTGACATCATCGGGCGTGGCGAAGGTTCTGCCATGGACAAAGGCAGCGGCACGGACGGCCTTGAAGCAGGCAATGCTGCCTCTGGGGCTGACGCCGAGTGCAGCAAGATCGCTGCTGCGTGTGGCACGGATGATGTCCACAATATACTTCCGGATCGGCTCGGAGACCTGAATGCTGTTCACCTGTTTCTGCAGCTCGCAGATCTGTGCGGTTGTGATCACGGGCGCTGTAATATTGGCAATGGGATTGCCCTCGCCGTTGCGGTCAAGAATGGCCAGCTCCTCCTGCCACGTCGGATAACCCATGGAGATCTTCATGAAGAATCTGTCCATCTGCGCTTCGGGCAGATGATAAGTACCATAGGTCTCAACAGGATTCTGCGTGGCAATGACCATAAAGGGCTCGGGCAGCACATGGGTCTGACCGTCGAGGCTGATCTGATGCTCCTCCATGATCTCAAGCAGTGCCGACTGCACCTTGGGGGAAGCACGGTTGATCTCATCGGCAAGCAGGAAGTTACAGATGGCCGCACCCTCACGGTACTCAAGGGAGCCATCCTGCTGGTTGACAACGGAATAGCCGGTGATATCGGACGGCATGATATCGGGGGTCAGCTGAATACGGTGGAACTCGCCGCCCACGGAACGGGACAGAGCCGCTGCGAGCTGGGTCTTGCCCACACCCGGCACGTCCTCAAGAAGAATATGACCGCCGCAGAGCATGGCAATCACGGACTGAAGCACGGTTTCATCCTTGCCGACGATCACACGTCCGACACTGTCAAGGATACTTCTGACATCTTTCTGCATAAATTCCCTCCAAGATTGATTTTTTACAACAAAGGGGAGCACGGACTCGGCCGGCTCCCCGGGTGCATCATTCAGTTTCAGGCTGCTTTTCGACAGCATAGACCGTCTCCTGCAGGAGGCGTCGATTGGCGGCAAAATCCACACGCAGCACGGATTGTCCGCCTTCCGTACCGCTGCTCCAGGTACCCTCTGCCGGAATCTGCAGCTGCTCTATCTCATATCCTGCGGCAAACGGCACACGCAGGGACAGCAGATACATTTCTCCGGTGGACATATTGGTGCCCATCTGCGGGAGTGCGGTGGAGATCAGCTCCGGCACGGCAGCCACAGCATTGGACTTCACCTGTCCGAAGAGCTTGGTCATGACCTCACGCTGACGGGAGGTACGTTCGAAATCGGCATTGCCGACATAGCGGATACGGCTGTAGCAGAGTGCCTGCTTGCCGTTGAGGACGTAGGTGCCGCCGCTTTCGAGGAGATCGGCATTGCGGTCATCGCCCATCAGCGCATTGACCTCGCTGATGAGGATGGTATTGAGTGCCTTTGCTTCGGAATCGGACAGTGTCACCTCCACACCGCCGAAGGCATCGATCACGCCGGCAAAGCCGCCGAAGCTGACGCACAGGCAGTCATCAATGCTGATGTCGTAATTGGCCTCAAGCGTATCCATGAGCAGATCCGCTCCGCCAAGGGAATACGCAGCATTGAGCTTGTTGCTCTTATGTCCGGGAATGGCCACATAGGCATCACGCATGAAGGAGCTGAGGTAGATCGTCTGTGTCCGTGAATTGATGGACATCAGGATCATCGAATCGGAGCGGCCCTTTTCCTTGGTCACATCCCGTGCATCGGTGCCGATGAGCAGGATGTTCGTCACATAGGAGGCATCGAGGGAGCCGCTTGTCACCGTGCGTCCCTCCTCTTCCAGAGGCTCGAGCCGACTGATGAGCAGCAGTGCACCGGCGGAGTAGATGAGGAACAGTGCGGCAAAGCACACGGCAATGCCCTTCAGGATCTTCATTACCGGTGAGGACTGCTTCTTTCCGGATTTCTTTTGTTTTTTCTTTGAAGATTTCGGAGTTTTCTTTTTGGGTTCCTGTGCACGATGCGTGGGCTTGCCGGATTTATCCGGCTTATGCTTTTGCTGCATCACACGGCGGTATTCATACTCCGCATCGCTGTCGATGTCGTCATCCTCCATTGCCTCCGGCGGCATGCGCAGCTCCATGGTGTCGCTGTCATAGCCGGGACGGCGGGCAGATGCTTTCTGTGCAGCGGGATGGGAATTCCTGGCCGGACGGGAAGGGTTGCTCTTCCCGGATGCCGGTTTCGGCGCATTTTTCGGGTTGGTTTTGGCTGTCGGGCGAACGGCAGGTCTTGGCAGATCGCTGTTCTGTCTGCGGGGTCTTGGCAGATCGGCACCGCTGCTGCGTTCCTCACGCGGTTTCTTTTCGCCCATGGCGGTTCATCCTTTCTTTAGATACGGCGGATATGCACAAGCAGAAGCGTCACAATTGCCACTGCGGCCTGACAGATCAGCATCCAGAACGGGGTCAGGCCAATGCCGACCACGGCCTCCATCAGCACAATGGCAATGCCAAGCAGGATGGAGAAGGCCTGCACAAAAATACCGGTTACAGCGGCCTTGCGGACACGCTTGGCACCGATGATCAGCTGTGCCATACCGGTGAAGCTGCCATCGCACGCCATGGAAGCGCTCAGATTCTCAGCAGGCGCAGTTTCGGCCTTGAAATCCGCATGCATTTTTGCGGGAATGATCTTGAACATATCCTGCGGCACATCAAACAGCTCGCTCACACGGCGCAGCGTGATCATGGCATCCACACTGCGCAGGATGATGCACAGATTATTGCGTGCAGCCTGCTTGACCCATGCCTTGGTGGTACGGTCGGCCTTCAGCTCCACAAGGAAGAGTGCGGACAGATTGCCGGAAACGGAGAGATAAATGCCCTCACGGCCGGCGCCGACCATCTCCGCCTCACGGGTGCGGGACGGAATGCCTTCAATATTGTGGCTGACCATCAGCTCACGATTACCCAGAAGCACACGGCGGTTGTTGATCCAGCCGCACAGACCCATGGCATCTTCATACACAAAATTCTCCACGGGATAGAGCTTCTGTTCCTTGCCGGCAAGCACTTCATTGAAAATGCTGCTGAAGACGCTGTCCGCATGGCGGGCAAGGCTTGCAGCGGAAAGGAGGGTTTCCTCCATCTTGGTATCGTTGAACACCTTCATGCCGGCGAGCTTTACAGAGCCATCCGGGAAGAGGGCGGTTGCATCGAGCATCATGGAATTGGTATCATAGAAATCATCCACACTCTGGTAGCCCAGCATCAGCGCACCGCTGCGGGAGAGCTGACGGGTGGCATTGAAGAGCGGGAGATTGGCAACGAATGTAATTGCCGCACAGCCGCAGGCACAGGCCACCATGGTGAACAGTGTCAGTCCATAGGCCAGTGTTTCAGCCTTGAGCAGGGTCAGGCCAATGGCAATCACGGCTGCTGCCGCCAGACTCAGGGGGGCAGCAATATGGCAGAACTGATCGGCAATATCGGCCGAATAGGTGTATCTGCGGAAATCCGTCATGAAGTTCATCCGGCGCATGGTTGCCAGAATCGGGAAATCGCCCAGCACACCGCGGGTGATTGCCTCGGCACGCTGCTCATGCTCCACGATTGTCATGCCGTGGCAGCTGAATTTGCGTGAAGCAAGCTTCAGGTTGGTTTCCTCACGACTGACGATCAGCAGCTTGCCCACGGAATGAAGCAGCAGGATCAGGATGGCACAGGGCATGTACAGCTGAAAAATCTCGCCGTCCTCCAGAGAGCCGGACTGGATCCAGCTGACAAAGGCGGAGGCCAGTGCACCGCTCAGTGCCACAGCCGCCAGGGTATCGGTATCGGCCTTGAAGGTTACAAGACGCTTGAAGCCGTTCTTCAGCACAGGGAAGCAGATCACAGCGGAGGCAAAGCCCAGCAGTGTCTGCAGTGCAGCGACCATCCAGGCCGCAAGGTTCTCGATCCAGGTCACATGGAACAGGCTGCCCGTGGCGACATAGCCGCTGATGAGCAGTGTCAGGATCAGCATCATCACACGGAAACCGATTGCATTGCGCAGCTCCGCAATATCCTCACGGATATCGGCCACATCCTCAAGCTCCATGCTGTCCTTCATCTGCTGACGGCGCATGGTTTCGGCCTCCGCTTCCTCGGGCGTGCGGGTAATGCTGATATCGAGGGATGCCGGATCAATGGCATCGTTGCCGGAGCTGAGGTTGATGCTGGTCACCTCTGCACGGGGTGCCGGCGGGACATCCACAGCCTCCACCGGTTCCACAGCCGACTGCTGTGCTACCTTGACGATATCCGGTACATCCAGATGAAGTGTTTCCGTACCGGCGGCGGTCATATCGACCGTATGCTTCTTACGATTGCGTATCTTCTTGGCACCGTGCACCTGTGTATAGAGGTACTCGCCCTCCGGACGCTCCCTGTCATATGTATAGGACTCATCATCCAAACGGCCGTGCTTCTTCTTTTTCTTGCGTTTTTCAAGCTCACGGGCTCTTGTGGAATCACTCATCCGGCGAATCTTGGGGGTATCGCTGATCACGGGAGCCGCTGCACGGGTCTCTTCAGCGGGCTTCTGTCTGGAAGGGCGATTCACACGCATGGGCATGGGATCGATCTCCATGGCCGCCGACTGGATGAAGGAAACCTTCGTCCGGTTCAGATCCATGGCATTCTGCCGCTGGTTCTGGCTCTGGTAGGGCTTTTCCGCAGCCTTGCCCTGTGCGGCTGCCGCAGCAAACTCCGCCTCAAAATCAGTTTTCTTCTCTTCCTGCACCGCAGGCTTCTGCACAGCTGCAGGCCGCGGGGGTGCTGCCGTGGGGGCAGATGCGGACACCGCAGGGGGCGTTTCCTTCTTTTTCTCCTGAACGGGAGAATACTCGTTCAGAATATCCTCCAGTGTAATGTTTTGTCTTCCCATTTCTCTGCGCCTCTCCTATCCTCTCTGGCGTACAACTTCATACATGAAAATGCCCGCTGCCACGGATGCATTCAGGGAAGTAATCTTCCCGAGCATCGGCAGCTTGACAAGGAAATCACATTTTTCTTTGATCAGACGGCTCATACCAAAACCTTCGGAACCGATGACCAGTGCCACGGCACCGTCAAAATTCGTTTCGGTATACATGCTGCCGTGCATATCCGTGCCATAGATCCACACGCCTGCCTTCTTCAGCATGTCGATGGCAGCAGCCAGATTGGGCACGCGTGCCACGGGCAGCCAGCTTGCCGCACCGGCGGAGGTCTTATGTACGGTCGGCGTCAGCATCGCACTGCGTCGCTTCGGGATAATGATGCCGTCAGCACCGGCTGCCTCAGCAGTACGGATGATGGCACCGAGATTGTGCGGATCCTCGATCTCGTCACAGATGATGATGAAGGGGGCCTTTCCCTTCTGCTCGGCCGCCGCAAGCAGATCCTCCACACTGACATAGGATGCACATGCGCCAAAGGCCACCACGCCCTGATGCACGCCGCCCCCTGCCATCTGGGAGAGCTTCTGATCACTTACGGTCTTGACAACGGCACCGGCCTGCTGTGCCATTTCACGCAGCTCGTGCAAGCCTGCACCGCCGCTGACATATACTGTATCAATGGGCTGACCGCTCAGCAGAGCTTCACGGACAGGATTTCTTCCGATAATCATATTCTCCTTTTCAGGAGTGGTATTCTCATTTCTTGCCATAGTCTCACCTTTCTTTTTTGCTTCCGTTTTTCGATTATTGTCCACTTTATATTATACCATGCTCCCACCGGAAATACAAGTACTTTCCGACGATTCCCATTGAAATTATACGGCCGATTTCTGACCGTATTTTGATAAAACAAACAAAAACGGCAGAGCATTTCCATGCTCTGCCATCTCTCACAGGATCAGACATTCCGTTATGCCCCACACAGCTGCCGCTGTCCCCAGTCCCAGCAGGTAGAGCAGCCAGCTGCGCAGGCGGCGTTTCATCCGGCTGCCCTGCTGCGGCAGATAGCCCGCCGCCTCCCGCTGCACCTCATGCAGCGGCACTTCTGCAATCTCCGGCCGGAGATACAGCACCGCCCGTTCAAAATATACACTGTCCGGCTGATTGATCTCAATCACCTTTTTATTCACGCCCTTGACCACTGCGTACGCCTCCCTCATCGTATTTATTCCTATCATGGGCTGATGTTTTCCACAATATACAAGCTGTATTCCTGGTTTTCCACCCGTTTTTCCACAGCCGTGTGGAGAATGATGTGGATTCCATGTTTTGCCCACGCCGCATTTGTGGAAAACTCTGTGGAATTGGTGGAAAAGAAGCGTGACCACGGGGTTTTTTCGCCTTTGTTGAAAAAAAGCCGACATGCAATTACATTTTGTAGTACGAAAAAAACACATTTCGAAGAAACATCTGTTTTGCACTGATTTTTCTCCTTGTTTCGCCTTTTTTCGAGTCAGGAAAAATCAGGAAAAAACCTTGTGATTTTTTGTTTTTCCGAACATTTGACCGATCCCCTCCCATGGTCCCGCATTGTGAAAAACTTTTCACACATTCCCCCGTTCTCCACCGTCCAAAGTCCTGCGAAAGGGGGTGTTCTCCACATTTTTCTGTCGAAAATGGGAAAAAACAAATTTTGAACGTCAGTGCACGCCATTTTTGTCGGACTTGCAGACAGACATCGTGGAAAACAATGTGAAAAAGCCGTGGGTTTTCCACGGCTTTACACATTATATCATTTCCAGAGGTTGTTTTCCACCTGACGGATCTTGCTTGAGGTGGTGATGGCCACGGTCGACATGGCAAACAGCAGATCCGTTCCGCCCACTTCACGGATGAAGGAAGCGGCATTGCGATCGAAATAACGGAAATCACAGAGATAGATCCGCTCAAACGACTGCGTCAGGAACGGTACCAGAGCATTGCCGTAGCTGTCCTTGAAAATGACGAGCACACGGTCATTGTCCACATTGGTATCCACCTGCAGGATGCAGTCATCACGTCCGACAAATACAGTATAGCTGGCAGCAATGCTATTGTTTTCAAAAAACAGATTTCCGACCCTTCCGCCGGAAAAGGCGGTATTATAATAGGTAGCAGTGATCTGATCGAGATTGGCGGGCTTATAATAAGTAAAGGGCTCGGGGGCATTGGCCAGCTCCTTGATGCCATTCACACGATAGAAGGCTCCGACATAGCCCTGTCGTTCCACGGGTGTATAGGTTTCAAGGGGCGCATAGGGCACACCGGCGGAAGCCGCAAACTGCTCGGCAGCATAGTAGGCTGCACGCGGCTGCCAGTGGTAGTCCGTGCGGGAGTAGAGATACTCATTCTTATGCGCTTCGATGGCACCGTACACCGGCACACCGATGACGCCGTTGAGATTCTGTGCAACGCGGTTATAGTTCTCGAGCTGATTGCCGTATTTCGGTGCTTCACTCTCGGGCATATAGAAAGCGCATGACGTCGGCACGACCATGCAGTACACATTGACACCATCGCCGAGCTGGCTCTTGTAGGAATTAAGGATTCCTGCGTATTTCTCACAATTCTTGAAATTGTTGGAAAACAGCTCCAGAGCACGCACATTGGCAGTACCGCTGTCCACGACCATGCAGCCGCCCACAATCTTGGTCGGACCTGTCACGGGTTCGGTAGGCACGGGTGCATCGGTCGCCGGCTGCTCCGGCACGGGAATTACAGTGGTATCGCCGGTCGGATCGGTCACTGCGCCGGTCTGGGTTGCCGGCTGGGTAGCCGTAGTGCCGGCTGTGGTGCTGGGGTTTGTCTGCGGGGTAGTGGCAGGCTTTGTGGTCGGCTTGGTATTCGGCTTTGTTGCGGGTTTTGTGTTGGCACCGGTCTGTGGAGGTGCCCCTGTACCCTCACTGCTCTCGGTATGATTGCCCGCCGGCTTGCTGTCAGAGGACTGCTGCGTAGAGGGATCCGTATCCTTGCCGCTTGTTTCGGGATCGCTCTCCGCCTCGGTCTTCTGATCCGTATCCTTTGCATTCGTATCCTCGGACTCTTCCTCTCTTGTTGTATCCTGTACCGTTGTTTCCTTTGCAGAGTCCGTACCTGTTTCCTTGGCCACGCCGCATCCTGCAAGGGACACAAGCATCAGCATAGCCATCCATCCTGCCATCCATCGTTTCATTTTTTGATCTCCTTTTCTGTTAAACCCGCAAAAAAGCCGGTACAATGACCGGCTTTTATTGGTTTTTTCATATTGAATCAGCTGCCGTAGTAATCATTTGCAATATCGAGCAGCTCTGCGGTATCGGCCATAAAGCTTTCATATGTCTCGTCCGCCATTTCTCTTGCCTCAGGTGTGGAACCGGATGCATCCTTCGCAGAATACTTACCGATATACTTGCTGGTTGCCACATCGGAAGCAGCACAGGACTTTACAATGTAGTGATCTACATAAATAGCCCAGTTTGTGCTTGCACCATCGGATACTGTCGTGTTCACCTTGTTCACGAATTCGGTGATCTGAGCCTTGAGGTCAACATCGGAACAGGTTGCTGCATCCTTGAAGCCGTCCTGAACTGCACCGCCGTAACCGGGATAATTGGTGTTGCCTGTAAACTGAATGGTGCCATCTGCCTGATAGTAAATGACAACCTTATCTGCAAACAGTCCGTCCTTGGCATTGGCACGATCCATGCTGATGTGCTTCTGCACTTCTGTCTGGGACGCATTGAACACAAGCTTTGCGTCAGAATTGCACTCCTTCACACGGGAGGATCTGTAGTACTGCAGCATGTTGGGTGCCAGTACTGCTGTCAGCGCACCGATAATGCAGACAACAACAACAAGCTCGATCAATGTAAAACCCTTTAATTTCTTATGATTACGCATCTTCATGCACCTCTCTGTCCGATCTGATTGATTTTGCCTTACTAAAATTATACCATTTTATTCAAAATTTGTCAACAGATTTGACGGATTTCCAAGCCCACACTATTCACAAAAAACGGTTCTTTTTTTTAGGCGATATGACAATTACCAAGTGCCGTCCTCAGCAAATGCGAGTGCTTCGCTGTAGGTTACACCGGGCTTCTTGTCGGCATTCTGCTTCGGGAATGTACCAATGATGGGGTCGGTTTCCTTGGAACGGTAGCAGGATGCTGTCACACAGTCCACTTCAATATTGATGGCCCAGCACTTGCCGTCTGCTTCCGGACAGTACTTGTGCACAAGGTTGGCCAATGTTGCATCATAGGTACCGCTGGTCAGGCTGCTGTGTGCCGAATCATAGGCATATACACCCGTCGGAACAAGCGATACATCCTCCACCTCACGGCATGCGGTCATGCCCGCATTGAAAATGGTCTTTGCCGCAGAATTTGCGCTGCTGAACTTTGCCTTGGCAACATAACCCAGCATGGACGGCACCAGAATGGCGGCCAGCACACCGATGATTGCGATGACAACAATCAGTTCTACGAGTGTGAAGCCATGGAATCTCTTAGCAGTTTTCATAGTAGTCTCCCTCTCATTCATCGTTGTTGCTTATGATGCCCCACCTTCCATCAAGGGGCATTTATATACAGTATCATTATAGCACGGAATTCACATTTTGTCAATAGTTTTTTCAGGAAAATTTTAAAATATATACTAAGTGTAGCAAGCTTTCGATTGATTCCGGCCTGTTATCATGAAACAGATTGGCAAATCGTATTTTTTTCAAAAAACTGTTGCAGCAAGGACGATCTGATGGTATAATATAAGATGTAAAGAAATATAGAAATGTGTCAACACAAAAAGGAGTCATCATGAATCGCATCCTATCCCGCATGTTATGCGGATGTCTGGTACCCGCTGTGCTTTGCCTGTTCACAGGCTGCTCCGAAACGGAAAGCACGGGAACCGGATATCTGTTCACTTATACAATGTCCGAGGATCCGGACTGTCTTGATCCGCAATATTCTGACCATCAGAATGCTGCGGTGGTCATCGCCAACACCATGGAGGGTCTGCTGCGTCCCGATCCCGCTACCGGCGAGCCGCTGCCTGCAGGTGCAGAAAGCTATACAGTTTCTGAAAACGGCCTGACCTACATGTTCAATCTGCGTGACGACTGCTTCTGGTACCGCACCGGCTGGACGGAAGAACAGGCTGTCCCGGTCACAGCGCAGGACTATGTCTATGCCTTCCGGCGGCTTTTCGATCCCGCAACGCAGTCACCCTATGCAGAAGACTTTCTCTGTCTGAAAAATGCCGGTGCCATCCTTGCCGGTACTGCGGACTACACGACCATCGGCATCAGTGCACCCGATCCGGAAACAGTGATTTTCAAGCTGGAATATCCTAATGCCGAATTCCCGAAGCTCGTAGCACAGCCCTGCGCCGTGCCCTGTAATGAAGAGTTCTTTCTTTCTACAAACGGCCGCTACGGACTGGATCTCGACACCTCCATCAGCAACGGCCCGTTCTACATGACCAAGTGGAATTACGACGCCTATGGCAGCGACAACTTCATCACCTTCCGCAAAAGTCCCGTCTACTATGACAAGGATGCCGTTGCCCCTGCCGGACTGACCTTCCGGATCCAGAAAACGCAGCAGGCCGCAGAAGAAAGCTATGCAGCCGGCACCGGTGATATTCTCCTGACAAACACCTGGTCGACGCAGTACGAAAATGAAAAGAACTACGTTGTCACCAAACAGCAGGCAGAGACGCTGGGACTCATCTTCAACCCACAGAACGAAACATTGCAGAGCGATACGCTCCGTACGGCACTGGCCTGCGGCATTGACCGCACTGTCATTGCGGCACAGACGGGCGGTGATCTGCAGGTGGCTTATGGCGTTATCCCTCCCGGCGCACGCATGCTGGGGCGTTCCTATCGTGATCTTTATGCTGATAAACAGCTGGCTCTCCCCTATGATCCGGCACAAGCTGCCGCACTGTTCAGCGAGGCCGCCGAGGAACTGGGACTGTATTCCCTCAACACCTTCCGCATTCTGGTGTCAAGCGAAATCACTGATACCGATGCGCTGCTTGCCCTCTGTCAGGAGTGGCAGGATCTGTTCGGCTACTACATCGGCATCGAAACGGTCACGCCCACCGAATTCCGCAAGCGCATTGCGGCAGGTGACTACAGTATTGCACTCTATCCCATCAGCGCCGATACAAGCAGCTGCTACGATGTCCTGCATACATTCAATGCGCAGTCCGAACTGCTTGGATTTGAAAGCGAAGCCTTCACCGCTCTGATGCCGAAGCTTTCCACTGCTAAAAATCTCTCCGACGCCCTCCCGCTCTACGGCGAGGCGGAGCAGGCAATCATCGACAGCCTCGACTTCATTCCGCTGTATTACAAGAACACCTATCTCATCTGTACCACAGGCAACACGGACATCGGCATGAACGCCTTTACAGATGTGATCTATTTCCGTGATGCTAAACATTTCTCCTGATCGCCTTTGCAGAAATGAAGCATGCAAATCCCATAAATCAGGCGTTTTTACTGTATTTTTCAAAAAACATCTAAAAAACATGAAATTCCCTCTTGATTTTTTGGTGATAATATAGTATAATAGAAGTACGGAAAAACAAATCGCCCCGCTTTGGGGGCAGATTGGAGGATGTTATGGAAGAAATGGATTTCAATCCTGAGATTTTCACACTGACTGATGAAGAGGGTGTGGAGCACGAGTTTGAGCTGATGGACGTTATGGAAGTCGACGGCAATACTTACTATGCTCTGGTTCCCTACTCTGAGGATCCTGAGGCTGCACTGGAAGAGGACACTGAGCTTGTTATTCTGAAGGCCGGCGCTGACGATGACGGTGTGGATTTCCTGACCACAATTGACAACGATGAGGAATATGACCGCATCGGCAACATGTTTATCGACCGCATCTCCCAGATGCTGGAAGAGGATTTTGAAGAGGAAGAAGAGGCATAAGCCTGTTTTCCACGCATGTATTCTGCCTTGTTCGGGTAATTATAGTTTTTATAATCCAACACTCAATGAAAGGGAATTTATGCTCTGGCTGAAGATTGCAGACCTCCCGCACTGCGGACGAAGGGAGCGTGAGGCAGTCAGGCGGATACCCACCTGGCGTAATGCTTGGTTTTATTTCGCTATATGACGGCAAGGCGGTTTATTTTAAAAGCTGAAGCCCCCTCAATGAGGGGGCTTTTTCATATGCATCCACATACAAAAACCGTTCCCCGCATTGCGGAGAACGGTTTAATTTTTTGCATTACTGTCCGATCGGAAGCGTTACCAGGTCTACAAGAGACTTGAGAATGTTCAGAGAATCCCCGGGGCCGACCTCACCATTGCAGTCCACATCGGAGTTGAGCATTGCTGCGCTGGAAAGATCCTGCGAACCCATGAGATGCTTGTTGAGCATTACCACATCGACGATGGTCACAGCGCCATCCTCGTTGGTATCGCCGTATACGGTATCTTCCAGTACCGGAACGGAGGAAGTCACAACCGGCTCATTATCATCGGTGGTCGGTACTGTGGTAGGCTCGTCGTCGGGTGTTGTTGTCGGTTCGTCGTCAGGCTCTGTTGTCGGAGGCTCTGTTGTCGGAGGCTCTGTGGACGCCACACTGCCGTCCGGCTCGATACCGCCGATCAGCACGCCGTCGGTGTAGACACAGATATTGTCGTTTCTGACCTCATTGCCAGTGCCAAAGAAGGCATCATCATTCTGGTAGATCGTCAGATTCTTATAGCTCCAGTCATTGTCCGGTGTCCACATATCGCCGTAGTAGCAGCCCATTGTGAACTGATACTTCTTTGCAGAGTTTGCAAAATTATAGCCGTCGAAGGTCACCTCAAAGTAATAGACATTGTCCATCTTATCATATTTGTAGGGGCCGCTGATCACACCATCTGCGGGTGCTGCCTCCACGCTTGCCTGGTCGTACAGCTCACTGCCCTGCATACCCATGGGGTTCGACATTTCGCTGCCGTCGAAGTAGTAGCGGATGGAGATGTTATCCAGCTTCTTGGTGGATGTGGTCTTGACCATCATGGAAACCTTGGTCACACCTGCACCGGTATCCTGCTTATCATCAATACCGCAGGCCTCTACCCAGTAGGACTCTGCGCCGCCCTGCTCTTCATCATATTCCGGCTGCGGCGGGAAATCCGGTGTCACGGCCATGTCATCCGTGCCATAGTACGCATACAGTGCAGCAGAAGCGCCAACAAAAGCCGCATTGTAGTCAATGGTAACTTCATTGTAGATCCAGTCCGCTGTGGTATCATTGTGCTTGTCTTCCCCATCGGGGCCGCCGACAAGCGCACCATAGAGTACATAACGATGTTCTTCCGGATCCTCGCACTTGGTCAGACCGGAGGCTGCACGGTGATGGGGGAACTTGGCGGAATTCTCACTGTAGCCGACTACATAGCAGCGCTCAAGGGGATTGTCGCCGAGAATATAGTCCATCTGTCCCTTTGCCCATTCGCTGTACTGACCGGGCTTACCGGCATTGTTGTACTTGTCATATACATAGGCAATCAGCTGCATTGCGGTGTTGTATCTCGCACTGCCCCATACACTCAGGAATGCATAACCGCCAGGCGTCTCAAGTCCCTGCCAGGTGGGGAAGCACTTTTCCACCTCATCCCAGAAATCATCATAGACATACTGGTTCTTGCCCTGTGCGGTTCTCACCATATTCACAAGATCCAGCTCCGGATGGGTCTGATTGATCACGCCCCATACGGTATTGGCACCGCCCCACATATCGTTCCAGTTGTAGCAGTAACCGGAGGGTGCATAGTAATCCACATAGGGTGCGGCATCCTCGAGGTACTTGACATCACCGGTGGAAAGATACATCCAGGCCGCTGCCCAGCAGTAGTCATCTTCCCACTTGGAGGAGTTGTAGAAGGCCATGGGACCCTCTGCATTGATGCTCAGCTGCTTTTCATTTGTCATTGCAAAGTCCATGAGAGCCTTTGCATAGTCCAGGGACTTCTCTGCATATGCCGGATCGGTGTCCTTGAAGTTCAGATAGTTGATGGCAAGAGAACCGGCAGCGGATGCAACATAGTCCGTCTGCGGATTTTCCGCTGTCAGGAACCAGGCGGGTCTTGCCATTTCATCCACTTCAGGAGAATTCCAGTAGGCATGGTCGAGGCCGCCCTCACCCACCTGATAGCAATGCGCCACCACAGTACCGTTGTCATCACGGAAGGTGCACTTCATCAGATAGTCGTTGAAGTAGCGCAGGATCGTCTCAATATGTGCATCCTGACCCGTCTTGGCGTACGCATCACGGAATTCATAATAGCCCCAGCCGAGTGTCGCTGCCGCATAATTCTCAGGCATGCCGAACTTGACATGGTCACCGGCATCGTGGAAGCCGCCCGCTACATCAATACAGCCGTCACCATCGGGGTCAAGTACATCCTTGTACTGATCCATAAAACTCTGTGTCAGGTTGGTACCCGGGGACTTGATGTCTTCCATGGTCTGCATAGGAACCTGCGCATCATAGGTATGGCAATTTCCTCTCCACACATACTGGCTGTTTTCATCTACGCCCGTACCGCACATGTTTGCATCGTAAAAATACATGGAATACTGCAGAAGCTTTGCATAATCATAGCCCCCCGCTGCTTCCGCTTTCATTACTGCCGGATTCACCGACACCTTGGCAGGTACCAGAATCGCACTCATCGATCCGAGGAACGCGGTGCCCATCAGTACCGCCAGACCGCAGTTGGTCACTGCCCGCAAGCGGTCAATCATTGTCCATTTCATAAAAACTACCTTCCTTTCCCTCGATACGATAGGGATAATACATCATTATTATAATCGATATACCCAGAAAAGTCAATATTTTTTGAAAGATTTTTTTCGAAAATATGAATCGTTAGGTCATAATTACTTAACTTCTGTTCATCTTCTTCTTTTTTCGCACAGAAAAGCCAAAGTCGCCGCATTTTCTGCCCAGTGCAAAATACTCACCGTGTGCATACGCCAGAAGTCCCGCCTGCTGGAGATTGAGCTTGCCCTTGCTGTCGACGAATCGTTCCTCCACCTGCACCGCCACAATCTCGGCGAGAAACATGGTATGCGAGCCGAGCGGATGCTTCTGCGTCACGCGGCACTCCAGACTCACAGGGCACTGTGACAGGACGGGTGCGGAGACAGCGGTGCCCGCCTCGAGCGCAAGACCGCACTTTGCGATTTTGTCGAGCTTGGCACCGCTCTTCATGCCGCAAAAATCCACTGTTTTAGCCATGGCAGAGGTTGGCAGATTGATGACGAATTCGCCCGTCTCCTCAATCAGCTTGTAGGAATGACGGGTGGGTCGGACGGAAATATAGGTCATGGCGGGGTGCGTGCAGACAATGCCCGTCCAGGCAATCGTGATGACATTGGGTGCATCCATTGTGCCGCAGGTCACAAGTGCCGGCGGAACAGGTCCGAGCAGGGCGCTCCCCTTCCAGGTCAGTTTACTCATAGCTTCGCCTCCATTGATCTTTTCTGCTTCTATTGTAGCACATTCCGACAGAAAATGCAAATTTCATGCTCGCTTATACATTATAATAATAAGAATGCAGCCACCGTGTGTTTGACTTTTCAATCTGTAAAATTTCAATCGTTTAAATTCTGAAAAACAACGCTTTCCAACGTGAATATAATACATTCGGTAAAATGTAGAAAAAATTTTAAAAAACAGTTGATTTTGTAGTGAAAATATGTTATGATATTGTATAGAGTATGTTGGATAGGAGGATTGCTATGCAGATTTTTCTCTTTCGTGATTCCAAAGGCAACGCAGTACACGGATCTGATACAAAAAAGAAGACCGGCTGCGGCATCAACCTGCAGCGTCCGGATAACATGGCGAAGTTCACAGTCGAGGGTACTGTAGACGACGCATTCGGACTGATGTCCAAGGTGACATGTGAAAAATGCCAGACGGTATTCACACAAAAAATTCTGAAAGCTGACCGAAAAGAAATGAATCGCATGCTGAAGGAAGAAAAGAAGCGTGCGAAAACCATGGGTGACGATCCTAATATCGTTAACCTTGCAGAAGTACAAAAGACCGAACGCAAGAAGCAGGCAGCTGCACCCGTTCCGGCACCGGCTCCTGTTGAAACGCCGGTACAGGAAGCGGCACCCGCCGTGCCGGATGTTCCGGAAGTTCCGGAGGTTCCGGCCGCTTATACAGAACCGCCCGTTCAGCCCGCTGCTGAACCGGATGAGAGTCCTGTTCCTGCTTTTGAACAGTATGTCCCCCCCGTGAAGAAGCCTGCTGCACCGGCCGCACCCGCTGCCTCCGGTTTCCCCGGCTTCAAGATGGACAGCGATCTGGCGCAGTTTGCACTGCCCTCCATGGGCGATCCGACTGCCGCAGCCTTCGCATCCAAGGAGGGTAAGAACCCCAATATTCTGGCAGAACAGCAGAGCACACCCGCTCCGCAGCTGAACGTGCCGAAGGAAACCCCCGTTCTGGATAATCCTGACGATATCATGGCACAGTTCAGTGTCAGCACACCTTCTGCAGCACCCGCACCCGCAGCAGAAGAATCCGATGATATCATGGCACAGTTCGGCCTTGATACACCCGAGCCGCCCGCTGCACCTGCCGCTCCGGCTGACATCGACGATATTATGGCACAGTTCGGTATGGATGCACCCGCTGCTCCCCAGGCACCTGCTGCGCCGTCTGACATGGACGATATCATGGCGCAGTTCGGTCTCGATGCACCCGCTGCTCCTCAGGCACCTGCTGCGCCGGCTGACATGGACGACATCATGGCACAGTTCGGTCTCGATGCACCCGCTGCTCCTCAGGCACCTGCCGCACCGGCTGACATGGATGACATCATGGCACAGTTCAGCATGGATGAGCCGCAGGCTCCTGCAGCATCTGCTCCTGCACCGAAGATGGGCAATCTGTCCAATATTGATGGCAGCTTCGACAAGCTTGACAGCATTGCTGACCGCATGTTCGGTGGTCATACAGAAGCGGCTCCCGCACAGGTAGAAGCTGTTGTGACTGAAGCGCCCGAAGTGGATGTCGTTGATGAGATGGATGCCTTCGGCAAGGCAATGGATAATATGTTTGTTTCCGAGGTGGAGGCCGTTGTGACCACACCCGCTGCAGAAGATGTTCAGGAAGATACTGCCATCGAAGTGCCGCACTTCACCATTCCGGCATCCGAAGTGGTACCCGCTGAACCGGAAGTACCCACACTGGAGCCCGAACAGATCACTGTTCCCGATATGACCGTTCCGGATATCGAAGACGATGATATCTTCGCACAGTTCGCAATGGAAGAACCGGAAGTACCGGAAGCCCCTGCATTCACCGCACCCGAGGTTCCTGCTATGGAAGAGCCCGAAATCCTCGAGGTTCCGGAAGTACCCGCATTCACTGCACCCGAGGTTTCTGCTATGGAAGAGCCCGAAATCCTCGAAGTTCCGGAAGTACCCACATTCACTGCACCCGAGGTTCCCGCTATGGAAGAGCCCGAAATCCTCGAAGTTCCGGAAGTACCCGCATTCACCGCACCCGAGGTTCCTGCTATGGAAGAGCCCGTGGTTCCGGAAGCTCCGGCTCCGGCTCCCGCACCTGCTCCCGCACCGGCTCCGGCTCCTGCGCCGGCTCCTGCACCCGCACAGCCTGTTCAGCCCGCACCGGTATATCCCGGTGCTGCACCGATGCAGGGCATGATGCCCCAGATGGGTCAGCCCATGCCCGGTATGCCGAACATGGCACAGCCCATGCCCGGTATGCAGCAGCCCATGCCGCAGTTCATGGGTTACGATGCACAGGGTCAGCCTGTTTACGCCTTTGCACAGTTCATGGGCTATGATGCACAGGGACAGCCCGTGTATACATATTCTCAGCCGGTAATGCAGCCCTATGCACAGCCTGCACCTGCTCCGGCACAGCCCGTTCAGCCGGCTCCTTCTCCCGCTCCAATGCCTGCTCCCGCTCCGGCCGCTGCACCTGCGCCGGCTCCCGCTGCTCCCAAGAAGAAGCAGCCGCTGATTTCTCCCATGGTTGCCGAGCCCGTGACAGCAAATTATTCGCTGCCCGAAGATACAGAGCGTCCGTCCGTTGAGCCGATGAGCCTGCCCAGAAAGAAAAAGTCCCAGGGTGTTCGTGTTTCCAACATCAAGCAGTCCGAAACCATGCCCGAAGTCATCCGTACTGCTGTATCCAAGTCCGCTGCACCGCAGACCAATATCTTCGATCAGCAGAACCAGCAGGTTGCTGTTGTCGACGATATCATGTCCGCACTGTCCATGATGGGCGAAGATACCACAAAGTTCAAGAAGAAGGATGCCGATGTGCAGCTTGAATTCCAGGAATACAAGGCAAAGCCCAAGAAGCAGGCTGAAAAGAAGCCCGCTGCTGAGCAGAAGCCCGCAGAGCCCGCTCTGCCCCTGACTAAGGAAGAAATCAAGCGTCAGAAGCGTGAAGAGAAGATCAATGCCAAGTTCAAGAAGGATCTGGCAAAGAGAGGCTTCTGATTCTGATTCTGTCAATTACCACTGCGTGATGCGTCATCGTGTGCCCCCATGGTGCGCACGATGACGTTTTTATTTTCATCCGCAGCATTTTCAAAAAGGAGAACCCCGATCATGACCGATACCGAAAAGAATGAAATCCTGCTTGCCCTGCGCAGCCAGCTGACCGGCGACCTGTCCAAGGACATGGTCTTCCTTGAGGCCAAGGCCAATGAATATGCGGCAAGCGGTGACAATGATGTTGTCCATGCCATTTCTGAAATGGCTGTGGATCTGCTCTCCGACAAGGACAAGCAGTTCATGAAGCAGAAGCTCTACATCGGTGAGCGTCGTCTCGATGCTGTTTACGGCGAGGCCGCTTCCCTGATGCGTCAGCACCTCTATGACAAGGCACTGGTGCTTACCGGCATGCTGTATGACAAGATCCGCAAGGAATTTGCCGAAACACCGGACAAGCGCTTCTACAGCTTCCGCAATCTGCTGGAAAGCAATCTGTACTACACCATGTACCATCCCACAAAGCATCTGGAGCGTGCACCGTTTGACTTTGTGCGTTTTCTGTCCGCACATGCCTTCAACCTGATTGAAGTACGCCGTCCGCAGGAGGCCATTGCCGTACTGGAGGAAGCCATCCGCTTCAATCCCGTCTGCCCCGACCCCCGCTTTGAGCTGGCAGAAGCCTATAAGGTTCTTGCGATGCCCGACAAGCTGCTCGAGGTCATCAAGGAGACCCTTCCCATCTCCGTGACCCCCTATGCCCTCTCCCGCTGCTATGCAAACATGGGCTACTACTGCGTAGAAAAGAAGGACTATGAGAATGCCGTGTGCTTCTATTTTGAGAGTCTGCTCTATGCCGATCATCCCGCCATTCCGGGCGAGCTGAAGCATGTTTCCCTGCTCATGGGCAAGAAGATTGCACCGCCCAAGCGTGAGGAAGTACTCAAGGCTTTTGCCGATTACGAGATTCCGAACGGCCCCGATCAGAATGTTCTGGGCGTGGCCACTGCACTGGCGAACCTGTCCGTTGAAAAGCACGAATGGGAGCCTGCTGCCTTCTATCTCCGTGTACTCTTTGATCTGACACATGATGATGAAACCAAGGCGCTTCTGGAGCGTGTGGAAGCTGAGCTTGCCAAGGAAAAGGAAGCCGCTGCCGCCCCCTCTGAAGACGAATCACAGAAAGGCTGATTGAATATGGTTAAAACAAATATCATGCAGGAAAGCGGCTGCAGAAAGATTACCGAAAGTGCCGGCTGCTTCTCCCTTCTGGAATACCAGAGAGACGCATCCGTTGGTTTCCAGACCGCAGTTACCGAATACTATGCTTCCCGCATGGGCGTACGCAAGAGACAGGTCATTGCCAATCTCAACGGCAACGGCATCATCATTCAGGCCGGTGCCATGCAGTGGACAGCCGGCAATGTGGAGGCCAGCTCCAATGTCAAGGGTGCAGGCGACTTTGCCAAGAAGCTCATCGGCAGCAAGATGACCGGTGAAGCTGCTGTCAAGCCCCGCTACAGCGGTTTTGGCCTGATGATCATGGAACCGACCTACAAGCACATTCTGTTCGAGGAAGTGTCTGCATGGGGCAGCGGCATGGTTATTGATGATGGTCTGTTCCTGGCATGCGAGGACACCGTCATCAACAAGGTTGTGGCAAGAAACACCCTTTCCTCCGCAGCACTGGGCGGCGAAGGTCTGTTCAACACCAGCCTTGCCGGCAGAGGTGTGGCTGTTCTGGAAAGCCCCGTTCCGCGTGAGGAACTGATCGTGATGGAACTCACAGAACCCACCGACGTTGTCAAGATCGACGGCAACTATGCCATTGCATGGAGTGAATCCCTGCACTTCACCGTAGAGCGCACCACCAAGACACTGCTTGGTTCCGCTGCTTCCGGCGAAGGTCTGGTAAATGTATACCGCGGCGTCGGCAAGATCCTGATGGCTCCGGTAAGATAAGCTTGCAATCATAAAAACAGCCCCTTTGGAAATGTTCCAAAGGGGCTTCTTGTATCTGAAGCAGACTTCACTTCATCAGCTCGTCGCTGAGTCTGATGATTTCCGGTGCAATCTTTTTCCGTTCCTTCCGGATGATGCCGTTGTAGATGGGATAGGCCGCACAGACAAGCACAATGCCCGAAATGCCGGTGATAATGCCCATCAGCATTGCCATCCATCCGGCAAGCCCGATCATCTTTCCAATATCCGTCATGGCAAGACTCATGCCCGTTCCCAGGATCAGCGCACCCATTACACCGAATATCAGGGACACAACCGTTGCCTTTTGCGACACAGATGCGTCCAGCCGGCGGAGCTGTGTCAGCTTGTCCTCAGTTTCTTCCGGTGCTGCATATTTTTTGCGGATGGCTTTGATTTCCTCCTGCTCCTTTGCAGAATAGGTATAATGGAAATTTCCGTTGTTTTCCATAGATTTACTCCTTTGCTGTGTCCAGCTGTTTTATCTTTTTCGTGCTCTGCACGATCATGTAAATGGCCATTGTGATGATGAAAGCGGAGATCATGCCGCCCGTTATGCCAAGAAGAATGCGGCGTTCCGTCAGGGGCATTGTCCCCTCCCCAAATGTCGTCAGCATGGTCGAGGCAAGCGTCAGCATCGATACACTCGCTGCGGCAAGGCTGATGGCTCTGGCGGCAGAATAGACGGGGCTGTTATATCGGCGCTGCTTTACCAGATTCACAATTGCCATCGTAAGCGAAGTGAACGCATACGCCGCAAGGGCAATGGTTGTGATTTCGTGATGCCGAAATGTCCTGTTCCAATAGATCATGAAAAAGATCATCAGTGCAAGCGTCAGATTCAGAAAGAGGAGCACAATGCCGCAGGTACGGTATTTCGAAAGCTCCTCATGCATCTTTTCTCCGGGCTTGCAGCGGCTTGTATGCCGCACCAGAAAAAAGCGCACCATTCCGAGGGAAATGTAGTAAACCCCCAGCGAAGCGAACCAGAAGCTGCGGTGCCATATCCCCATCCCGAACTGCAGCACTGCATAGGCTGTATTCCAGAGCAGGGAACCGCAGAGCGTCACATTCATCCGCAGCTTGGCATCCTCACGCCACCGCTTTGCATATATCTGCATCCTGCCGCTGCACTTCATTCCGCACATATCAGCACCCCCGAATTATGACTGTGAAGGTCGAGCCTTTGCCGGCCTCACTCTCCACCGAAATCTCCCCCTGCATGATGTCAATCACCCGCTTCACAAGTGCAAGCCCCAATCCGTTTCCCTGCACGGAATGGGAGGTATCGCCCTGATAGAATTTTTCAAAGATATGTGCTCCGACTTCCCGTGTCATGCCGCAGCCGGTATCGCTCACCTTCACAATGGCATGGGATTCCGTTGCGGTAAGCGATACGCTGACGATACCGCCGGAGGGGGTGAACTTGAAGGCATTCGAGAACAGATTGTTCCAGACATGACTCAAAAGCTCCGCATCCGCCTTGACCCTGACATTTTCGGCAATCTCGGTTTCAATCTCAATGTCCGCCTTTTCCCAGATATTTTCATATTGCAAAAGGCACTCGCAGAGCTGTTCGCCCAAATCAAATTCCGTCACCTGCGGGAAGATCTGCTGATTTTCCAGACGATTCAGCTTCAGGATATTCTCCATCATATCCGCCATGCGGCGGGAAGTATACGTTACGCCCTTCGCATATTCGATCCGCTGTTCCTCGGTCAGATCGGGGGATTGCAGGAGTGTGCCGTAATTCTGCATCACAGTAAGAGGCGTTTTCATCTCGTGGGATACATTGGCGATGAAGTCCGTCCGCAGGGTTTCCACACCGCCAAGCTCTTCGGCCATCTGATTGATCGCCGCAGCAATCTGATCAAAGCCCTCCATTCCGGAGCTTTGCATGGGCTTAATGCGAACTGAAAAATCGCCTGCCATGATCTTTTCCGTTGCTTCTGTGATGATTCTGGTGGGCCGGTCCACCAGAATTTTACGCCGGATAAAATCCGCAAGCTTAAACAGGATTGTGATCAGAATCACATTCCAGAACGTCAGCTTTGCGGCAGCGGCAATATCGTCGGATGTGAATGTGATTGCCATCGTATCGGCCAGCACACTGATGAACAGCATCATGCAGCAGGACACAATGAAACCCACCGTCAGAAAGAATAAAAAGAAGCTGCTGATGGCACCCAACACATCCCGCAGTACCGGTTTCTTCACTTGATCACCGCCTTGTAGCCAAGCCCGTGGACGGTTTTCAGCTCAAAATCATCGCATGCAGCGAGCTTGGCACGGAGCTTTGTCATATAGACATCCACAGCTCTCGGGGCAGTTTCCGTATCAACATCCCAGAACTCATCCATCAGCTGCGTTCGGGTAAAGGTCTTTTTCGGATAGCTGAGGAGCTTGTAGAGGATGCTGAACTCGCGGTTGGTAAGTGCAATCTCCTCATCGCCAAGGCAGGCCGTATGCTCATCCGCATCCATCATAAAGCGTCCGATCTCCAGCTTGCGGGAGGATGCAATCTTCGCACGGCGCAGCAGTGCACCAATCCGCAGAAACATCTCATCCAGATCGATGGGCTTGACCATATAATCATCCACACCGATGCGGAAGCCTCTCTGTTTGGAGGCAAAATCGTCCCTTGCAGTCATGAACAGGATCGGGATATTCTCATTCAGCTCACGCACCGTCCTTGCAAATTCAAACCCATCGACACCGGGCATCATAATATCCGACACGATCAGATCAAACATATTTGCATACATGGCATCATACGCTTCATGGGCATTCAGGCAGCCCACGGCCTCGTAGCCGCTGTGATTCAGAAACGAGCAGACGGTACGATTCAGTTCCTTTTCATCTTCGACAACCAAGATCTTAAACATTGTACAACCTCCTGAAATTTCCGTGTGTCTTTTATTATAGCATGGAAATGTTAAAGTTTTGTTTCTGCTTGCATTCGTTCTGCGGAATTTCAAAAAACGGCAGTGTCCGGTCTCAGACACTGCCGATGAGGGCGTTTATTTTTCGCCGGAAAGTCTTTTCTTTGCTTCCTCTACGGTTTCCCCTTCCCTTGCAAAGAGCTTTTCGACGCACTTGTCAGTGACATTACCAAAGCCTTCTACAACGCCCGTCTCAATTTTCTTGTAGCCGCCCACGACACCTTCCTCAATCTTCTTGTAGCCGTTCACGACACCTTCTGCGATTTTTTCATTTACTTTCACGAATTTAGACATTGTGATACACTCCTTTTCCGGATTTTCTGTCTTTATGATACACCACAATTGTTTTCAGAACTTTTGTATCTTATTTGTATTTTGTTAATTTCGATATCTGATATGAATCCTCGCATGGATTTGACAGGAATCACGATAAAAAAGAGAGAAGCTGTCAGGCTTCTCTCTTTGCTCTTATTCTTCAGGATCCTGCATCCGGCTTTCATAGAATGCACGGACATCGCTGCGGGTCACGGCGGCTTCGGAATTATAGAAGGCCACCATATCCTCCTCAGAGGTGAAGGTGTCCGAATACGCACCGTTCTCATCCATCAGGTAATTGCCGTACCAGAGTCCGAAAAAGCTCCAGATACAGTTGTCACGGAACATATCGTTCATGTCCGGCACACTGCTGCACTCGCTCAGTGCAAGCAGCTTTTCACCGGCTGTCATGCGGGACATGGCCACATACTGCTCATAGCGGCTGCTGTAGTCCTTGTCCGCCCCCAGATAAATGTCCATGGAAGCAATGTCGAAGGTCGTACCCTCGACCATAAAATACGGGTTCTGGCCGTTCCAGACCCAGATCAGATTGTGCAGACCATGGTACTCCGTCATACGGGTATACATCAGCTGCCAGAGCCAGCGATAGGCCTCGGCACCGCCGCTGCCCCACCAGAACCAGCCGCCGCCCGCCTCGTGCAGCGGACGCCACAGCACCGGAATATCCTGCTCGGCAAGCGGACGGAGCGTTTCGCTGACCGCATCGATGTCACGCAGCACCGCATAGCAGGCATCGGTCATGCCGCCGGCTTCATACATCTTGTCGATCTCTTCCTGGGACAGGAGGGCAATGTCCTCCTTGGTCATGGCCGTTTTCAGGGAGAAGTCCGTCTCCTTGGCATAAACCGAGCTGACGCCCGTCGGGGCATCCCAATACCACATCAGGCCGACAATGCCGCCGTGATGTGCCCAGTCGATGCAGGCATCGATGCCGTCATAACGGGGTACGGTGGTGTTCTCGGTCAGGCCCTGCATGGCACTGAAGCGGATGGCCGGATATTTGCCCGTCACACTATAGATCAGATCGGTCTCCGTATTGAGCGACGAGGATGCATACTGTCCGGTGATGACCTTCTTGCCGTAATGATCGCTGAGAAATTCCATCAGCAGCTTGGCGCCGGGCGATGCCTTCGGGTCGCTGAGCTTGTAGTCATCGTCATATTCCATTGCATACATCTCATCAAAATCAGTCAGCTCGAAATAGTCAAGTGCAAAATGACCGTCGATTTCACGGATGGACAGCTCCGCTTCGCCCGCTTCCAGATAGATGCCGGAAAAGGTCACGCGGATGAATTCGCCCGTACCCTCGAGTGTAAACTCACCGACCTCCTCGCCGTTGAGCAGCAGCGCATTGGTCACCGGCGAATCCGAGCAGACACTGATCGTGATGTCATAGTGCTGGGATGCGGGAATCTCCATCAGTCCCAGAACATGGTCACCCGGATTGCAGGCAAAACCGGCAAGATAACCTGTGCCGCTGTAGCCCCGGCGCATGGACTCGGGGGCAAGAAGTCCGGTAAAATCCGCATCCTCCGCTTCAAGCTTGAGGCTGGCTTCCTGTGCCTCCACCGTGGGAATCTCAAGCTCCACCACCTCAAAGGTGGGGGCTGTTTCATCGGTGGGATCCTCAAGGAATGTCATACGGGGGATGGTTTCCTCCGGTGCCGCAGAGTCGGATGCGGTCGTACCTGCTGCGGCCGGCGGATTCTGCACCGGCGGCTTTTCTCCGACAAACAGCATCACAACAGCCACGATAATGGCCGCAAGCAGCACCACACCTGCTGCAATCAATAATGGTTTATTTCGTTCCTTCATATCTGATTATCCCTTCACATAATACACACAGCCGGCCTTGGTCGCAAAGCAGATGGTACCGTTTTTCAGTTCGGCACTGACTGTGGATTCATCCTTCCGGTGCACGCTGACTACACCCGCTGTACGCAGACAGCAGGGATTGCCGTAGAGGGAAAGGATTTCAGCGGAAACCAGCTTTCCGTTCTGCCAGCGGATCGATACCTCAAAGCCGCCCCGTGCACGCAGGCCGCGGATGGCGCCGCTCTGCCATGCCTCCGGAAGTGCGGGCAGCAGATGCAGCTCGCCGCTGTGGCTCTGCAGCAGTGCCTCGGCAATGCCGGCCGTACCGCCGAAGTTGCCGTCAATCTGGAACGGCGGATGGGAATCGAGCATGTTGGGGTTGGTGGAATGAGCCAACAGCTTCTGTAGATTCTCATAGACCATCTGGGCATCATGGAGGCGTGCCCACATGTTAATGATCCAGGCGCAGCTCCAGCCGGTATGGCCGCCGCCGTGAATGAGCCGGCGGATCATTGTGGCGCGTGCCGCCGCTGCCAGCTTCGGTGTTTTCTGAGGTGAGATGAGGTCAGCCGGATGCAGTGCAAAAAGCTGGGAAATGTGACGGTGTCCGATTTCGACCTCGTCATAATCCTCGGCCCATTCCATGATCTGGCCGTATTTGCCGATGCTGATGGGCGGGAGCTTTTCCTGCATTGCAGCAAGCTGCTCTGCCAGTTCCTGACGTTCATTCAAAATGGCGGATGCTTCGATCACATCCCTGAACAGCACGGAAATGATCTGCGTATCCATGGACGGCCCGATGCACAGGCTGCCCTTTGTGCCGCTCTTTGTCAGATATGTATTCTCCGGCGACGTGGACGGGCCGGTCACAAGCTGACCGTTCTTGTTCTCGAACAGATAGTCCGTGAAGAATTCAGCGGCCTCGCACATGGCGTCAAAATGTGCCTTCAGGAATTCGGTATCCTGCGTATAACGGTAATGCTCGAAGATGTGCAGACACAGCCACGCTGCGCCCATCGGCCAGATGGTGGCCGGCATCCACAGATCCTGCGGTGCGCAGTCTCCCCAGATGTCCGTATTGTGGTGGCAGCAGAAGCCCTTGGCATGATACATCTCCTGCGCCGTTTTTCTTCCGTGCGGCCGCATGCGCTCGATGAGATCGAACAGCGGCAGATGGCATTCGGAAAGATTGCAGCTTTCTGCCGGCCAGTAGTTCATCTGCGTGTTGATATTGATGGTGAAGCGGCAGCCCCACGCCGGCCACATATCCTGATTCCAGATGCCCTGCAGATTCATCGGCTGGGTACCGGGACGGCTGCCGGCAATCATGAGATAGCGGCCATAGTTGAAGTACAGCACCGCCAGACGATTGTCATAGATATGGCGGACGCATTCCTTGTTGTCATCCTCATTGCCCCGGAGACGCTCCAGACGGGCATCGGTATAGAGTTTGTCCGCCTCGCCGTCACTGTTGTCATTGAGGGTAAAGCCCACACGGTCATAGAGCGCCGTATAGTCGGCAATATGTGCGGCAAGCAGGGATTTTGTAAGGGTGCCGACATCGGTGCTGCCCTCTGTCACGGCATGCAGACGCTGCATGGCCTTTTCTGCGTAGGCATCGCCGTGGTAGAAGCTCGTTTCTGCCGAAAGCAGCAGCAGGGCTTCATCCGCACCGCTCACATGCAGTGCACTGCCGACGGTCTCGGCTGTACCGCCCTTTGTGAGCACCGTCATGCCAGCAGCAAAGAAGATGCCGTTCCTGCTGCCCGTTCCGCCGGTATAGAGAATGGTATTCCCCTCCACGGGACGGTTGTCGTCATAGTAATCATCACGGCCGTCGATGGATGCGGAAAAATCAATCTTGCCGGGCGTATCGCTTTCAATATGGATCACCATCAGCTGTGCCGGATGGGATACGAACATAGTTCTTGTAAACTGCACACCGCTGTCATCACGGAAACGTACGGAAGCCACAGCTCGTGTCAGATCGAGGGATCGCTCATAGGCACGTGCCTTTCCCTGAAAACCGAAGTAAATCGTCAGTTCGCCCAGGGGCATATAGTGGCGGGCATTCGGGGTCACGCCCTGCATTTTCTGAAATGCCAGCTTTTCGGCCTCAGCAATTTTCTCCTCAGCCAGAAGTGTCCGGATCTCCTGCAATCCCTCATAGGCTCTGGGGTTAATGCGCTCACGCATGCCGCCCGAATAAATAGAATCCTCATTCAGCTTGATGATTTCCTTGTCTGCGCCGCCGAAAACCATGCCGCCGATGCGGCCGTTGCCGATGGGCAGAGCCTGATCAAAATTCTGCGCTGCCTTTCCATAGCGAAGAATCTGTTCTGTATTCATTCTGTCGCCTCCTGACTCTGTAGACGTTCTCAATTATGGATAGCTATACAGATTATATTATAGCACAAACCAATTGGAAAAGCAAGAAAACAGGCGGGTTTTTAGTTATTTATCCAAAAATGGAAGGTCTTCCGCCACGCAAACTGTAATGCTCGTGCATGCGTCCGTTTTTTGCCAAATCGAAGGGCAACAATCCGTTCATTCATTGTGAAATCCGACAGAATTCCCGACGGGATATTGACATGCATCCGTCACGGGTATATAATATATAAAGTTGAAATGTATTTTTATAGGCGCAGTGCGTCGTAACTGATAAGGAGGCATATTCATGCGCAAACGCATCCTGCTCCTGCTGCTCGGATTCTCCGTACTTGCAGCGGGCTGCACACCGATTGAACAGCCCTCAGCACCCGATTCGGCCGTGGAAGAAACCACACAGCCCACCGGCGCTGATGCAGTTGTGGACTGCACACTGATCAAGGGCAGCCCCGTGGACTGGGAACAGAAAAAGACAGAAGCTGTCATGGAACCCGAGGAATCGGCGTGGCAGAAGCTCAATGTCCCCGAAGACTGCACTCTCTGGGAAATGGCAGAAGTGAACAAGAAAATCGTGCTCGGACTGCTGGTCGAGCCGGACAATGCCGGTGCCCAGATGTCCACAGAAATGGAGATCGGCATCCTCGATCCCGCCACCGGTACCTATACATCCGCAGGCACCACGCCCCATCAGTACAGCGGCATGAGCCTCGCTGCCTCGGATCAGTTCTATGCCATGGTCAAGAGCAGCTATGACGAGGAAGGCACGCTCTATGGTGATCTGACACTGCTGGACGTGCGTGACGGTACAATGGAAACCGTGGACCGTTTCCCGATGCCGGCACCCCATGACGGCGTGCATCTGACAAGCGTCGGCGGCAAGGGCGTTGCACACTGGTACACGGACGGCGCCACAGGCGAGACCGTTGTGCATTACTATGATTTTGCGAAGAAGACCACTTCGGAGCTGCTGCGTCAGAAAGACGATCCGGCAAGCGATCTGTCTGTTGCGGCCATCTGCAGCGACGGCACGGACATTGCCCTGCTCTGGCAGACCGATGAATCCAGCCGTGCAAGAGAAAGCGTCACACAGCTCTGCTGGATGGATACCGCAGGTGCACCGCTCCGCACTGAGATCCTGCCGCTCGAATCCTATCTGAACAAGAGTGCGGTGACAATTGAAAAATTTGCCATGTGCGGCAATTACTACTACTTCAAGACAAAGCACAGCACACAGCATGTTTTTCTTGCCAAGGACGGCACCAGCTTCACAACGATCCCCGTGGACGATCTGGAGCCTCTCTCCCTGTGCAGCATTTCTGAAAACGGCTGCATCAGCTTCAGTGCCTTCTCAAAGGAATCAAACAAGCTCTACTACAAGCAGATCACAGCTGATAAGAAGTCCTATACACACTTCATGCTGACCATTGCGCAGGAGAACAACAATTACACCGAGATCTTCACCGATGACACGCTCTTTGTGGTTCGTTCCCTTGCCGGTTCCCTCTCAAGCGAGGGTACATCCTATTATTATAAGGATCTGGACGCCTTCCGTGCCCAGAGTGAATAAATCAAAAAAGCACCGCCCCCGATCTGAACCGAACCATTTTGTGCGTACAGCACAAAAAGCCCCTATGGCAAATAAAATTAAGCAACAAACTGGCTTCGCAATTCAAGCGGAGTCAGTTTTGTCTTTAACTGAACACGCTGATGATTGTAAA
>SVNX01000004.1 GCA_015066665.1 Ruminococcus sp. | reverse complement strand
CATTCCGAACACGGCAGTTAAGCTCTTTCGCGTCGAAAATACTTGGCTGGTGACGGCCCGGGAATTTAGATCTGTGCCGGCTTCTACGAAGCAGCAAGGAGCCTTCCTTGCTGCTTCTTTTATTTTTACGGGCCATTAGCTCAGTCGGTCAGAGCTCCCGGCTCATAACCGGTCGGTCCTGGGTTCGAATCCCCGATGGCCCACCACATCAAAACGCGGCGATTTTTCTTCAATCGGCGCGTTTTTATTTTAAGGAGGAAAGTATGAAAAATCTACATCGGTTCGCTGCGGTAGTGACCGCAGTTGCAATCATGACATCGTATGCGGCGTTTCCGATCGACCAGATTAAGGACAACCGTCAGCTCTTTTTTGAACTGTCTGTGCAGAAAACGATTTGCGCTCAGGCGGAGGAGTTGGAATGCAATGGTTTTACCTACACCCTGTCCGATGCCGGTGCCGTCATCACAGGCTATACGGGCGTGGAAACGGATTTGACCATCCCAGATGCGATTGATGACGGCACACCTGTGACCGAGATCGATCGTAATGCATTCTATCAAAACAAAACACTGACCTCTTTGACGATCCCATCTTCCGTTAAGTCAATCGGCAATTATGCCTTCTGGGGCTGCGATCAGCTCAGCAGTGTGACACTCCATGAAGGGCTCCTTTCCATCGGGAATTATGCGTTCGAGGGCTGCGGACTCACGTCCGTTCACATCCCCGCATCCGTTGCGGCAGGCAGTAATTACGGTGTGTTCAACAAGTGCGCACGGCTCACATCCGTGAGCTTCGGCGAGGGCATGGAAACAATTCCAGCGAATCTTTTCAGAGAGTGCACCGGCCTTGAGGAAATCACCATCCCCGAGGGCATCACGGCCATCGGTGCGTCTTCATTCAAGGACTGCACATCGCTCAGAACCGTGCATCTGCCGTCCACGCTCAAGGCGATGGATGAGTATGTCTTCGAAGGCTGTGCGGCACTCACGGACATCGTTCTGCCCGAGGGCCTGACCGGTATCCCGCCCTATGCGTTCCAGTCCTGTGACAGTCTTGCTGAAATCGAAATTCCGGCATCTGTGATGAACATCGAACATAACGCCTTCTGGGGCTGCGATCAGCTGCGTAGTGTGACACTCAATGAGGGTCTTCTTTCCATCGGGAACTATGCGTTCGACAGCTGCGGACTCACATCCGTCCACATCCCCGCATCCGTTGCGGCAGGCAGTAATTACGGTGTGTTCAACAAGTGCGCACAGCTCAAATCCGTGACCTTCGGCGAGGGCATGGAAACAATTCCAGCGAACCTATTCAGAGAGTGCACCGGCATCGAGGAAATCACCATTCCCGAGGGCATCACGGCCATCGGTGCGTCTTCATTCAAGGACTGCACGTCCCTCAGAACCGTGCATCTGCCGTCCACGCTCAAGGCGATGGATGAGTATGTCTTCGATGGCTGTGCGTCACTCACCGACATCGTTCTGCCCGAGGGTCTGACCGGTATTCCGCCCTATGCCTTCCAGTCCTGTGACAGTCTTGCTGAAATCGAAATTCCGGCATCTGTGATGAACATCGAACATAACGCCTTCTGGGGCTGCGATCAGCTGCGTAGTGTGACACTCAATGAGGGGCTCCTTTCCATCGGGAATTATGCGTTCGACAGCTGCGGACTCACATCCGTCCACATCCCCGCATCCGTTGCGGCAGGCAGTAATTACGGTGTGTTCAACAAGTGCGCACAGCTCAAATCCGTGACCTTCGGCGAGGGCATGGAAACAATTCCAGCGAATCTTTTCAGAGAGTGCACCGGCCTTGAGGAAATTACCATCCCCGAGGGCATCACGGCCATCGGTGCGTCTTCATTCAAGGACTGCACATCGCTCAGAACCGTGCATCTGCCGTCCACGCTCACAGAGATGGATGAGTATATTTTCGATGGCTGTGCGTCACTCACGGACATCGTTCTGCCCGAGGGTCTGACCGGTATCCCGCCCTATGCGTTCCAGTCCTGTGACAGTCTTGCTGAAATCGAAATTCCGGCATCTGTGATGAATATCGAACACAATGCCTTCTGGGGCTGCGATCAGCTGCGCAGTGTGACACTCAATGAGGGGCTTCTTTCCATCGGGAATTATGCGTTCGACAGCTGCGCAATGACTTCCATTACCATCCCTGCAAGCGTCATCGAGTCCGGCATCTATGGCGTGTTCAACAATTGCGACAGTCTGACCTATGCTGCCATGGCGGAGGGCGCGGCTGCCGTTCCTGCCTATCTTTTCAAAAATGCTGAGGCATTGCAGAGCGTTTATCTTCCTGAGACGACCGAGAATATCGGTAAATATGCATTCCAGAACTGCATTTCGCTTTCTGAAATCATCTCCGACCGTGACAGCTTTGCGGTGGCGTCCAATTCGTTTGAAAACTGCAAGTCGCTCTATGACACCCGCATTACCTACCTCGACCCTGCCCATACCAGCTTCATGGCCAATGTGCAGACGTCTTCCGTCAACGGCATCGTGAACTATACAGTTAAGTATAAGATGATCGAGCCTGCGGCATCCGCACTGACCGATTGCAGTCTTGCGCTGAATGTCCCCGATGGCATGGTGCTGCTGCCGGATTCCATCCGTGCAAAGGGGACGGAGATCAGCATCGATAAGGCAGCAAGCGGTCTGATTGATGTGACAGAGCCGGAGGGCACCATCACCTTCTCCGCACGGATCAACGATTACGGCGACTACACGCTCTCTGCGGCCATGTGCTTTGATTATGCAGGCGCATCCTGGCGGCAGAGCCTTGGCGCACTCCGTGTTGAAACGCCGGCGCTTACCCTTCGTGCAGTCGATGTGACCGACCGTGCCAATGTCGATGTGTATGGCATGGCTGCTCCGGGTGAAACGGTGCAGATCTATGTGAACGATGTGCAGGCCGGCACTGCCGTGGCGAATGCTTATACCGGCAAATACAGCAGCACTGTCACACTTCCCGCACGGGAAGCGGGTGCTGTGTACCGTCTCCATGCAGAATGCGGCGGTATTGTGACAGACACGATTGAAGTCGTATGGGAGGAGACCGAACCCGTTGTGACAAAGGTGGACATGTACTTCAACAGCCGTATGGACACCCCGCTCGACATCACAAGCGTGTTCACCGAGGGCACTTCGCCCGTGGCAAGCTATCTCCCGTACCATCCGTTCCGTTTTGAGATCGATGCTTCCAACAGCGACCGCATTCACCGGCTCTTTGTGACGAGCACAAAGGGCGAGGAGATCAAGTCCATCGAGGCATTCTATGATGCACAGCTGGATGCATGGGTGGCCGAGGGCTTCTTCGATCCGGAGAACCTCAATTATGTGCCCGGTGCACTCAATATCAGCGTGATGGAGAAGACGATCATTGATGTCGATTCCCTCGTTCCTGACGAGATGCAGAGCATCACACTCCCCGAATCGATCGAAAGCAACAGCACCTGCACCATCATCGGACAGGGTGAGAATGGCGTGCTTGCCGATGTGAACATCTCCGACGGCGAACTTTCTGAGGTGGTTTCTGTTTATCTGGGGACGGATGACGGCATGTTCATTGACGGTATTTTTCACGATATCACCGAGATCGCTGCCGATCCTGAAGCGTTCGGCTATCTGAGGACCGGTGTCGAGTACCGGAGTGACAACGGAAATGCTGCAACCTATGTAAGGCCGGTTGACAGCGAGGATGCGGCACTGGCGATTTTTGAAGATCTCAATGACGGGCTGCAGTTTACAAAGAATATGACCGGTTTGTCCGTTCTTGAAATCGTCAATACGGAGGATGATGCAGGCATCAGCACCTTCAGCATGCTGTACGATTCCGCCCTCAATATTGCCGACCAGGTCGGGCCTCTCAAGGGCATTAAGGGTGAAGTTGCAGAAGAGATGTTTGGCAGTTTCGGAAAGTATGCCGGCGCCATCGGCGATATGGCAGATTACTTCAATATGGGATATGGCATCATGAAGGCGGGCGATGATGAGGAACTGATCGGCTCGATCATTGCCACGACTCTTCTGCAAAAAACGTTGGAGGACAAAGAACTCGCAGTCTGGGGAACTTCCATTGCATTAGGCAATCCCGTTCCGCTCCTCTTTTACTACCTCAGCCGTGCAGCCCTGAAGGATCTTGAACGCTATAACAATCATTGTCTTGAAACGGGCGAAAGATGGACGTTCGGCGGTTTCATGCGCTTCATCGTCGACCCCAGCGGCTATGTCTACGAGGGCAATCCCTCGAACCGCATCGAGGGAGCCAAGCTCACGATCTACTATCAGGATCCCGACACGGGCGAAGCGGTTCTCTGGAACGCCGAGGACTACGATCAGCACAGCATCCTCTACTCCGATGCGGAGGGACGCTATGCATGGGATGTTCCCGAGGGTCTGTGGCAGGTGAAGTGCGAGCTTGACGGTTATGATACGCTCTTGAGCGAATGGGTTCCCGTTCCGCCCGTCCAGACGGACATCAACTTCGGGCTTGTGAGTCTCGCTGCGCCCGAGATCGTCAGTGCTCTGTCCACTCCCGAGGGCATCGTCCTCACATTCAGCAAGCCCATGGACGCTTCGACCCTCACAGAGGCACAGATCGTGCCTGCGGATGGAACGGACATTGCCATCACGCCTCTGTATGCACAGGAGGGCGATGTGTATGCCATGTCCTGTCTGATCACCGGTGATTTTGAGGGCATGGATACGGTCAGCCTGTCCTGCAGCGGCTGCGCAAGCTATGCGGGTACTGCGATCGAAGATGTCACGACAGCCGTCACTATGGAGAATTTCACGCCTGCCGGTCTCATCGGCGATGTGAATCTCGACGGTATGATCAATGCCGTGGATGCCGCCCATATTCTTGTGGCGTCAGCTGAAGTGGGTTCCGGCAATGAGAGCGGTCTGACGGCAGAACAGACAGCCCTTGCCGATGTGAATGAAGACGGTACATTCAATGCGGTCGATGCCGCCATCATTCTCTGCTATGCCGCTGCCGTCGGCTCCGGCTATACCGGCACACTGCAGGAATTTCAGGCCGCATAACACAGAAAAGAAAAGCAGCATGGGTCTTTTTCCCATGCTGCTTGTTTTCATTCCATAAACTCAATTTCCACGGTAAGTCCCGGTACATCACGGTTGATCTCACGGACGAGATTCTCGATCAGAATCCTTGCGGAATTCTCGGCACTTTCATAGTAGGCGGGATTGGTCGTCATTTCGCTGCGGGCCTTCTCATAGGCCTCCAGCCGCTGCTGCTGATGCATATCCGCCCCGACGCTCAGACTGTCGTTCCAGAAATCATTCCTGAAAAGGAGCTTTGTCACATTCGCATCGTCAATGTCCGCATGCTCAAGCTGGGGGAGGGGGAGACGGATGGTCACCATGCCCCGCTGCTGATCGACCAGATATTCTCCGGCCTGCAGATCAACGGTGTACACACCGCTGACGGGCACCTCAAGCCACGATGTGATGCCGTCGGTATTGTCACTCTTGTCGATGATCGAATACTCCGTGATGGATACTTCCAGCACCTCGAGCTTAGCGACTTCCTTCACATCCGTGATGTTGATGACTGCATCATTTGCAACATGGTATTTCTTTTCCGCACGATCAAAGCTGCTCTGATAGTAGAGCTGATAGGTCTGCTCCGCTGCGGCGTTTTTCGCATCCGTGAAGGCCGCCTCCGCTGCCTTGAGCCCTTTGGAGACCGTGCTTTTGTAGCAGAGTACCGTCACGATGACAAGGACAGCGGTTACGGCACTCAGACCGATCAGAATGCCTATTTGTGTGACCTTCTTTTTATCTTCCGCTTCGTTGTCCTTTTTTCTGAATATCCGGAACATCACGCCACCCCGCTTTCATCATCAAACACGACTGTGATGGTCTTTTTGTCCATGCTGACCTGTCCGGCGAGCATCTCTATATTCCGTATGGCGGCATTCCGTGCCTGCTCCATCAGGGCGGGATAGTTGCTGATGTGGTTGGCGGCTTCTTCACCCAGTACGGCATTCGAATTGAGTGCCGCATCGAAGCCGTCCTCGGCACTGCCATTGAAGAAAAGCTCCTCATACTCGGCGATTTTCTCGGTCTTGGTTTCATCGATGTTCAGGGACATCTCAGGAGGGGGGAGCGTGATGCGAAGTTCCGCTGCATTCTCCTCAATCAGCGCCTTTGTGAGGTCGACCGTGAAAACCGCATCGGCATACATGATATGGAGCTGAATCAGATCGTCCCCGACTGTGTGCTTGTTCACGATGCTCACTGAGGCCTGCAGCACCTCGAGCTTGCCGATGCGAGCCATGTTCTCCTGCACGCTCACCTCGGTGTCCTTGGCACTCAGTCCCGCAGCCTTGCCGTCCTTTTCACCTTCGCCTATGCCTTTCGTGACGCCGTCAAACGACCCGATGGCCATGCCGACCGTAGTGCCCAGTCCGTCACCGATGGCTGTGCCGTTCTCTTTGGCTTCAACTGATGCAGGCAGAAAATACCCGAACAGCAGAACACCTGTGATGCCGCTGATGATGATCATGATCGAACCTATAATGATTGAAAGTGAGTTCTTTTTCAAGATTGCCAGAACAATTTCCATACTGCACCCCCTTAATTCTCAGTCGATCTGCAGTTGACCACGAAGTCAGAACTGCGTGTCTTTTCAGTGATTGTGACAAGTCCGGTCAGCATGCCGGATTCCACGGCACCGCCGGAAATTTCGACGCCCTGCGGAATATTTGTGACCTTGACAGTCACCTGTGTGCCCTCGGGGAGGAACTCGCCCTCCTTGATGGGGGTCTTGCCGTCAAGCAGGTACTGCACGGTCAGCGTGCCGTTGTCGATATTGGCTGTCGAGAAGACATAGCCCTTTTCAACGGTGATCTCGACCGATTCCACATCGTCATAGGCAAGCTGAATGGATTTCTGCGGCGTTGATTTGGTGATGCAGATGGGATTGGCACCGTTGACAGAAACAAGGAACGCAATGTGGGGTGCATCCTTGATCTCCTCGCCGACAATGATTTCGAGCTTCTCGGATTCATTGAGCTTCACGGCCTTGCCGTTTTTGAGATCCTTGTAGGTCAGGACCTTTTCGCCCGTCCGGACGGTGAGCAGCGTATCCTCGGCCTTGTCGGAAAACAGTCCTGCGAACTTGTCCCAGATATTCGCCTGCGGGACAGTGAAGGGGATTTCCTTCTGTCCCCAGGCACGGCTTTCGAAGCGCAGTGCGGAGACATCGAGATCCTCCGTAATCTGCATGGTAAACCGGTAGCCATGATCAAGACGTTCCGGTTCGGAAAGTTCTCCCTGACTGCAGATCACACGATGTGTGCTGTCCGTTTCGATGGCAATGATATCGCCGTATTTGAGCTTGCAGGGCCATGCAGCCTTGACATTGTTCACATACACCGCACGGATGTCGGCTTCACCGGTGCCGATGTCAGCGATGAGATAGGGATGCAGTTCAACGGCATAGTGATCATCCTCATAGAGATCGGCGGTCTTATGGAAATAGACCTCGCCGTTGGCGGTATCCTCCGAAAAGCATTCCGGCTTAGAGCGAAGGAAGAAATATTCGTCCGCATTGTAGCGGTAGGTCACCGTGAAGGGGGCAATCGCACTGATCTCTGCCGTGTCACCCGTATACGATTCGCCAAGGATGACCCATGTGCCGGCGATATTCTGTCTGGTGCCGCTTTCGGTCAGATAGTAATCCTCGAGGGTCAGTGTGCGGGCATCATAGCCGCCGAACGGCTCAACGGAAAGCTCGGTAAGCGCAGCATCCATCGGAATCTGGAGCACGAGATGGTCTTCTGTGCTGTCCGCATGCAGTTCACCCTGGCGTTTGCCGTTCTCGTCGTACTTCCAGATCCGGAAGCCTTCGAAATGATAGGCAGGATTGCAGCCGTCCCGTACAGTCGGTTCGGATGCGTAGATGTAGTCGCCGGCCTCCAGATAGCAGGCAGCGGTGTCGATGGGCTGTGTCAGTGCTGCATCGGCATAATAGACAGTATGCAGATAGGCGTTTTCAGCGAAAGTGACATGCACTTTCCCCTCTGCATCGGGCAGGAACACGTCCTCCGACCCCTCCTCGAAATAGCGGCCCTCGTCGTTGATTTTGCCGTCCGCCTTCAGATCAAGGTATTTCTTGTAATCCGGATCGGAAAGAGACTGCTTGTTGAGCTTTTTCTCGATTTTTTTTGAGATGAGTTCACCGGGCGTGCAGCCTGTGAAGATGAACAGAAAAGCCAGAGAGCAGGCAATCCATTTATATTTCATAGGTCAATCCCCTCCTCAGAATGTCATTCTATTACTTATCATACCATATTTCGACAAAAAAGGCAAGTACTTGTGGAAAATATGGCTGACATGCACAAAAATATCCCCTTTCTTCCGAAAGGGGACTTTTTTGTCGTTACATGCATTCGATCAGCTCGGCACGCACCGCATCGAGGCGGCTGTCGGAGAGACCGAAGTCCATTTCCTTATAGCTCCAGCAGCAGCGTGCAATGCCGTGCTTTCTGAGGACATTCCCGATGATTCTGTACCACTGTACCGTGTCCTCGGGCGATACGATATCGATCACGCCGTATTCGCCGCAGTAGAGGGATGTGCCGTACTTTTCCGCCGCTGCAATGGCCGGCGCAAAGAGGGCTTCGAAGAAATCCTCCGTGATGCCGCTTTCTGCGAAGGAAAGGCGTACTGCGGGATCAATGTCATCCGTCCAGTAGGCACCCTGATGCGTGAAGCGGAGCGGCTCATAGCAGTGGAAATTGTACACGATGTTGTCATCATAGGGGGGATCGAGTGCGGGCACGGCCGGTGCACTGTTGTTGTGATAGCTGCCGACCAGAATCAGCGTGTCGGGGGCAATGGCACGGATGCGGCGGATGCAGGCATCCGCAATGCGGTTCCATGCAGCAATATAGCCCTTGTCCGTCACTTCATTGAGAAGCTCAAAGGCCACGGTTTCAGGGGTGCTGCCATAGTGCCTTGCAATCTCCTCCCAGAGACGGTAAAAACGCTCCTGCAAAGCGCCGCTTTCAAAGAAGCCCGCTTCGCTCTCGCCGTAGCTGTCGAAGGAATAGCCCGCAGTCTTATGAAGATCGAGCACGGTACGAAGACCGTATTTCCGGCACATTTCCAGTGCCCAGTCAATTCGTGCAAAGCCAGAGTCACAGAAGCTGCCGTTCTCATTTTCGAGAATATTGTAATCGATCGGGATGCGGACATGGTCAAATCCCCACGATGCAATCGTTTCAAAATCTTTTTCTGTAATGAACTGAGAGAGCCGTTCCTCGCTGTAATCGCACTGCGAGAGCCAGCCGCCCAGATTGATGCCTTTATCAAAACCTTTTGTTTTCAGCATATCACTGCCGCCTTTCTGTCAGAACAATTGAACTTCTCTGATTATACCATGTTTTATGTCAAATACATATCAAATACTTGCTGTTTGTAGCAATTTCTTGCTGTAATATCCGCAGCCCTCCCATGCTGTCCATGTATTTTGACGCAAAAAAACAGCCGCAGCGGGATTCGCCGCGGCTGGATGATTGATATGGTTCAGCGGTCAGCCGCCAGCATGAGTGCGCCGGCAGGCAGCGTGGAAACCACGCGCTTCACAGTGTCACGTTCCTTTGATTGGCAGCACGATCTGGAAGGTGGCTTCCCCGTGATCATAGGACACAGAAATTGTGCCGCCGTGCTGCTCAGCGATCAGCTGTGCGATGGTTAGACCAAGACCGAATCCCTCGGTTTCGTCGGAATGTGCCGTGTCACTGCGATAGAATCGCTCAAAGAGATGCGAAGCCTGTGCTTCGTCAAATTTGCTGCAGGGATTGGTGCAGCTGAGCGTGACACTGTTCTTGTTCGATGCAATCTGCAGGCGCACAATGGCACGTTCATCGGCATACTTTACGGCATTGTCGAGCAGGATATTGAACAGCTCCTCAATGCGGCCCGCATCGCCGTAGAACATCAGTCGTTCCGGAAATTCGGAGACGAGCACCTTCTGCACTTCATAGAAGCGTGCCTCAAAATAGAGTGTGACCTTTTCGGCGATTTCGCACAGATCGAACCGCTCGAAATTCTGCGGTTTTCCGATCACCGCATTCATCTGTGTCAGCTGGAGCATTTCCTGCAGAAGCTTCTGCATCTTTTCGGTCTGCCCCTTGATCGTCCCGAGCCACTGGTCGTCCTGCTGACGGCGCAGCAGTATGTCCGTCGTTGCGGAAATGACAGTGATGGGTGTTTTCAGTTCATGGCTTGCATTGGCGATGAACTGGTTCTGTTTTTCGTAGCTGACCGAGACATGCTCAACGATCTTGCCGGAAGCAAGGTAGATCATCACAAACAGCAGCAGCGCCGTGCCGATGCCGATGCATGCCGAGTACAGCATAAGTCGGTTGAGGGAATCCTGCCGCTCGGCACTGCTGACGAATACCAGGATCTCCATGTCCTCCTTTTCAAAATGTCTGCATTCGTAATCGGTGCTTTCATAGGTCAGATCGCTTCCCTTTGAAGCCATCCGGCCTGCCTCGTCCTCGGGGATTCTTTCAGGCAGATTGCCGCTGTTGATTTCAAGCAGCGTGCCGTCGGGATTCGTCACAAGAAAGAAGCTGCGCAGGCTGCTGACGGACTCGGGAATGGAGCTGTCAAAGATCTCGTCATAGCTGCGGGAGACAAGACCGCCTGTGTAGGCGGAAAGAGGCGTGTTTTCCTTGTAATTGATGGTGATGGACTCGAGGCTGAGGGAGACGGTTTCGTCGGCACTGCCCTCATTTTCACTCGAGGAAGCCCACCATTTCTGGGAGATCATGAACACATCCTCCGCAATGGTCGTCTCAGAAAAGGGGATGCCGTGGCCTGCGGAATGGAAGCGTTCGGGTGTCGGAAAATCGATCGTGATTTCACTCACGTTGTTATTGAACGAATATTCCTGATAAAAATAGACCTCCGTGCCGTCCGCCGTGTAGGTTTTCACGACAATACCGCCGCCGGCACTGAACCAGTTGGCAGCCGGATTGCTGCACGAGATGGTACCGCGGATGGTGATGCTTTCGACATCCATGGGGTTGCGCAGCACGACATAGTCTCCCGCGCCGTCAAGGGTCAGGGAAGCGAGGTCAATGCTCTCGGACTGGACGTCCTTGGCCTTGCGGTCGGCAGTCTGAGCAATGAGCTCGGCTGCCGCATCGATGCGGTGAGTGTAGGAGCTGCGCATGAGGCCGTTGAGGATGACGAGCATGATGAGAATGATGGTACATGCCGTCGCAAAGGAGAGCAGGATGATGTTCCGGCGCAGTCGTTTAATTGCTGTCTGCATGCTGTTCCTCCAACTGGTAGCCTACGCCGCGTACGGCCTTGATTTTGATCTGCGAGCCGATGGACTTGAGCTTCTTGCGCAGGAAGGAGATGTAGACCTCCGTGGAATTATATTCGATCTCGGAATCATAGCCCCAGATCTTGAGCGTGAGCATGTCTTTTGAGACAACACGTCCGTGGCTCTTGGCGAACATTTCAAGGATGTCCGTTTCCTTGCTGGTCAGCTTGACACTCTTGCTGCCGCACTGCACCTCGTGGGATTCCTTCTGCAGTACAATGTCTCCGCAGCGGATGGATGTATCCACGAATTCCGTGGCACTCCGGCGGGAGAGTGCCCGCACACGGGCAAGCAGCTCGGTGGTATTGAAGGGCTTTGTCATATAGTCATCCGCACCGCCGTCGAGACCGGTGACCTTGTCTTCAATCTGTGAACGTGCCGTGAGCATCAGAACAGGCGTCCGGATGCCCTCCCGCCGCAGGCTTCGCAGCAGGGCAAAGCCATCCATTTTCGGCAGCATGACATCGAGCACAATCACATCGTAAATGCCGGAAAGTGCACAGTCCAGCCCCGTATCTCCGGCAAATGCCGTATCCGTCTGATACCCCTCCTGTCTTAAAAGTTCGCAGAGTACCATGGATAATGATTTATCATCTTCAACAACAAGAATCCGCATTGTGGCTTCTCCTTTCAATGATTGTGAAATATTACCACCTCTATTATACTATATTTCTCACGAAATTGCAATCTGTTTTGGTACATATTTCTCGTATTCAAAATTCCGAAACAAAACTTTAAAAAAACTTTCATTCGTTCAAGAAAGTTTCAAGGGTTATGTGCTATAATGGAAACAGAACAAGGGGGAACGCCCCCCGACGAAAGGCGATCTATTCACATCAATCAGCTGCTTTTGCAGCAAAAAAATGAAAGGTGGCAGGTATTATGAAAACAAAAATGCGTAAGAGCAAAATGCTGAGCGCAGTTCTGGCACTGGTGATGGGTGTGTCCATGCTTCCGCAGACTGCATTTACTTCTTTTGCAGCTGCCGGTGATTCCTTCACCGTAGGCAATGGCAGAAACCAGTACAAGGATGTCAGCGATGGCTTCAGCTATGAGGTCTGGATCGATACCACCGGCGGTACCGGTACAATGACACTCGGTCAGGGCGCAACATTCAAGGCAGAATGGAATGCAAGCGTACCTTCCGGCAACTTCCTTGCACGCCGTGGTCTGGACTTCGGCTCCCAGAAGAAGGCAACCGATTATGAGTATATCGGTCTGGACTATGAAGCAGATTACCGTCAGACCGGAAGCGCAAGCGGCAACTCCCGTCTCTGCGTATACGGCTGGTTCCAGAACAAGAATGCCGGCAATGTTCCGCTTGTTGAGTACTACATCATTGAGGACTGGGTGGACTGGGTTCCGGATGCACCCGGTAAGATCGTGACCATCGACGGTGCACAGTACAAGATCTTCCAGATGGATCACAGCGGCCCGAGTATCAACAGCAGCTATGAGACCTTCAAACAGTATTTCAGCGTGCGTCAGGATAAGAGAACTTCCGGCCACATCACCGTTTCCGATCACTTCGATGCATGGGCTGCAGAAGGCTGGGGCATCGGCAATCTGTATGAAGTTGCCCTGAATGCTGAAGGCTGGCAGAGCAGCGGCGTGGCTGACATCACAAAGCTCAATGTGTACACCGATCCCGGTCAGGCAGAGGGTGACGTAACACCTCCCGCAACCACCGAGCCCGAGGCTGATGTTAACTTCACAGCGCCCTCCGGCAGTGGCAATGGCGTAACCGACGACTTCGAAGGCACCGGTACTGACTGGACCGGCCGCGGCGAGGTTTCCTATGGTCTGACAAGTGATTTTGCCCACGGCGGCAGCAAGTCCCTGTATGTTGAGGGCCGTACACAGTCCTGGAACGGCTTCACAGTTGCAAGCGATGAGCTTGCAGCAGGCGGCAGCTATGATATCTCCGCTTTTGCAGGCTTCAAGAGCAGCAACTATAACAGCATGGGCTTCACGCTCGGCGTACAGTATGACGTCAGCGGCACAACAGAGTATGTGAACCTTGTGGATGCAGAAGGCACCTCCGGCAAGTGGTCTGAGCTTGCCGCATCCTTCGACATTCCCGCAGGTGCAAGCAATATTTCCCTGTATGTACAGTCCGCTTACACAGAAAACCCTTCCGCCTCCGATCTGCTTCCCTTCTATCTCGACGATGTGAAGCTCACAAAGACGGGCGGCACTACCTCCACTACCGATCCCACTGAGAACACCAATCCCAGTGTTCCTTCCTCCGACTCCCTGAAGGACGCATTTGCATCCTGCTTCAAGCTCGGTACATCCGTAAGCCCGCAGGAGCTTTCCGTTGGCGGCGACTTCATCAAGAAGCACTTCAACAGCATCACCCCCGAAAACGAGCTCAAGCCCGAGGCCATCATCAATCAGGCCGCTTGCCAGCAGTACGGCAACAATGTCAATACACAGGTTGATCTGAGCCGTGCCGCACAGACTCTGAAGTTCTGTGAGGACAACAACATCGGCGTGCGTGGTCATACCTTCGTATGGTACAGCCAGACGCCCGACTGGTTCTTCCGTGAGAACTTCTCCAGCGACGGTGCTTATGTTTCCACAGATGTCATGGATCAGCGTCTCGAAAGCTTCATCAAGAATACATTCGATGCCATCAAGACACAGTATCCGAACCTGAACCTGTATGCATACGACGTGTGCAATGAGCTGTTCCTGAACAACGGCGGCGGCATGCGCGGCGCAGACAACTCCGGCTGGATGAGAGTTTACGGCGATGACAGCTTCGTGATCAAGGCATTCCAGTATGCAAGAAAGTACGCTCCCGAGGGCTGCAAGCTCTACATCAACGACTACAACGAATACATCCCCGAAAAAACGCAGAATATCTATGATATGGCAATGAAGCTCAAGGATCTGGGCGTGATCGATGGTATCGGCATGCAGTCCCACCTCGATACAGGTTATCCCAGCGCAGCAATTTACAAGACCGCACTTGAGAAGTTCATCAGCACCGGACTCGATGTACAGATCACCGAGCTCGACATCACCTGCTCCGATTTCAATGCCCAGGCACAGCTCTATAAGGACATCTTCCAGATGGCAGTGGACAACAAGGATTCCATCTCCTGTCTGACCGTTTGGGGCACCAATGACAGCATCAGCTGGCGTAAGGATCAGAACCCTCTTCTGTTCAGCCAGGGTTATGTTGCCAAGCCCGCATACGACGCAGTTATGGAAGTTGCTGCTGCACTCCCCACAGAAGATCCTACCGAACCCACCACCGAACCCACCACAGCTCCTACCACTGCACCTACCACCGAACCGACCACAAAGCCCACCACCGAACCGACCAGCGAACCCACTGCTGTAAAGTACGGCGATGCCAACTGTGATGGTTCCGTCAGCATTGTTGACGTTATCCAGCTCAACAAGAGCCTCCTGGGCACTGAAAAGCTCACCGCACAGGGTGAAAAGAATGCAGACGTGGATGAAAACGGCGCACTCGAGCCGGCTGACTCCCTCAACATTCTCAAGTACCTTGTGGATATCGTAACATCTTTCCCCTGTTAAAATAGCCCCCTGTTTTCCTCGACGGGTACATTCTGTACCTGTCGGGGATTTTTTTATCCGATCGGGTAAATTTGCAGAAATACATTTTCTGAACATCTGATATGTTATACTGTTCCTATCGAAGGCGGAATGCCGCGAACAAAAGATGTGGAGGTCATAACATGAAACAGAGACAGAGAACAAATATGGAAGGAAAAGGAGGGGACGGCAGATGAAAACACTGATCTTTTCGGCCATCGTCTTTTTCCTCATCAAGGGCGGCACGGATATTCTGTTTGATCTTTTCCTTGGCGGGAGGCCCTGATGGCGCAGCATGAACACAGAAAACCCGACTCATTCACGAGTCGGGTTTCATTCATTCCTTGTTATGCCGGACAGCACGCAGGAGCCTTGCGGCCTGTTCAGCTGTATCGGTGAGATTACTCTGATAACTATAGTATAGCACAAAACGTACGGAATGGCAATGCTGAGAATTTAATCAAACGCAAACATTTCAGACATCATATGCAAACATTGCGGGTGTATTCTATCATCATAAGAGGCAGAACACGCACAATCAACAAACGGAGGTAGAACAGTATGAATCGCAGCGATCAGGACTTTCTGGTGCAGAAGATCCGCACACAGTATACGGAAAGGGAACACACGGGCCTTGATGAGCTGAAGGCACTTGATGCAAAGGTGAAGCGTCCTGCCAAGGTCTTTGCCTATATTTTCGGCAGTGTCAGTGCCCTCATCATGGGTGCGGGAATGAGTCTTACAATGACGGATATTTCCGAGACAATCGGCATGGCTCAGCCGATGCTCAGCGGCATTATCACCGGCATTCTGGGCATGGGCATGGCGATTGTGAATTTCCCCATCTACAAGGGACTGCTCGGCATGCGACGCAGGAAGTATGCGGACAGAATCGTTGCCCTGAGCGACAAGCTGATGAAGTGATGCTGAAAAAATCCCGCCGGAGAATGGCGGGATTTTTTGTTATGCTTCCTTGCTGCTGCGGCGGCTATCGGGTAATGGATTCGAGGAATGCCCTTGCTTCGGCGATGCCGCCGGATTTTTTGAAGCTGTCGGAGATTTGGGAAGCCGCTTTTTTGTAGCTGTCATTCTGCAGCACTTCCTCAACCGCTTTCCGGATGGAATCCGGATCGGCTGATTGCAGGAGTACGCCCGCAGAAAGCTCCGCTGTCCGCTTGGCGACAGCACCCTGTTCGGGGGTCTGCGGGTAAAGAACCAGGGGCACTTCAAAATAGAGTCCCTCCGAGGCGGAATTCATGCCGCAGTGCGTGATGAATACATCAGCGATGGAAAGCACGGCCATCTGATCGACATGCGCATAGACCTGAATATTGTCCGGCAGATCGGTGAATGTACATGCACTTTCGCCGAGGGATAGAATCACCTGATAGGGGGTATCTCGGAAAGCCTGAATGGCATTCTGATAGAACGCCGGATTTTTCACGACCGTGCCGAGGGAAATATAGACCGTCTTCTCCGCTGTCTTTTCAAAGGGCTGCTGTACCGGCCGGATGGACGGGCCGACGAAATGATACTTGTCGGAGAAGGAATCGGAACAGGGCTGGAAATACTTCGATGTATAGACGATGGTGTTGGTTGCGTTGTCATTTTTGACGATCTCGAGAATGTTCTTGACGGGGTAGCCCTTGTCCTGCAGGCGTCTGAGCTGCTTGTTGATCTTCGGCATGGAGAAAATCATCTTGATAAGCGACCCGATGCCCTGCTTCATATAGCGTGAGGACTGCTCGTTGAAGGCGAATGTCGTGGTGGAGGACACATACGGGATGCCGTATTTCATGGCGGTGAGCTTGCCCCAATAAGCAACGGAATCCGATACGATGAGATCGGGAGAGATCTCCCTGACCTTTTCTGCAACCATTGCATCGAGGGCAAGTGTAGAGCTGACGAGGAGCTCTGTGGCAAAGGCCATATCCTTGCCGACACGGTCGGCGTTTTCCTTGTCTTCCATCTCGAAGTCATAGCCATCGCAGAGAATGACATGGGCACCGGCTGCTTCGAGCTTTGCACGGAACTGTTCAAAAGTAAAATAATAGATCTCATGCCCCGCAGCGGTCATTTCCTTGACGAGTCCCAGCGTGGGATTGGTGTGGCCATGGGCGGGGATGCAGAACCAGGCAATTTTCATATGGCAAAACCTCCGGAATGTGAATCTGGTTTTATTATAGCACTTTAGGATGAAAATGTCAAATTTTGGGGGCAGGCCCTGTACACGAATTCACCTTACCGGAAGCGTCGTTTTCCCCACAACACAACAACCTCCCCCGTGGATGGGGGAGGCTGTGTGAATAGAGAATGATATGGATCATTCGGAAGCGGGCATGTCAGTTTCAGGGAACTGCAATGTGACCTTGAAGAGATCACCGTCGATCGCAATCTGCAGCTTGCCGCCCTGCAGCTCGGTCAGGCTCTGTGCAATGCTCAGTCCCAGTCCGCTGCCCTCGGTATTGCGGGAGCGGTCGCCGCGGACAAAGCGTTCCATGAGCGCCTCAGCAGAAATATTGAGCGGCGAACCCGAAATATTGCGCAGAATCACGCTGATTTCACGATTGGCCGACGAAGCATTCAGGTAGACACGGGTGCCCTCCATTGCATACTTGCAGATGTTTGCAAGGAGATTGTCCATCACACGCCACATCAGACGCCCGTCAGCGAGAATCGGGAGGGGCGTATCGGGCATGTCGGTGACCATCTCAAGGTGCTTGGCTTCAAGCCGGCCGGCGTATTCGCCCAGCATCTGCTCGATCAGCACACGCAGGTCAAGTGTCGTTCTCTCAACAGTAATGGCACCGGTGCTGGCTTTGGAAGCTTCCAGCACATCCTCGGTGAGCTTGCGCAGTCTTGCCGACTGACGCTGCAGCACATTGATGTATTCCTCCGCCTGCGGATCGTCCAGCGGCCGCTTGGCAAGGAGGTCGGTGTAGTTGATGATGGAGGTGAGCGGCGTGCGGATGTCGTGGCTGACATTGGCGATCAGCTCGCTCTTGAAGGTCTCGCTCTTGAGTCGTTCGGTGACGGCCTTGTTCATGCCGTCGCTGATGCTGTTGAGCTTCACCGCATGGCGGCGGAACGGTCCGAAGAGATCACGTTCATTGATTTTAGTCTGCAAATCGCCGTTTGCGAGCTTGTCAGCACCTTTTTCCAGTATGTGCATATTGATGATGATGACGATGCCTGCAATGAGTCCCAGTGCCCAGAGCATGATGAGAAATGCCAAACCGACGAATTCCTCGGCAAGGATCAGCACCACACCGATGAACTGGAGGAAGAAGAAGCCGGCCAGTGCGGCGGGTGCCTGCCAGATTACGGGGAGTGCCTGCACGATATCGGATGTGCGGCGGAAGGAGCGCAGCAGGGCTTTGGCAAGATAAGTGAGGATGTTGTTTTTCCAGATGGTATTTGTGCGGACACGGACTGTCGTGCTCATGAGCCAGAACAGCAGCATCATGGCAAGAGCTGTACAGCCTGCCAGGATGATTGCCCATGCATCAAGACTGCTGAAGTTTGTCATATCATCAAGGAGCACTAAAATCAGCAGTCCGGCGAGTCCAAGGAGACCCGTGAACAGATCGAAGGGAATGCGGTCGAAGGCGGAGAGGGTGGCTTCCTCGTTGTCGCTGCGGTAGCCGGCACCCGTGAGCAGGAACCAGAGTGAGAATGCAAACATGATCACGCCGATGCCGATGAGGAAGAAGGGGGCATAACGATACTGCCAGACAAGGGTACTGAGTGTGAAGGCGGTATGATAGTCATCCTTCACATCGAGGACTTCCTTGACATAGCCTGTGATGTAGATGCCGGGCAGCTCTGTCGAGCGGGTGAGACGGACTTCATAATAGAGGGGGGATTCCGATGTACTCGGTTCTGTCTCCGCCTGAATGACCTCTTCCTCATGGTAGGAGAGCGCAGGATCGGTCTCGGTCATCCCGCCGTCATAGACCATGCTTTCGTCCCCTGTGAAGATGGTGGGGGCCATGGTGTCGGAGGTGACGGGTTCCGTGGTTTCGGGGAGGGTGGGCGGCTCTTCATAGATTTCGCCGATGATGCTGACTTCGTCATAGTCCGAAAAATCGGCGTTGTTGTATTCTTCCACGGACATGCGGCGGGTTTCTGTATGGACATCCCACTGCGGATAGAATGTGCGGTGCTGATACTGATGGGGGAGATCGGCACTTTGCAGCAGCACCTCGCCCTGCTCATTTTCCACCTTGAAGAAGAAGTTTGTGTATTCGGGATGGAAGTGAAGAAGATATTGCTGACGAAGTGTTTCACGGGTGGTGTCGGTGGTTTCTTCATCAAAGTAGCCTGTTTTTTTCAGGTCGTTGTAGCTCTGGTAGACATCTTCGATCTGAAAGATGCAGCGGCCGGAAACGGCATCCTCCTGCACACGGTCAAGAGGTGTGGTATAGATTTCCTGATCAATGCATACGATGGCGAGTACGCTGCCGCCGACAGCTGCGATGCCGCTGATGAGGCACAGGATGACCATCAGCATTTTGAGAAAAGAACTGCGTCTGGCTTTGCCGATGTGGCTTGCCTTGGATTTTGCATTCATTTGATCGCCTCCAGTTTGTAGCCCTGACCCCAGACGGCTTTGAGAAAGCGCGGCTCGGCGGGATTGATTTCGATTTTTTCACGGAGATGCCGGATGTGTACGGCAATGGTGCCCTCTGCGCCGTAGGGAAGCTCACCCCGCACTGCGGAGTAGATATCGCCGGGGCTGAAGACCTTGCCGGGGCTGCGCATCAGAAAATGCAGAATGGCGTATTCCGTGGGGGTGAGGCTGACCGGTTCACCGTCGACAGTGACGGATTTCTCACTGTCATCAAGCCGGATGGCCCCATGTATCAGAACGGCTTCCGCAGCGGGCTGTGCACTGCCGAGCTGCTTGTATCGCCGGAGCTGGGACTTGACACGGGCAAGCACCTCCATGGGGTTGAAGGGCTTGGTGATATAGTCGTCCGCACCAAGATTGAGTCCGAGGATCTTGTCGGTATCCTCGCTCTTGGCGGTGAGGAGAATGACGGGGATGTTCCACTGCTCACGGAGTCTGACCATGGTCTCGATGCCGTCCATCTCGGGCATCATGATATCGAGGAGGATCAGATCGATCGGCGCATGGGCAAGCACCTCGAGTGCCTCACGGCCGTTTGCAGCAGTGTGGAGGACGTAGTGCTCCTGTGACAGATAAATTTTCAGAGCGGATACGATGTCACGCTCATCATCGCAGATTAAAATATGATGTTCCATTGTTTTCTCCTTGCTGTAGTCTATGTCTCTATTATACCGCATAGCTGCCGAAGAATCAAGTAGGGAAGCGATTAAGAAATGTTTAAGACGGGACGGACACCGACCTTGACAAATCCATTGTTTTCATGGTATGATGATATGGATGATGTGAACGAAAGGAGATGCCCCATGCGAAAGTCCTCTGCATTGGTTTTTGTGCTGCCGCTGCTGCTTTGCGGATGCCGGCAGGATGTGCCTGCTTCTGATAAACGTACCGCTGAAATGATGGGGACATTTGTCTCCGTGACCGTTTATCATGCGGATGCCGCACAGCGTCAGGATGCCCTCGATGCGGCCTTTGCCCGTGCCGAAGCACTCGAGCAGGTGCTTTCTCCCACGATCGGGGACAGCGAGCTGTGCCGTCTCAATGCGGCCGCATGCGGTCAGCCTGTGACCGTTTCGGCGGATCTGGCCGCCGTGCTCGATGCCGCTCTCTTCTATCAGGCGCAGTCCGGCGGCGCACTTGACTGCACGCTCGGCGGACTCATTGACCTCTGGTGCATCGGCACCGACCATCCCCGTGTGCCGGCACCCGCCGAGATCGCCCCGTTCCTTCCGGACGGCAGCCCCCGCATCCAATGGGACGGGCGGCAGGTCGAGTTTGCGGAAGACAGCGTGCAGCTGCATTTCGGCGCAGTCGCCAAGGGCTACATCGCCGATGAAATGAAGAAAACCCTCGCCGACTGCGGCATGGAAAGTGCTCTCATTGTCCTCGGCGGCAATGTCCACACCCTCGGCACAAAGCCCGACGGCAGTCCGTGGGAGATCGCCGTGACCAATCCTTTTACAGAGGTAGCGATTGCGGGAAGCCTGCGTGTTTCCGGTGAATCGGTCGTGACGTCTGGCGATTATGAACGATATTTCGAGGAAAACGGCGTGCGCTATCACCATATACTCGACCCTGCCGATGGCTTTCCCGCAGACAGCGGCCTTGCTTCGGCTACGATCATTGCGGACAGCTCCCTTGCCTGCGATGCGCTCTCGACTGCCGTCTTTGTCCTCGGGCCGGAGGCGGGCATGACGCTCATTGAATCGCTGCCGGATACCGAGTGCATCCTCATCGAAACGGATGGCACGCTGCGGTTGTCCTCCGGCATGGGGGCGTATGATTTTGCGGAGGTGACGCCATGAAGCGCACGCTGCTGCTTGCCGGCATCACCGCCCTGCTGCTGATCGGGGGTGTGGCGGGATGCATTTTTGTGATGCAGAAGGACAGGGGTGCGGTTGCGGTCATCACGCAGAACGGCACGACGCTGCACCGGATTGATCTGTCCGATGTGCAGGAGAGCTATACCATCACGCTGGATGACGGTGACGGCGGTGAGAATGTGATTCTGGTAGAGCCGGGCCGGATTTCGATGCAGCATGCCGATTGTCCGGACGGCCTTTGTATGAAGATGCCGCCGCTTCCGGAGGGCGGTCTGCCGATCGTCTGTCTGCCGCACCATGTGATCATTGAAATGGAAGAGGCCGCATCCGACGGATGGGATGCACAGGTCTATTGAGGAGGATGTATGAAACAACCACAAAGCCCCGTGCAGCGATGGCTTGTGCTGGGGATGCTGGCGGGCGTTTCGCTGACATTGTTTCTGGTGGAAGCGCAGTTTCCGCTGCCCGTGCCGCTGCCGGGCGTGAAGCTGGGACTTGCCAATCTTGTGACGCTGTTTGTGCTTGCCCGCTTTTCGGTGAAGGAAGCGGCCATGCTGATGGCCGTGCGGATCCTGCTCGGACAGCTGCTGACGGGTCAGGCAGTGTCGCTTGTGTATGCAATGGCAGGCGGCGCAGTGAGTCTGTGTGTGATGGCCCTGTGTCATCGGATCGTGCAGGACAGGTCGGTCTGGTTCACAAGTGTTCTGGGCGGTGTGAGCCATAATCTTGGCCAGATGGCGGCAGCTGTCATTCTGATGGGGTGGGGGAGTACGGTGTATTACCTGCCGTTTCTGCTTGTGAGCGGCGTGCTGATGGGACTGCTGACGGGCATTGCCACGCAGCTTTTCCTGCGTGCATGGGATGCACATTGATTGATAAGAGATGGAAGTGAGGAGCGATGCCGCTCCTCATTTTTTGCAGTGAATGGGCAAGACGCATGGGTCAGTGATTTGCGGCCGGTGTTAGCATGCCCCCAAAGCAGGGAGCTGGCAGCAGACAGGCAAAGTATCCCCACGCTTTGCATCAGCGGTGCCAGCATGCCCCCAAAGCAGGGAGCTGGCAGCAGACAGGCAAAGTGTCCCCTCGTTTTGCATCAGCGGTGCCAGCATGCCCCCAAAGCAGGGAGCAGGCAGCAGACAGGCAAAGTATCCCCTCGCTTTGAATCAGCGGTGCCAGCATGCCCCAAAAGCAGGGAGCTAACAGCAGACAGGCAAAATATCCCCTCGCTTTGCATCAGCGGTGCCAGCATGCCCCCAAAGCAGGGAGCAGGCAGCAGACAGGCAAAATATCCCCTCGCTTTGCATCAGGGGGTCTGGGGGCGGCGCCAGCTCGCCCCCAGGGGGGCGGAGGGGCGCAGCCCCTCCCAAAAATCCTCCCCCTCTCCCCCCATTGGGGGGAGAGGGGGTCGGGGGGTGAGGGGGGATACCCCACCTTTACTAAAGAATTGTGTTGTCAACTAATTTTTTCTGCAAACTTACAAAAATTAGTCTCAATTAGCTAAATTTAGGTTGACAATTTCCCTCATTCCATGGTATAATAAACTTAGAAGAAAATGCCCGATGGATGCCCCCTGTGTGCATTCCATGCGGGGGAATGGCAAACATGCTGGAGGATTACATGGAACGAATTGTACTCAATGACGGCTGGCAGATGCACAAATACGGCGACACAGAGAATTACGCCTGCAATGTGCCCTGCTCCGTTTACCATACACTCATGACACATGGGGTCATCGAAGACCCCTATTACCGTGACAATGCCGATGCGGCGCTTGCTGTCTCCGATGACGATTACTGCTTCACAACCACATTCGGACGTCCCGACCCCATCCCGCAGGGCGGCAAGGTCATGCTCTGCTTTGACGGCATCGATACCATCAGCGAGATCACGCTCAACGGCACCGTCATCGGCTCGACCGATAATATGCACCGCCGCTGGCGCTTCGATGTGACAGCACTCCTCGGGGAGGAGAATACCCTCAGCGTTCATATCACATCGCCCACACGCTATATCGCCGAAAAACAGGCCGTATCCCCCCTCTGGGGCGTGAATTCGACCGTTGCCGGCTTCCCGCATATCCGTAAGGCGCATTATATGTTCGGCTGGGACTGGGGCCCGCAGCTCCCTGATATGGGCATCTGGCGTGATGTCTATCTCGAATCCTATGCCGAGGGGCGCATCGAATCCGTCTATTATCGCCAGAATCATGCGGAAAACGCTGTTTCTCTCACTGCCGAAATCTGTCTCGAAGAGCCGTCCTGCGGCCTTTGCACCTGCGTGCTCTCGGATCCCGATGGCGCCGAGATCGCCCGCTCGGAGCAGATTTGTGCCGAAAACGGCAGGGCTTTTTGGACAGTATCCATCGAAAACCCCAAGCTCTGGTGGGCAAGGGGCTACGGCGAACAGCCGCTCTATACGATGCGAATTGATTCCGTTTCGTCCGATGGATGCGTGCTCGATTCGAAAACCGACCGCATCGGCCTGCGGACGATTACTGTCCGTCAGGAACCGGATGCATGGGGCGAATCGTTCTGCGTGAACCTCAACGGCAGGGATATTTTCTGCATGGGCGCAAATCTCATCCCCCTCGACCAGCTCCTGCCCCGCTGTACAGCGGAAAAGGAGACACAGCTGCTGGATGCCTGTGCGGATGCCAATTTCAATATGGTGCGCATCTGGGGCGGCGGCTATTATCCGAGCGACCACTTCTATGATGACTGCGACGAAAAGGGCTTGCTTGTGTGGCAGGATTTCATGTTCGCATGTGCCGTGTACCGCCTGACGGATGAATTCTGGAAGACCACGGAAGCGGAGCTGCGTGACAACCTCCTGCGCCTGCGCAATCACCCCTCGCTTGCCATGTGGTGCGGCAATAATGAGATCGAAACGGCAATCGAATGCTGGGGCGAAACCCCTCGTGATGAGGCCACCCGTGCCGATTATATCGAACAGTTTGAAAAGAGAATGCCCGCTCTCGTTGCGGAGCTTGACCCGCAGCACTTCTACTGGCGTTCCTCTCCCTCGGCTTATGGCGGCATCCATGAGACCTGGTCGAATCATGCCGGTGATATGCATTACTGGGAGGTGTGGCACAGCTTCAAGCCCTTTACGGCGTTCCGGGAGCTGTATTACCGCTTCTGCTCGGAGTATGGCTTCGAGTCCGTTCCCAGCCTCAAGACGCTTCTGACCGTGTGCGATCCGGAAAAGGGCGACCTGAACCTCATGTCCCCCGTGATGGAAGCCCATCAGAAATGCGATCAGGGCAACGAAAAACTCATGTACTACCTTGCCCAGATGATGCGGTATCCCGAGAGCTTCGAGTCGCTCATCTACAGTACACAGCTGATGCAGGCTGAATATATCCGCTCGAGCGTGGCGCATATGCGCCGTGCAAGAGGCAGATGCATGGGCTCGCTTTACTGGCAGGTGAATGACACAAACCCCGTGATTTCTTGGAGCAGCGTGGATTTCTACGGCCGATGGAAGGCAATGCATCACTTTGCAAAGCGCTTCCATGCACCGGTTCTGCTGAGCGTGGACGAGCGTGATGCCGCCCATCCCGTGATCAATGTCTCGAACGAGACGCTGGAAGCCGTTTCCGGCACGATTTTCTGGCGGCTGTGCGATAAGTACTCGCAGACTGTGGCCGAGGGCAGCATGCCCGTGAAATGCGATGCCCTGCAGGCGGTGGACTGTCCGGCACTTGATCTGTCGGCGCAGATCCGTTCCGAGCGTGACAGGGGACAGTATTATATCCACTGCGAGCTGCACACGGATAAGGGCATTGTGACAGCGGACAACACGCTGTTTGTGGTGCCCAAGCGTTTTGATTTTGTGCATCCGGAAATCTGCATGGAGATGACGGAAACGCCGGAAGTGATCAGCATAACGCTGTCTGCGGATGCGTATGTGAAGGCAGTATGTCTGGATTGCAGGACGCTGGATGTGGATTTCTCTGACAACTGGTTCGATCTCGAGGGCGGACGCCCCGTGACGGTGACGATCCCGAAGACGGATGGACTCACAGCGGAGAAGCTGAGGGAAGAATTGATTGTAACTGGGACATAATTCCGAAAGGGGGAATGTGTCATGAAATCTGTACGATTATCCGCAATCATTCTGTTTACATCGGCGTTCCTGCTGACTGCCTGCGGTAATGAGAAAATGCCTGATTCCACATCCGTCGGAACTACGATGGCTCAAACGGAAATGACCGAAACAGAAACCACAGAAGCTGAAGCCACAGCTCCGGAAACCACACAGCCCACTGCAATTGCATTTGGAGAAGCCATCACAGAAATTGACGGCATTCCCTATGCGGTGTATACGGGCAATTTTACAATGGACAACGAGGATAATAGAATTGCTGTTGGTGATATGATCCTCCAGCGTGCGGCGTATGCAGTGTCCGAACATACAGAAATCGAAGCGGAATACTATATCAGCACCGAACTGATCTCGCAGTATTATGCCGATCACCTGACATGGGACGGCGAAACCTGCCAGTTTCAGCACAATCACCTGACCGTGACGATTGCGGATGGAATGCTGACAGCGGAAGATCCTATTTTTGGGAAGCAGGCAGAACAGGCGTGCAGGACGTTTGTATATCATGGGGAACTGTATATTGATTCTGATGATATTTTTTATCTTCTGGGAATGTCTGCTGCATTAGAATTGAAACGTTTTGAAAACGCACCGCAGGGCGTGATCCAGTGTCATTTCATTGTGAAAACTACGCCGAAAATGGAATACAGAAGCATGACACATGATGGTGCGGTGACTGAGATCTACACCTACGAGGGGGCTGAACCCGTGGCTTCTGTTTCCGCAGAGCCGATGATGATTTCCGAAACTGGCATTTACTACTATGAAGCGGAAGGCATTTATTACGCCAATTTTGATGGCACGTTTTATCCACTGGAACGAACGGGCTATCAATCAAAGGATATGCCGCAGTAAGCGGAAACGATCACAGAAAAATACAGGGACACGGTTCAGAATCGTGTCCCTGTTTTTTATGCCTCGAAAAAGGATTCCCCCGTGCCGGAAAGTCCAAAGCATTCCAGCAGATGTGCCTTGCCGATTTCCACCTCTTCACGGCTGAAATCATGCGAGAGCAGGAAGGCGTCATCCATCTGCTCAAGATGGGCATAGAACGCAATGCCTGCATGCAGCGCATCGAGGGAACCGGTTTCCAGCAGGGCATACAGCTCGTTTTCGGCATCGTTGATGCCACCCTCATCGAGCCTGTGCAGCAGCTCGCTGGTCGTCTCCTGCATCTTCACATCTTCAATCTGCACCAGATGCTCGGATTCAATGTCCACATTCATCTGCATCATTTTCGCCGCAGCCTTCACAATATCATGAATCTGCCGCATAATCGGGTCCTGTTCAAACATGGTCTGCTCCTTTCAGTTGTTTGTCGTATGTTGATCGTCCTGCTGCTGTAACCATTCGAGAAAACGGCGGATATAAGCGGCACGGGGCGTGATGACTTCGGGGTCGATCTCGGGATGCTGTGCGGCAAAGGCCTGCAAAGCGTCTGCAAGCAGCACGCCGGAACGCAGATAATCCTCCTCGATGAAGGCGGCATCATAGCCCGCACGATGCAGTAAAATCGCCGAAACAACGCCGGTTCTGTCTTTTCCGGCATTGCAGAAGTACAGCACATTTGAGGAGGCCTTCAGAATCGTATCGATGATTTCGTCCATCGATGCGTCCGCCATGGCGATGTAGGAATCCGCCACGCAGTCGGGTGCGGCGGGCACGGCATTGCCGCCCGTGACCGGCAGGCAGTGACAGAGGAAAGCCGGATCGTCCGCAAGAGGGCAGGGCTTCTGTGCCCGTTCTGCAGGCGTCCGCAGGTCAACGAGTGTCGTCACATCATGCGCAAGGAGCCACTGCCGCTCGGCCTCAGTGACGGCAGCGGGCACATCGCTCCGGATGAAGCGCAGGCTGTCCGGCAGGATGGGGCGTGTGTTGCGGGTGCTCGTAAAGGGGATGGCCGGCCGGTTCGTCATTTTCAGGAGCGGCACCCATTCATCCTCGAGGATGCGTTCGCCCGTGAGCGAGAAGCCCTCCCGCTTGTAAAAATCAATGCCGCGTGTGTTGTATTCGAGCACCCAGAGCCATGAGGCATTCTTTTCAGAAACGGCGAAATGCAGGAGCTTTGCGCCGATGCCCTGACTCTGGAATGTCGGTTCGATGAAGAGCTTGACGATTTCATCACCCGCAATGCGGATGATGCCCTTCACGACGCCGTCGTCATAGACAAAGGTCTCCCTGAGTGCATCCGTGCCGTCAGCATATTCGGCGGCCATGTCAACGACATTCAGTTCGCCGAAATAGTAGGCATCATTCCGGAAGAAGGGGTAGAAATTGGTTCGGTAGTTTGTGATGATGATCTCCGAAATGCGTGAGGCATCGGCGGGGATGGCGGGGCGGATACGGGACATGGTGACCTCCGATCTTGTTGGGGATTAGTCTAATTTTTGGATGAATTCTGTGATGATTCTGGTGCATTCCTCGGGTTTGTCCAAAAACAGGACATGATCGCCCGGAAGCTCAACGACTTCGCAGTTGCCGAGCTTTTCACAATAAGGCTCTTCCCATTCCGTGCGCCGCTGTTCCATCAGGCGGAGTGCTTCCTCATAGATCGCATCCTCGCCCGCATCCTTCATGGACGCAGGCACCCAGATATTGAGCAGTGATTCCGCAGTGATGCCGTCATTGATGAAGTCCTCTTTGGTGCGGTAGGCGTAGAAAGCGGAGATGGAGAGCTTCGGAATTTCCGTTGTCTGCATTTCTCCCCATACATAATCCACAGCCCAGTCAATCCTGTCCATTTCATCTGCCACAGCATGCGCACCGAGCGTTCTGCTCATCAGGTAAACGGCTTGTTCCTCTTGCTCTTCGGGCAGTTTCCCCAGAAATTCGCCGTAATCGCTGCGTACCATAAAGGGTGCAAGTCCGAGATTTTCCATGAGAGGCATCAGATCTGCGACGATGCCGCCGTCAAGCTGCTCTTCTTCGGGAATCTCAAAGCAGGGTGAACTGTCAATAAACACAACTGCTTCGATCTCATCCGGATACATGCTTTCCCAATAGGTTGCGTACACGCCGCCCAGAGAGTGCACCATCAGCAGATACGGTGCTTCAACGCCCGCATTCTGCAGGGCTGTGCGGTAGTCCTGTACGACGTTTCCGGGCGTCATTTCCTGCTTGCTGTCGTCGCTCAGTCCATATCCTGCACGGTCAAGGAAGATGAGGCGGTTGTCCTTTTCGATCTCTGCGGTCATCTGCCGCCAGCCGAGGAACATCTCGCCGTCACCCCAGCCGGCCAGAGCAACGATTGTATGCTGACCGTTTTCGTTGCCGCAGGTGTACAGATTGATCGAATGCGCGCCGACTGAGACGGGGTTATAGTATCCCGCTTCCTTCAGCTGTTTTTCGACTCTGCTGAGCTTCACATGATACACAATGGATGTGATCAGAAGGAAGAGGACGATCAGCAGAAGAAGTGCCAATAAAACCTTGCCGATGATGCCAAGTACTTTTTTTACATTCATAGATTGTACCTCCGAATAATATTGAATATTGGGAATTATGGCAGCTGCCCAAGAAAGCTGTCGATGATTTCAGCGCATTCATCGGGCTTGTCCTCATAAATGCAATGCTCTCCGGGCAGCAGCACGATTTCACAGTTTCCGAGCTTTTCTGCATAGGGGGAGAGTGTATTTTCACGAATCTTCCGGCAGAACGCCAGATACCTGTCATACAGCGTGTCGTCATCCGTATCCGCATCCAGATGAAAGAATGCAAGGTAAGTTTCTCTGTCCAGTCCGCCGTCCGCAATCAGCTCTTCCTTGGTGGTGTAGCCGAATTCCGAGCAGATGTACAGCTTCGGGACATCGTTTGGAACGAGTATGTTCCATGTTTCGTTCATGTTGAGGGACATCATGGTGTCCTCAGCAATGACGCAGGAATTCTGAAAGGTCAGCAATGCAAGTGCATACTCTGCACGCTGTTCATCGGCAGAATAACAGGGCTTTTCAGGCAGCATTGTTTTCACAAGTAGATTGCCAAGGCCGCCTGCGCCCATTTTGTCAAGACGGTATGCAAGCAGATACGCCGGATCGGGTTCTGTACGCATTTGATCGGGCGGGTATTCTCTGATCTCGGATGTATCCATCAATATGACGGCTTCGATTTCTTCCGGGTATTGGCTCACCCAATAGGAGGCATAGATGCCGCCGATCGAATGCGGAAGCAGGGTGTAGGGGGCTTCCACGCCTGCGTTTCGGAGTGCAGTTCTGTAATCCTCAACAATGTTTTCGACGGTTCTTTCCTGTGATGTGGAATCACTGATCCCGTAGCCTGCACGGTCAACGAATATGACCTGATGCTCTTCTTCCAGAGAAGCAGTCATGCGTCTCCACGAAATGCAGGGGGCGGGGTCGCCGAATCCCGCGATTGCCACAATGCGATGCTTTCCGTTTTCATTACCGCAGATCAGTACATTTACAGAACGCCCGCCGACTGAAACAAGGTGTGCATAGCCGTTTTCTATCAGAAATTCTCTGTCCTGCTTCATGCGGATACGGCTGTTGATCCAGATCAGCAGCCACAGGGCAAGCAGAATCAGGACGATGCTCCCCAGGACCTTGACAGTTTTTTTGCATTGCAAAGGCAGTCACCTCAATTCCAGTGCGCTTTCAGCAGAAAGGACGGATAGGCCTAATCATGAATCAGAAGCTGTCACTTGCTTTGACGATCAAAGAATGCTCTCATTGATTTACTTCATCGGAAGCACAGCCTACCGCTGATAATATCCGGCAGTGCCGATGCCGATCGCTGCCCAGCGATGCGCCGCAGCGTCTCCGCCTCCAAAGCGTGATGCAACGGCGGCACGTTCCATGGAAAGAAAGATGTCAATGCCGTCCAGCGTCACTTTTTTCAGCGGCTCAATTTCCATCTGCATGGTCAGAACGCCTTGCCGCATTTGCAAACTGCTCCCCATCAAACGACAGGGCGCAGTATTCTCTTATCAAATTAGTAAGCCAGCTTTTCCTCCAGCCAGGCTTCCAGCTCTGTGATGGGCATTCTTACCTGCTCCATCGTGTCACGGTCACGAACCGTCACGCACTGGTCGGTTTCCTTGGTATCAAAGTCATAGGTGATGCAGAACGGTGTACCGATCTCATCCTGACGGCGGTAACGCTTGCCGATGGAACCGGTCTCGTCGAAGTCGATGTTCCACTTCTTGGAGAGCATGGTGAAGACTTCAGTTGCCTCGGGGGACAGCTTCTTGGACAGGGGCAGAACGGCTGCCTTGAAGGGCGCAAGTGCCGGATGCAGATGCATAACTGTACGCACGTCGTTCTTCTCAGCGTCGATCACTTCCTCGTCATAAGCCTCGGTCACGATGGTCAGGAACAGACGCTCCACGCCCAGAGACGGCTCGATGACATAGGGGATGTACTTGGTGTTGTCCTCGGGATCGAAGTATTCCATGGACTTGCCGCTGTGGTTCTGGTGCTGTGTGAGGTCATAGTCAGTTCTGTCCGCAATGCCCCACAGCTCGCCCCAGCCGAACGGGAAGAGGTACTCAAAGTCGGTGGTCGCCTTGGAATAGAAGCACAGCTCCTCCGGATCATGGTCACGCAGGCGGAGATTCTCCTCCTTGATGCCCAGATTCAGCAGGAAGTCACGGCAGTATGCACGCCAGTACTGGAACCATTCGAGGTCAGTGCCGGGCTTGCAGAAGAACTCCAGCTCCATCTGCTCGAACTCACGCACACGGAAGATGAAGTTGCCGGGTGTGATCTCGTTACGGAAGGACTTGCCGACCTGAGCCACGCCGAAGGGAACCTTCTTGCGGGTGGTTCTCTGGATGTTGGAGAAGTTCACGAAGATGCCCTGTGCCGTCTCGGGACGCAGGTACAGCTCGGACTTGGAATCCTCGGTTACGCCCTGGAAGGTCTTGAACATCAGGTTGAACTGACGGATGTCTGTGAAATCCTTAGCCTCGCAGTTGGGGCAGCAGATGCCCTTCTCACGGATATAGTTCATCATTTCCTCATTGCTCCAGCCGGCAGGATTGGTGCCGTCGAAAGCCTCGATGAGGTTGTCCGCTCTGTGACGGGTCTTACAGGACTTGCAGTCCATGAGCGGGTCGGAGAAGCCGCCCAGATGACCGGATGCTACCCATGTTTCGGGATTCATGAGGATGGCGGAATCCAGACCTACGTTGTAGGGGCATTCCTGGATGAACTTCTTGCGCCATGCACGCTTGATGTTGTCCTTCAGCTCCACACCGAGAGGGCCGTAATCCCAGGTGTTGGCGAGACCGCCGTAGATCTCGGAGCCGGCGTATACAAAACCTCTGGATTTGCAGAGGTCAACAATTTTTTCCATACTCTTTTCAGAATTCAGCATGATGCGTTTCCTTCTTTCTGCATTTTCTTAGCCGCCATGCGGCACATATACATTCATTATACTATAGATGGGGGGAAATGTCAAGGAGTTTTTGTGTTATGGCAATCATATCGACTTCTTCGTCCCGATGGCGAATGGACTGTTTAGTGCAGGGCGTTGACATTTCCTCTTGTATGAAGTATAATGAAACTATCATGATTCTGATTGGAGGCAAAGCATGGGCATCCTTGACTTTTTGCAGCGATGATTCGTATGATTATGAGACGCGAACGTATGAGTGGATCAAGTCGCTCTGGTGCGATGCGGGCGTGGGACATTTTCTCATCACCCGTGCCGATCTGCTCGCAGGACGCTATGAGAATGCCTGGTTCTACTGGGACTGCTCATAAGGAGCGAAGCTGCGCATCCCCCACCGAAATCCCCACAATTCACAAATTATCCCTTGACATTCCCCAAAAAATCATGTACGATATAAATAGGTATCCGTGCACTGCATTTCCATGCATATCCCTTCGTGAAATGCGCACAATACCGGTAGACCCGCATTGTTCAGGTTGCATAAATTTCCAGCGCTTTTTTGTCGTAAAATGGGTAAGGCCGGATCGGATTTAACCATTGACAAAAATATAACAATGTGGTACAATAAGAGTGTAAGGACGAGCAGATGTCCTTTACATGAACGTAACGTCTGAATGAATGCGTTAGATTGGAGAGGAAAACTATGAAAGAAGCCAATGCAGCTGCAGTGAATCTCGTTGATAATGTGGATGCACTGCTTGCCAGAATGCAGGAAATCCGTACCGCACAGGCAAAGTTTGCTTCATATTCCCAGGAGCAGGTAGACGCCATTTTCAAGGCTGCTGCCCTCGCTGCCAACCATGCAAGAATTCCGCTGGCCAAGATGGCTGTGGAGGAGACCGGCATGGGCGTGGTCGAAGACAAGGTCATCAAGAACAACTATGCTGCTGAGCATATCTACAATGCCTTCAAGGATACCAAGACCTGCGGCATTGTCTCCGAGGACAAGGCCTTCGGCACAATGCAGATTGCGGAGCCCATCGGCGTGGTAGCGGCTGTCATCCCCACCACCAACCCCACTTCCACTGCCATTTTCAAGTGCCTGATCTCCCTCAAGACCAGAAACGGCATCATCATCTCCCCCCATCCGAGAGCAAAGAAGTCCACCATTGAAGCCGCACGCATCGTGCTTGAGGCTGCTGTCAAGGCCGGTGCCCCCGAAGGCATCATCGGCTGGATCGATGTGCCCTCTCTGGAACTGACCAACACCGTTATGAAGGAATCCGACATCATCCTTGCCACCGGCGGCCCCGGCATGGTAAAGGCTGCGTATTCCAGCGGTAAGCCCGCACTGGGTGTAGGCGCCGGCAACACGCCCGCCATCATCGATGAGAGTGCGGATATCCAGCTGGCTGTCAATTCCATCATTCATTCCAAGACTTTTGATAACGGCATGATCTGTGCTTCCGAGCAGTCCGTCATCGTGGACGCCAAGATCTACGATGCCGTCAAGGCTGAATTCGTAAAGCGCGGCTGCTACTTCCTCACTGCTGAGGAAACGGAAAAGGTCCGCAAGACCATCATCATCAACGGTGCCCTCAATGCCAAGATCGTAGGTCAGCCCGCTGCCAAGATCGCAGAGCTGGCAGGCGTGACCGTGGATCCCGATACAAAGATCATCATCGGTGAAGTGACCAGCGTGTCCATCGATGAGGAATTTGCACATGAGAAGCTCTCTCCCGTGCTTGCGATGTACAAGTCCGAGAGCTTTGCCGAGTCCATCGAAAAGGCGGACAGACTCGTGCAGGACGGCGGCTACGGCCACACCTCCTCCCTGTATGTCAATGCCGTAACCGGCCGCGATAAGATCGAGGCCTTTGCCGCAAGAATGAAGACCTGCCGTATTCTGGTGAATACCCCCTCCTCCCACGGCGGTATCGGCGATCTGTACAACTTCAATCTGGCACCCTCTCTCACACTGGGCTGCGGCTCCTGGGGCGGCAACTCCGTTTCCGAGAACGTGGGCGTCAAGCACCTGCTGAACATCAAGACCGTTGCCGAGAGGAGAGAGAATATGCTGTGGTTCAGAACACCCCAGAAGGTGTACTTCAAGAAGGGCTGCCTGCCCATCGCACTCGATGAGCTGAAGAATGTGATGAACAAGAAGCGTGTGTTCATCGTAACAGACAGCTTCCTGTACAAGAATGGCTTTACCAAGTGCATCACTGACAAGCTCGATGAAATGGGCATTGCACACACCACATTCTCCGATGTTGAGCCCGATCCGACACTGCTCTCCGCACAGAAGGGTGCCGAGGCAATGGCGAAGTTCGAGCCGGATGCCATCATCGCACTCGGCGGCGGCTCCGCAATGGACGCCGGCAAGATCATGTGGGTTCTCTATGAGCATCCCGAGGCTGACTTCCTCGATATGGCAATGCGCTTCATCGACATCCGCAAGAGAGTTTACACCTTCCCGAAGATGGGTGAAAAGGCATGCTTCATTGCAGTGCCCACCTCCTCCGGTACCGGTTCCGAGGTAACCCCCTTCGCTGTTATCACCGATCAGGAGACCGGCATCAAGTATCCGCTTGCGGACTATGAGCTGCTCCCGAACATGGCCATCATCGACACCGATCTCATGATGAGCGCCCCCAAGGGTCTGACATCTGCATCCGGTATCGACGCGCTGACCCATGCACTCGAGGCCTATGCTTCCGTCATGGCAACCGATTATACCGACGGTCTGGCACTCAAGGCCATGAAGAATATCTTCAATTATCTGCCCGCTGCCTACAACGACGGCACCGATCCCATCGCCCGTGAGAAGATGGCCGATGCCTCCACCATGGCCGGCATGGCATTTGCGAATGCATTCCTGGGCGTATGCCACTCCATGGCACACAAGCTCGGCGCCTTCCATCATCTGCCCCACGGTGTGGCAAATGCACTGCTGATCTGCGAAGTCATGCGCTTCAACATTGCAGCCGCTCCCAGAAAGATGGGCACCTTCTCCCAGTATCAGTACCCGCACGCACTGGAGCGTTATGCTGAGTGTGCAAGATTTGTCGGCGTGACCGGCAAGGATGACATGGAGGTCTTCGAGAACTTCATCGTCAAGATCGAGGAGCTGAAGGAAGTCATCGGCATCAAGAAGTCCATCAAGGAATACGGCATCGAGGAATCCGTCTTCATGGAAACACTCGACGAGATGGTTGAACAGGCATTTGACGATCAGTGCACAGGTGCAAATCCGAGATATCCGCTGATGAAGGAGATCAAGGAAATGTATCTGAAGGCATACAACGGCAACTGAGATGGAAGGAGGAAGAACCATGGAAGTACTGGCACAGCGTGTAAACAAGGTAGTCTATCGTGAGGGCGATTATGCCATCAAGGAATTCAGCGAGGATTATTCCAAGGCGGATGTCCTGAACGAAGCTCTGAATCAGGCGAGAGTCGAGGAGACCGGCCTGCCGATCCCGAAGCTTATCGAGGTCAAGAAGATCGACAACAAGTGGGCCATTGTGCTCGAATATGTCGAGGGCAAGACCATTGCTCAGCTGATCGAGGAGCATCCCGAGAAGGAAAATGAGTATCTCGAGAAGTTTGTAGAGGTTCAGCTTTCCATCCACGAAAAGCGTGCACCCCTGCTGAACAAGCTCAAGGATAAGATGAACCGCAAGATTTCCGCAACGGAGCTGGATGCCACCACCCGTTATGATCTGCACACCCGTCTTGAGGGTATGCCCAAGCATACAAAGGTCTGCCACGGTGACCTGGGTCTGTCCGACGTCATCATCAATGAAGCCGGCGATGCCTATATCATCGACTGGGCACATGCCACACAGGGCAATGCCGCTGCGGACGCAGCAAGAAGCTATCTGAAGCTCTGCCTCGAGGGCAAGGGCGAGATGGCCAGCAAGTACCTGAAGATCTACTGCAAGAAGAGCGATACTGCCAAGCAGTATGTTCAGAAGTGGATGCCCATCGTGGCTGCTTCCCAGACTGTCAAGGGCAAGCCCGAAGAGCGTGAGCTGCTGATGAGCTGGGTCAGCGTTGTGGATTACGAATAAGAAACTGCACAGACAATAAAAACCTCCCCGTTCAGAACGGGGAGGTTTCTTTTTCGGATTGTATTGGTTTATCGCCTGTTTTTGCGGCGGCGCACCTTGCTTGCATACATCATGATATCGGCTTCATCGAGCATGTTCTGCAGGGTATCCTCTTCCGTCACCGGACGGCAGAGACAGCCGATGCTGACTTCCACAGGATAGGGCTTGCCGGAGCGTTTGTTGTAGTGGTCAAGGGACTTTGCAACATGCTGCTCATAATGAGCCGCCACATCATCCTCATAGTCCGCACAGCCAATGAGGAAAAACTCATCGCCGCCCACACGGGCACAGATGGCATCCGTCTCAAAGCAGCTGTTCAGGGCATTGGCCGCAGCCACAATGGCCTTGTCGCCTTCAAGATGACCGTAGTTGTCGTTGATGGGCTTGAGACAGTCGAGATCGGCTGCGATGACCAGCAGCTTTTTGCCGGTCTGCCGGGCTTTTTCGTAGCATTCCTCGGAGAATTGATCAAAGCCCTTGCGATTGTAAAGACCCGTCAGTGCGTCACGGATGGAGGCCATATAGAGACGCTGGCTCATGACGTTGAAGATGTTGCGCACCCGTACGAATTCCAGCGCATTGTTGATGTTGCGGATCCAGGAATGATAGACCTCATCAAAAGCCTGGGGGGCAGTGCCGTAGCCCATCGCACAATAACCGAAGCATCGCTCGTTGAAGTGGAGCGGTGTGAAGTAGAGCGTACGCGGATGATCGCATTCCTCATAGAGGGCGGGGAGGATGATCTTCTTCTCAAACGGCTCATCCACAATCATGATCTGCTCATCCCGGCACTGAATACGCAGACGCATGGTGTCGGTGTATTCCATATACTCGCTGCCCTCGGTATCATTCCGGCTGATATCATCCCACTGATCGTTCAGACAGAGATAGAAGTCCTTCATGTTGTTGTTCAGATACAGGAAGGTGCAGATCTTCTCAAGCAGACGGTTGATGGTCGGCGCAGAATTGAGCGATTCCGCCATGTGGCTGGTGTAGAAGAGATTGCGGTGGCTGTTGTATTTGTCGACGTTCTTGCGCTTCTGGAACTTCTGGATGAAGCTGATGCCGCAGCCGCAGCTCTCCGCCGGAACCAGATAGCCCTTGTTGTTCTCGACAAGAAGGGCACACTCGCCGGTGATTTCCTCATGCAGTGCCGCCACAGCACGCATGCCGAGGTCGAGCAGGGGACGGGCATAGCTTGTGATGGAGGGGATGTTTTCCTCGGCGTCCTGACTGTTGTCGAAGCCCGTGACCAGAATGTCATCGGGTACACGGAAGCCCAGCTCCACAAGCCGGTTGGTGAGCGTGATGGCCACAAAATCGCTGGCACACACAATGGCCTGCGGCTTTTCAATGGTGCCGTCGGCAATGCTCTGAGCGAGGTTCAGTGCCCCTTCCTTCCAGAAATCACCATAGATCATGCGGTCTTCCCGCAGGGGGAGACCATGTTTTATCATTGCATTCCGGTAGCCCTGAAGACGTTCCTCGGCCTGCAGATTGCCCGCAAAGCCGGTGAGGCACAGAATGTCGGAAGCATTGTGGTGTTCGATCAGGTGGGATACGAGCTGTTCAAAGGCAGAAGCATCATCCACGGAAACCGTTTTGTACTCGTCATGCTCAATTTCGAGTGCAACGACCGGAACCCTGCAGTTTTCCGCAAGATCTTTGACAAAATGCTCCCGCAGTGCCCGCTTCCCGATGGAACAGGGGGCATGGATCACGCCGTCAAACAAGGAATAGTCCAGCAGCGAAAAAATACGATTCTCGCCGTACTGGTATTCATTTTCCTCGTCAATATTCATGAATTTCGTGAATACAGCAACATCATAATCCATATGATGTGCCTGCATGATGATGCCCTTCATCACTTCCTGCTGATAGGGATGGTGCAGATCGCACATGATCACGCAAATTTTCTTTCGTCCGTTCATAGTCAGTCAGGTACGAAGCGTACCGTCCCCCCTTTTTACGTTGTCACGTTATAGTAGTACCCATACTATTTTTATTATACCAAATTCGGGTCTGCTCTGCAAGCCCCAATTTATAAACTTTTTATAAATTTCTCACCGCAAGGTGACAATGGTTACACCATCTTCTCCCTCACCATAGACGCCGCTGCGGTAGGATTTAACCTGTTTCATCGATTTGAGACGCTGCTGGATGGCCTTGCGCAGGAGTCCCGTACCCTTTCCATGGATGATGGTCACAGTGCCGATGCCGGACATCACCGCACCATCGATGAAGCGTTCCATCTCGTACACGCCCTCATCGCAGGCATGGCCGCGGATATCCAGTTCCATGGAGCCTTTGCGCTCGACCTTGGAGGAAACTGCACCTTTGCGGCGCTGCTTTTTGGGATCGGGCTGCGCCTTCTTCTTTTCGAGCAGACGCAGGCGGGAGATCTGGATTTTCATCTTCATGATGCCCATCTGTACGAAGGCAAAATCGGACTGTCCCGGCTCTTCAGAGATCACCGCCTCCTGATTGAGATCGGCAATGAGCACACGGTCACCCTTTCTGAGCGGACGGGGGAGTACATAATCCCCATTGTCATCGAGTGAGCCGATGACGGGGTTGGCGTTCTTGTACATGTCACGCAGACGCTGGGTGCTGTCGCCCTTCATGGCGGAGACACGCTCAGCAAAATCGGCCTTTTCCTTGTCACGGCGGAGCTGTTCCAGCTCATCGAGCAGTGCATTGGTCTGCGCCTTGGCGGCCTCAACAATGCGGCTGGCCTGCGCGGCGGCACGCTCCATGACGTCCTTTTCCTCTGCCGCCATGGCCGATTGCTTTTCCTTCCATTCGGCATGCAGCTTTTCGGCTTCCTCACGGAGCTTCTGTGCGGTTTCACGCTCCTGCTCAAGGGCACGGCGGGCTTCATCATAGCGGGAGATGACATTCTCGAAATGTCTGTTTTCCTCACTGATGAGGGCTTCTGCCGCCTTGAGGATCGAAGCGGGTACACCCAGCTGACCGGAGATGGCAAAGGCATTGGACTTACCCGGCGAGCCGATGATGAGCCGGTAGGTCGGCTTCATGGCGTCGGTGTCGAATTCGCAGGAGGCGTTGATGACATCGGGCGTATCGGCAGCGTAGAGCTTCAGCTCCTGATAATGGGTGGTAACCATGAGCTTGGCGCCCAGCGCCTTGAGATGATCGATGATTGCGATAGCCAGTGCCGCACCCTCCACAGGGTCGGTACCGGAGCCAAGCTCATCGAGGAGAATGAGTGTGCTGTCATCCGCCGTCTCCAGGATTTCCACAACATTCAGCGTGTGGGAGGAGAAGGTGGAAAGGTTCTGTTCGATGCTCTGGCTGTCGCCGATGTCCGCAAGAATATGGCGGAACACGGAGATCCGGCTGCCGTCCGCAACGGGGATCAGGAAGCCGCACATGGTCATGGCCGTGAGCAGTCCCGCTGTCTTGAGGGCAACGGTCTTACCGCCGGTATTGGGGCCGGTGACGATGAGGGCATTGTGTGCTTCGCCCAGTGCCAGATCGATCGGCACGGCCTTCTTCTGATCGAGCAGGGGGTGACGGGCTTTGCGCAGATCGAGTACGCCGTCATCGCTGATTTCGGGCTTCGAAGCACGCAGTGCCGCACCGTAATTGGCCTTGGCAAAGTAGTAGTTCAGCTCTGCACTCACATCGTGCAGTCGGCACAGCAGAGGCGCCTGTGCACCGACCTCGGCGCAGAGCTTCTGCATGATGCGGTCGATCTCCTCGACCTCACGGCTTTCAAGCAGGCGGATGTCGTTATTGGCTTCGACGATCTGCATCGGCTCGATGAAAATGGTCTGGCCGCTGGAGGAGGTATCGTGGATCAGGCCGTTGACCTGCCCGCGGAATTCCGTTTTGACGGGCAGTACAAAGCGTCCGTCACGCAGGGTCACAGTGGATTCCTGCAAATATTTCTGCATGGATTTCGAGCGTACCATCTGGTCAAGGGTCTCTCGCAGATGGGCACGGGAGCGTGTGAGCTTGCGGCGGATCTCAGCGAGTGTGCTGCTGGCCGCATCGGCGATCTCCTCCTCGGAAACGATGGAGCGTTCGAGCGTGGCAAGCAGTGCATCGTCGGGCACGATGAGCGAGAAGAGATAGTCCAGCGATGTGCCCACCTCACTGCAGTGCCCGTACCACTGGTGGAGTGCCTGTGCCTGACGGAGCAGATCGGCCACATCAAGCAGATCCCGCAGCGAAAGCCTTGCACCGGATGAAGCACGCGTTACACGGCTGCAGATATTCTTGAAGCCGGAGAAGGGCGGTGTGCCGAACTGCAGTGCAAGCTGCAGGGCATCATCGGTCTTCTGCACCTCCTGTCTGACCTCGGCCAGATCGTGGCTGGGGCGGCAGGAGAGCATCATCTGCCGGCTGGTTTCGTTGGATGTATAGGCGGCGGCCAGAGCAAGCACCTTGTCAAGCTCCAGCACCTGTTCAAAAGACTGCATAATAGCCTCCTTCATATGTGCATGGGGAAAATATGTCAGCTGCCCGGCAGTTCCTGTGCCATGGCCTTATAATAGTCGAGGGCGGGGAAGCGGTGATCCATGTGATAGAGCAGGAAGGCCTCGGCAAAATGCCGGAAGGCGGTCTCGGCGGCATCGGAGAGCCGAAACGAGAAGATCCGCTCGAAATCACGCAGCACCACATGCCGGATGGCCTGAAGCGCCGCAGCGGGCATGGGGATGATCTGGGTGTATGTCTCACTTTCGGGCAGGCAGTCCCTGCAGCAGAAACCGCCCTGCTCCACTGAAAAACAAAGCTCCGCCGGAAGGTAATTGCCGCAGTACCGGCACATCACCACATCGGGCATGAAGCCGAGAAGTGATGCCATACGCAGTTCAAACACCGCCTTGATGCGTGCCTGCGGATGGGTCTGTTCCGAAAGAAAGTGGAGACTGTTCAAAAAAAGCCGCTGTATTTCCTGCGTACAAGCCTGAGGAAGTACAGCGAACTGTATCACCTGTGAAAAATAGGATGCCAGTGCAACGGCACTGACGGAATTGCGCAGACCGTAGAAAATCCGGATCGGCTCGGCACTGTTGAGGGCATAGCCGCGTTTGGCCGGCCGCAGGCAGAAGGTCGAATAGGCAAAGAGCTGTGCCGCAGGGCCGCCCTTGCTCGTCAGTTTTTTTGCACCCTTGACAAGCACCTCGAGCACGCCGTATTCATCGGTCAGAATGTCGATATACTGGTCTTGTTCACCGACCTGTCTCTGCGTCAGCACGACGCCCTTCACTGTCAGCAAAACGGTTTCTTCCTTTCTCTTCGGCATAGCGCAGATAATCGGCCACGCTGCCGCTTTCCTGAAATTGTGCCCAGAGCTGTTCTTCCATACCGCATCCCTCCGCCCATAGTATGGCGGGGGATGGGGGATTTTATCAATGGGAATTATTCCTCGGAGAGACCAAAGCTCCGGATGAGTCCTTCTTTGTTGCGCCAGTCCTCCTTGACCTTGACAAAGCACTGGAGGTTGACCTGAATTTCAAAGAACTGCTCCAGCTCCCGTCTTGCGGAGGATGCGATCTTCTTGAGCATGCTGCCGCCCTTGCCGATGATGATGCCCTTGTGGGTGTCACGCTCGCAGTAGATGACAGCGGAAATATCGAGAAGGTCCTTATCGTCACGTTCCTTCATGGATTCCACCGAAACGGCAATGCCGTGGGGCACCTCGTCATTGAGCAGACGCAGGAGCTTTTCACGGATCATCTCAGCCGCCAGCACCCGCTCGGGCTGGTCGGTGAAGGAATCATCGGGGAAGAAATGTACGGAGGGTGCCGCAAGCTCACCCGCTGTTTCGAGAATCGTATCAATGCCGTCCTTTTCCGATGCGCTCACCGGAATGATGGCGTGCGGATGATAGGTGTTCTCGAGCTTGAGCAGAAGGGGCATCATGGCGGATTTATCGGTGAGCAGATCGACCTTGTTCACGACGATAATGCAGGGGATCTTCCGCTGTGCGATGCTCTGGAGCATCGTCTCGTCCTGCTCATGGAGCTTCTTTGTGCAGTCGATGACATAGAGCACGGTGTCGGCATCGGCCGCAGAGGACTCTGCGGTCTTGAGCATATGCGTGCTCAGCTTGTTCTTTGGCTTGTGCAGACCCGGCGTGTCGATGAAGACATACTGTGTCTCGTCCTTTGTCAGGATGCCCGTGATGCGTGTGCGTGTGGTCTGGGGCTTGCTGCTGACAGAAGCGATCTTTTCACCGATAAGGGCGTTGAGCAGTGTGGATTTGCCGGCATTGGTACGTCCGGTCAGCGTCAGAAAAATCGTTTTGGTCATGGGATTCCTTTCTATTCGGTCACAAAGGTCATATCACGGGAGATGCCGAGCTTTTCAAGCACAGCCTCTTCCTTTTCACGCATGATGCGTTCGTCAAGGGGACTTGTCTCGTGGTCATAGCCCAGCAGATGGAGCATGGAGTGTACGGTCAGGAAACCGATCTCACGATCGAGGGAATGACCATAGATGTTCGCCTGCTTCACAGCTGTTTCAATGGAGATGACAACATCGCCCAGCATTACAAAGCCGGTTTCGGCATTGGTCTCCATGGTGCCGTCGGGATCCGTCAGCGGGAAGGAGAGAACGTCTGTGACGCTGTCCTTGTTCCGGTAGACCTTGTTCAGATTGCGGATCTCGTTGTTGGAAACAAAGGAAACGCTGACTTCGGCATTTTCCTTGAATCCCTCGGAGCTGAGTACTGCATGGCAGCAGCGGCGGATCAGAAGCCGGATGCCGGAAGGAATCTTGACATCGTTCTGATTATTCTTAACATAGACTTTCAATTTACCTGTGGATTGCATTAGAGCTTTCTCCCTTCCTTATAATAGGCCTCATAGGCCTTGATGATATCCTGTACGATCTTATGGCGTACAACGTCCTTGTCCGAGAAACGGACAGTGGACACGCCCTCTACATGGCGCAGCACCTTCATGGCCTCGATGAGACCGGACTTGCGCTTTTCCGGCAGGTCGATCTGGGTGATGTCACCGGTGATGACCATGCGGCTGTTGGCGCCAAGACGCGTGAGGCACATTTTGATCTGTTCGGATGTGGTATTCTGCGCTTCATCGAGGATGATGAAGGCGTCATCGAGTGTACGGCCCCGCATATAGGCAAGGGGCGCCACCTCGATGATGTTCTTTTCCATATGCCTTGCAAAGGTCTCCGCCCCGAACATATCAAAGAGGGCATCATAGAGCGGACGCAGATAGGGGTCGACCTTCTCCTGCAGATCACCCGGCAGAAAGCCGAGCTTTTCGCCTGCTTCCACAGCTGGGCGGGTGAGGATGATCTTCTGGATCTCATGTGCCCGGAAGGCCTTGACTGCAAGTGCCACGGCAAGATAGGTCTTGCCCGTGCCCGCAGGCCCGACGCCGAGGACAATTGTATTCTTCATAATGGCATCGACATATTTCTTCTGTCCCACGGTTTTGGGACGCACCACTTTTCCGCTTGTGGTGATGCAGATGCCGTCGCCGCTGAAGCTGTGGAGTGCTTCGGCCTGTCCGTCGCTGACCATCGAGGTTACATAGCGGACGGTCTGTTCGTTGAGATGCTGACCCTTCCCGGCAAGCTCCGAGAGAAGGGCAATGGCCTTTTCACATAGTTCAACCTGTTCCGGCTCACCGCTGATGCGGATGTCGCCGCCTCTGCAGAAGAGAATGACATTGTATTCCCGCTGCAGTGCATTAAGATTTTCATCACAGCTGCCAAGCAGCTCCTGCATTTTTGCAGGGTTATCCAGTCGGATCGTCTTTTCAGTCATGCGCGCTCCTTCAATGATTGTTGAATCCGCAGCTGCGTAGTGGAGAGGGCACAGCTGCTTACCATATATTATAGCATATCATACAGGCAAATTGCAAGAGGCAAAACCAACATTTCGCACAAATACTATACCCAATCTTAAAAAGTTTCAGGAAGCGAAACAGTTTTTTCAAATATTCTGGAAAATGCAGGCGTGATATTCCGCATTGTAAAACAACATGGTTTCCCGCCGAAAAAAGTTTTTTCAGAATTTTTGAAAAAACACTTGACAAAACAGGGAACATGGTGTATAATAACATACGAAAACAAAGCAGACACAGTTGTGGCTCACCGTTTGACCCGGTTATACCGATTGCCGAAACGGTCAATATGTCAGGAGTGCAGATGGACAGAGGATGTTCGTGTGCGTGTCCGATGTATGGTGAGTGCAGGCATGTGTCAGCACTCATTTTTGTTTTAAATTTTAATGCTTGGGGGTGCCCGCAATAAGTAATAAGGACATGCAGATCAATGAAATGATCAGGGACAAGGAAATTCTTGTCATCGACGCCGACGGCACAAAGCTGGGCGTAATGTCAGCAAGAGATGCACAGAAGATCGCGTTTGAAAAGAATCTTGATCTGGTAAAGATCGCACCGCAGGCGAAGCCGCCGGTGTGCCGTATTCTTGATTACGGCAAGTACTGCTTTGAACAGCAGAAGCGTGAGAAGGAAGCCAGAAAGAATCAGAAGGTTGTGGCCATCAAGGAGATCAGAATGTTCTCTGCGATCGATACACACGACTTTGAGACCAAGGTGAATCAGGCCATCAAGTTCCTGAGCGCCGGCGATAAGCTGAAGGTTTCTGTTCGTTTCCGTAAGCGTGCCATCGCTCATCCGCAGCTGGGTGAGGAACTGCTGGTTCGTTTCAAGGAGGCATGTGCCGAAGTCGGTACGGTGGAAAAGCCGCCGAAGATGGAAGGGCGCAGCATTGTAATGTTCGTATCCCCTAAGGCATCCAAGTAAAAAAGGAGGAACTACTCATGGCAAAGGTGAAAGTAAAAACTCATTCCGGTGCAAAGAAGCGTTTCAAGCTCACAGCAAGCGGTAAGGTGAAGTATCAGCACACCAACAAGCGTCACAGACTGACACAGAAGGACACAAAGCGCAAGAGAATTGCAAGAGGCGCAGGCGTTGCCGATGTGACAAACGCACCGACAATCAAGAAGCTCGTTCCCTACATGTAAGTCCTGCCTGTGCAGACAGGATCCGGCTTGCCGGATTACAAGAATCTGAACGCATGCACAGCTGTGCATAAAACGAAAAATTATACGGAGGTAGATGACAATGGCACGTATTAAGGGTGCAATGATGACTCGTAAGAGAAGAAATAAAACTCTGAAGCTGGCTAAGGGCTACTTTGGCGCCAAGAGCAAGCATTTTAAGATGGCTAAGCAGGCCGTAATGAAGTCCGGTCAGTATGCTTACATCGGCAGAAAGCAGAAGAAGAGAAACTTCAGACAGCTCTGGATCACCAGAATCTCCGCAGCTGCTAAGATGAATGGCATGAACTACTCCACATTCATGAACGGCTGCAAGAAGGCTGGCATCACTCTCAACAGAAAGATGCTCTCTGAAATTGCAATCCACGATGCAGAGGGTTTTGCAGCAATCGCAGAGAAGGCAAAGGCTGCTCTTTAATTTCAGAAAAAACACGCTCTTTCTTCAGTGAGAGCGTGTTTTGTTATACATGAACTACATCGGAAAACCGGAAAATCGGAGGCTGCCATGCGTGAGAACATCGTCATAACGGCAAAGGATAACCCCGCTGTCAAGCACTATAAGCGGCTGCGGGATCAGAAAAAAGCCCGCCGCACAGAGGGGCTGTTCGTGGCGGAGGGACTGCGCATTGCGCTCGACGCCCTGTCACGAACGGGCTGTGTCCATCAGCTCCTTGTGACGGAAAGTGCGTGGGAAAAGCACGGCGATGTCCTGCAAAATGCCATGCAGGAGACGGGCAGGATCCTGCTCCTCTCCGATGCCATCGGTGCGCAGCTTGCCGATACTGAGCACACACAGGGCATCTTTGCCGTCTGTGCGTGTCCGGCGCGTCCCGCACTCGAAAAAATACTCTCACAGAACGGCCGCTATCTCGTTCTCTGCCAGCTCCAGGATCCCGGCAATATGGGTATGATCCTGCGGACGGCCGATGCCCTCGGCGTCGATGCCGTCCTCTCGGCCGGCAGCTGCGAGGTGTTCAGTCCCAAGGTCGTCCGTGCGACCATGGGCTCGGTTCTGCGTGTGCCCGTCTATGAGATGCCCGATGCGATGACGCTGCTCAATCTGCTCAAGGCTGCCTCCATCCGCTCCTATGCCGCTGTGCCGGCGCATGATGCCGTGCCCCTGCCGGAATGCACACTCGGTGCGGGCAGTGCTGTCTGGATCGGCAATGAGGGCAATGGTTTGCCGGAGGACATCATCCGCAGCTGTGAGGTCGCCATGACCATCCCCATGCAGGGCGGACCGGAATCTCTCAATGCTGCCATGGCCGCCGGCATCTGTATGTGGGAAATGATGAAATAGTACGGAACAAAGGGGGATTTGAGATGGAACAGAATATGACCAAATACTGGCTGTGGCTGTCGGCTGTGATGGGTACAGCCAACCCGAGAACAAGAGGACTTGCCGAACAATTTGATACACCCAAGGCATTGTACTATGCACTGCATGATCCGGATTGCGGTTTGCTTACCGAGCAGGAACGCCGGAATCTCAGCAGGACAAAACTGTCCCTGTGCGAGAAGATTGAGGCCTACTGCGAAGAAAACGGAATCGGAATCATGACCTGGGACAGCCCCTTGTATCCGGACAGACTCCGGCATATCTATAATCCGCCCATCGTGCTGTTCTACAAGGGCAATCCTGCGCTGCTGCGGGATCATATGCTCCTGACCGTCGTCGGTACACGCCGGCCGTCGGATTACAGCAAAAAGGTGGCGGACTGGATCTGCCGTGACCTTGCCAAATGCAGCCTTGTGCTCGTCAGCGGTCTGGCAGTCGGCATCGATGCGGCTGCACACCGTGCTGCGATTGCAGAAGGCAAGCCCACCATTGGTGTGATGGGCTGCGGTGTGGATTATGATTACCCGAAGGAAAATGCCGCCCTGCGTGCCGAAATGCTCAAAAACGGACTGCTCCTGTCCGAGTATTTCCCCGGTACGCCGCCCCGCCCGCATCACTTTCCCGCCCGCAACCGGATCCTCTCCGGCATCAGTGAGGCGGTGCTTGTGATCGAGGCCGCCGTGAAGAGCGGCTCGCTCATTACGGCCAATCTTGCCTGTGAGCAGGGCAAGCAGGTGTTCTGTGTACCGCCCGCCGATATTTTTGATGCCCGTTATGCGGGAGTGGTCAATTTTCTGCGTGACGGTGCATATCCGGCCTTCAATTATCTGGATATTCTGTACACATATTATTTGCAGTACCCGCATAAACTAACGCTGTTTGATGAGGAATATGCCTCCCGTACGCAGGATTCGCTGCTGTTTGCTGAGGAAAAGCCCGTCAGAAAAAACAGCCGGAAGAAAACACCGCCCGCACCCTATGCCGAGGCAGAGGAGCCGCCGGCGGCACAGGGAAAGAAAGAGATCCCGCCGGAGCTGCCGGCACTGCACCGCCGGGTGCTTGAAGTGCTGCAGCAAGGCCCGATGAGCATGAATGCGCTGTGCAATGCGCTGGATGTTTCATTCGATGAAGCCTCCATGCTCATGATCGAGCTGGAAATGGCGGGTCATATCCGAAATGCGGAACGGGATATTTTCGTTCTTGCAGACGCGGAGTAAGAGAAAGGAGTGTGCGCCGAAAGGCGATGGATTTATGTCGAATTTAGTCATCGTGGAGTCTCCTGCCAAGGCGAAGACCATTCAGAAATATCTCGGCAGTGGCTATGAAGTCATTGCCTCCATGGGTCACATCCGTGACCTGCCCAAGTCCAAGCTCGGTGTCGATGTGGAAAACGGCTTTGTACCGCAGTACCTCGACATGAAGGGCAAGGAAGAGGTCATCAAGGACCTCAAGCGCCGAGCCAAGAAGAGCGACTGCGTTTACCTCGCAACTGACCCGGACCGTGAGGGCGAAGCCATTTCCTGGCATCTGGCACAGATGCTCGGACTCGATATGAATGCCGACAACCGTGTGGCATTCAACGAAATCACAAAGACCGGCGTGCAGAACGGCATGGCCAATCCCCACAAGATTGACCTTGACCTCGTCAATGCCCAGCAGGCACGCCGTATCCTCGACCGTCTCGTAGGCTATAAGCTCAGCCCCTTCCTCTGGAAGAAGGTCAAGCGGGGCCTGTCCGCCGGCCGTGTACAGTCCGTTGCTGTCCGCCTCATCGTAGACAGGGAGGACGAGATCAATGCCTTTGTGCCGAAGGAATACTGGAGCATCGATGCAAAGCTCCGTTCCGCACACAGCACAAGACAGTTTGCCGCAAAGCTCGCCGCTGTCGACGGCAAGAAGATCGAGATCGGCGACGAAGCACAGGCGCAGATGCTCCTGCATCGTCTTGAGGATGCTTCCTTTGTCGTGACCGGCATCAAGAAGCGTGTGACCAAGAAACAGCCCGCTCCGCCCTTCATTACATCCACTCTCCAGCAGGAGGCCTCCAAGCGTATGGGCTTCCAGTCGAAGCGTACCATGAAGGCCGCACAGGAGCTGTACGAAGGTGTCGATGTCGACGGTATGGGCGCAGTCGGTCTGATCACCTATATGAGAACCGACAGCCTGCGTATCTCCGCCGATGCCCAGGCCGCCGCAGCTGAATATATCCGTGGTGCCTACGGTGAGAATTATCTCCCCGACAAGCCCCGTGTGTTCAAATCCAAGAAAAATGCACAGGATGCGCACGAAGCCATCCGTCCGACCATGCCCGACCTCACGCCCGACCGTGTGAAGGGCAGCCTCACAAGTGACCAGTATAAGCTCTACAAGCTCATCTGGGAGCGGTTCATTGCCAGCCAGATGGCCAACGCCCTGCTCGATACCGTTTCTGTGGATATCGATGCGGCAGGCTGTCTGTTCAAGGCATCCGGCTATTCCGTACAGTTCGACGGCTTCACGGTGCTGTATGAGGAGAAGAACGAGAACGAGGAGGAGAATCAGAAGATGCTCCCGCTCCTCTCCATGCAGGAGGTGCTCAAGGTGCTCAGCCTCGACGGCAACCAGCACTTCACCCAGCCCCCCGCACGCTACTCCGAAGCGACCCTCATCAAGGCACTGGAAGAAAACGGCATCGGCCGTCCGAGTACCTATGCCCCCACCATCACCACCATCCTTTCCCGTATGTATGTGGAAAGAGAGGGCAAGCAGCTCAAGCCCACTGCACTGGGCGTTGTAACCACCACGCTCATGAAGGAGCATTTTGAGCATATCGTGGATGCGGCCTTCACAGCGAAGATGGAAACTGACCTTGATAATGTCGAGCAGGGTACTGCCGACTGGGTGAGCACGCTCGATGCCTTCTATCAGGATTTCTCCAAGACCCTCACGCAGGCCGAGGAGGCCATGGAGGGCAAGCATGTCAAGATCCCGGACGAGGAGACCGATGTCGTATGTGAAAAATGCGGCCGCACCATGGTCATCAAGATCGGCCGTTTCGGTAAATTCATCGCCTGTCCCGGCTTCCCCGAATGCACCAACACCAAGAAGATCGTGCAGGAAACCGGCGGCAGCTGTCCGCTGTGCGGCGAGAAGATCGTCCTCAAGAAATCCAAGCGCGGCAGAAGCTTCTACGGCTGCAATGGCTATCCGGCCTGCAGCTTCATGACCTGGAATCTCCCCACCGAGGAGACCTGCCCGCAGTGTAAGTCCACCCTGTTCCAGAAGGGCGGCAAATCCGGCAAGCTGGTATGTGAAAAACCGGATTGCGGTTATGAACGGAGTCTGAAGTAATGACAGAACATGCAATCGTCATCGGCGGCGGCCTTGCCGGATGTGAGGCCGCATGGCAGCTTGCAGGTGCAGGCATCGCCGTGACTTTATATGAAATGAAGCCCCATCGCTACAGCCCCGCACACCATCACGAGGGACTTGCGGAGCTGGTCTGCTCGAACTCGCTCAAGGCATCCCGCCTTGGTTCCGCCGGCGGCCTTCTGAAGACCGAGATGGAAATGCAGGGTTCGCTGCTCGTGCGCTGTGCCAAGGCCTGCGCTGTTGCAGCGGGCGGGGCACTGGCTGTGGACAGAGAACAGTTCTCCGCCATGGTCACACAGGAAATCACATCGCATCCCCTTATCACCGTCATCCGTGAGGAGCTGACGGCTCTCCCCGAGCGCAATGCCGTCATCGCCACAGGCCCCCTGACGTCCGATGCACTGGCTGCACAGATCGAACAGCTCTGCGGCAGCCGTCTGAGCTTTTTCGATGCCGCCGCCCCCGTTGTGGCAGCGGACAGCCTCGACCAGTCACTCGTCTTTGCCCAGTCCCGCTATGACAGAGGCGATGCCGATTACCTCAACTGCCCCATGAACAAGGAGGAGTATGAGGCATTCTGGGAGGCACTTGTCCACGCCGAAAAGGCCCCGCTCCATGAGCACGACAAGGATGCATTCCGTGTGTATGAGGGCTGCATGCCCGTGGAGGTGCTTGCTTCCCGCGGCATCGATACCCTGCGTTACGGCCCCCTCAAGCCCGTTGGACTGCGGGATCCCCGTACGGACAGACGCCCCTATGCTGCCGTGCAGCTGCGGCGTGAGAATAAGGAAGGCACCATGTTCAATCTCGTGGGCTTCCAGACGAATCTGAAATTCGGTGAGCAGAAGCGTGTGTTCGGCATGATTCCGGGACTCCAGAACGCCGAATTCCTGCGCTATGGCGTGATGCACCGCAATTTCTTCCTCGACAGCCCCCGTCTTCTGGATGCGGATTATTCCCTCCGCGGCAGTGAAAATCTTTTCTTTGCCGGTCAGATGACGGGCGTGGAAGGCTATATGGAATCCGCCGCCAGCGGCATCATCGCCGGCAAGAGCCTTGCAAGACGTTTGCAGGGGAAGATGCCGTACATCCTCCCGAAGGGCACCATGATGGGTGCACTTGCGGATTATGTCAGCGGCGGCTGTACAGCCGAATTCCAGCCGATGGGTGCCAATATGGGTCTGCTCCCGCCGCTCACGGAACGTGTACGGGACAAGCAGCTGCGTTATCTCAGAGTCGCAGAGCAGGCCGTTTCCGTGCTTGAGAAAGCACTTGCAGAACTCGAAAAGGAGTGATCGTATGCGAATTATCATAGATGCCTTCGGCGGTGACAACGCCCCTCTGGCTGTGCTTCAGGGCAGCCGCCGTGCTAAGGATGAGCTGGGCGTGGACATCGTTCTTTCCGGCGATGAGACCAGGATCCGCGAAGCCGCACAGCAGGCCGGCATCCAGATCAGCGATATGGAGATCCTCCATGCGCCCGAGGTGTTTGACATTCATGCCCAGCCCACCACCATCCTCAAGGAGGGCAAGAACACCTCCATGGCCGTGGGACTGCAGGCACTGCGTGACGGCAAGGGCGATGCCATCGTCTGTGCGGGCAGCACGGGCGGACTCGTGGCCGGTGCCACCTTCATCAACAAGCGCATCAAGGGCATCAAGCGTCCCGCACTTGCCCCCATTCTCCCGACAAAAAAAGGCCCGCTCATGCTCATGGACGCCGGTGCGAACATCGACTGCCGTGCGGATATGATCGTGCAGTTTGCCATCATGGGCAGCGTCTATATGGAGAAGGTCAAGGGCATCAAAAATCCCCGTGTGGGTCTGCTCAATGTCGGTGCCGAGGAGACCAAGGGCCGTGAGCTGGAGCTGCAGGCTTACGAGCTTCTGCAGAAGGCCCCCATCAATTTCTGCGGCAACATCGAAGCAAGAGAAATGCCCGAGGGCAATTTCGATGTCGTTGTTTCCGACGGATTTTCGGGCAATATCGCACTCAAGCTCTATGAGGGCATGGGTGCATTCATGCGTGACAACATCGGCGACATGTTCAGCGGTGCCGGCAAGATTTCCGCACTGCTCATCTATCCGAGAATCAAAGCGCTCCGTAAGCGCATGGACTATAAAGAACACGGCGGTGCCGTGCTCATGGGCATTTCCGCCCCCGTCATCAAGGCACACGGCAGCTCCGACGGCAAAGCATTCTTCAACGCCATCCGTCAGGCAAGGGACTGCGTGGAGGGCGGCATCATCTCAACCATCTCTGCACATTTAGAAACCATGAAGGGAGTGTAAGCATGGTAAACGGGCTTTCCGAATTTGAACGCATTATCGGCTATACCTTTCACAATAAAGATCTGATCCACGAGGCACTGTCCCATTCTTCCTACGCCAACGAGAAGAAGAAGCAGCGCCGCAGCAACGAGCGTCTGGAGTTTCTGGGCGACAGCGTGCTGTCGATTGTGGTGTCTCAATATCTGTTCGAGCATTATCCCAATCTGCCCGAGGGCGAGCTGACCAAGATCCGTGCGGCGCTTGTCTGTGAGAAATCGCTGCACCGCTTTGCCATGCAGATTTCACTTGGTGATTATCTGCTCCTCGGCAAGGGCGAGGCCCATACCGGCGGCCGTGAGCGTCCATCCATTCTTGCGGATGCCTTTGAGGCGGTGATCGCAGCCATTTATCTCGATGCAGGTCTCGAGGCGGCCAGAACCCATATTCTCCGCTTCATTCCGACCAATCTCACGGAAAAACGCTCCCTGCTCTTCGGCGATTACAAGACCGCCCTGCAGGAAGTCATTCAGAAGAATCCCGAGGAAAAGGTGGAATACAAGCTCATCGAGGAATCCGGCCCCGACCACAGCAAGACCTTTGTGGTGGATGTGTGCCTCAATTCCAATGTCATCGGCAAGGGCACCGGCAAGAGCAAGAAGGAGGCCGAACAGATGGCCGCCCGTGAGGCACTTGCACTGATGGGCTATGAAACATAAGAACATCGCCATTTTTGTGCCGCATGCAGGCTGTCCCCATGCCTGCAGCTTCTGTAATCAGAAGACCATCACCGCACAGCAGACACTGCCGCAGCCGGATGATGTGGTGCGCATCTGCACACAGGCACTTGCTGAAATACAGGATCCGTCCAATGCGGAAATTGCCTTCTTCGGCGGGAGCTTTACGGCCATCCCGCAGGATTATATGACATCGCTGCTGAAGGCCGCACAGCCCTTTCTTGGGGCAGGACGCTTTGCCGGCATCCGCATTTCCACACGCCCCGATTGCATCAGCGAGGCAATCCTCCGACTGCTTTTGCAGTACGGCGTCACGGCCATTGAGCTGGGTGCGCAGTCCATGTGCGATGCTGTGCTCACAGCCAATCTGCGAGGGCATACCGCACAGGATGTGAGGGATGCCTGTGCATGCATCCGGAGCTTCGGCTTTGGGCTGGGACTGCAGATGATGACGGGCCTCTATGGAAGCACACCTGCCGATGATCTTTCCACAGTGGAGAGGATCGTGGAAATCCACCCCGACACCGTACGGATGTATCCCGTTGTGGTGCTCAGGGGCACAAGGCTCGGGCAGCTCTATGAGGCGGGCAGTTACATCCTGCCGTCCATGGACGAGATGATCGATGTCTGTGCCGATGCGATGCTCCGGTTCAGGGAAGCGGGCATTGCCGTAATCAAATGCGGCCTGCATGCATCGGAATTCGTCGAGCGTGACCGGCTCGCCGGCTACTATCACCCCGCATTCCGGGAGCTGTGTGAGGGTCGGATCTTTCGCCGGAAGATGGCAGCACTGCCGCTTTCACGCACACAGACAAACCGCATTGCCGTCCATCCTGCCTGCATCAGCAGGGTGGTCGGTCAGAAGCGAGAGAACATCCTGTATTTTGCACAGCAGGGGATCGATGTGAAAATCATCGGCGATGGGACATCAGAGGAATATGAGATTGAATTAAGGGAGTAAGCAATGTACTTAAAATCCTTGGAAATTCAGGGCTTCAAGTCCTTTCCGGATAAGATCAGGCTGAATTTTGACAAAGGTCTGACCGCCGTGGTCGGACCGAACGGCAGCGGAAAAAGTAATATCGGCGATTCCGTGCGGTGGGTGCTGGGCGAACAGTCCACAAAGACACTGCGCGGCAACAAGATGGAAGACGTTATTTTTTCCGGTACTGTTGCAAAAAGACCCATGGGCTTTGCGGCCGTTACCCTCGTCATCGACAACAGCGAGGGACGTCTTGCAGGCTATGGAGACGAAGTGAGCGTCACCCGCAAGCTCTATCGCAGCGGTGACAGCGAATACCGCATCAACGGCAAATCCGTCCGCCTCAAGGACATCAACGAGCTGTTCATGGATACGGGTCTGGGACGTGATGGCTATTCCATCATCGGACAGGGACGCATCGCCGAGATCGTGGGCGCCAAGAGCAATGACCGCCGTGAGATCTTCGAGGAAGCCGCCGGCATTTCGAAATTCCGCTACCGCAAGGCGGAGGCCGAGCGCAAGCTCGATGCGGCCGAGGAAAATATGCAGCGTCTGGGCGACATCGTCTCGGAACTTGAGGGGCGTGTTGAGCCGCTGCGCAGACAGGCCGAAAAGGCACAGAAATTCCTCGTTCTTGCACAGGAAGAACGTACGCTCGAGATTTCTGTCTGGGTTGATCAGCTCAGGGTGCTGCAGGAAAAACTCCGCACACTTGAGGAAACCCTCCTCATCCGCCGCACGGAATATGAGAATGCCGAGCGTGATATTGCCGATGAGGATGCAAAGATTCAGGAGTGCTACCGCATCATGCAGCGATGCTCCGTCGATGCCGAGGAAGCCCATGCACGCGTTTCAAATCTGCGTGAGCTGGCAGCCCGCATCCGTTCGGAGATCGCCGTGCTGAAGAACGATGTCATCCACAGCGAGGAAGCCCAGCGGATCGCTGAGGCCCGTCAGGAGGAGGAGCATGCGGCACAGCAGTCGCAGGTCACCCGCCTGGAAGCGGCCGTACAGGCAGCGGCGGAAGCGGAACACCAGTGTGAAGCCACACGCAGGGCACTCGAAGAAGCACGCCTTGCCTTTGAGGAGATGGAGCATGCTTACCTTGCCGAGGATGAAAAATCCCGTCAGGCGGACGAGGCACTCCATCAGCTCTACCTGCAGCGCAGTGAGCTGCAGTTCGGCATCCGCAGTGCTGAGGAGCAGGAAGCACGCATTGCCGCCGAGGAAGCAGCACTCAAAAAGAGCACCGAGCAGGGCAGACAGCAGCTCGCAGAAGCCGAGCAGTTCTATCAGGAAGCGCTTGCCTCCATGCAGAAGGTGCAGCAGCAGGTCACAGAGCAGGAGCAGAAAATGGATGCCCTGCGTGAAGAAAACCGCAGCATTCAGAAGAAAAAGCAGGAGACGGAGGATCTTTTCCGTCAGAGTGCCTTCCAGCTGCGTGACAAGAAACAGAGACACCGGATCCTCACCGATCTGGAAAATAATATGGAGGGCTTCTCCGGCAGCGTCAAGAGCATTATGCGCAGTGTGAAGCAGGGGCAGCTCCGCGGTGTGTACGGCACCGTTGCCCAGCTCATCCGTGTGGACAGCCGCTATGGTATTGCCATCGAGACGGCACTCGGTGCATCCGTGCAGCATCTCATCGTCGAGAATGAGGACGCCGCCAAGGCCGGTATCCGCTATCTGCGTGACAATCGTGCAGGCCGTGCGACCTTCCTGCCGCTGACCTCGATCCGCGGCAAGAAGCTTCAGGAACAGGGATTGCAGAAGCAGCAGGGCTTTGTGGCTGTGGCAAGCGACCTTGTCAGCTGCGATCAGGCCTATCGGGAGATCGCTGAAAATCTTCTCGGCCGCATTGTCATCGCCGAGGACATCGACTGCGGCACCGTCATTGCCAAAAGCTATGGCTATCGCTTCCGTATCGTGACCATGGACGGTCAGGTGATCAATGCAGGCGGTTCGTTCACGGGCGGTTCCGTTCAGAAAACGGGCGGCATGCTCACCCGCAAATCCGAGCTGGATGCCCTGCGGCAGACGATTGCCGATCTGGAAGAGCAGTGCCGCACATCCGAGGCGCAGGCCCGTGAGATGACCGAACAAGCCGTACAGGCCGAGCAGCGTCTTGCTGCCGAAACCGAAGCCTTCGGCAGGCTCCGGCAGGCATTCCTTGATGCGCAGACCGAAGCCGAACGCCGTGCCTTCCCGCTTGCCCAGTATCGCAGGCAGCAGGAGGAGGAAGCACAGCAGCAGCGTAATCTTGCCGTGCAGCGGGAATATGCCGCAGAGGCCGTAAGTGCCGCAAAGCATGCCCTTGCACAGCATCTTGAAGAAATTGCCGCCGCCGAAGCAGGTCTGTCCGGTGCCAAGGATCGCCGCAGTGCCCTGCAGAGCGAGCGTGAAAAGCGTTCCGAGGCCTACGGCAGCCTGAAGATCAGCCTTGCCCAGCACGAAAAGGACAGGGAAGCGGCCGATCTTGCCCTTGCGCAGATGCAGGAAATAGCCGCCCATGCCGCCGAGCGTGAGCGTACACTGCTCGATGAGATCGAGCAGTACCGCCGTACAGCGGAGCAGAAGCAGCAGGAGGCTGATGCAAAGACCGAACGCCTTGCACAGACCGAAGCCGATGCCGCTGCTGCCGAACAGCAGGCAAAGGACAGCACCATTGCACATGACGAGCAGAATATGAAGATCCGCCAGATGCAGAAGAGCGTGAACGATTTCCACGCTGCCAAGGAAAAGCTTTCGGCGGAGGTCACACGCCTGACCGAGCGGGAAACCGCCGTGCGGACGGACAGCGATCACATCATTACACAGCTGCTTGAGGTGTATGAGCTGACCCGCTCCGAGGCACAGCAGCAGGCACAGCCCATTGAGGATGCCGTTGCTGCCAAGAGACGCCTTGCAGAGCTGAAACAGAAGATTCGTGCCCTCGGCAGCGTCAATGTCGATGCGATCGAGGAATACCGAGAGGTCTCCGAACGATACAAATTCCTCTCCGCCCAGATGAGCGATGTCCGCAAGTCGAAGACGGAGCTGGAAAAGCTCATTGCGGAGCTGACCGAGGAGATGTGCCGGCTCTTCAGCGAGAGCTTCGCCATCATCAACCAGAATTTCAAGGAAATCTTCGTCGATCTCTTCGGCGGCGGCAAAGCCGAGCTGCGGCTCACCGACCCCGAGCAGGTGCTCACATCGGGCATCGAGATCAACGTGGCACCGCCCGGAAAGGTCATCAAGAATCTGATTTCTCTCTCCGGCGGCGAGCAGTCCTTTGTGGCGATTGCCATTTACTTTGCCATTCTGCGGCTGCGGCCGGCACCGTTCTGCATCCTCGATGAGATCGATGCCGCACTCGATGAAGCCAATGTCCGCAAGTATGCACGGTATCTCAAGCAGTTCACCGATCATACCCAGTTTGTCCTTGTGACCCATCGCCGCAGTGCCATGGAGGAAGCGAATGTCCTCTACGGCGTGACCATGCAGGAGGATGGCATTTCCCGCCTGCTCAAGCTCGAGCAGCCGGAGGATATCCCAACGGAAGAATAGGAGGAAGCATATGGGCTTTTTTGCAAAAATCAAAGCAGGTCTGCAGAAGACCAGGGACGCCATGGTGCAGAAGATGCAGCGTGTCGTCAACCGCTTTACCAAGATCGATGAGGAGCTGTTCGAAGAGCTGGAGGAAACCATGATCATGAGCGACATGGGCGTGGAAACCTCCGTGGAAATCTGCGAGCGTCTCCGCAAGCTCATCAAGGAACGCGGCGTGACCGATCCCGCCCTGATCATGGAGCTGATCGAGGAGATCATCGGCGATATGATGGGGGATGATGTTTCGCTCGATCTGTCCACCACGCCCTCGGTCATCATGGTCATCGGCGTCAATGGTGCGGGCAAGACCACGACCATCGGCAAGATGTGCCACCAGTTCAGGAATGAGGGCAAGCGGGTGATCGTCGCTGCTGCCGATACCTTCCGTGCCGCTGCCATCGACCAGCTGGAAGTCTGGACACAGCGTGCGGGCGTGGAGATCGTCAAGCATGCCGAGGGCTCCGATCCTGCGGCTGTTGTGTTCGATGCCATCACTGCCGCCAAGGCAAGACACTGCGATGTGGTCATCGTTGATACCGCCGGCAGACTGCATAACAAGAAGAATCTGATGGATGAGCTGGCCAAGATTAACCGCATCCTCGAATCCCGTGCAGAAGGCTGTGCAAGAGAAGTTCTTCTCGTGCTCGATGCCACAACCGGCCAGAATGCCGTCAGTCAGGCACGCCTCTTCAGTGAGGTGGCCGACATCACCGGCATCGTCCTCACAAAGCTCGACGGCACCGCCAAGGGCGGCATCGTTGTATCGATCCGCAACGAACTGGGCATTCCCGTCAAGCTCGTGGGCGTGGGCGAGAAGATCGATGATCTGCAGCCCTTCGACAATGCAAGCTTCGTCAAGGCACTCTTCGATCATTCCAAGGACGTGAAGATCGAAAGCCTGCCCCAGCCTGCGGAAACGGAGGACGAAGCGGATGAATAAAATTGTACTGGCAACCAATAATGCCAATAAGCTGCGTGAGGTGCGTGAGATCCTGTCCCCCCTCGGCATCGAGGTGCTCTCCCAGAAGGAGGCCGGCTGCAATGTGAATCCCGAGGAAAACGGTGCCACCTTCGCTGAAAATGCCGCCATCAAGGCGAGAGCCGTGTTTGAAGCCGTCAGTCTGCCCGTCATCGCCGATGACAGCGGCCTCTGTGTGGATGCACTGGACGGCGGCCCCGGCGTGTATTCCGCACGGTTTGCCCCCGAGGGTGAACACTGCGACAAGCTGCTTTCCGTCATGGCCGATGTGCCGGCGGAGAAGCGGGGCGCAAAATTCGTCACCGCCATCGCCTATATCGATGAGAACGGAACGCTGACCCATTGCAGCGGTGAATGCTGCGGCAGCATCGGCTACGAAAAGCGGGGTACAAACGGCTTCGGCTATGATCCTGTTTTCATGTACGGCGACAAGTCCTTTGCGGAGCTGTCCGCCGAGGAAAAGAATGCCGTGAGCCATCGTGCCAATGCCCTGAAGGCACTTTATGCACTGCTGCAAAGCGAAATGTAAAATCGCAGGACAATTCTTCATGAACATCATCAAAGAAAGGAATCCCAATATGCTGACAAGTAAACAGAGAGCACATCTTCGCAGCCTTGCTGCCGCTTATGAGACCATCTTCCAGATCGGCAAGGGCGGCATCAATGACAATCTCATTCAGCAGGTGAACGATGCCCTGCGCAAGAGAGAGCTGATCAAGCTGCGTGTACTTGATAATTCCATGTACTCCTCCCGTGAAGCCGCCGAGGAGATCGCTGCCAAGACAAAGTCCGAGGTCGTTCAGGTCATCGGCAGCAAGTTCGTCCTCTTCAAGCGCAACCCGCAGGATCCGGTCATCGAACTGCCCAAGGCCGCCAAGGCAAAGTAATGCGGATCGGCATTTTCGGCGGGAGCTTCAATCCGCCCCATAACGGCCATCTGCATCTGGCAGAGCAGCTTCATGCTGCGCTGCAGCTCGATGAAGTCTGGCTGGTGCCCGCCCGCATTCCGCCCCATAAATCCAGCACCCACTATGCCCCCGATGCCGACAGGCTCGCCATGTGCCGTCTCATCGCCGAGGACTATTCGTGGATGCGTGTGCGGGATGACGAGCTGCGGCGTGATACCGTCAGCTACTCCTACTACACAGTGAAGCAGTTCATCGAGGAACGTCCCGAAGATCAGTTTTTCTTCCTCGTGGGCGGGGATATGCTCCGGACGTTCACCCAGTGGCACCGCTGGCAGGAAATCCTGCAGCTCACAGCCCTTGCGGGTGCGGCAAGAGAGGAAGATGAGTACGGTCTTCTGGTTGAGGCCGCAGATCACCTGCGGCAATATGGTGAGATTCACCTTGTGAATGTGGAAAGTTATCCGCTATCTTCCACAAAATTGCGGGACATGATCGGGAAAAAACAGGATTGTTCTTGCTATTTGCCGGAAAAAATAGTACAATATATTACAATGACGAATCTATATGCAGGAAGTGATGAGCATGTATCAGATCAAGGATAAGATCGCTTTTCTTGAACAGCAGCTTTCTCCCAAGCGGTTCCGGCATTCCTGCAATGTGGCAAGAGCCGCCCGACAGCTCGCCCAGCGATATGGCGGGGATATGGAAAAAGCCTATTTTGCCGGACTTTTACACGATATCTGCAAGGAATTCCCGTATGAGGAGCAGCGTGAGCTGATGCTGTCCGGTGATTTTAAACCGGATGCGGCGGAGCTGTATTCGAAGAAGCTCTGGCATGGGATTGCCGGTGCAAGATTCCTTCAGACGGAATTCGGCGTGAAGGATGAGGATATTCTCAATGCCGTGCGGTTCCATACCGTCGGCAGGGAAGGGATGTCGCTCCTTGAGGAGATCGTCTATATGGCCGATCTCATCTCCGATGAGCGTGATTTCAAGGGAGTCGGAAAAATGCGGAAGCTGGCGCATGAGAATTTGCAGAACGCCATGCTTGAGTCCCTGCGGCAGGCGTCGCAGAGTGTCCTCAAAAAGGGCGGACTTCTCCCGCAGTACACCGTCTCCGCCTACAATGCCTACCTGCTCCGCTCCATGACGGAACAGGAGAACGGGGAATCCAGACAGAGGGAAAGGATGCCCGCAAAATGAGCAAAAAATTAACTGATAAAGCCAAAAAAAGAATCGTAAACATTAGTATGAAGGCCTGTTCGATCGTTCTCACACTGGTGATCGCTGCCGTGCTTGTACTCAATGCACCCATCATGGTGCTGCATGAGGCAAACGGTGCCGAGGAAACCATCGAACATGTCTCCATCCCGTCCTATTTCAAACGCTGGCAGCCCATGATCATTCAGGAGGGCACCATCTCCAAGGTCGAGTCCCAGGCGGTCAAGGAGGAGCTGCGCAGTGAGGAGGATGTCACATTCGATGACGGACTGGATCTCAACCAGACCATCGAAGGGCAGTATACCATTTTGTTCCTCGGATTTGATACATTCACAAACGGCGGCGGCACGCTGCACGATGTGAACTATCTCATCCAGTTCAACATCCGTACCGCCAGCATGAATATCCTCCAGATCCCCCGTGACAGCTATATGCCCGACTACACGAATTCAGGCACGAATAAATTCAACAGCATCTATGCCTGCGGCGACAAGAGCGTCAGCAAGGTGCAGCGTGTGGTCGATGCCGTACAGGAGAGCTTCGGCATTCCTGTCGATTCCTATGTCATCACCAACTGCGACAGCATTGTGGAGATCGTCGACATCATCGGCGGTATCCCGATCAATCTGCCCCGTACCATTGTCTATGAGCCGGATAAGATCCTCTATGAGGGCAGGCAGGTGCTGAACGGCACCCAGTCCGAGTGGTTCCTGCGTTTCCGCAGCGGCTATAACGAAGGCGACATCGGCCGTGTCAAGGCACAGCGTCTCTTTCTTGCCGCAGCGATGAAAAAAGCACTCGATATGGGGAATCTTGAACTCATGAGTGCCATGCGGAAGATCTATGACAGACAGCTGATGGCAACGGATCTGAGCATGGAACAGATCAGCATGATCGCCGATCTTGCCGGTACCGTCAGCATGGATCGTGTCAATGTCTTCATGGTGCCCGGCGAAGAGGCCACCGGCCCCGGTGGCCAGTCCATGTGGTCGATTCATAAGACCGCCGCACTTGAAATCATCAACAAGTGGTTCCGTCCCAGACAGGTGCCGCTTGCCTATGAAAACAGCTCGATCATCGAGCTTGTCCCCGAGGGCAGCTACCGCAATACCGTCAATGACGATACGGCACAGAACTTCGAGGATCTTGTGAATTGAAAAGTGATGCGGCACCGCCGCAGAATAGAAGGAGTGATTGTATGACAACAGAAGAAAAGATCAGAGAAATCGTCCGTGGTCTCGATGCAAAGCGTGCAGAGGATATCCGTATCCTGAAGATCACAGACCTTACTGTGCTTGGCGACTATTTCATCATCGCCAACGGCACCAGCACCACCCATACCAAGACCCTTGCCGAGGAAGCGGAATTCCGTCTGTCCCAGCTCGGTGTGGAACCGGCACACAAGGAAGGCATGGGCGGCTCCAACTGGTACATCTTGGACTATTCCGATGTGATTGTCCATGTGTTCTATCAGGAGATGCGCAGCTTCTATCGTCTGGAGCAGCTCTGGGCGGATGCGGAGGAAATTGACCCCGCACAGTTCCTGGAGGTGGCTGAATAATGGCAAAAGGCAGAACCTTTGCCCTTGGCATCGGCATTTATTTCATCGTCAAGCAGGTGCTCAATCTCCTGCTCGGGGGCTTTGGCTTCCAGAATTTCTTCATGCTCGTGATTGCGGTGGCTTATGCGGCCGTGCTGGTTCTGGGCCTGAAGTACTGCAACTACATCGTCGCAGCCCTTGCTGCACTGACAGCACTGTATTATCTCCCCGGCAATCTCGGCGGTCTGCCCGGCAGCTGGCTCTACCTGCTCGAGGGCATACTCGATATCGGTGCGGCAGCCATCCTCATCTTCCAGAAGGATGTCCGTGCCTACTTTAACAAAACGGCATAAATTACATAGGAAAGAAGGAACTTCCAATGAGTAAATATGATTACAGCAAAATTGAAAAGAAGTGGCAGGCTTACTGGGATGAGCACCACACCTTCCGTGCAGGAACCGACTATTCCAAGCCGAAATTCTATGCACTGGTAGAATTCCCCTATCCGTCCGGTCAGGGTCTGCACATCGGCCATCCCCGTCCGTACACGGCAATGGATATCGTATCCAGAAAGCGCCGTCTCGAGGGCTACAATGTACTCTTCCCCATGGGCTGGGATGCATTCGGTCTGCCCACCGAGAACTTCGCCATCAAGAACAAGATCCATCCGGCCATCGTAACCGAGAAGAACGTGGCACGCTTCAAGGAGCAGCTCAAGGCACTCGGTCTGTCCTTTGACTGGGAGCGTGAGGTCAACACCACCGATCCCGAGTACTTCAAGTGGACACAGTGGATCTTCCTCCAGCTCTTCAAGAAGGGTCTGGCTTATAAGAAGGAAATGGCTGTTAACTGGTGTACTTCCTGTAAGGTCGTTCTGGCGAATGAGGAAGTTGTCGGCGGCTGCTGCGAGCGCTGCGGCGGTGAAGTTGTCCGCAAGGTCAAGAGCCAGTGGATGCTCAAGATCACAGAATATGCACAGAAGCTGATCGACGATCTGGATGAAGTCAACTACCTTGACAGAATCCGTACCACACAGATTAACTGGATCGGCCGTTCCGAGGGCGCCGAGGTGGACTTTGATACCACAACAGGGGACACCCTGACTGTGTACACCACCCGTCCCGATACCCTCTTCGGTGCGACTTATATGGTTATCGCACCCGAGCATCCCATGCTCGAAAAGTGGGCTGACAAGCTCGAGAATATGGACGAAATCAAGGCATATCAGGAGCTGGCTGCCAAGAAGTCCGATTTCGACAGAACAGAAATGAACAAGGACAAGACCGGCGTGCAGCTCAAGGGCGTGCGTGCGGTCAATCCCGTCAACGGCAAGGAAATCCCGATCTTCATCTCCGACTATGTTCTCATGAGCTACGGTACCGGTGCCATCATGGCCGTACCTGCACATGACGATCGTGACTGGGAATTCGCAAAGGTCTTCGGCATTGATATGGTCGAGGTCGTTGCAGGCGGTAATATCGAAGAAGCTGCCTTCACAGACTGCGCAACAGGCGTAATGGTGAACTCCGGCTTCCTCACAGGTCTGAGCGTTGAGGATGCCAAGGTCAAGATCAAGGACTGGCTCGAGGAAACCGGCAAGGGTCACCGCAAGGTGAACTTCAAGCTGCGTGACTGGGTATTCAGCCGTCAGAGATACTGGGGCGAGCCGATCCCGCTCGTGAACTGCGAGAAGTGCGGCTGGGTAGCCATTCCTGAGGAAGAGCTGCCGCTGCGTCTCCCCGATGTTGAGAGCTACATGCCCACCGACAACGGCGAATCCCCGCTGGCCACCCTCGACAGCTTCATCAATACCACCTGTCCCTGCTGCGGCGGCCCCGCAAAGCGTGAGACCGATACCATGCCCCAGTGGGCAGGTTCTTCCTGGTACTTCCTGCGTTACTGCGACCCGCAGAATCCCAATGAGCTGGCCTCCAAGGAAGCCATCGCATACTGGATGCCCGTAGACTGGTACAACGGCGGTATGGAGCACACCACACTCCACCTGCTCTACTCCCGTTTCTGGAACAAGTTCCTGTATGACATCGGCAGCGTAGCCCACAAGGAGCCGTACATGAAGCGTACCTCCCACGGCATGGTGCTCGGTGAGGACGGCCAGAAGATGTCCAAGTCCAGAGGCAATGTCATCAATCCCGACGACATCATCCGTCAGTACGGTGCAGATACCCTGCGTCTCTATGAGATGTTCATCGGCGACTTCGAGAAGTCCGCTCCCTGGAGCCCCTCCAGCATCAAGGGCTGCAAGCGTTTCCTCGACAGAGTCTGGGCACTGCAGGACAGCGTCATCGACGGCGACAGCTATCGTGACAGCCTCTCCTCCAAGATCCACAAGACCATCAAGAAGGTCTCCGAGGACATCGAGGCTCTGAAGTTCAACACCGCCATTGCCGCAATGATGGCTCTGGTGAACGATATCTATGCAGAGGGCAGCGTGAACCGTGCTGAAATGCGCACACTGCTGATGCTGCTCAATCCCTTCGCACCCCACCTGACCGAGGAGATGTATGAGCTGCTTGGCTTTGAAGGCGTACTGAACGAGCAGGTATGGCCGAAGTATGACGAGGCACAGTGCGTGGACGAGACTGTGGAGATCGTAGCACAGGTCAACGGCAAGATCCGCTGCAAGATCAACATCCCCATGGGCGCTGCACAGGAGGATGTACTTGCACAGGCTGCGGCTGAACCCAAGGTGGCTGAGGTCATCGAGGGCAAGCAGATCGTGAAGCAGATCTATGTTCCGAACAAGCTCGTGAATATCGTAGTCAAGTAAAAATAAAATGATATGCAGAAGCCGCAGGCAGTTGTTTGCGACTTCTGTGCGTCAGGCAATACCGGATTTATGTACAAAACAACGGTGTGGATTTTGTAGCAAGTGACAAAAATCCAATTCCGAAGAAAAACCGGTTGACAAAATATGCACAGTATGGTATAATATTTTTATGCTTGTAAGTGCAAGATTATGTGGTTGACAAACTACCTTCTCAAAAGGGAAGTTTAGTATACTATCCAATGCAGGGAACTGTCGGATAGAACCTCTGTCTTGGTGGCAAAGGGAGGGAATAGTAAGTGGCAGAAGTACGTGTAGGCAAGAATGAGTCTCTGGATACCGCTCTGAAGCGTTTCAAGAGATCCTGCGCGAAGGACGGCGTAATTGCTGAGGTTCGTAAGAGAGAACATTACGAAAAGCCTTCAGTAAAGCGCAAGAAGAAGTCCGAGGCAGCTCGCAAGCGCAAGTATTAAAGACAATAAGGGGCAACCCTGTGGGCGCATCATACGGTGCGCCCTTGTTTTTTTCATTGAAAAGGAGAGCACTATGTGGTTTGATTCAACGGTTGCAGTGCGGTCTGTGTGCTGCATTTCCCCGCAGCTTCTCAAAAAAATGGGTGTGAGGGGACTGCTGCTCGACATCGACAACACCCTGACCACACACGACAATCCCGTCCCCGCCGAGGGTGTCATGGAATGGATCGCTTCCATGAAACGTGCCGGCATTGCTCTGCGTCTCGTCTCCAATAACCATCCGCCCCGTGTGAAGCCCTTTGCTAAGCTCTTGGGGATTCCGTGCATCTGCGACAGCAGAAAGCCCCTCTCGGATGGCTTCCGGCGTGCTGCGGAGGATATGCACCTCCCGAAGGAGGCACTGGCTGTGGTGGGCGACCAGATCTACACCGATATCCTCGGTGCCAGCTGGTTCGGCGTCAAGAGCATCTATGTCCCGCCCATGGAGCACGAGAAAACAGCATTCTTCAAATTCAAGCGGTTTATGGAAAAGCCGTTTCTGCCTAAAAAATTCTACAAGGAGGCATAACCATGGCAAGAAAAGTCCTGGTCATCCATGGCCCGAATCTCAATCTGCTCGGTGAGCGTGAGCCGGGCATCTACGGCGATGTGAGCTTTGACAAGCTCAATGCGCACTTGCTCGAGCGTGCTGCACAGCTCGGCCTCGAGTGCGAGATCTTCCAGTCCAATCACGAGGGCGCCATCATCGACAAGCTCCATGCCGCCCGTACCGAATTCTACGGTGTGGTCATCAATGCCGGTGCGTATACCCACTATAGCTATGCCATCGCCGATGCCATCAAGGCCATCCGGATTCCTTGCATCGAGGTGCACATCAGCAATATTTTCGCCCGTGATGCCTTCCGCTCACATTCCGTCATTGCCCCCGTCTGCTGCGGCAGCATTTCCGGCTTTGGTCTGCTGAGCTATGATCTTGGCCTCACCGCCCTTGCGGAGCGTGACGCATGAGCAGCCGCCTGCAGCGCCTTGCGGCATCCATGACGGCGCACTGCGACTGTTCCCTCATCACCGATGACATCAACCGCCGCTATCTCACCGGCATGAAGTCCTCGGCAGGCACGGTATTGTGCTTTCCGGAGCAGAGCTACCTGCTCATCGATTTCCGCTATGTGGAGAAGGCAAAGGAAGTCGTCCGCGATGCCGTCGTCATCGAGCAGGAGAACCTCTATGAGCAGATGGCTGCATTGTTTGACAAACACAATGCCAAGCGCATTGCCGTGGAATCCGGCAGCCTGACCCTGCAGCGTCTTGCGGCTTTGCAGGAGAAATTTCCTGAGACAGAATTTATCACCGACAACACTCTCACAGATGCCCTCTATGCGCTCCGTACGGTCAAGACGCCCGAGGAGATCGGAAAGATCAAGGCTGCACAGAAACTCGCTGAGGACGCACTCACGGCGCTTCTGGAGACACTGCATGCCGGCATGTCCGAGCGTGAGATTGCCCTGTTCCTTGATTTTCACATGAGAAGACAGGGGGCGGAGGATCTTTCCTTCGAGACCATTGCCCTGACCGGTGCCCACACATCCATGCCCCACGGCGTCCCCGAGGACAGAACCGTGCAGAAGGGCGATTTCGTTCTGATGGACTTCGGTGCCGTGGTCGACGGCTATCACAGCGATATGACCCGTACAGTCTGCGTGGGTGAGCCGACGGATGAGATGCGGCATGTCTATGAGACCGTCCTGCACGCACAGGAGGCGGCGCTTGCCGCAGTGAAGGCAGGCATGTCCGGACAGGCACTCGACGGCATTGCACGCAGCGTGATCGCAGAGGCTGGCTATGGCGATGCCTTCGGCCATTCCCTCGGCCATGGCGTGGGTCTTGAGATCCATGAATACCCCGTTGCTTCCCCGAATGCGAAGCGTCTGCTGGGGGCTGGCCATGTTGTGACAGTGGAACCCGGCATCTATCTCCCCGGAAAGTTCGGTGTGCGCATTGAAGATTTCGTGAATATTACTGAAAACGGATGCGAGAATTTGACGAAATTCACAAAGAAGCTGATTTGTCTGTAATATTTCGGAATAACTATTGAAAAAAAATCGGTTTTAGTGTAAAATAGAATATATAAGTTTGAATTTACGGAGGTTTATTTTTTATGATTACAGCAGGTGATTTCAGAAACGGCGTAACGTTTGAGATGGACGGCAACGTAGTACAGGTTGTTGAGTTCCAGCATGTAAAACCCGGCAAGGGCGCCGCTTTTGTAAGAACTAAGTTCAAGAACGTGATCACTGGTGCAGTGGTTGAGCGTTCCTTCAACCCCACTGAAAAGTTCCCGACTGCATTCATCGAGAGAAAGGATATGCAGTATCTGTATGAGGACGGCGGTCTGTATTACTTCATGGATATGGAGTCCTACGAGCAGCTGCCCATCGATGCTTCCAAGCTCGGCGACAACTTCAAGTTCGTTAAGGAGAACATGGAAGTTAAGGTTCTGTCCTACAAGGGCAATGTATTCGGCGTTGAGCCGCCCTTCTTTGTAGAGCTGCAGGTTACCCAGACCGATCCCGGCTTCAAGGGTGATACTGCTACAAACGCAACCAAGCCCGCTACACTCGAGACCGGCGCAGAGATCAGAGTACCTCTGTTCATCGATGAAGGCGATATGATCCGCATCGATACCAGAACCGGCGAGTACATGGAGCGTGCATAAGAAATAGTCTGACACACCCGAAAGGAGGGGCTATTATGGATAAGATTGCATTTCTGAAGGGCCTGCTTGCAGGTCAGGACACAGATTCCGCTTCCAAGGAGGGCAAGGTTTACTATGCCATCTGCGAGGCACTCGAGGAACTGCTGACCTATACACAGGAGCTGGAGGATCGTGTGGCTGAGCTTGAAGAGCTGTGCGACATTCTGGATGAAGATCTGGGCGATCTGGAAGATTTCCTGTGCGATGAAATGGACGAGGATGACGACGAGGACGACTGCAGCAGCTGCTGCTGTACTTCCGGCTGCATGGATGACGACGATGAGGAGCAGTATACTGCCATCTGCCCGACCTGCGGCAAGTGCATCATTCTGGACGAGGAGACCCTTGAAGAGGGCGAGACCGTATGTCCTGGCTGCGGCGAGGAGCTGGATTTCAACTTTGATGAGTTGGAAATTGAGACACTCGAAGCAGATTCTGCTGAATAATTTCTGAATGAAAAGCAGCAGCGGCGTTGTTCGCTGCTGCTTTTACACAATCCGGTCATAGATCGGGTCTGCGCTGCATAGTTTGTATCAGCGACAGGAAAGGATGGAAGCTATGGCATTTGTAAAACAAGATTGTAAGACACTGGGCGTGAATCCCTTCACGACCATCGGCGATGAGTGGTTCCTGCTGACCGCAGGCACACCGGATTCCTACAACACCATGACTGCCTCCTGGGGCGCCATGGGTGTGATCTGGGGCAATCCTTCCGTCACCGCCTATGTGAGAACCTCCCGCCACACCATGCCCTACATGGAGCAGAACGCCCTGTTCAGCATCTGCGTGTTCGATGAGAGCTGGCGCAAGGCACTGCAGTTCTGCGGTACACACTCCGGCCGTGATTATGACAAGGCCAAGGAGACCGGTCTGATCCCCGTCGAGCTTGACGGCACGACCGTATTCGAGCAGGCAAAGCTCGTGTTCATCTGCGAGAAGGCTTATGATCAGATGATGGACGAAGCTGGGTTTGCCGATCACGCCGAGTACGAAAAGTGGTACAGCAAGGACGAGATGCACAAGATGTACATCGGCCGCATCAAGGCTGTATATGTGAACGAATAACCAGCAGGGGAGTGCCGGGCGGCGCTCCCTTTCTCATGAAGGAGGAAGCAAGATGAACCAGTGCGATACCTGTGCCTTTTACACCTACGATGAGGACTGGGAGTGCTATGTCTGTGATATGGATCTCGATGAGGACGAGTACGCCCGCATGCTGCAGGGCCATGCAAAGAGCTGTCCGTACTATCGTGACGGCGATGAATACAAAATTGCCCGGAAACAGTAAAACCACGCAAAATAGCCAATGCAACCTGCGATTTACATAAAAAAACACAAAAGCAACACGAAATTGGTACACTTTACATCGATGCCATGGTAGAATGATGATGCTGGCAGCACAGAAAAATCATCACCAAAACGGAGGAACATCACTATGAGTACAGGAGAAAATATTCAGTATTTAAGAAAGCGTGAAGGCTATACACAGGAGGGCTTCGCAGAGAAGATGGGTGTATCCCGTCAGACAATATCGAAATGGGAATCGGACGCATGCTATCCTGAGATGGAGAAGCTTGTATCCATGTGCGAGCTGTTCGGATGCAAGATGGATGATCTCATCCGCGGCGATGTCAAGGCCGACGATGTCAGCGACACAGCCGGCTATGATGCCCATATGAATCAGCATGCCAAGAACATCACAATCGGTGTGGTTCTGATTCTGGCAGGCGTGACGGCATTGCTCGTGACCTATGGTCTGACACATGTGGACACGGCAGCGGCACTTGCACTTTTCCCGTTCGTGATTGCAGGCGTCGCATACTTTGTGACCGCTGGAATGCAGCATGAGCACTTTAAAAGAAAGCATCCGCAGATCGTTCCGTTCTATACGGAGGAGGAGCAGGATGCCTTCCAGAATAAATTCATTACCAAGATCGTCACCGGCATTTCCCTGATTCTTCTGGGCGTGGTCTGCCTGATCGGTACAACGCTGATCATCGGCGAGTCCTATTTGGATCAGAATGAATTCGCTGCGTGTCTGACGACATCCGTGCTGATGCTGTTCGTTACCGAAGGTGTCGGTTTTCTGGTGTACGCCGGTATCCAGAAAAGCAAGTTCAATATCGACGAATACAATCGTGAAAACAGTCCTGAGGTCGAAGAAAAGGAAACAAAGATCGACCGTATCACCGGCGCGATCTGTGCATGCCTCATGATCTTTGCAACACTGGTATTCGTGCTGCTTGGCACCCTTATGTCGGCATGGCACATCAGCTGGGTGGCCTATGTTGTCGCTGTATTGCTGTGCGGCGTTGTCCATGTCATCGGTGATGCATTCGAGAAAACTGACGACAGCCCAAAGAAGGAGAAAGTAGAATAACACAAAAACGGCAACCCTTTGGGGTTGCCGTTCGTTATTGATATTTCACTGAAATTATTCAGCAACGGACTCAGCAGCAGCTTCTTCGCCTTCAGCAGCAGGGCCTTCGCCCTCAGCAGCAGGCTGACCTTCGCCGGCATCGCCGCCCAGACCGGAAACTGTGAAGTTAACCTCGATAGTAGTCCAGCTGTTGTAAACAGAGGAATCTACGATCTGTGCAGAGTAATCAGCAGCATCTGCCAGAGCAGGAGAGGAGGTGTCATAATCGTTGTACAGGAAGCCGTCAACAGATCTTGCATCGCCGGAGGGAGAGGAAACATAGGAGTTGTAGATGTTGGAGCGGATGTGACCGTCCTCAGAATTGGTGTAGTTCTTGGCAACCATCTCTACCTCAGTGCCGTCAATCACAATACTGTCGATAGTGATGATGGCATTGGGGAACAGTGTTTCGCCGTCCTTGATGATAACAGCAGAGAATGCGCAGCCGCTGGGAGTATAAACACCGTTTACATCACCTGTGGTATCATAGCGGAAGCCATTGGTATCAGCGGTTACACTAACAGTGTACTGACCGTCGCCTGTGATATCTACAACGCCTGCATCATATGACAGCATATAACCAGCGTCATCTGTATTGCCGTTGTACTGGATCCACCACTGGGAGTCAGCCATTGCCAGGAAGGCCTGACCGGACTGCGCAGCAACAGGGGTTTCCATCTCAGCAGGAGCAGCAGGCTGTGTCACAGCAACGGGAGCCTTGGATTCTTCAGTCTCGGACTCAGCTGCGGAATCCTCAACGGACTCTACTGCGGAGGAGCTGTCAGCCTTGCTCTCAGTCTCGGAAGCGGTCTCGCCGCCGCCGCATGCTGTGAATGCACCGCAAATCATGGTGACTGCCATCAGAGCAGCCAGATACTTCTTCATTTTCATAAGTATTCCTCTTTTCATGTGAGTTAATAATGTTTGTGAACATTTTTTGAATATGCAAGATGGCAAACCATCTTCACACAATCCTCTATGCTATAATGATACACGATTTTTCAAAAAAGTGCAATATGCAAATTGCACGAATTTTAAGACATAAAACCATGCAACTTTATGAAGCGTGATGGCCAAAATCCATCTGAAAAGGCGATTTAAGCCTCTTCGAGATCGCACAGTTCCATGAAGCAGGCCTCGGATTGGAGCTTGGCATCCTCCAGTTCCGCACAGACGGCATTCATTTTCTGATAGTCGGTGCAGATTTCGGGGAGGGTGAGTTTTTCTTCGAGTTCTGCGATGGTCTGATCGAGCCGCTCGATCTCCTGTTCCAGCTCACGCATGCGGTTGCGGCGTGCGGCATCGGCACTGCGCTGAGCCTTGGTACGGTGGGAGGGAGCCGCTGCACGGGGCTTTTCCGCCGTGGCCTGAGCCTGTGCAATGAGCGCAGCAGCCTTGCGTTTGGACTTCACATCGAGATAGCTCTCGAATCCATAGGGATGCAGCTCTGCGCCATCGGGAGAAAGCTCCAGAATCTGGCTGGACAGGCGTTTGAGGAAATAGCGGTCATGCGATACGAAAATGAGCGTGCCGGTGTAGGCGGAAAGTGCCTCCTCAAGGACTTCCTTCATCGGGAGGTCAAGGTGGTTGGTCGGCTCGTCGAGGAGCATGACATTGGCATGCTCAAGCATGAGCAGCGCAAAGCAGACACGAGCACGTTCACCGCCGGAAAGAGCGGAAATCGGCTTGAATACGTCCTCACCGGTGATGCGGACCTGTCCGAGAATGCTGCGGATTTCGCCGTCAAGCATGGCAGGGAAGCGGTCGTGCAGTTCATCGAGCACGGTGTTGAGGGGGTTGAGGTTTGTGCTCTCCTGATCGAAGTAGGCGATCTTGACGTTTTTATTGAAACGAATGAGTCCCGCATGGGGGAGAATGCCGAGAATTTCTTTGAGCAGAGTGGATTTGCCGATGCCGTTCGGGCCGATCACAGCGAGTTTTTCGCCGCGGCGCACCGCAAAAGAGAGCTGTTCGAGAAGAGTTTTGCGCTCTGCACCCTCGCCCACGGAGATGTCAGCTTCCCGCACCTCGAGTACATCGAGGGGCGGTTCGATCTCATAGGAAAAACGCAGGCTTGCACGCTTCTGATGGGTCACAGGCTTTTCGATGCGTTCCATTTTGTCAAGCTGTTTCTGGCGGCTTTTTGCACTTTTCGAGGTCGAAGCCCGCACAAGATTGCGTGCGACATAGTCCTCGAGCTTCGCAATTTCCTTCTGCTGCATGGCATATTCCTTTTCCTGCCGCTCCACTGCCGCTTCCTTCTGGACGGTGTAGGCGGAGTAGTTGCCCTTGAAGCGTGTCAGGCGTCCCCGTTCGATCTCACAGATGGAGGTGGCGAGTTTATCAAGGAAATAGCGGTCATGGGACACAATGAGCAGCGCACCCTTGTAGCTCTGGAGATATTCCTCAAGCCACTGGATCGTGTCGAAATCCAGATGGTTTGTCGGCTCGTCGAGGATGAGGAGATTGGGTGCTTCAAGCAGGAGCTTGGAGATGGCAAGACGTGTTTTCTCGCCGCCGCTGAAGCCGGCGACTTCACGATGGAAGGTCTCCTCGGGGAAGCCCATACCGAGCAGAACGGTGCGGATTTTCACATCAATCTGATAGCCGTCTCCGGCCTCAAAAATGGCCGTCAGGCGGTCGTATTCCTCGGAATGTGCCATACCTCCGGTCTGCATGGCAAGCTCAGCTTCACGCATTTTCTCCTGCACAGAGAGCAGCTCTGCAAAGACGCTGCGCATTTCCTCCCAGACGGTTTTTTCCGAATCGAGTGCAGCGGACTGGGCAAGATAGCCCACGGAGGTCTTTGCACCCCGTATGATCTGGCCGTCCTCTTCCAGCTCGTGATCGGGGAGAACCTGTCCGAGCAGGATTTTGAGAAGCGTGGATTTACCGCATCCGTTCGCACCGATCAGACCGATGCGATCCTGATCCTCAATCTGCAGATTGATATTCTGCAAAAGCGGGATGCCGTTGTAGATTTTATGTACATTCACAGCCTTTAACAGCATGATATCACCTCGAAAGTCAAAAATAGCATATCATTCTTATTATAACAGGAAACAGGCGGAATGTCAAATAGAATATCAACTCAGAATCCAGCCGCAAGGCTCCCCAGCCCTTGACATTCCTCCGATAATCCATTATAATGTAAAGAGCAAGGAGGCGCAATATGAAACGAATTCTGACAATCCAGGATATTTCCTGCGTAGGAAAATGCTCCCTGACAGCAGCACTGCCGATTCTGTCCGCTATGGGGACGGAAACCGTCATCCTTCCGACTGCCGTGCTGTCATCCCATTCCGCATTCAGCGATTATACGTTCTGCGACCTGACCGCCCAGCTGCGCCCGATTACCGAGCAGTGGAAGGCCGAAGGCATCACGTTCGACGCCATCTACACCGGCTATCTCGGCTCTGTCAAGCAGGTTTCCATTGTGGAAGAGATCATTGCGCAGTTCCGCACCCCTGAAACCTGCGTCTTTGTTGATCCCGTTCTCGGCGATTTCGGTCATCTCTACCACGGCTTCTCCCGTGATTTTCCAAAGCATATGCAGCGTCTTTGTCAGGGTGCGGATGTCATCGTGCCCAATATGACCGAGGCTGCGTGCCTTCTGGGGATTCCGTACCTTGAGGAGGGCTATGATGCTGCCGTGATTGAGGACATGCTCCGCCGTCTTTCGAAGCTCGGCGCCCGCAGTGTCGTGCTCACAGGCGTGAGTCTCAGCCCCGATGAGGTCGGCTTCATGGGCTATGATGCCGATACCGATCACGTTTTTTCACATTTCCATAAGCGATTTGAAGGCCCCTTCCATGGCACCGGCGATGTCTTCGCCAGCACCTGTGTCGGTGCACTGCTGCGAGGTGCCGCGCTTGAGGAAGCCACAGCGCTTGCAGCGGATTTCACCCTCGAGAGCATCCGTTTGACCGCCCTTGCACCCGACCGCCGCTGGTATGGCATCCACTACGAATCCGCCTTCCCGTTCCTCATGGAACGCCTGCAAGACAAGAGTCTACCTCTTGTATAAACTACATAAAAAATTATGAAGGATTTGTGCGGAATTACGAATTTTGTGGAAAATGAAAAACTTCGGTTTTTCCCCTTGCAAAACCGTTTCATTTGCCGTATAATAAATATAGTATCAGATTTTTTTTAGGGGCGTGTGGCTCCGCATCGTGATGATATGACTGAACAAAATCGCCGTCACAAGGCGATTTCAGTGCCTATAGATACATACAGATAGAGAGAAAAAACAAAAAAACAAAAAACGTAGAACAAGAGGCCACAAATCATGATTTTCTCCAGTCTTATATTTTTATATCTGTTTCTGCCGTTGTGCTTGACCAGCTACGCAGCCGTGAAGCAGACCAAAATCCGGAATGTCATTCTGGTCATTTTTTCCCTGGTGTTTTATGCATGGGGTGAACCCACGCGCATCGTCTTTCTCCTGCTCAGTACCGTTGTGAATTATTTATGCGGACTTGGCATAGGGAAGTACAGGGATAGAATCGGCTCGAAGATCATTCTCGGCACCGGTCTTGTGTTCAATCTCGGTATGCTTGGTGTGTTCAAATACAGCGGTTTTATTATGGAAAATATCAATGCCCTGTTTTCGGCGAGTCTGCCCGTCCCGCAGATCGCCCAGCTTGTGGGCATCAGCTTCTATACCTTCCAGGTGCTGTCATACATAGTCGACTGTTACTGGGAAAAGGTCGAGCCGCAGAAGAATCTTCTGCATTTTGCACTCTATGTCTCCCTCTTTCCGCAGCTGATTGCCGGCCCCATCGTCCGCTACAGCACCATTGCCGAGGAAATTGAGAACCGCACCGTGACCCTTCGTGATGTGAGTGAGGGCTTCTCCCGTTTTATCATTGGTTTGTCGAAAAAGGTCATTCTGGCTGACAACCTGTTCCTCATTGTCGAAGATTTCTTTGGTGAGGGCGGCGTGTCCCATCAGACCGTAGCCGGCACATGGTATGCGGTCATCATGTATTCGCTCTACATTTATTTCGATTTCTCGGGTTATTCCGATATGGCCATCGGCCTTGGACGGATGTTCGGCTTCCACTTCGATGAAAACTTCCGCCATCCCTTCCTCTGCAAGGACATCACCGAATTCTGGCAGAGATGGCACATTTCCCTCGGCAGCTTCTTCCGTGACTATCTGCTGCCCCTGCCGGTTTTCGGCATCCGCAACAAGTATCTGAGCCTTGCGGTTGTGTGGCTCTGCACCGGCATCTGGCACGGTGCCAGCTGGAATTATGTGCTCTGGGGCGTGTATTATGGTGCCTTCATTGTCCTTGAAACCTGCATCGGCAAGAAGAAAATGCGAAAGATCCCGCTCTGGATCCGTCATATCTACAACAAGATCGTCATCATCATTGGCTTTGGCATCTTCTATTTCGAGGACGGCGGCGAGCTGCTGACCTTCCTTGTGAATCTCACACCCTTCAACAAGAACGGCTTCTACAGCTTTGTGGAAGGCATGTCTGCGTGCAACAATATCTTCCTGATTGCTGCCGCAGTGCTCTTCACCTTCCCGCTGCTTGATCAGTGCCGGAAGCTGGCAGATCGTTCCAGCGGTGCAAGGGTGGCACTGTCCCTCTGCGGAACCGTGGCCTGTGCAGGACTTCTGATCCTCAGCAGCATTCTTCTGGTCGATGCCACAACCAATGCATTCCTCTATTATCGTTTCTGACGGAGGTGAACCATGAGTCAGAAAAAAGCCAAGCAGGAAAAGCCTGCTTTGAATGAAAAAGAACAGCAGCTGCGTGCGCTGCAGGAAAAGAATCTGATGAAGGTGAATGTCATCGGTCTGTCCCTCGTCTTTGCCGCCGCCACCTGCTTTATGTGGTTCGGCAAGCGGCCGACGCATTCATCCGAGGAGAATCGTGACCTTGCAAAGATGCCGAAGTTCAGCATTGCATCCTATCTCGAAGGCACCTTCACATCCGAGTTCTCCGCCTTCTTCAATGACACCGTGCCCATGCGCAGCACGTTCAAAGGTGTGATCTCCGATTTCCGGGGCAATCTTGGCATTGCCTATGATGACGGTGTCGAGCTTGTCGGTGACATTCCCACACTTGAGGAACCGGAACCCACCGAACCGCCCACCACCGTCCCCCCGACCCAGCCGCCCACACAGGACGCAACAGGGGAGACCACGACCGAACCGCCGACTACCGAGCCGCCCACGACCGAGCCGCCCGAGGAGGACATCAACGGCGAGATTGCCAATAACATCCTCATCGTGAAGGATCGCGGTATCATGCTCTTTGGCGGCGGCAAGGCAAAAGGCGAAGCCTATGCCGGCATTCTGAACCAGTACCATGCAGTTCTTGGCGATGATGTGAACATCTACTCCCTCGTTGCCCCCACTGCATGCTCGTACTATCTGCCAAAAAAATACGCCGATCTCTCTGCCAGTGAGCCGGAGCACATCGATCATATCAACACCTTCTTTGAGGGTGTAACCCCTGTCGATGCCTACAGCAAGCTCCTTGAACATAAGGACGAGGCGATCTATTCCCGCACTGATCATCACTGGGCACCGCTCGGCGCCTATTATGCCGCCGAGGCCTTTGCGGAAACAGCCGGTGTTCCTTTCGCACCGCTCTCGGACTATGAGACCGTCGTGAAGGAAGGCTATGTCGGCACGCTCTATGGCTACACACAGAAGGCCGTGCTGAAGAATAACCCCGAGGACTTCATCTACTATGTCCCGCAGAATCAGTACACAACGACCTATTACGATATCGATATGACAAGAGAGCGTCAGGCCAGCCTGATGCTGAATCTCGACAATCTCGCCCCCTCAAGCTGGTATCTTGTTTTCATGGGCGGTGATGAGCGCATCACGCACATTACAACTGACTGCAAGAACGGCCGTAAGCTCATGATCATCAAGGACAGCTACGGCAATGCACTCGTGCCCTGCCTGACTTCGTCCTTTGAGGAGATCTGGGTGGCCGATATGCGTTACTTCGAACCGGGCATGATCGGCTTTATTCAGGAAAAGGGCGTTACCGATGTGCTCTTTGCGATGAATACCTACAGTGCCATGGGCGGCAATGCGTCCAAGCTTGAATCCATTATGTATTAACGGGAGGTGCCCCATGTTACAGGCGCTCTGCTATCCCTTTGACGGTGCCGCCATTCTCCAGAAGCGCCGCAGACTGCTGCGTGCCCTGAAGGAGCAGGAGACGGGCGGCGTGCCGCTGCGCATTGCTGTGCTGGGCGGTTCTACCACAAATGATATTGTCAGCATCCTCGAGCTGTTTCTCAGAAACCGCGGCATTGTGCCGACCTTCTGGCAATCCGAGTATGCTCAGTACTGGAACGATGCCATGTTTGATCCGCCGTCGCTCACTGAATTCCAGCCCGAGCTGATCTTCATTCATACATCCGCCCGCAATGTGCAGTCCATGCCGCACATCGGCGACAGTGCCGAGCTTGTCGAGCACAAGCTCTGCGAGACATACCACCATTTTGAAGCCATGTGGCAGCATCTTGCCGAGCGTTATGGCTGCCCCATCATCCAGAATAATTTCGAAATGCCCCTCACCCGCCTCATGGGCAACCGGGAAGCCGGCAGCCTGCATGGCAGCATTGACTATCTGACACGACTCAATGTCATGTTCTATGACTATGCAAGGGCGCACAAGCATTTCTATATTCACGACATCAACTATCTTTCTGCCTGTTACGGTCTCGACAAATGGCTCGAGCCGTCCTACTGGCATCTCTACAAGTACGCACTCTGCGTACCGGCCATTCCGGATTTTGCCTATAATCTGAGCAATATTATCTGCTCGCTGATGGGAAAAAATAAGAAAGTCCTTGCACTCGACCTCGATAATACTCTCTGGGGCGGCGTGATCGGCGATGACGGACAGGCTGGTATTGAGATCGGACAGGAGACCTCTGTCGGTCAGGCCTATGCTTCGCTCCAAGGCTTCCTGAAAGACCACAAGGATCTTGGCGTGCTGCTGACCGTGTGCTCGAAGAATGACCATGAGAATGCAATTCTTGGTCTGGAGCATCCGGAGGGTATTCTGAAACCGGATGATTTTGTCTGCATCAAGGCGAATTGGGATATGAAATCCCAGAATATCGCTGATATGGCACAGGAGCTGACGCTTCTGACCGAGAGCTTTGTCTTTGTCGATGACAATCCCGCTGAGCGTGCCATTGTGCAGGCGCAGCTCCCGGAGACGGCGGTGATTCCGTTTGACTCGGTCGAGGAATGCATCCTGCGGCTTGACCGTGCAGGCTATTTCGAGGTGACGAATCTTTCCGCAGATGATGCCAAGCGCAGCGAGATGTATAAGGAAAATGCGAAGCGTCAGGCCGCACAGGCCGCCTTCACCGACTATAAGGATTTCCTGAAAAGTCTGGAGATGAAGGCCGTGATTGCGGATTTTGACCCCGTCACACTCCCTCGCATCACGCAGCTGACGAATAAGAGCAACCAGTTCAATGTGACCACAAAGCGCTATACACAGGCCGAAATGGAAGCGGTTGCCGCAAGTCCCGCGCACATCAGACTCTATGGTCGACTCGAGGACAAGTTCGGTGACAACGGTATTGTATCGGTCGTGATCGGCAAAAAAGAGGGAAGTACTCTGCAAGTTGAGCTGTGGCTGATGAGCTGTCGTGTGCTCAAGCGGGATATGGAATTTGCGATGCTCGATGCCCTTGTCGCAGAGAGCCGCAGACAGGGGATCACAGAAATCATCGGGCATTATTACCCGACCAAGAAAAACGGCATGGTTGCAGAACTGTTCGGCACATTCGGATTCACGAAGATCTCCGAGGATGCGGACGGGAATACCGCATGGAAGCTGAGTATTGCCGATTATCAGCCAAAAAATGAAGTCATTGCCGTGGCAGTGCATGTATAACGCCGCTTAAAGGGACAAGGGGCACAGTCCAAAAGCCGCCGTAAGGCGAACAGCGGGTATGAGGCGGCGCAGCCGCCTCCACTATAAGCCCCTCCCCCTTGGGGAGGGGTTGGGGTGGGGGAGTTTAGAAAGAACCTTAAAAGATAAATCACTATATAAGGAGAAAACAACCATGAACAGAGCAGAAATCAAAAATAAGCTGACCGAAGTGTTCCAGGACGTATTCGATGATGATGAGATCGAACTGACCGACGAGACCTGTGCCGATGACATCGAGGACTGGGACAGCCTCGAGCATATCAACCTGATCGGCGCCGTAGAGCGTGCCTTCAGGATGCGTTTCACCGTCCGTGAGGTGAGCGGCATGAAGAATGTCGGCGAGATGATGGATATTCTGGAAGAACGTGCAAAATAAACGAAAATGCTGGTGCGCAAAGCGCACCAGCATTTTTTAATCCAAATCAATCTCCAGCCCCACCGGACAATGGTCGCTGCCCATGATCTCGGGGAAGATCTTTGCATCCACGATTTTATCCGCAATACGGTTTGATACCAGAAAATAGTCAATTCTCCATCCCGTGTTGCGTTCCCTTGCCTTGAACATGTATGACCACCAGCTGTAGGCACCTTCCTTGTCGGGGTACAGATGGCGGAACGTATCCGTGAATCCCGCTTCAAGCAGTTCGCCGAACTTGCCTCGTTCTTCATCCGAAAATCCCGCATTGCCGACATTGGTCTTCGGATTCTTCAGGTCAATTTCCTTGTGTGCCACATTCAGGTCACCACAGAGGATGATGGGCTTTTTCTTGTCGAGTTCCGTCAGAAATGCACGGAGGTCATCCTCCCATTTCATGCGGTAGTCAATTCGTGCAAGCTCCCGCTGTGCATTCGGCACATAGAGATTCACCAGATAAAATTTTTCGTATTCGCAGATGATCGCACGTCCCTCATCCGTGTGCCCCTCAAAATTGAACGTCACGGAAAGAGGCTCCTGCTTTGTGAATACTGCCGTGCCGGAATAGCCCTTTTTCACCGCACTGTTGAAATACTGTGTGTAGCCGGCAAAGGAGGTCGTCACCTGTTCCGGCTGCATTTTCGTTTCCTGAATGCAGAAGATATCTGCATCAAACGCAGAAAAGCTCTCCTCAAAGCCTTTTGTCAGACACGCACGAAAGCCGTTGACATTCCATGAAATCAGTTTCATTCTTCCTCCCACTGCGGCAGCACGGTTTCTTCGACCACTTCCACTGTAACATGATTGGTTGTCACCATATACAGGAGCTTGCCCTCTGCATTCGTGACGGAAACGGTGTTGGCGTTCCAGTTGATACGCACGTTTTCAAAATGCAGTTCCGTGATCCATACACCGTCGTTGTCGATGACAATCAGCTTGTAATTTCCCATGTCTTGGCCTCCTTTTATGCCAGCCTGTCCATTTTTTTCGCAATGTCAGAAAGATGCTGTTCCGAACCCTGACTGCAGATGGCTGCGGTCAGGATGATGTCCTTTGCATCCGCAAACGGAATCTCGTGATCCTGTGCGAAATTCTTGATCATCCAGTAAAGATCCTCCGCATTGCCAAGGAGGATCTTTGTATCAAATCGTTCCAGATACCGCATGCTACACTCAGCTTTCGAGGAAAACGAGGAACGCACGGTAAGCCGCATACACATCGGTCTTGGCCACCATCTCATAGGGCGCATGCATGGAAAGCACCGGCACGCCGACATCGATCGTGTCAATGTTCAGATTTGCGATATAGGCCGCAACCGTACCGCCGCCGCCCATGTCGACCTTGCCAAGCTCGCCGGTCTGCCAGATGACATCATTGGCATCGAGCAGTCTGCGGATTTCGCCCACAAATTCAGCGGATGCATCCGATGTGCCGGACTTGCCTCTGGCACCTGTGAACTTGGTCACGCAGACGCCATGGTTGAAGTAAGCGCAGTTGTTGCGTTCGAGTACCTCGGGGAAGGTCGGGTCGAAGGCCGCATTCACATCGGCGGACAGACACTTCGAAGCGGAAATCACCGCTCTGCCGTTGGCACCGAAAGTTTCCGCCAGATCATAGAGGAAGTACTTGAGGTAGGACGAGCACAGACCTGTGTTGCCGTCGCTGCCGGTTTCTTCCTTATCTGTGAGAATCGTCACGCCTGTGTGAACAGGGTTCTTGCATTCGAGTGCAGCCATAAATGCAGTGTATGCACAAACTCTGTCATCGTGGCCATAGGCACCGATCATGCTGCGGTCAAAGCCCACATCCTTGGCCTGATACGCCGGAACGGCTTCCAGCTCGGCGGAAATGAAATCATCCTCAGTGATGCCGTATTTTTCGTGCAGAATATCGAGAATGGCAAGCTTGACCAGCTCGCTTTCACTGTCGTCACGGAACGGACGGGAGCCGATGATGATGTTCAGCTCTTCGCCCTTGATGCCCTCATGCAGAGTACGCTTCATCTGGTTGGCGGCAAGGTGGGGAAGCAGATCGGAGATGCAGAACACGGGATCACCCGCATCCTCACCGATGCCGACCTCAACCGAAGAGCCATCCGCACGCACGATCATGCCATGCAGGGAGAGGGGCATGGCCGTCCACTGGTATTTCTTGATGCCGCCGTAGTAATGGGTCTTGAACAGGGCAATTTCGTTGTCCTCATAGAGCGGATGCTGCTTGAGGTCAAGACGGGGAGAGTCGATGTGTGCCGCATTGAGACGCACGCCCTCAGTGATGGGGGCTGTACCGATGGTTGCCATGATGACAGCCTTGCCGCGGTTGTTGACGTAAACACGGTCACCCGCCTTCAGCTCCATGCCGGGAGTGAACGGACGGAAGCCTGCTTCTTCGAGCTTTGCAACGGTAAAATTCACAGCCTCACGCTCGGTCTTGGCCGCATCGAGAAATGCCTTGTAGCCTTCGCAGAAGGCATCGCAGGTCTGCAGCGCTGTCTCATCCATGCGGATGCCGGCATGCTTGGATCTGGAGAACAGTGCTTCCTTCTTCTGCTTTGCAATTGATTTTTCCTTTTCCATGAAAAGACCGCCTTTCCGGGGCATGGCCCCATTGAGTATAACAGCCCGCATGCAGCGGGCTGTCGCATTTGATTTATGAGATATGTGTAGTATGGTAATATGCCTTGATTTTATCCGCAATTTCTTCAGAAAGCGCATACAGCTGCTGGAGATCCTCATCATTGCGGATGACATAATCCGAGTGTGTGATGAAGAATTCCTCATCCAGCTGCGCACTCATGCGCTCCTTGGCCTCAAGGGGCGTCAGTGCATCACGTTCGATGATGCGTTCACGACGGAGATCGGGCGATGCCACCACAGAGATGATCAGATCGCAGAAATCCGCTGCCTTGCTCTCAAAAAGTGTGGGTGCATCGAGCAGGATCAGCTCATGACCCTGTGCCTTCATGCGGCTGATGCGTGCCAGAATCTCTTCGGTGATGAAGGGATGGCAGATGCTGTTGAGCGCATCGAGCCTGCCCTTGTCATTGAAGACGATTTTTGCCAGAGCCTTGCGGTTGAGCGTGCCGTCCTCATTGCGGATCTCTTCTCCGAAATAGTCAAGCAGCTCGGAGAGACAGGGCGTCCCAAGCTCCACAACATCCCGGGAGATCCGGTCGGCGTCAATGATCTGGAAACCTTCTCTGACGAATATTTTCGAAACTGTGCTCTTGCCGGCACCTGTCTGGCCGGTCAGACCAATGACGATGGAATGACCATCATGACTCATAGCGTAATCACCTCGAATCCTGCCGCCCGCATCAGGCGGTTGTGTACGGACAGATCTGCGCCGCTTTTTTTCGGCATGCGGACATAGACCTTGCCGGCACCTGCGGCATCCAGTTCACGGAAGCGCAGGAAGAGAAAATGTGCCTGTTCCCGACCGCTGTCACCATAGCGCATGGAAGGGATGCCCTCGATCTCGGGATCGGAATCAAAGAGCAGGCAGAATGTGTTCTGTTCTGCATGGTCACGGACATAGGCCGCAAAGCAGTCAAAATCCGGTGCATCCACCGGAATCATCCGTGCCTTCGGGGCATAGTGCTTGTATTTCATGCCGGGGGAAGCCACCTTTGCATCCGCCGCAATCTGGCGGAAAACAGCATCATCGACATAAACGCGTGATGCATACGGGGCAAGATCCTCTTCAGAAATCAGACCCGGCCGCAGAATGTGAATCGTATCGGCATCATCAAAGCAGATCACCGTCGATTCGACACCGCCCTCGCAGAGACCGCCATCGATTACAGCGTCAATGCGGCCGTCCATATCCTCCATGACATGTGCCGCCGTTGTGGGGCTGGGCGAACCGGAGCGATTGGCAGAGGGTGCCGCAATGGGACAGCCGGACTTTGCAATCAGCTGCAGTGCCGCAGGATGGGCAGGCATGCGGATGCCGACCGTATCAAGTCCGCCCGATGTCACAGCGGGAATGCAGTCACGCTTTGGCAGCACCATTGTGAGCGGCCCCGGCCAGAAGGCCTTTGCAAGACGCAGTGCCGTTTCAGGCACCTCGGATGCGATTGCAGGGAGCATCTCCATATCGCTGATGTGTACGATCAGGGGATTGTCAGCCGGTCTTCCCTTGGCCGCAAAAATTGCTCTGACCGCATCCTCACGGCGGGCATCGGCACCAAGGCCATAAACCGTTTCCGTGGGGAATGCCGCCAGTCTGCCATCCCGGATCAGGGCGGCGGCAAGCCCGATTTCTTCCGGTGTATCCGATAATAACTTAGTCTTCATTACTCTGTCCTGCCAGCTTTGCTGCCTGATCGGCAGTCGCAAGCGCGTCGAAAATTTCATCCAGATCACCATTGAGGATGCTCTCCAGACGGTAGAGCGTCAGTCCGATGCGGTGATCGGTCATACGTCCCTGAGGGTAGTTATAGGTGCGGATGCGTTCGGAACGGTCACCCGTGCCGACCTGCATCTTGCGCTCTGAAGCGATCTTGTCGTTCTGTTCCTGCTGCATTGCCTCAAAGAGACGGGAGCGCAGGATCTTCATTGCTCTGTCTTTATTCTTATGCTGGCTGCGCTCGTCCTGACATTCCACCACAACGCCCGTGGGCAGATGTGTGATGCGCACAGCGGATTCGGTCTTGTTGATATGCTGACCGCCGGCACCGCTCGAGCGGAACACGTCGATCTTGAGGTCGGTCGGGCTGATTTCAAGCTCGACTTCATCGGCCTCGGGGAGCACGGCAACCGTCACAGTGGATGTGTGGATGCGGCCCTGTGATTCGGTTTCGGGAACACGCTGCACACGGTGCACGCCGCTCTCATATTTCAGGCGGGAGTAAGCACCCTCGGCTTCGATCGAGAAGCTGATTTCCTTGTAGCCGCCAAGCTCGGTGGGGGAGGCATTGAGCACCTCCTGCTTCCAGCGATGGGCCTCGGCATACATGCTGTACATACGATAGAGGGAACCCGCAAAGAGGGAAGCCTCTTCACCGCCCGCACCGCCGCGGATTTCGATGATGACGTTCTTGTCATCGTTCGGATCCTTCGGCAGAAGCAGGATCTTGAGCTGCTGCTCCTGTTCCTCCATAAGCTCCTTGGCATCTTCGAGCTGGAGCTGTGCCATTTCCTTCAGCTCCGGATCAAGTGCCCCCTCATTCAGAAGCGCCTGTGCCTCCTCAAAGTCTGACTTTGTTGCCTTGAACGCACGGAAGGCCTCAACAATGGGCGTCAGATTCTTGTACTCCTTCATGAAGGCAGTATATTTTTCACGGTCACCGATCACCTCGGGATCGGAGAGCTGTGTATTGATATCCTCATACTTTGCTTCGAGCTGCAGGAGCTTCTCAAACATAAATCTTCACCTTTCTGTACAGACCTCAGGATCCGGCCGTTTCTTCCCTGTGGGTTGCCTGTTTGATGTATTTTTCAATTTTATGCCGCGGGATCATGAATTCTCTGCCGCAGCCGACGCAGCGCAGACGGAAGTCCATGCCGCTCCGCAGAACGGTCATTTCCTTTGATCCGCAGGGATGCTGTTTTTTCATCAGGAGCAGGTCTCCGACTCTGATATCCATAGCCCCCATCCTTTCCGGTGTCCGGACAGACCTGTCCTCCGGAACACATTGATAGCAAATTATATTATACCGCATTTTTCTCAAAAAGGCAACATTTACTTCTGATATTTTTCGGAATTTGTTCAATAATAATAAAAACGAAGCCCTTATCCTATGCAGGGTGATGAAAATACAAGCGCAGAAAGGACGATATCCCATGGAACTGAAGAATTTATACGCTGAATTTGAGTCGGAGGATCTTGCCGAGCTTGCCGCCGGACGCCTCCGCCGCACCGTGAAGGGGATCCGTCAGGCATCCGTACATCGTGTCGGAATGGCACTTGACTCGCATACCGATAGGCAGCAGTACACCATCCTTCCTGCGAATATGCGGATGATGAATTATGCCACAGCCGTAATGGTTTCGGAGATCAGCGACGATATCCATCCCGAGCCGTACTACCGCCGGACAGCTCAGCTTCTTGCAATCTGTGACGCCGATGCTGCCGACCATGCCGCCGCTGTGCTGCATGCGGCAGGCGCATTCCATGTGCGCAGGTCTTAGCGATTTTCCTCGATTCTGACACGAAATCTATGTTTTCGACATGAAATTTGCTTGACATTCAGCCGAAAATGTGGTAGCATAAAACTATAGAAAGCCTGAAGGACGTCACGAGGTGCTTTCACGGATTCCCGCCGGTGACCGGTCTATTCCGCCGGGAGGCTGCATAGTATGCAGTGGGACAAAAAGTTCCTCAAATAACATGTCGGAGGTCAAAATCATGAATACACAATTATTTTATCCCGAGGGTTCACTCATGGAGACCCCGGAGAATATGCAGGCTGTTGCCACGGTGCAGGGTCTGCTGCAGGCGCAGGCATCCGGCAGGATCCTCGAGGCAAGGGTCACCACCTGCGACAGCAGCCACAATCTCTGGGTGAATTTTCCGTGCATGCGCGGCATGATTCCGCGTACGGAGGGTGCCATGGGCATCTCTGAGGGTGAGCTCAGAGACATCGCCCTGATCGCCAGAGTCGGAAAGCCCGTATGCTTCCGTGTGCTGCGCATTGAACAGGATGCGGACGGCATTCCATATGCGGTACTGTCAAGACGCATCGTGCAGGAAATGTGCACGGAGCAGTTTCTGTCCGCACTCCAGCCGGGCGACATTGTCGATGCCAGAGTCACACATCTTGAACCGTTCGGTGCATTTGTCGACATCGGCTGCGGCATTGTGTCAATGGTGCCGATCGATGCGATTTCCGTTTCCCGCATTGCACATCCGTCCGACCGCTTTACTGTGGGTCAGTCGGTTCGTGTCATCATCAAAGGCGTGCAGGGCAAGCGTATCTGCCTCTCGCACAAGGAGCTGCTTGGTACCTGGGAGCAGAACGCCGCACTCTTCCATGTGGGCGAGACGACCTGCGGCATCGTGCGGAGTGTTGAGAAATACGGTGTCTTCATCGAACTCATGCCGAATCTTGCAGGCCTTGCAGAGCTGCGTCAGAACGTGCGTGTCGGACAGCGGACGAGTGTCTATATCAAGGCACTGATTCCGGAGAAGCTGAAGGTGAAGCTGATCTTGGTCGATGTCTGTGAGGAGGAGACCCGCCCCGACCCGCTGAAGTACTTCTATCAGGAGCAGCATATTGACCGCTGGGTATATACCCCCGAGGGCTCGGGAAAGTACATAGAGACCGTATTTGACGGGACGATCTGATCAGACTTCCCGATATCATAAAATCGCAGCCGAGGGGCTGCGATTTTTTTGTTACAGACTACAGATGGCACGGATCTCGCCTTCGATGTGTTCGGGCGTGAGATCGTCTGTCAGGCACCGTACCGTATCCCCATGCAGCAGCACGATGGTCGGAAGCTGCGTCACACCATAGCGTGCCGCAAGCGTCTCCTGCACATCCGACTGGATGGAATAGGCGGAGATGTGTGCTTCATACTGATCGGACAACGCTTCCAGCACCGGTGCCAGTGCACGGCAGGGGGCACACCAGGGAGCATAAAAATCAAGCAGTACAGGCTTTTCACGGCATTCAGCAAGCACTTCATCAAAATGCGTCTCGGTCATCTCAAACAGCATGGCAGTCCCTCGTTTCGTTTTTTTACTGATCCTATTATACCACAAAACGCCTGAAAAGTAAAGTGCGGGTGCGGTATGCTTCCCACGGAAAACCCTATTTTTCAGCATCCTGCGTGAAAAAACAGTTGACAAGTTGTAATATATTCTGTATAATATACATGATAGGAAATGGAAAGAAAAGGACGTCAAACGGAAGGTTTTTTATGAAAATGTTTGAGGTGAAGAAGAATGAAGAAAATGCACAGAATCCTGGCAGGTACCATGTGTACCGCCATGCTCCTGACCGCCATGCCGATGACTGCATTCGTGGCACAGGCAGAGGCCGTGGAGCTTGTCAATGACACCTTCGAGGAGAGCTTTGGCACCTGGAAGGCCAGAACCTCCGGCAGCACCGAGATCATGCTGTCCGATGCCGCTGCCAATTCCGGCGCGAAATCCCTGTACATCACAGGCCGCACCCAGAACTGGAACGGCGCAGGCGCCTCCATGATCGGCACGATGTATGCCGGCCAGACCTATGACCTGAGCTGTTACGTCATGTACGAGGACACCGAGGTCGGCGGTCAGAATCAGCAGTTCAATTTCCAGCTGATGTACACCGATGCGAACGGCGAGGAACGCTATTCCTACATGGGCGGTGCCAATGCACAGGCGGGCGCATGGACGCAGATCAAGGCGACCTACACTGTCCCGTCCGATGCCACCAACATTGTCATCTATGTTGAGGGCGGCACGCTTTCGGACTTTTATCTCGATGATGTTGTGATCATGGGCGAGAAGATGGAAGTCACCGACAAGGAAGATGGCTTCTTTGACAATTTCGATGACGGCACAGCCATGAGCTGGCAGGTGAGAGGCTCGAACACCACACTCGATGTCACAAACAATGCGGCCTACAGCGGTGAGTATTCCATCTACTGTGACGGCAGAGAACAGCTCTGGAACGGTGCAACCTGCAACAAGACCCTTTGTCTCGAGGCAGGCGGCTATTACAGCTTCGGCTGTTATGTGATGTATGACGGTGCCGACTGGACGGATACACAGGGCTTCTCCATCAATCTCCAGTATGATCTGGACGGTAAGGAGAACTACTACACCATCGCCACCGAAACCGCCGCCAAAGGCCAGTGGCAGTATGTCGGCACGGAGTGCACCATCCCCGAGGGTGCATCGAATATTTATGTCTATGTCCAGACAGCCTACAAGCCCGATGCCAGCGTGACCCCGCAGGATCTGATGGGCTTCTATGTGGATGATGTATCCGCCGAGCGTCTGCCCGATCCGGCCATTCAGGAAGACATTGCCTCCCTCAAGGATGTGTATGCGGATGATTTCAAGATGGGCTGTGCGGTGGCCGGCAGTGAATTCCAGCAGGGTGCAACGCAGGATCTGATTCTGAAGCACTACAACAGTGTGACTATCGGCAATGAGCTGAAGCCCGAGTCCGTCCTTGATCAGGCCGCCACAGTTGCCTATATGAATGCAAACGGCGGTGATCAGACCAATCCCCAGGTTTCCCTCAAGCAGGCCGCAGCCATGCTCGCATTCTGCGAGGAGAACGATCTGCCCCTGCGAGGTCATGTCCTTGTTTGGCACAGCCAGACACCGGATTGGTTCTTTAAGGAGAATTTCGATGCAAACGGTGCATGGGTCACGCCCGAAATCATGGATCAGCGTCTGGAAAACTATATCAAGAATGTGATGGATGCCATCGCCACCCAGTATCCCGACCTCAATGTGTATGCATGGGATGTTGTGAATGAAGCCGCATCCGATTCCGGTACCATCCGTCCGGCAGGCTCGAACCATGAGTCCTCCGGCAGCTCCGCATGGGTACAGGTCTACGGCGACCAGAGCTACATCAAGAAGGCTTTCACCTTTGCCCGTCAGTATGCCCCCGCAGGCTGCAAGCTGTTCTACAACGACTACAATGAGTACGCCGAGAACAAGATGAACTACATCTGCACGGACATTCTGCAGGAGCTGGTGGACGCCAAGCTCATTGACGGCATGGGCATGCAGTCCCATATCAAGATGAGCAATCCTTCCATTGCACAGTATGAAAATGCCATCCGCACCTATGCGGATATGGGTCTGGAGATCCAGATCACGGAGCTGGATATTGACCAGAAATCCAATTCCGATGAAGATATGCTCGCCCTTGCAGAGCGTTACCGTCAGGTCTTTGAGATGTACAAGAAGGTCAAGAATGACGGTGTGAATCTCTCCGCAGTCGTGCTGTGGGGCATCACCGACTCTACAAGCTGGATCGGCGGCTATCCGCTTTTGTTCGATAAGAACTACGCCGCAAAAGATGCGTTCTATGCGGTTGTCGATACGGATGCAGAGGTACAGACCATCAACACTGCAAGAGCCTATGCCTATGACGGCACAGCCAAGGGCCTGGAATTTGCGATGGAAGTGCAGGCGGCGCAGCAGGTCGGTGAAGCTGGCAGCTTCAAGCTCGCCTGGAATCAGAAGACCAATGAGCTCGTTGTCCGTCTGACAACGGATCAGGACGACCTTGATGTCAGCAGCAATGATGCAGAACTCAAGGAAACCGATGGCAGCGACTTTATCCTCAGCCTCAATGAAACCGCCGCAGTAGGCTCCAGCATCCGTATGGATGTGGTAATGGGCGGCACCGCATGGAACAGCCTTTCCTATGACCCAACTGACAGCTCCAGTTTCGGCAAGGTGATTTTTGCAGAGATTCCCGCCTACGCAGAAGCGACACAGGGCACCCCCACCATTGACGGCACTATCGATGCCATCTGGGCGGATGCCAATGTCCTCGACATCAATACCTACTCCATGGGCGCAGGTGCAACCGGTACCGCAAAGGTTCTGTGGGACAAGGACTATATCTATGTGCTCGCCGAGGTGAAGGATCCCGTCCTCTCCAAGGCCAGCCCCAATGTCTACGAGCAGGATACCGTGGAGATCTTCCTCGATGAAAACAACCATAAGACCACTGCCTATGAGTCCGATGACATTCAGGCAAGAGTGAACTATGACGGCGAGAAGAGCATCACCGACGGCATGTCCACTGATGCCTTCACATCGGCCGCTGCCAAGACAGCGGATGGCTATCTCGTGGAATTTGCCATTCCGACCACACTCGGCGGTTTTAAGGCCGGTCAGGTCGTGGGCTTTGATGCGCAGATCAACGATGACGGCGATGGCGCAGGCAAGCGCACCTCCATTTCCAACTGGTACGACCTCACAGGTATGGGCTACACGGACATGTCCGGTCTTGGCCTGCTCAAGCTCGTGGGCGAGGGCGGTGAAACCCCTGCTGCAGTGATGGGCGATGTGAATCTCGATGGCAGCGTGACCATTGTCGATGTTGTCATGCTCAACAAGAATGTGATGGGCGTGCAGGCACTGGATGCCCGGCAGATGGCCAATGCCGACTGCGACCACGACGGCGACTGCTCCGCAGCGGATTCTCTGCTGATTCTCAAGTCCCTTGTGGATCTTGTCGTACTCAAATAAACAAACGGCTGAATAAAGCGGAAAGTCACTTCTGTGCCCGATCAGAGGTGACTTTGTGCTGTCAGAATCAGAAGGTCAATTATCAACGAAACACCAACGGAGGTTAAAAATGAAGGATTTCGTCAGCAATTTATTAGAAAACAATATGCAGCTTAAGCTCCCCATGGAATATGCAGAATACCTGCAAAATGGCCCTGCTGAAATCGTGTTCCGCGATCCTGCCAACGAAGCACAGGAAAAGCTTGCCAGAAAAACGAAGATCAAAAGTGCAGTCTGGCTTGTATGCTGCTCGATCCTGCTCTGGCTGCTGTCGATCTATGTGATTGCAGGAAAGAAGGAGCTGCTCGTGATTGTTCTGATGTGCCTGATCACGCTGCTGTTCACCGGTGCTACGCTCCGGCTTCTGTGTACAAAAACACAGGTGGCCATCGGACGAGCCGTGATCAAAACGAAGCATCGCAGACACGGCAAGAGGAAGAGCTACTCTTATTATGTAGCCGTAGCTGTTGACGAACCGAGGAAGGCCATCCATGGACAGATTTCGGTCAGCCGATCCGAATACAATAAGATCGAAGAAGGCACACCGATCATGATCCTGAACATCTCCTCACCCGGTACGGGCGTTGTGATTGACCCTGCGGATATCTGAATAAAATAATAAAAAAATCACTCTTGAAGGCGTTCTTCAAGAGTGATTTGTTTTTGTGGGATCATGCAGTTGTTTTCTCCAAAGCCATACGTTTCATCACGGCAAGGTCAAAGGCATTGAGCACGCCGTCCTCTGTGAGATCACCGGCCTGCCAGTCCGTCAGCGACCCTGCATGCAGCAGATATTTCTGCATCATCACAATGTCAAGCAGCGTGAAATCTCCGTCCGCATTCACATCGCCCTTGACAGAATCCTGTTCTGTGTCGGGTTCGGTGTCAGGTTCGGTATCCGGTTCCGTGTCAGGTTCAGTATCCGGTTCTGTGTCGGGTTCCGTGTCAGGCTCTGTGTCGGGATCTTCGGCCATGTCAATATACTTGAGAATGACACTGCCATTGCCATTGACCGCCGCCGCATAGATTCTGTTTCCGGTGAGGAGACAGACAGGGGAATTGATGACATCGGCTGTGACAGCATTGCCAAGCTGTACCATCGCAGTATCCGACTGATCATAGAGCGTGAGTGCATCACCCTGTTTGGAGAGGATTGCTGTGTAAAGGGAATCACCGTGAGTAACGGGTATTGCAGTCAGACAGCCGCCCTCGACCGTGTCAAGCGACTGACTTGTGATGCCGCTGTCCGTGCAGGTGAAAAGAGAAGCGGTATCACCTGCTGCAGCGATACGGAGACGATCGCCATCGGCCACGGCTTCGACATATTCTGTGTAGCTATCGGTGAGTGTCTGTGCCTGCCATGCTGTGCCGTCCCATACGGAAAGTGCAGCCGCACTGTCCAGTGTCAGATCACGGTAGGCCACCGCCAGTGTGGTATCATTGACAGCAAGCGAGGGGAGACAGGCGTTGTCCGAGATCACATTGCCGAGTACGGTGCTTGTACCGGTTGTGGTATCATACTGCCGCACAGAAAGCGCATAGGGGAACAGACCCTCTGTATAGGCAAGGAAGAGCTGGTCGCCCCGGACAGCAAGGTCTGTGTACTGACTCATGCCGCTGCTTTGCAGGACGGGTTCCCATTCTGTGCCGTTGAATTTTGCGAGTACATAGTTGAAATCAGCATCATGCCAGAGCGCATAGGGGACATCTCCTGCAAAGACAATGCGTCCATAGTGCATGCGGCCGCTGATGCGGCTGTGAAGCTGCAGGGCACGATCAGCGAGAGTATAAACAAAACCGCCCTGATTGCTGCATGCAAAGAGATAGACAGTACCATCGGCAGATTCTGCAAGATCCACACTGGTGATGCCGCTAAGATCGGAGGTTTCAGCAGCTGATTGCCAGAGTGCCGTGCTCTCCACCGGGGCAAATTCCGCACGGAATGTCAGACCCTCGTCCGTGATTGTGATGTCGCTCAGACGGATACCGCTGTTAGTACCGTCGGAATAAACCAGTGCACCATCGGCAATGGTCGCCGCAAAATCGGTCGAACCAATCTCATTGGGGGCGCCCGTGCCGCCGTAGTTTGAGGAGAAGATATCCCCTTCGCCGGCATTCAGCTCAGTTTCACCGGGACGAAAGACATAGATCTGATCCTGATCGGAGATATAGTTGCCGTGTACTTCAGTGTTGACACGATAGACAACAAGGCCGGTGCCATAGATCTTCACGTCCATTTCTTCGGAATACTGCGCACCCTGTATACGGTATTCCACCGCAAAAAATTCTGTATCCGAGAGAGGCGTCTTGAGCAGGTACAACCGGCTGCCGCTGTCGGAGGAGGCAGGCTGCAGGGTATAGGTGCCATCCGTGAGAATGGTCTCTGAATCCAGCCATCCGGAAATGCTCGAACGCATATAGGCGAGCGGATACTGCACAAATACGGAGTTCGACGCCATGATATCCCACTGGGCAACCGGAAGACCGGAGCGGTTGTTCCGGTAGAGATCGGGATAATCCATCGAGTGCAGGAATTCATGGCACAGCACACCCACACCGCCGCTGATGTAATTCTCGAAGATGGAGGTGCTGTTGTGGAGATTGAGCATGCCGGTCTGCACGCCGTTGATGTCGAGGCCGTGCACACCGAGGGCACATGGCCAGAACAGAGAATCCTTTGTTTCGGCGCTGGCATCCACAATGAGGATGATGTTGTCGACGTAGCCGTCATTGTTGCCGTCAAGCGGAATGTCCTCGGGGATGTCCGCATTTTCAACGACCTCAAGTGCGGCAAGATGGGCATTGACATAGCTATCCTCGGATTCCGCCATCTGATAGGGCGTGATCACACCATCCTTGAGCTGCGGGAAATGAGAGACCACCTGCATCTGCCCATAGGAAATGGTATCGATGTAGCCCGCAAGCGAGCGTGTGGTGTCGGGGGCGTTGCACATAGCCTCGATCTCATCAAAACGATCGGCCATAAAGTTATAGGTGGACGGATCCTCAAACTGGGCGAAAAGCACCAGATTATGTACGGTTCTCTGCTCTGCTGCCTGTGCAGTCTTAACGTCCGGCATGCCGAAGCATGCACAGACACAGGCGCTGAGCAAGGCAAGGGAACGCTTCAGGATTATCTTTGCATTCATGTTACAACCTCCTAAAACCCGACGAATTCTCGAATCAGGGAATTTTCGGGGAGCTGTTTGGAAGAGAGTGCGGCGGCTCTTGTAAGGAACGCATCCGCATCCTGAATTTCCGGCTCATCCAACATGGACTGGAAATCCGCAGAGAGACAGGGCTTGTAGGCGCAGATCTCATACGCCATGAATGTATCGACATCATAAGTGGACCGGTATTTGTAGGGCATGATGTATTTGTTCTCGCCCTCCTCAACGCTGCGGAACATCATCAGCGTTTCCTGCAGTGAACGCTTGCGGAAAAGGCGGTCACGCACCATGCGGCGCATCAGCCGGATTTTGGAGGGATGCAGTACCTCGCCGTCCGCAGTGATACGGGTGCGCACGCTGACATAGATGCGTGCTGTCAGTGCATCCGGAATGCGGATCACATCGGGATTGAGACTGTGGATGCCCTCGAGGATGACAAGCTCACCGGGCTTGCGCTGCAGAATGCGGCCGCTCATTTTGCGGGCGGATTCCTTGAAATCATATTCCGGCAGCTCAACAGGACGACCCTCCTCAAGTGCCGTGAGCTGTTCGGAGAGGAATACGCTGTCGATGCGTCTGGGCGATTCGAGATCAAGCTTTCCCTCAGCAAAGAGCAGTTTCTCTTCGTCCGTGAGTGTTTGGAAATAGTTGTCGAGCGAGAGCGTGTGCGTTTCAATGCCCCTGTCATCGAGGATCTGTTCAATCATGTGGGCCGTTGTGGTCTTGCCCGAACCGGAGGGGCCGGAAAGAAGAATGATGGGACGTTCCGCCCGGTGCAGAGCGATGTCATCGGCAATTTCAGAGAGACGCTTCTGATAGGCAAGATCGGTCTCTTCCAGAAACTGATTGGGGTCGGCCAGCAGTTTTTCGTTGATGTCATGCAGTTCAATATTCATATGTATAGTTCCTTTTCGCAGTTAATCAAGAGCACCATTGGCTCTTGCTCATAGTATACCATATTTTACACGGAATTGCAATAGATTTATGCAAAATTACCAGATTGTAATAACTTTAAGAATCCCATGCAGATGGGGTATATGACCGTGACACAAACACTTGACAAAATGGTACAGATGATGTAGAATGGAGTTAGTAAGCAAGAGCTAACTATTGGAGGATAAAGGAGGCAGCATCATGCTGATGACATTTTCTGTGCTGGGGCTGATTGGTGGACTGCTGTGCGCAGCGGGAGATATCCTGTTCGACTTCAAAGGCAGGGGCAACGAGAAAACCGGCCCCGGCGGCAATGTCGATACGAACTGGATTCACATGGCCGACTGGCGGTTCATCGCCTCGATCATATGTGCCTTTTTCGGCGATATTTTTGTAATGCTGGGACTCTATTCCCTCGGCATGCAGATTGCGGATGAGAAACCCGTGCTTGGATGTGTGACAGCAATTGCCGGCTGTGCAGGAACGGTGGGCGGCGTGCTCATTCACACGACGTTGTGCCTGCAGCCGCTTTTGTATAAACGACTGATGGAAGCAGGTCATCCGGAGCTGATTGACAGTGTCCTCACGAGTCTGTACAAAGCGATTGCATTCCCATTTTTCTTCGGATATATATTGCTGATGACACCGGCAGTGACCACGATCATTGCGATTGTGACAGGAAGTCTGGATGTTCCGATGTGGTTTGTGCTGCTTAATCCTCTTGTTTTTCTGCCGGTGGGCATTCTGTTCCGGAAGATGAATCCCGTGCTGTTCCAGGATCTTCCCGGCATCATTATGCCGAGTATGGGGCTTGCGATGCTGGGACTGACGGGCATTGTGAATCTGATGTGAGGTGGATATATGAAGGAATACGATAAAGAAACGATGCATCGGATTATCATGGAGACGATTGCAGCGATCGGAAAGCTGCGAGGGCTGTCTTTTCTGCAGTGCAGCAGCCTGTCATGTGAGGTGCTTGAGCGCAGGCTCATTGCAGTCGGGGATGACGAGAGAGCTGAGCTGATCACATATTTCATCAATCGGCTCCAGATCGAGATCACTGCCGTGCTCGAGGGGACAGGAGAGCCTCGTTTTTTCGTACGGACGGCAGTGCTGAGAAAATAAAAACAGGAACAAGGCGAAAGCCTTGTTCCTGTTTTGCTTGAATGGTGACCCGTACGGGAATTGAATTGAATTTTTCAAATTTTATAACTTTGCAAGATATTGAAGAAACGGCGTAACTACGCGATTTAAAGGCACTCAACTTTTTGCGCTGTCCTAAAAAATATCGCAA
>SVNX01000035.1 GCA_015066665.1 Ruminococcus sp. | reverse complement strand
GACGCTCGCTCACGCTTCGCTCCGATAAAGACCTTCTCTATTCCTCTTTCAATGTGCTCTTTCTGTCAGTTTTTCGGGCTTTTTGTTGCCCTCTCGTCCGACAGCTTTATTATTATATCATACTTTTCGGGGTTTGTCAACACCTTTTTGTGTAGAAGGATTTGCTGAATTTGGCAATTGGTTTTGTTTGTTTTCCACAAGGTCTGCCTCTATGTGGAAAAACCGGGGTGATTTCTCTTTCACTCCGGCTTTTTGTACATAATTTCTTCGATCTGCACGTCACGCATCACCATTACATAAGAGATGCACACCGCCGCTGCGGGCAGCAGGCTCAGCACGCCCAGCAATACCACGCCCATCCAAGGAAGCGTATCCGCAGTCACATCCGCTGACAGCAGATTGCAGATCTGCAGAAACGGTGCACACAGCAGCTTATAGAACCGGTAAAATCCGGCTGTCATAACAGAGCATTTTTCGAGCAGCAGCAGCAGCCAGCAGATGCCCATCGGCAAAGATGCGAGAATTCCTGCACCTGCGATATGCGGGGTCTTCTCCCCTGCGTTCCGCCTCTTTTTATCTTCTTTCCCAAGCCGGGAGCCGGCCTGAATCATCAGCACAACCAGAATCCCCACCGTGCACACACTCGTGATGACACGGAATGCTGTGCCGCCGAAAACCGACAGCGTGACATTGATAAACAAGGTCAGAATTTCCGCTGCAATCAGATACAGCAGAATGGTTCCATATCGTTTCATTCGTCTCTCCTTCAATGAATAATTCCCCGCCTGCGTGCTATACTACTTCTGTCCGGTTGCACACCGGCGAGGTCCGATTTTCCACAAATTACAAAGGGGGCATGCGTATGCAGACAGCTGAGCCGCCCACACGCGTATACGAGCCGAAGCCCTCTGACAAAGAGCGCATCACGGCTCTTGCGCAGAGCAATGCACCCATGCGGATCTACCAGCCGCCGTCCCGCAGCACGACCTGCTGAATGGCGCTTCCGCAGGAAACAGCGGCGGATTCCACCGGATGACGGGGAATCCGCTTTCTGTTATTCAGCGCCCCGAATGCGTGAAAACAGGCAGCAGAGCAGATAGAATGCCACATTGGTCACGACCACGGTGGCGCCCGGTGTGAAATCGCACAGGACAGCAATAAACAATCCGAGCACAAAGCAGCTCACCGAAATGCAGACGCTGCTGATGACAACCCCCCGGAAGCTCCGGCACAGACGCATTGCTGACAGTGTCGGCACGACAATCAGACTCGAGATGAGCAGCGTGCCCATCAGCATCATGCCCATCACGACCGTCAGGGCAATGAGTGCGGCGATGACCATATGATAGAACCGGACGGGAATGCCGGTTGCTTTGGAGAAATTTCCGTCAAACGTCACCGCAAAAATACGGTGGTAGAGCAGCAGGAAAATCGCAATCACGACCGCTGCCGTAATGACGCAGAGCACCACATCCGAACGCTCCAGCGACAGAATGCTGCCGAACATATAATGGCTCACATCGTTTGTGAGTCCCGCCTTGGACGAAAAGAGGATACCGATGGCCATGGCGGTTGTTGAGAAAAGGGCGATGACATAGTCACCCTTGAGCTTGCCCGATTCGCTCAGCCAGAAGAGCAGCAGTGCCGAAACGAGCACAACCGGAATGGCGACATACAGCGGTGCGAAGCCCATTACCGAAGCCACGCACAATGCACCATAACCGACATGGGACAGGCCGTCACCGATCATGGAATAACGCCGGAGCACAAGTGTTGTGCCGAGCAGTGCGGCACAGATGGCAATGGCAATGCCGCCGATCAGAGGACGGAGCATCACATACTGCCAAAGCTCCGGTGTGAAGAGCTGCTGTACATTATCCATCCTGTCTCACCTCCCTCAGATGGGCGCCGGACGGGATCTCTCCACGCAGACGCTGTGCCTGTTCCGACTCCCGGAACGTCTCAATATCGGTAAAATACTGTGCATCCTCCTCAAGATAGAGCACATGCTTGGCATCACGAAGGCCGTTTGTCATATCGTGGGAGACCATGATGACGGCAATGCCGTCCTTGCGGTTCAGCTCACGGATGATATCGTAGAACTCCGCCGAAACCTTGGGATCGAGTCCGTTCACCGGCTCATCAAGGAGCAGCAGCTTCTGCGTTGCACAAAGTGCTCTCGCCAGAAGCACACGCTGCTGCTGACCGCCCGAAAGGGTGCGGTAACTACGTTTGCGAAGACTGCAGATGCCGAGCTTATGCATATTCTTCTCGGCCTCGAGCTTGTCCTCCTTGGTGTAAAACGGCAGGAAGCGGTGGTTGCCAAGGCATCCCGAACGCACGACCTCTTCGACAGTGGCGGGAAAATCCTTCTGCACGCCGCTTTGCTGCGGCAGATAGCCGATCTCACGTCTCTGGAAATCCTCGGCCGCTGTGATGCTGCCGCCTGTGAGGGGACAGAGGCGCAGCAGGCACCGGATGAGCGTACTCTTGCCCGAACCGTTTTTGCCGATTACGGTGAGATAATCGCCATGCTCGACACAAAAATTCAGTTTATCAAGGACGGTGTTCGTACCGAAGCGCACCGTCACATCATTGCAGCTCAGAAGCGGCGTCATGTAAGCGCCTCCTTTATCACATCAAAATTCTCCTGCATCAGCGCCAGAAACGTCACGCCCTCTGCAAGATCCTCCGCCGAGACATTATGACCCGGTCGGAGCATGGCAGCCTGTGCACCGGTGATCTCACAGATGCGGCCTGCGATTTTTTTGGAAGAAAACTCCAGATAAAATACAGTCGGACAGCCGTGTTCCTGCGTCTCCGCAATGAGCGTGAGCAGGGAATCGGCAGTCGGTTCGGTCTCGCTGCTGCACCCGCTGAATGCGGCATAATAGGTCATGCCGTATTCGGCCGTCAGATAGCGGAACGGAAACTTGTCCGCCACGATCAGCACCGGTTCATCACATTCGGCAACAAGCGTGCGGTAATCGGCATCAAGCTTGGAAAGTGACGCAATATAGTCATTTGTACGGGAAACAAACACATCGGCATGGGCAGGGTCAGCCTGACAGAGCGCATCGCAGACGGCCTGTACCATTGCAATGGCATTCACCGGTGAATTCCAGATATGCTCATCAAAATGGGCATGCGTCAGCGCCGCCGTACAGGCTTCCGCCTCATGCTCATGGGCATGCGCCTCGGTACACGGTTCCGCCTCATGCTCGTGGGCATGCGCCTCGGTACACGGTTCCGCCTCGTGCTCGTGGGCATGCGCCTCGGTACACGGTTCCGCCTCGTGCTCGTGGGCATGTGCCTCCGTGCATGGCTCTGCTTCGTGCGCATGATCTTCGGTACAAGGCTCCGCTTCGTGCACATGGCCGCCGGCACAATTGCTGTGATCATGATCGAGCGGATCGGGAATGGCATCCATAAGCGTCACAACCTGCATATGCGAGGTGTCGATTGCCTCAAGGAGCGTATCCGTCCAGACCTCGGACTCGCCGCCGATGCGGAGAAAAAGATCACATCCGGCAATCTCGGCAACATCGAGGGGACTCGGCTCGTAATTATGCATCTCCTGACCGGCCGCCAGAAGCAGTGTCGCATTGACATACTCGCCGCCGATCTGTCTTGCAAAATCATACTGCGGGAAGACGGTGCAGACCACATCCACCCCTGTTTCCGCATGCGCCTGCGGTGCGGCACAGCCATGCATTGTAAGCAGAAGGCCAGCTGCCAGAAGAGCAAGGATCTTTCTCATACGCCCTCCTTTCTGCACTGCTCACACACGCCGTAGAGAACGGTTTTGGAGTGGTCGATGGAAAAGCCATGGTGCTCGAGCACATGGCTGTCAAGTCCGGACAGATGAGCGCAGGTGACGTGATAGAGCTTGTCGCACTGCATGCATTTGAGATGGAAATGGCGATGGCACTCGCCGGTTTCGGGCAGGTATTCATAGCAGGCACCCGTGCGGGTGTCGATGGTGTATTTCCGCAGCACGCCATCCGATACGAGATGATCGAGAAAACGGTAGATCGTCGCCGTCCCGACGGGCGTACCGGACTCGGACAGATGACGGGAAATCTCCTGCGCCGTCACATGCTGACCCGGATGGGCAGTGAGGTACTGCAGCACCTGCTCCTTCTGTTTGGTTTTATAGCCAGAGGTCTTGTTCATGACATCCTCCTGAAATTGAAAATCGTTATCATTTTCTATTTTAACACAGATGAGGGAAAATGTCAATACTGATTTCTTCGGCAGGGATCAACAACGCAGTTGTCCGCTCCCTGCGCTTCTCCCCCCTTGACATCCCGCATCATCTGTGCTATACTATTTATAATATATAACATATGGCATCTCCCTGCCGCCGGGTAGGGGGAAAGCGCCGGAGACTGCATCGTTAGGCCCTTGAAGATGCAGGCTTCGGCGTTTTTTTGCGACTGGAGGCACTTCATGAAACCAAAACATCTCAGCGAATTCATCCGCTATGTGACGCTCAGCGTGCTCGGCATGCTCGGGCTGTCCTGCTATATTCTTGCCGATACATGGTTCATTTCCCGTGCACTCGGAGAAGCCGGACTGACCGCCCTGAATCTGGCCATTCCGGTCTACAGCCTCATCCACGGCTGCGGACTGATGCTCGGGAGCGGCGGGGCAGTGCACTTTGTCTTCGACCGGAGCCGTGGAGAAGCACGCAGCATGGCCTTCACCCACAGCCTTTGCATGGGAGCGGTGCTCGCACTCGGATTTGTGCTGGCCGGCGGCTTTGGGAGCGATGCGATCACGCATCTGCTCGGTGCGGATGCAGCCGCCTTTGCCGATACCCGCACTTACCTGCGCATGCTCCTGCTCTGCGCACCCGCCTTTCTCCTCAATGACATTCTCATCAGCTTTGCCCGCAGTGACGGGCGGCCGCGGCTTGCCATGGCCGCCATGCTCACGGGGAGCTTTTCGAATATCCTGCTTGACTATATCTTTATTTTCCCGTGCAATATGGGCATTTTCGGTGCAGTACTGGCAACCTGCCTTGCACCTGTCATCGGCATGGCAGTGCTTTTCGGGGGCTTTCTGCATCAGAAAGCCGGCTTTGCACCCATGCGCCGTCTCCCCCGCTCCGCAGGCTGCATGCAGATCCTTGCAAGCGGTGCACCGGCTCTTGCCGCAGAGCTGTCCTCGGGTGTGGTGATGGTCGTCTTCAATCTTCTCATGCTGCGCTTTGCGGGAAATACGGGCGTGGCCGCTTATGGCGTCATTGCGAACATTTCCCTTGTGGTGACGGCGGTCTTCACGGGCATCGGGCAGGGCATGCAGCCGCTCATCAGCCTGCATCACGGCGAGGGGAACCGCACCGGCACACGCGCCCTGCTGCGGTACGGCCTTGTGACGGCAGCGGGACTGGGCGTGCTCATCACGGCGGCACTGCTGCTTCTGGCCGATCCCCTCACCACGCTCTTCAACAGCGAGCACCTTGAAGAACTCCAGAATCTCGCCGTTTCCGGCATGCATCTCTATTTCACGGGAACGGTTTTTGCGGGCGTGAACATTGTACTGTCCGTCTGGTGCATCGCCACGGAACGCACGGTCTGCGGCAATCTGATCTCCGTGCTGCGTGGGTTTGCACTGATTCTGCCGCTGGCCTGCCTGCTGCCGCTGGTGCTTGCACTGTGGGGACTGTGGCTGGCCTATCCCGCAGCCGAGCTGCTGACGCTATGCTGCGCCTGCTTTCTTCTGATCGGAAGCCGGAAAAAATTTCTGTCCGCCTGCAGCAAATCGGAGGGATAAAAAGTATTACTGTCAGAGGATCCTCACTGACCACATACATGAAGAAGGTGGATGAACCATGAAAAACCAACAGGACGCCGAAGATATCATCCGGCGGCATGCGGATATGGTGTACCGCATTGCCCTGTCCTATACACGCAATACAGCGGATGCGGAGGATGTGTTTCAGGAGACATTTCTGCGCTATGTACGCCGCAGGCCGCAGTTTGACAGCGAAGCCCACGAAAAGGCCTGGCTCATCCGGGTCTGTGTGAACTGTGCAAAGACCTGCCTTGCCTCGCCATGGCGCAGGCATACGCCTGACCGTCGGTGACATCTCTACATCGGGCAATGTGACGGAAGCTGAGCTTATACTGAAGGATCTCACCGGCGGCCAGCTGGCGGCGGACACAGCCCTGATCGATCACAGCGTCCTGCCGCTCTCGCTGATCGATCAGGGCACCGGTGCCATTTGCCACATCGAGACAACAAGCTTCCAGCCCGAGACGCAGACGCTCACTGCCAGGCTCCATATTGAATTTGCCGGAAGTCACACGATGACGCCGGAGGATCTGATGACGCTTTCCGTTTCCTCGCTCCTGAGCGGCCGGAAGGAATGGTGCGAAGCCCTGACCGATGCGGATCTGTCCGCTGCACGGACGGATGCCGTCTGGACGGATGCAAGGCTTGAGAAGTATGCACAACATGGAAGCGAGACATATGTCATCCCCGAGGACACGGATCCCGAAATGCTTGCACCCGTGACGGCGTACCCTCTTGCGGAGGACGTAACGCTGACGGCAGTCGGTTTTCTGGATGGACAGCTCCACATTCAGGTGCGGTACGATGCCCTTCAGATGGAGCATTACGGTTTGCTCTGGCTGCAGAACGCACAGGGTGAGCGTCTGAATCCCGCCGGATGCCAGTGTGCCTATCTGATGGAGAAGCCGGCAGGTGTCACCTATCAGCCGAATACCTCGGACTGCTATTACGAGGAGTATGTCTTTGATGTGACGGAAGAAGATCTCGCTGAGTGGCAGCTCTGGGGCAGTGCCTCGAAATACACAAAACGCATAGACGGCGACTGGAAGGTCACCTTTGCCGTCACAGAATGACGCCAATGCAAAAAATCCCCGCCATACGGCGGGGATTTTCATGTTTATTCGGCTGTATACATCGGGATCCAGTCCTCACGGTTTGCGGCCATGCGCTTGAGAATTGCAAGGTCAAAGCCGTTGATCACGCCGTTGCCGTCCATGTCGATGAATTCCATCGGATTGCCGGCAAAGGCCTCACGGTTCATCACATGATCGGTCATGCGCTTGACGTCGTCCTTATTGATCTGATCGTCCTCGTTCTTGCAGTCGCCCTTATAGCCCATGAAGCGAACATTGTGCACAATCCACTTTTGCTCGGCACTGCCGCTGCGTGTCCATTCTTCGACATTTGCATTGGCATCCTTGGACGCACCCGCTGTCTGGATGCAGCTTGTCCCGCCGGACGCCTGCGTCACAACGGTGCAGGTGCCGTCGCCGTTATCCGCAAAACGGAACAGCTGTGCAGGGGAATTGGTATTCTCGTAAATGCCGATGTTGGTACCATTATCGGCAAGGGCATAGTACACGTCGAGCATGTACTTCTCACCGCCGTCCAGACGTGAATAGAGATAATAATAGCCATCTCCGGCCGATTTCACCGTCCAGATGTTCTGCTCGAGAGCGGCATCGCCATACTGGCAGACATTGGCCATATTCTCGGCCGCACCGTCCTGCACGCCGAGGAACAGACCGGAATTCACATTTTCGAGAGCGATCATCGTGCCGTCCTCAAAATTCATCCAGTTTTCGGGTTCTGTGGTGGGTTCTGTCGTCGGCTCTGTAGTGGGTTCAGTTGTGGGTTCTGTGGTCGGTTCGGTGGGGGTTGTCGGGTCGGGCTGGGCGTTTGCAAGATCAAAACGGCCCTCCTGATCCTTGAGCTGACTCCACATATAGCGCAGCAGCCAGCCGTCAAAATCCGTGATCACAGCGGAAGAACCGGCCATCATGATGGATGTGCCGCCGCCGGGGAAGCCGCCGGGCGGGAAGCCATCGGAGGCACCCTCGCCGCCGTAGAAGTCAGTAATGCCGAAGCCATGGCCGATCTCATGCTCGAGGACATGGAGACCATTGCCGTTCAGCATATTCAGATAGGCCGTGTCGGACAGACGCTGGCCCCAGTCACCGCCGCATCCGCCGATGGACGGAAAGCCCTGTGTGGCCCACATGTACATGTCAAAACGCTTGTCGAGGCCGCCGGGGTAGTTATACAGGTCGAAGGTCGGGTCATAGCGATGCTCAAAATGATACATACGGGACAGCATATCGGGGGCATACGGCTCGAGATTCGGGATTTCCTCCACGCCGTTGGAGGTATCGTACTGGCTGTCATAGTACTTGGTGTCGGTGTAGATGATCTCATCGGGCTGCGGGTCGAGAATGCAGCTGGGATCAATCACGGCCCAGCCGACCACATTGACATCGACGTGGTCATACGGCCAGTTTTCATAGCCGACCAGCCAGTCCGCCCAGGCGTTGATGGACTGGTCGAGCATCACCTCGAACTGCTGACGCTGCTCGAGTGTCACCTGACGATAGGACTGCCACTTGACCACATAATTGATCGTGCCCTTACCGGCAACGATCTGGTCGAAGATGGTATTCCAGCGTTCGGTGGATTTTTCATACACAATACGGTTCTGCCAGATCCAGTCGGCTGCATACTGATACTCCGACGGCAGATCGGCAATGGTGGCGGCTGAAACCACATCGGGCTGCAGCACCTCCGGCTTGCTCTTACTGAGCTGTGCACCCGCCAGCGACACGCAGAGTGCGGCACTGAGGGCAGCGGAAAGAACCTTCTTTCCTTCGATTTTCATACTCATTCCTCCCATATTCTCTGCTCCGGCTTCTTCCGGGCTTTACACTTCCTGTGTTTTCTCATCCTGTATGTGTCAAATTATACCATGTAAATTTGCGGAATGTCAATCAATTTTATGAATTTTGCAACAAGTTCATATTTTTAGCACAATTCAATAGCGAGAAATATGCAAAACGCAGCATCTGTCCGGATACGTCAAAAACAACGCAGAATCGCCGATGTTAACTTTTGTTGACAAAATGCCAGCAGAACATGGTAGACATTTTTCCTGAAATATGCTATGATAAAAGCAATCCGGAGGTATCAATACAAACGAAAGGATCGATGGACTATGACATTTCATGAAAAGCTGATGCAGCTGCGGCGGGAGCACGGCTGGTCACAGGAACAGCTCGCCGAGCAGCTCGGAGTGACCCGACAGACTGTTTCCAAATGGGAGCTTGGATCGACCACGCCTGAGATGAATAAGCTGCTGGAGATGAGCCGTATCTTTGGCATCAGCATCGATGAACTGACCGGGAACACAGCGTTTTCGGCCAAGCCGCAGGAGACAGCAGCTGTACCGGAGAGGAAGCCGCTGCTCCGGCAGCTCACCTTTGAATACAAAAGCAAGCGCATGATCGGCAGGCTGCCGCTCGTGCACATCCACATCGGTCTGCTGCCTAAGGTAGCAAAGGGCGTCTTTGCCATCGGCAATGTTGCGATCGGCGGCTGTGCGCTCGGACTGGTATCTGCTGGTGTGCTGTCGCTCGGACTGCTGGCGGTAGGTGTACTGGTGCTTGGTGCCCTTGCTGCAGGCGTACTCTCCTTTGGGGGCATCAGTGCGGGGATTCTGGCAGTCGGCGGCGTGGCACTGGGCGTCTTCGCTGTAGGCGGCGTGGCCTGCGGCGTGTATGCGCTCGGCGGCTGTGCGATTGCCTCACAGATTGCCTTCGGCGGGTATGCAAGTGCGCCTGTGGCTATCGGCGATGCGGCAGAGGGCATGCACACCTTCCTTGTGAACGATGCGCCCGTTACCTACGAAGCAGTGGAAGCAGCCATTGAGCAAAGCTGTCCGCACACACCGGGATTTGTCAAGCGATTGCTGGAGGGGCTGGTGTAGAAAGCGAATCCGGCGGGGGGGGGGAATCGGCACCGCCCCCTTGCACCGTGCCGCAGAATATGCTATAATAATAGCAACACTACACAAAAGGAGACCGCCCCATGAAACGCTTGACTGTCGGGATACTTGCCCATGTAGACTCCGGAAAAACCACCCTTTCCGAGGCCATGCTCTATACTGCGGGTGAGGTGCGCCGGCTCGGCCGTGTCGATCACGGCGATGCCTTCCTCGATCACCATGCCCTCGAACGGGAACGGGGCATCACCATCTTCTCCAAGCAGGCAAGACTCTGCCTTGGCGATACCGAGCTGACACTGCTCGACACGCCCGGACATGTGGATTTTTCTGCCGAAATGGAGCGCACGCTTCAGGTGCTTGATTATGCTGTCCTCGTCATCAGCGGTGCGGAGGGCGTGCAGAGCCATACCGAAACCCTCTGGCAACTCCTCAATCACAGCGGCATCCCCACATTTCTCTTCATCAACAAGATGGATCTGGCACATCACGACCGTGCCGCCATCATGCATATGCTCCACACCCAGCTGAGCGGCGGCTGTGTGGATTTCACCGATCCCGGAAGCGACGAAACCGCTGAGGCCATGGCCGTCTGCGATGAAACCCTCATGCAGCAGTTCCTCGACACCGGCACTGTCGGCGCCGATGCCGTCCGTGATGCCATCGCAGCAAGGCACATCCATCCCTGCTGCTTCGGGTCAGCCCTGAAGATGGAGGGCGTGGATGCCTTCCTGCGTCTGCTCGATGATTATATGCTCCCCCGTACAGCCGGAACGGCATTTGGTGCAAAGGTCTTCAAGATCACCGAGGACGAGCAGGGACGGCGCCTGACCCATATGAAAATCACCGGCGGCACGCTCCATGTGCGTGATCTCATCGACTGCACCGACAGCGAGGGCACCGTGCAGCAGGAAAAGGTCAGCCAGATCCGGCTCTATTCCGGCGCACGCTTCACGCCCGCCGAGGAAGCCCCCGCCGGTACGGTCTGTGCAGTAACGGGACTCAGCCTGCCCGTTTCCGGTGACGGACTCGGTGCGGAACGTCAGTCCGATGCGCCCGTGCTTGAGCCGGTGCTGCGCTATGCCGTAGCCCTCCCGCCCGAAACCGATGCCCACACCGGCCTTGCGGCACTGCGGAAGCTCAGTGAGGAGGATCCCCAGCTGAAGGTGAGCTTCGACAGCTACCTGCAGGAGATCCATGTCCTGCTCATGGGCGAAATCCAGCTTGCCGTGCTGCAGCATGTCCTCTCCGAACGATTCGGCATTCAGGCACGGTTTGTGCCCTGCGGCGTGGCCTATAAGGAGACGATCACCACAAAAACCGAGGGCATGGGTCACTACGAGCCGCTGCGGCATTATGCCGAGGTCAGACTCCTGCTTGAACCGCTCCCGAGGGGCAGCGGCCTGCAGTTTTCAAGCCTCTGCCGTGAGGATGCCCTCGACCGCAACTGGCAGCGTCTGATCCTGACGCATCTGCACGAAAAGGAACACCTCGGAGTACTGACAGGTGCACCCATCACGGATCTGAAGATCTCCCTCGTGGCCGGCCGTGCCCACAAGAAGCATACCGAGGGCGGTGACTTCCGGCAGGCAACCTATCGTGCCGTACGGCAGGGGCTGATGCAGGCGGAAAGTCTGCTCCTCGAGCCGTGGTATCAGTTCCGGCTGACCGTACCCGCCGACTGCATCGGCAGGGCGATTGCCGATCTGCAATACATGGACGGTACCTTTGAGGCCCCCGAAACCATGGGTGAGCAGGCTGTGCTGAAGGGCAAAGCCCCCGCCTCCGCCCTCATGACCTACCGCACGACAGTGACAGAATACACGCGCGGCCGCGGCATTCTCTCCTGCACACCGGCGGGCTATGCCCCCTGTACCAAGGCGGAGGAGGTTATTGCACGGATCGGCTACCAGCCCGAGGCGGATACGGAGAATTCCCCCGATTCGGTTTTCTGTGCCCATGGTGCGGGCTTTCTGGTCAAGTGGGACGAGGTCGCATCGCATATGCACACAGAACCCTATCTTCGTGACGAAGCGGAGGAAGCCGCACTTGTGCAGCGGACAGCAGCCCCCACACGCTATGGCGGCAGTGCGGCCGAGGACAAGGAACTGATGGCGATCTTCGAGCGCACCTACGGCAGCGTCAAGCGGGATGAGCGTGACGAACGCCACGCCATGCATACGGAAAAGCAGCCGCCCAGGCCCCGCACACATCCCGCCCCCCTCCCGAAGGGGCCGGAATATCTGCTGGTGGATGGGTACAACATCATCTTCGCCTGGGACGAGCTGAAGGCCATTGCCCGTGAGAATCTCGAAGCGGCACGGGACCGGCTCATCCACATTCTGGGGAATTATCAGGGCTTCCGGAAGAACGAGGTCATTGTGGTATTCGATGCCTATCGTGTCAAGGGCAATCCCGGCACGGTGGAACGTGTGCACAACCTCAGCATTGTCTACACAAAGGAAGCGGAGACGGCGGACATGTACATCGAGCGCACCTCGCACAAGCTGAGCCGTGATTATCGTGTGCGTGTGGCGACCTCGGACGGACTCGAGCAGATCATCATCCTCGGCAACGGCGCCTATCGTGTCTCCGCTGAAGAATTCCGCAGAGAAGTCGAGTCGGTGGAACGGGAAATCAGGGGGATGATTCAGGCATAGACCTTTTTGCAGAACCGGAACGGCACCGTGCAGACGGTGCCGTCAGCTTGTCAAAAAAGTATGATTTCGCTTAATTTTGCCCCACCCCCTACCCCCTCCCCAAAGGGGAGGGGGAAAGAGGGAGGGTGCTGCCGCTGAACAGCCCGTCCCCTCTGTCTCACTTCGTTCGACATCTCCCCACCCCGTGGGGAGTCCCCCTCAACCCGCCCTCTTGCAGAGTGCTTTTTGGCTATTTATTGAGGATTATAGGGGGCACAGCCCCCTATATGCGCCGAATGCCCTAAGCTGAGGGAGGATGCTGTACGAAGCGATGGGTATGTCGACATTGGATGTGAGTCGGCAGGCGCAGCTAACTAAAATACGAGTCCAGCCCTGCGCCGTTCAGGTGCAGTGGCTGGACGGGACTTTTTCGACAGACTGACGGCACCGTGCAGACGGTGCCGTTTTATTTTTGCTCCATTTTCAAAACTGCGTTGAATTTCACGCTGTCAACCCCTTGAATTCCTATATTCAAACTTGCAGATCCCAACTTATATTTGTTTTTATGCAATTGTTCAAAAATTATCTGAAAAAACAACTCAAATTTCGGTTGAATTCAACTTTTGGATGTGCTATAATGGTCGCATAGCAAACAGCTCAGCACGCACATCCGGCAGTTCCATCCAAAGGAGGGATCCCATGGCACTTTCCGTTTTTTCAGAACAGCTCGTACGGTACCGTAAGCTCCGGGGGTTCACCCAGGAGTCCCTTGCCCGTCTGCTCAACGTGACGCCTCAGGCCGTCTCGAAATGGGAAAAGGGCGGTTATCCCGACGGCGAACTGCTCCCTGAAATTGCTCGGATCCTCGACGTTTCGCTTGACGTGCTCTTCGGTCTGCAGAGTGAGGATACGGTTCACCCCACCGCACTGCTCTGCAAGTCCCTGCGGGCACTCCCCGATGCAGAAAAGGCCGACTACTGCATGAACGTGTTCCATTCCCTTCTCTCGGCATTCAGCAATATCAAATCCCATGAATATGCCATTCCCGAGAAGCTGCTGCGTGAGACCTATGCTGAGCTCAAAACCGATTACGAGTTTGCACTTGCAAGACTCAACAAGGACATGCGGTATTTCTGCTTTGTGCAGATTCCGGAGGGCGGCATTGATTCCTATGCCGTCATCAATGACAGACTGCTGCAATTTTTCCGCCTGCTCTCCCGCCGGGAGGCATTGCAAATTATTTATTTTTTTGCAGGCGTGGAGCGCAACCATCTCTGGTCGGCGGAAAAAATTGCAGAGTGTCTGCATCTGTCCATGGACGTGACCAAGGAAGTTCTCGATGAGCTTGACAAAATGGGCGCCATCTGGGAAGTCAAGGTCGATGCCAAGGGTGACACTGGCTCCGTATACGGCTATACCTACAGCCTGCCGCTGACCACCATTCTCGTACTGGCGACCTCGTTCATTAACTACATCCAGTACCGTGACCCGCTCATTGAAATCTGGGACAGAGGTGCATTCCGTCAGGATGCACCATAAGGATAGAAACAACCATGCGCTGAAAGGAAGGAAAATGTATGAAACTCAAAGCACTCGCTGCCATGGTGGCTGCTGTTACGCTCTGCGTGACCGTTGCACCGCAGGTGCAGCCCACCCATGCCGCTGACTCTTATGATGTCAAGGTTTCTGTGGATCTCTTCGGCCCGCAGAAGAGCATCAGCCCTCTGATCTACGGCATCAATGACGCCGGCTACCTCGACAATGTGACCGCCACCGCAGTCCGTCAGGGCGGCAACCGCTTCTCCGGCTACAACTGGGAGAACAACTACTCCAATGCCGGCTCCGACTGGCAGCACAGCTCCGATACCTACCTGACAAACGGCTATGATGCAGCTCTTGCCAAGACCCCCGCTGCCTGCGCACAGCATCTCTCCGCAGATGCCGCTGCCAATGGTGTGGACTACAAGATCGCAACCATCCAGATGGCAGGCTATGTATCCGCCGACGGCAATGGTGCAGTCTCCGAAGCCGAGGCCGCTCCCTCTGCAAGATGGAAGCAGGTCAAGGCCACCAAGGGCTCTGCCTTCTCCATGACCCCCGATCTCACTGATGATTATGTTTACATGGATGAATATGTGAACTACATCGTCAATACTCTCGGTGATGCCAACTCCGCAACCGGCATTCAGGCCTACAACCTCGACAACGAGCCGGGTCTCTGGAGCTCCACCCACCCCAGAATGCATGCAGAAAAGACCACCTGCGAGGAGATCGTAGCCAAGTCCTCCGAGTATGCCGCAGCCATCAAGTCCGTGGATCCCGATGCTGAGGTCTATGGTCTGGCACTCTTCGGCGTGGGCGCTTACACAAGCCTTGCCACCGCACCCGACTGGGACGGCAAGTACAGCACCCAGTATGACTGGTTTGTTTCCTACTACCTCGACAAGATGCAGGAGGAAGAGGAAAAGGCCGGCAAGCGTCTCATCGATGCCATCGACCTGCATTACTACTCCGAGGATACCGGTACCTGCCGTGTCACCGACTGCAAGGACAACACCCATACCGACTGTGTTGCCGCAAGAGTACAGGCACCCCGCTCCCTCTATGATGCCACTTACATTGAAAACAGCTGGATCGGCCAGTGGTGCCAGCAGTATCTGCCCATTCTCCCCACTGTGCAGGATTCCATTGACGAATATTATCCCGGCACAAAGCTCGCTATGACCGAATACAATTTCGGCGGCGGTGACCATGTGTCCGGTGCGATTGCCGAAGCCGATGCACTTGGTGCTTTTGCAGCCAACGATGTCTATGTTGCCACACTCTGGCCGCTGACCTCCAACATCGACTACCAGCTCTCCGCCATCGATCTGTACACCAACTACGACGGCAAGGGCTCTGCCTTCGGTGATACGCTGGTGACTTCTTCCACATCCGACATCAGCAAGGCGACTTCCTATGCCGCCATCAACGGTTCTGACGCTTCCAAGGTGACCCTCGTACTCACCAACAAGAGTCAGACCGAGACCCAGAATGCAACCATCAATCTCGCATCCGATGCAGACTACAGCTCCGCTGTGGTATACGGCATCACCGGCGAATCCAGCGACATCCAGCTGCTGCAGGCTGTGAATGAGATCGCAGACAACAGCTTCACAATCGAAGTGCCCGCGCTGTCCGTTGTACAGATTGAGATCTCTGCGGACGAATTCACACTCCTCGGTGATGTGAATGTGGACGGCACTGTGGATGATGCGGATGCCGCACTCCTGTCCGATCATATTCTGGCTGTACCGGATGCCAAGATCTCCTTCCCGCATGCTGACCTCACACAGGACGGCATCGTGAACGGCTTCGATCTGGGCGTGCTGAAGAAGCGTCTGGCAGCCAGCAGAAAGCCCGTTGAGACCCCGCAGTCCTATGAGGAGATCAACACCGCCACCTGGAAGGTGAATGACGGTGTCGGCGGCAAGACCATGACCTGCACCTTCAAGGGCGAGCCCGGCTATACCGCAGCCTTCGGCTACGGCTACTGGGACAACAGCCTGAACGATGGTGAAGGCGGCTGGGTACAGGGCGATGAAACTGCCCTCGGCAATGCGGAATTCGACAGCAGCGGCGAGTGCACACTGAGCTTTGAGGTGCCCAAGAATGCCCTCAGCCTGCAGGTACAGGTGTACTATTATGCCGTGTACGATGCAGCCCTCGGCGAATCCGTGGAGCATGACCTCGGCGAAGTTTCCCTGCTGAGCGTTTCCACCCACTAAACAAATTTTGCCCCCGTTCGAATGAACGGGGGCTTTGCTTTTATGTATTCTTCCAAGAGGGGCTGTCCCCTTTACTTTTGTGCAGAAATATGCTATAATATAGGCAATCACCCGCGGTGCGTCCTGAGCAGGGCATCCCATTTCCGGTAGTCGGGACAGATGCCCTCCAGAACGGCGTAGAACCGATCCGAATGATTCTGCTCCATAAAATGTGCATATTCATGGAAAAACACTGAGCGGATGCTGTTTTCCGGATACTGCATCAGCCGCAGATTCATCGAAATGCGTGCCTTCGAGGGCGTGCAGCTCCCCCAGCGGCTTGTCATCTCACGGATGGTAATGCGTGCCAGAGGCACATCATAGCCATGGCGGCGGCAGCATTCACAGGTCTCGCGGTTGAGGCTGTCAAACAGCAGATAGCACCGCTCCTGCAGCCAGTGCCGCCAGAGAACTTCCGCCTGTGCAGGGCTGTCCGCCGGAAGGTGCAGCACATCACCGCAGAGAACAGCAGGCACCGTATCATAGCACAGTGTGAGGCTTCGTCCGAGATAGGGCACCTGTGAGCCGTCCGTAAAATCGGGGCGTGCAGCAAGGCGTTCTGTGAGACGGATTCTGGCCTTGCGGAAGGTATCGCCGTGTGCCAGGAGCAGACGACGCACCGAGGCCGCCGATACGCCCAATGGTGCGGACACATGGATGATGCCGTCATCCTTCATGCGGGCGTTGATGTTCCGCACACGCTTGTTTGTCAGCACGAAAACATAGGTCTCGCCTTCATATTCATAGGTGTATTCCAACTGCCGCACCGCCTTTCTTCAAAACAGATCGGTTTCATTATAACACAACAGCCGACGGCTGTCAAATCCAAGGAGGTATTTGTATGAAAAAATGTATGCTTCTCGCCGCATTCCTGCTCTGTGCCATGGTGCCGTTCACCGGCTGCACAGTTGTCGTCGAGGAACAGGGCTATGTGGAATCCAAGGCCGAACCGACCGCTCCCGTAACGGAAGCGCCCACAGAATCTGAATCGGAAGCTCCTGCGGATCCGACCGATGCCCCCACGGAAGTCCCCACAGAATCCGAAACGGAAGCACCTGCCACGGAAGCCGGCACCACGCCGGAACCCGAAGCAGAAACCGAAGATGATGTGGTCTGGGGCGAAAGCTACTCCACACCTGAGGAAGTGGCCGAATACATTCACCTCTACGGTGAGCTGCCCGAGAACTTCATCACCAAGAACGAAGCCCGTGACATGGGCTGGGAAAGCTCCGAGGGCAATCTCTGGGAGGTCGCACCGGGTATGAGCATCGGCGGTGACTACTTCGGCAACTATGAGGGTCTCCTCCCCGACGGCAGATACCGTGAATGCGATGTCAATTTCGACGGCGGCTACCGCGGTGCCGAACGCATCATTTACGGTGAGGACGGCAGCGTCTGGTACACCGATGACCACTACGAGAGCTTCACACAGCTGTACTGATCCGGCATCCCGTGCCCGTTTGCGGCACGGGATTTTTTTGACTCTGCAATCTGAATTTTCTGTGAATTTTGTTCATTTGCACTTGCGTTTTGTGGAAAAATATGCTATAATGAACAATGAAGGCCATAATTGAACAATTGCCATTGCATGCGTATACATTTATAATAGATACAAAATAAGGAAGGGATCCGATATGAAAAGAAAAACCTTTGCAGCTGTGCTTGCGGCTTTGACATTCTGTGCAGCCGTCACCGGCTATATTCATCCCGACAGCATTCAGGCAGCGGACAGCTATGATCTGACCGTTTCCATTGATACAGACAGCATGCGCAAGCCCATCAGCCCGTACATCTACGGCGTCAACAGCGACTTCCGCACGGAGGAATACCTCTATCCGGCCACGGCCGGTTCGGCCCGTCAGGGCGGCAACCGCTTCTCCGGCTACAACTGGGAGACCAATTTCTCAAACGCCGGCCGGGATTACAAGCATTATTCCGACCAGTATCTGGTGGATTATGACAAGGAGCAGCTGGCCATTCCGGGCGCTCCGGCACTGGGTTTTGCAAGAGAAGCTGCCGCAAAGAACGTCCCCTACAAAATCACGACCGTCCAGATGGCGGGCTTCGTGGCCGCCGATGACGGCGGGGCGGTGACGGAAGATCAGGCCGCACCCTCCTCCCGCTGGATTGAAGTGAGGCCGACCAAGGGCAGCCCCTTCTCCCTCACGCCCGACAAGACGGATGATGCGGTCTACATCGACGAATACGTCAACTACCTCGTGGCAAATCTGGGCGATGCAACGACAAAAACCGGCTATCAGGCCTACAATCTCGATAACGAACCGAGTCTCTGGAGCTCTACCCACTCGCTGATGCATCCGGAGCAGACCACCTGCGAGGAGATCGCTTCCAAATCCATTGAATATGCCGCCGCCATCAAGGCGGTCGACCCCCATGCGGAGATCTTTGGTCTCGCACTCTACGGCGTACCGGGCTATGTCACCTTCAATAACGCCCCCGACTGGGCGGCACTGTCTGCGGAGTATGACTGGTTCCTTGCCTACTATCTCGATGAGATGCGCAAGGCGGAGGAAGCGCACGGCAAGCGGCTTGTCATCTCACGGATGGTAATGCGTGCCAGAGGCACATCATAGCCATGGCGGCGGCAGCATTCACAGGTCTCGCGGTTGAGGCTGTCAAACAGCAGATAGCACCGCTCCTGCAGCCAGTG
>SVNX01000034.1 GCA_015066665.1 Ruminococcus sp. | reverse complement strand
CCGCAATCATAGGTGTAGGTCACCTTGTCCGCATCCGGTGTGAGAACAACACCGTCCGTGATGGCACCGCCCGTAAGGTTGGAGATATTCTTCTCCACAATGCCATAGTCCTTAAGCGTTACGGAAGCTGTCAGCAGCACCGCTGTCGCCAGTGAACCTGCGGAACAGTAGAGGAGCTTTTCGCTCACGCCATTCAGTGCCAGCAGGGGGGTATTCTCGCAACCCAGCGTTTCCAGTGCTGTATTCTGGCTGACATCCAGACTCGTCAGCTGGTTGTAGCTGCAATCCAGATCGGTCAGTTTCGTGTTCTGTCTGACATCCAGACTTTCCAGCTGGTTCTTGTAGCAATGCAGACCGGTCAGAGCCGCATTCTTGCTCACATCCAGACTCGTCAGCTGGTTGTAGCTGCAATCCAGATATTCCAGTGCCGTGTTCTGGCTCACATCCAGACTCGTCAGCTGGTTGTTGCTGCAATTCAGATATTCCAGCATTGTATTCTGGCTCACATCCAGACTCGTCAGCTGGTTGTTGTTGCAATACAGTTCGGTCAGAGCCGTGTTCTTGCTCACATCCAGACTCGTCAGCTGGTTGCGGCAGCAATTCAGATGGGTCAGTGCCGTATTTCCGCTCACATCCAGACTGGTCAAATCATTATTGCAGCAATTCAGATATTCCAGTGCGGTAAAATACTCCACGCCTGTGAGGTCTGTTACGGTGATAATACCCTCCGTAAACAAATCGATCCTCTTCGCCGCCGCAATTTCCTCGGTTGTGAGGATGCCATCTGCGTCTGTGTCGAAAGAATCGGACACATAGGTGCGGAATACTTCATCCGGGAAGTTCGCCTCATTCACTGTGATGCAAAACTGTATCGTGCAGACGATGGTCTTTCCGCCGCCGCAATCATAGATGTAGGTCACCTCGTCTTCGTCTGCATTCGCTGTGAGGACACCTTCCTTGATGGTACCGCCCATAAGGTCGGGGATATTCTCCTCCACAATGCCATAGTCTGCAAGGGTCACCGGCGCTGGCGGCAGTACTGCAGCATTCAGTGGAATGGCGAAAAAGTAGTCGATTGTATCGCTCACGCCGTTCACTGCCAGCAGGGGGTTGGAATTACATTCCATATTTTCCAATATCGTACAGTCGCTTACATCCAAACTTGTCAGCTGGTTGGAGTGGCAAATCAGAATGGTCAGTGCAGTTTTCTGACTCAAATCCAGACTCGTCAGCTGGTTGTTGCTGCAATGCAGCTGTTCCAGTGCTGTATTCTTGCTCACATCCAGACTCGTCAGCTGGTTGCCGGAACAATCCAAAAAGGTCAATTCCGTGAAATACTCCACGCCTGTGAGGTCTGTTACGGTGGTAATGCTCGCCGAATAGAAATCGATCTTCGTCACTGCTGCGATTTCCTCGGCTGTGAGGATGTCGTCATCGGTCGTGTCAAAGTTTTCATCCACATAGGTGCGGAAGGCTGCATCGGGGAAGTTCGCCTCATTCACTGTGATGCCGAACTGTATCGTGCAGTCGATGGTCTCTCCGCTGCCGCAGGCATAGGTGTAGGTCACCACGTCTGCGTCTGCATCCGGTGTGAGGACACCACCCGTGATGGTACCGCCCGAGAGGTCGGAGATATGCTTCTCCACAATGCCATAGTCCTTAAGCGTTACGGAAGCTGTCAGCAGTTCCGCTGTCAGAATCGAATCAGCATCAAAGCCAATGATTGCATCACCCACGCCATTCACCGCCAGCAGGGGGTTATATTCGCAATCCAGCCATTCCAGTGCTGTATTGTTGCTGACGTCCAGACTCGTCAGCTGGTTGTAGTCGCAATTCAGCGTGTTCAGAGCCGTGTTCTTGCTCACATCCAGACTCGTCAGCTGGTTGGAGTAGCAATACAGATAGGTCAGTTCTGTATTCTTGCTCACATCCAGACTCGTCAGCTGGTTGGAGTTGCAATACAGCATGCCCAGTGCTGTATTCTTGCTGAAGTCCAGACTGGTCAGCAGATTGTTTTTGCAAGACAGCGTGGTCAATGCTGTATTCTTGCTGACGTCCAGACTCGTCAGCTGGTTGGAGGAGCAATTCAGTTTAGTCAGTGCCGTGTTCTTGCTCACATCCAGACTCGTCAGCAGATTGTTTTCGCAATACAGCGTGGTCAATGCTGTATTCTGGCTCACATCCAGACTGGTCAAATCATTATTGGCGCAATCCAGATATTCCAGTGCGGTAAAATACTCCACGCCCGTGAGATCACGGATCGTGTAAATGCCTTCCGAATACAAATCAATTGTCGTCGTCACTGCAAGTTCCGTCGGTGTGAGGACACCGTCATCGATGAGGTCGAGTGTTTCGTCCACATAGCGGCGGAATACCGCATCGGGGAAGTTTTCAGCAGTGATTGCCACATCAGTGATTGCCACATCCCCCTCCGCCGCCATCGCCGAAAGCTGGGCAGTAAAGATGCCAGCTGGGAATTGCAGCAGCGTCGTGCTGCACATTGCCGCCGCCGCAAGAAGTGCCAAGGTTTTCTTTTTCTTCATAAATACCTCCTTTTATTTTTTGTGCATCCGCACAAAGAATTGACCAAATATGATCCCCCTTGGTTCTGCTCTCACCTCCATTTTTTTGCACTATTCCTAATTATATCACATTTTCTCATAAAATGCAATAGCCATTCCATAAAATAGGCATAACGCATCAATTTTACTTCGCAATCGCATAGGGAATGCAAGAAAAGGCACGGGCAAAAATCCCCCCTCCCCCTGTAAGGGGGAGGGGGGCAGGGGGGGTGGGGGTACCCAAGCAGCTGTGCGATCCGCAGATGGAATCTGCGGTGAGTGCAGCTGCCCCCTACTCCACACTCTTCAGTGATTCCACCATATCAATTCTCCGCAGCTTCGGCCGCATAGCCATGCACACAAGCAGCGAGAAGAACATCGTCAGCACACCCGCATAAGCAAAGCTTGAAGGGGCAATTTCACGTCCGAACATCGCCATGTCCACCTCCGCCGTTCGTACCACAAAGGCATGCAGGAAAATGCCAAGCACCAGCCCCGCAAGCGTCCCGATAAACGAAAGAATCAGCGTCTCACGGAAAACATACGCCCCCACTTCACCCTCGTAGAAGCCCAGCACCTTGATGGTCGCCAGCTCCCGCTGCCGCTCGGTGATGTTGATATTCATGAGATTATACAGCACGACAAACGCCAGCAGTCCCGCACAGACAATCAGCACATACACGATCAGATCAATGCTCTTCACCATGCTGCGGAACGATGTCCGCATATCCGAAACAAGCGACAAAAGCCGCACATCCTCGCATTCCAGCAGCCGCTCTGCCACATCATGCTGTGCCGCATCGTCCAGATGCGAAAGCTCAGCCAGCAGCATCCGGCATTCCGGCTCTGCCTCAAACAGCGATGCATAAAGCGCAGGGTGCATGTATACATAGGTATTCACATAATTCTCACAGATCGCCCCGATCTGCACCTGCACTTCCCTGCCGTCCTGCGGCTGCAGCGTGAGTGTGTCCCCTGCCTTGCAGCGGAGCTTCTCCGAGGCCTTCTCCGTGAGAATGATCGCATCCTCGGAAAGCGTGTACCGCTCCCCGCTCCTGCGGCCTCTGAGCGTCAGAAAATCGGGCAGATGCTCCGGTGTCTCCGGTACGAAGAGATAGGCCTCCATTTCCTTGCCCGAGAGCGAAATCTCGCAGTTTTCCTGATGTACCGCCAGCGTTCCTCGGGAGAGAATCGTCCGGATGTCCTCGCTCTGCGCCGCTTCCTCATCGGTGCACATCACAAGCATATCATAGTGGTTCAGCTCCTCGTACTGCTTGTCGAGAATCTCGTTGATCGAATCGGACAGGCCAAAACCCGTCACAAGAAGTGCCGTGCAGCCCGCAATGCCGACCACCGTCATGAAAAATCGCTTCTTATAGCGGAAAAGATTCCGTACTGTCACCTTGTGCGTAAAACGCATCCGCTTCCAGATGGGCGTAATGTATTCGAGCAGAACACGCTTTCCGGCCTTGGGGGCTTTCGGGAGCATCAGACTCGCTGCGCTTTCACGAAGCGAATGCCGGCAGGCACTCCATGCCGCCGCAAGCGTGCACAAAAGCGTGCTGAAGAACGCAAGCAAGCCATAATCCCACCGGAACGGTGCGTAAAATTCCGGCAGCAGATACATGATCCCATACGCATTCCAGAGAATCCTCGGAAAGAGCTGCATGCCCACCACCAGACCCAGCACACTGCCCAGCAGCGTACTGGTACCGGCATAGAGCAGATACTTCGTAGCAATGGCCGCATTGCTGTAGCCCAGTGCCTTGAACGTGCCGATCTGCACACGCTGCTCCTCTACCATGCGTGTCATGGTCGTCAGTGCCACAAGTGCCGCCACAAGGAAGAAGAACACCGGAAATACCACCGCAATCGCAGCGATCTTCTGGCTGTTGCCGTCAAAGCTCACATACGAGAGATTGCTCCCCCTGTCCTGCACATACCACTCCGCCTCACCGACAGCATCGATCTGTGCCTGTGCATCATCGAGTTTTTTTTGCGCATCAGCGAGCTTTTTCTCGGTCTCTGCACGATTTTCCTCATAGGTAGCCGCATTCTCCTCATATTCCGTCCAGCCCGCCTCGAGCTGGGAACGTGCGGAAGCGAGTGCCGCATCCAGCATTGCCTCTGTATAGCCCTGCGCCCTGAGAGCATCCGCCTGCTCTGCAAGAGCCGCTTCGTTGTCTTCGAGCTGTTCCCGTGCCGCAGTGAGGGCTTCTTCAGCATCGCCGAGCTGTTTTTCAGCCTCCGCACGGTTTTCCGCCAGCTCTGCACGCCCCTTTTCCAGCTCCGCACGGGGTTCGGCTGTCAGTGCCTCGGCACGAACCGCAATCCGTTCGGCGGACAGCGCCTCCAGCCGTGCCTGCACATCGTCCACATGGGTCTCATAGGCGTCGTCAAAGGCGTTGAGCGCTGCCGCACCCTCAGCAAGGGCATAGATCTCCGCATAAGCCTCAAGTGCGAACGCTTCCTCCGGCAGCCAGAGCACCATGTTGATCGTGCCGCTGCCAAGCGTTGTACTGTCTCGCTCGATTGAAAAATAACAGCTGCTGTCCGCAATGCCCGTCACCGTAAATGTTCGTTCGGTGAGCACGCCCTCAGTTTCCGTCTCTTCGGCCACCGTGATGGTGCTGCCGATCTCAGGGATGGCCGTGACATTCTTGAGCCTTGTGACAAGGCATTCATCGGGGGCAGAAGGAAGCACCCCCTCCAGAAGCGTCACACGGTTCAGCCCCTGTGCATCGGGCAGACTGTGCAGGCGGGCAGCAAGGGACACGCCCTCGGAGACATCCATCATCACATCCGCACAGTAGGCCGGCATGACCGCAGCAATGCCCTCCGTCCGTGCAATGGCGGCGGCATCATCCTGCGTCAGCCCAAGGGGCGAAACAACACGCAGATCGAACATGGCACTGTCATCGTAATACTTGTCCACCGAATATTCCATATCGGGCGAGGTTGCCCCCAGACCCGCAAAAAAGCCCGTGCCGAGTGCCACGATTGCAAAAATGGAAACGAAGCGGCCAAGGCTTCCCGTGATTTCACGGACGATATTTTTCCTGTAACTCTTTGTTCTCTGCATGGCTTACCACTCGATTTCTGACACGGGGACGGGATTTGGGTTCACCTGATTGGAAACAGCCTTGCCGTTCTTGATGCGGATGACACGGTCCGCCATGGCCGCAAGTGCCTGATTGTGCGTGATGACAAGCACCGTGCGTCCGGTGTGCCGGCAGGTATCCTGCAAGAGCTGCAGAACGGCCTTGCCGGTGTTGTAGTCAAGTGCACCCGTCGGCTCGTCACAGAGCAGAAGCTTGGGATTCTTGGCAAGCGCACGGGCAATCGCCACACGCTGCTGCTCACCGCCCGAGAGCTGCGAGGGGAAATTCTGCATCCGGTCGGAGAGTCCCACCTGCCGGAGCGTTTCTGCGGCATCGAGGGGATTTTTGCAGATTTCGGATGCCAGCTCGACATTTTCAAGTGCCGTCAGATTCTGCACAAGATTGTAGAACTGGAACACAAATCCCACATCATGCCGCCGGTATTCGGTCAGGCGGCGTTTGCGGTAGGCACTGATCTCCTCGCCGTCAAGAAGAATGCGGCCCGCATCGCAGGTGTCCATTCCCCCGATCATATTGAGCACGGTGGTCTTGCCCGCACCGCTCGGCCCCACGATCAGTACAAACTCGCCCCGCTCGGCAAAGAAGCTGATGTGATCGGCTGCGGCAATGGTCTGCTCACCCATCTTGTAGAACTTGCAGACCTCCTGAAATTCAATAAAATGCTGCATGTGATTCCTCTCTCTCCTGCAAATAATAGTCCAGCAGCAGGTTGACAATCCTGCCGTAGCTCTTCTCGCCGTCCTCGACGCCGTTGATTTTGAGCGATGTATCAATCGCCGCAGAAGCCACCTCCTGCACGGTCTCCGTGGGGATGAATTCCTGCTCGGCATTGTCCTCCCAGTAATTTTCCGGCACATATTCGAACAGATCCGCCCAGACCTCGGGGGCAATCTGCGCCGAAACCGTGCCGTCCGCATCGGCCTCGGAGCCGGCATCCATCATGTATTCAAGTGCGTTGAGATAGCCGCTGTAGCGGAAATCCGCACTGTCGCTGCCCGTGCACGCAAGAAATGCCAGAAAACCTGCCTCATCCTCGTACATATTGCCCTTGAGATGTGAAAACTCGTGGCAGAGGGTGTTGGGGAGATTGGCGGGGCAGACATCGGGATTATAGTTTGCCTCCATCGAGAACGGAAAATACACCCCGAGCAGATATTGCTGCGTCATGAAGAACGAATGATAAATGGGCTTGGCATCGGGATAATGCCCGCTGTAGCGGGGGTAGGTCTCCCCGAGCTTCTGCATGGCGGCCTTGGCCTCTGTCTGCAGGTCATCGGTCAGGATGAACTGCCCGTTCTCATCCCGTGCGACATGCTTTGCCGCTTCATTCACATCGAGGATGAGTGCCTCATAAACAGCCAGCACCTCGGCATTGCTGTAGGTATCGGAAGCATCGGGATAGTACCGGTCGCCGAAAGGCGTTGTGTGGTAGAGCAGGAAAAAGTGGAGCGATTCGACCGACAGAATCCATGTAAGCACCCAGCCGACCACCTGCCCGTAGATGCGGCGGATGAGACGGCGATGCGGCTTCATTGACAGCATCAGCACAAGAAAGCTCACCGGAACCAGCACCAGTGCTAAGACGCCGATCACAAGGAGCACCTCGCCCACGGAAAAGGGCACCGCCCCCGTCAGACCCGACCAGAGTCCGGAAAGCACGGGAAAAATCGTGTCGGCATACCAGTCAGAAAAGGGCGTGGACAGCCGTGCGAGGACATTCAGCAGCACCATGCACAGGCAGATGCTTCCCATGATCATCCACGAAAGATGCCGTTTCATGGCGTCTCCTCCTCTCCATAGGGCGTGAAGCAGACGTTGAGATCAACCCTGCCCTCAATGCCGGGGATGCGTCCCCGATCGGTATACTGCCAGATGTCATAGTGATAGGGATGCGTGGGCAGGTCATCGTATTCGGCCAGCCAGAAGCCGTAATCGGTCAGCAGCTCAAGATCGAGCTTGCTCAGGGTGGTTTCCTTATTCTGATAGTACATGGGTGTGTAGCCGGCGTCACGCACGGCATCGCAGAAGGCAATGGTACAGTCAGTGAGATTCGACATGGAGACATTCTGCGTGCGGACATAGTCATCGGAATGAATCACCTCCCAGTCAAACACGACAGGATAGGTCACATCATAGCCCTCGAGCATGGAGAGCGTGAGGGCAGCTTCCTCGGCGGCCTCGGCAGGGGTAACGGCCTGCGAGAAGAAGTAGACACCGACCTCAAGACCGGCATCGAGGGCACCCTGCATATGCTGATCGAAGCACTCATCCAGTACGATTTTGCCGGTTTCATAGCCACGGAAGCCCGCACGGATGAAAACGAACTCGACACCTGCTTCCTTGACGGCAGCCCAGTCAATTTCGGGCTGATGGGAAGAGACATCGATGCCGAAGCGGGATGTGACCTGATTATGCTCACGATAGCGATAGATGGGGGCTTCATATTCGAGCTGAGTAAGGTCATAGCTGCACGCCAGCACGGGCATGCGCTGCTTGATGGGATGGGGGGCGGTGGTATCCTCTATGTATTCGGACTCCAGAGAAGCCGGAACGGGTTCAACAGAAGAGCAGGCACGGACGAAGACGATGACAGCGAGCAGAAGCAGCCCGATGCCGACGAGCCCCGCCGCAAGAAAGCGCACGGAAAGGGGGTGACGGAACATGCGTGTGTCCTCCTTTTTTCGATGAATTCCTATTCATTATACCATAATTCCGTGCAGATGTAAAGGTACGTTTGTGACAGGGGGCTGAAAATTATTGGCAGAGTTCTGCGAGAGTGCCGCTGCCTGCGGGGCTGGGGACAAACGAAGGGTTGCCCCCTCGAAAGGGGAAACTACCCGCTTTGCAGCCCCTCGGGGGGGCTTGGGGGCGAGCGAAGCGTTGCCCCCCAGTGGGCGCCCGGGCCGAAGGCCCGGGCTGATCTCCCCCTTCCCCTCGGGGAAGGGGGGCAGGGGGATGGGGGCAGTTTTGCATAAGCCCCTCGGGGGCTAAGGGGGCGAGCGTAGCATTGCCCCCTCAAAAGGGGGATTCGCCACGTTTGCAGCCCCTCGGGGCGCTTGGGGACGAGCGCAGCATTGCCCCCTCAAAGGGGGCAGCCGCCACGTTTGCAGCCCCTCGGGGCGCTTGGGGGCGAGCGTAGCGTTGCCTCCCCAGTGGGCGCCCGGGCCGAAGGCCCGGGCTTATCTCCCCCCTTCCCTCGGGGAAGGGGGGCAGGGGGGATGGGGGCAGTTTCGCATAAGCCCTATGGGGGCTAAGGGGGCGAGCGCAGCGTTGCCCCCTCAAAGAGGGTAGCCGCCACGTTTGCAGCCCCTCGGGGGGCTGGGGGCGAGCGAAGCGTTGCCCCCTCGAAAGAGGAAACTACCCGCTTTGCAGCCCCCTCAGGGGGGCGGGGGGCGAGCATAGCGTTGCCCCCCAGTGGGCGCCCGGGCCGAAGGCCCGGGCTGATCTCCCCCTTCCCCTCGGGGAAGGGGGGCAGGGGGGATGGGGGCAGTTTCGCATAAGCCCCTCGGGGGCTAAAGGCCCCTTATAAAAAGAAAGACTCCCCTGCCCTACGGCAGAGGAGCCAATATCAAATCAATTAGTACGCCACAACGCTCAGCAGGACACCGGCCGCAACAGCAGAACCGATTACACCCGCTACGTTCGGGCCCATAGCATGCATCAGCAGGAAGTTCGTCGGGTCAGTCTGTGCACCCACCTTCTGGGATACACGCGCTGCCATCGGTACAGCGGATACACCCGCAGAACCAATCAGCGGATTGAGCTTGCCGCCTGTGATCCAGTTCATGATCTTTGCAAGAATCAGACCGCATGCTGTACCCAGACAGAATGCTGCAACGCCGAGGAAGATAACCTTCGCAAAATCCCAGTTCAGGATGTTGTCGGCTGTGGTGGTCGCACCTACGGAAATACCAAGGAAAATGGTAACAATGTTCATCAGCGCATTGCCGGCTGTGTCAACCAGACGATCGCATACGCCGCTCTCCTTCAGAAGGTTACCGAACATCAGCATACCAACCAGTGCACCTGCGGAGGGTACCAGCAGTGCAACAACGAGGGTTACTACGATCGGGAAAATGATCTTCTCGGTCTTGGAAACCTGACGCAGCTGCGGCATCTTGATGGCACGTTCCTTCTTTGTGGTCAGCAGCTTCATGATCGGAGGCTGAATTACGGGCACCAGTGCCATGTATGTATAGGCAGCCAGCGCAATTGTACCTGTGTTCAGGTCGTAATCCGCACCGCTTCCCAGCAGCTTACTGGATACATAAATTGCAGTCGGGCCATCCGCACCGCCGATGATGGCGATGGAGCCGCACTCTGCTGCGCTCATGCCGAGCAGCGCTGCAACTACGAATGTAAAGAAGATACCGCCCTGTGCAGCAGCACCGAGCAGGAAGCTCTTGGGGTTTGCAATCAGCGGGCCGAAGTCCGTCATCGTACCAATGCCAAGGAAGATCAGACAGGGATAGATCTGCAGCTTAACACCCAGATACAGCTTGTCAAGCAGACCGCCGTCATGCAGCACCGTGAAGAGCCAGTCGGCGTTCTGTTCCATTGCCCAGAACTCTGCGTGATACATCATGTCCTCAGGGAGAACAGCGGGCAGGTTCGAGAGGAACATACCAAAGGAAATCGGGAGCAGCAGCAGCGGCTCGAATTCCTTGACGATCGCAAGATACATAAATACGAAGGAAATGCCAATCATGATCAGCTTTTTGGGATCATCGAAAACCAGTGCATACAGACCGCTGGTTTCCCAGAGACCCATCAGGATTTCCTTCAGAATATTTAAAATTTCCATATTCTTTTACTCCTTTCCCTCTGCATTAAAACGGCATCACGTTCTGGCGACGGCCATCCATCGCCCATGCAGCACGTCCGCCGAAGCCGCTTGTGCCGGCGGGCTTCACAGAACGCACCTTGTATACCTTGCCGTCCTCAGCACTCATAGCCGCAATCACAGCAGAGATCACCGCAATCACCTCGTCCTCATCCTCTGCCGGTGCAGCGGGTGCAGGAGCCGGTGCCGGCGCAGGCTTTGCCGGTGCCTTGGGTGCAGCAGCCTTCGGAGCACTCTTGGCGGCAGCAGCCGCTTCCTTTGCCTTCTTGGACTGGTTGATGCTGTCAAAAATCTTGCCGAATGCCCAGATCACGAATACCAGAAGGACAAGGCAAGCAAATACAATGCCCACACCTGCCAGCGTCACACCCCACATCTGGGATTGTGTCAGCTCATCGGGCCCCGGGATGGAACCGCCGGCCATGGGCAGCAGCATGTTAGGAAATAACATATCGTTCATATACGCACACTCCGTTCTTGAAAATTCAGCATACAAATCTATTATACTATAGAACCGGATTTTTTGCAAGTCTTTTTTCCTACTTTTTTTATTGTTTTTTGCACTTATGGTATAAATCCGGTACAAGGGGCAGGCAATCCCGCCCGCATGCATCCGGAGGAGTTGACAAAATCCCCCGCCTGCGCTATAATGATAGATACGAAAGGAGACGATTTCATGCAGGAAACGACCGAAAACATCCTCGAATCCATCGTCACGAATGACCCCAAGCCCATCACCGAGGTGCTTGCAGGGCTGCTTGCATTCCTCAAAGCACTGCTCCCCTCTTTCCTCATGTCGGCGTTCATCTTTGTCATCGGCATGGCACTCATCAAGATCTTGATGCGCTTTGTCAAGCGTGCCCTCAAAAAAAGCAATATTGACCCCACCGCAGCAAGCTTTCTCAAATCCCTCATCAGCGTGACTCTCTACATACTCGTTGCCATCATCATCCTCACTGTGCTCAACGTCCCCATGACGTCCATCATCGCCGTCATCAGTACAGCGGGACTTGCCATCGGCCTTGCCCTGCAGGACAGCCTTGCGAACGTCGCAGGCGGCTTCTGGATCATGTTCTCCAAGCCCCTCAAGGTCGGCGATCTTGTGAAGTTCGATGACATCACCGGTACTGTCAAGGAGGTCGGCATCCTCCAGACCAAGCTCATCCTCGGCGATGACACCGCCGTCTATATCCCCAACGGCAAGGTCGCCGATGCTGTGATTGTGAACTACTCCGCACAGTCCATGCGGCGGCTCGATCTTGAGATCGGCATTTCCTACGATGACGATGCCGAGGCTGCCAAGTCCCTGATCCTCGCTCTCATCGAAGCGCACCCCCTTGCAGCGGACGAGCCTGCACCCCTTGTGCGTATCGGCGGCTTCGGTGACAATGCTGTGCTGCTCCATGTGCGTGTCTGGACGCAGAACGACAATTACTGGACGCTCTACTACGACATGCATGAGGACATCAAGGCCGCCTTTGATGCGCACGGCATCTCCTTCCCCTACCCCCAGAGGGATGTGCATGTGCATCATGTAAAATAAATTTTCCCCGCAGAACGGCTATGTTCTGCGGGATTTTTGATTTCCGGAAATTTTTTTGAAAAAAATTGAAAAAAAGGGTTGACAAATATGCGGAACTGTGATATAATAAACAAGTCGTCAGGGAACAGAACCTGAAGACGGACAAATGTGGGAGCTTAGCTCAGCTGGGAGAGCATCTGCCTTACAAGCAGAGGGTCACAGGTTCGAGCCCTGTAGCTCCCACCAATGGCCTGGTAGTTCAGTTGGTTAGAACGCCGCCCTGTCACGGCGGAGGTCGTGGGTTCGAGTCCCATCCAGGTCGCCAAAGAAGCGGATTTAGCTCATCTGGTAGAGCGCCACCTTGCCAAGGTGGAGGTAGCGAGTTCGAGCCTCGTAATCCGCTCCATTTTTTCGGCGCTATAGCCAAGTGGTAAGGCGTAGGTCTGCAACACCTTGATCCCCGGTTCAAATCCGGGTGGCGCCTCCAAAAGCCCTGATACATTTGTATCGGGGCTTCTTTCTTTTTTCCGTTCCCTGCTGAATTTGATTTGACAAAATCTCCGTAATGTGGTAATATAAATAAAGTGACGAAAAATCCCCATAACAGAAAGGATTTCCCATGGCAAGAAAAAAAGAACCCCCAAAGCCGAAAAAACCGGCAATGGATGCCTATTTTGAGAATGCGGGCATCGTGGAGGAAGAGCTGATCACGGAGACGCTCGAGAAGAACTACCTCCCCTATGCGATGAGTGTCATCATCTCCCGTGCACTCCCTGAAATCGACGGCTTCAAGCCCTCCCACCGCAAGCTGCTCTATACGATGTATAAGATGGGTCTGATCAACGGCGCACGCACCAAGTCCGCCAATGTGGTCGGCCAGACCATGCGTCTCAATCCCCACGGCGATGCGGCCATTTATGAAACTATGGTGCGTCTGACCCGTGCCAACGAGAGTCTGCTCCACCCCTATGTCGACTCCAAGGGCAACTTCGGCAAGCAGTATTCCCGTGATATGGCCTATGCGGCCGCACGATACACCGAGGTCAAGCTCGCCCCCATCTGCAACGAGCTGTTCCGTGACATCGACAAGGAAACTGTGGACTTCGTCCCGAACTATGACAACACCATGCCCGAACCCTCGCTGCTGCCTGCGGCATTCCCCTCGGTGCTGGTCAATGCCAATATGGGCATCGCCGTTTCCATGGCGAGCAACATCTGCCCGTTCAATCTGCAGGAGATCTGCGACACCTGCATTGCCCTGATGAAGAATCCCGACCACGACATTCTCACCACCCTCAAGGGGCCGGATTTCCCCGGCGGCGGCTTCCTGCTCTATGACGAGGACGAGCTGCGGAAGATCTATGAGACCGGTCGCGGCAGCGTCAAACTCCGTGCGAAGTGGAATTTCGATAAGGCCTCCGGCTGCATTGAGGTGACGGAGATCCCCTACACAACGACCCTTGAAGCAATCAAGGACAAGATCACGGAGCTTGCCAAGCTCGGAAAGCTGCGTGAGGTGACCTATGCCCGTGACGAAATCGACGTGAACGGCTTCCGTCTGGCGATTGATGTCAAGCGCGGCACCGATCCCGACAAGCTCATGCAGAAGCTCTTCCGTATGACCCCCCTGCAGGACAGCTTCAGCTGCAATTTCAACATCCTTATCGGCAGCGTGCCCCGTGTCATGGGTGTGCGTGAGATTCTCTCCGAATGGACGGCCTTCCGTGAGGAATGCGTGAAGCGGCGTATTTATTTTGATCTCAACAAGAAGAAGGAACGCCTGCACCTGCTGCTGGGTCTGAAGAAGATCCTGCTCGACATCGACAAGGCCATCGCCATCATCCGCCACACAGAAGAGGAAACCAAGGTCGTACCGAACCTGATGGAAGGCTTTTCGATCGATGAGATTCAGGCTGAGTACGTTGCTGAAATCAAGCTGCGGCACCTCAACCGCCAGTACATCCTCTCCCGCATTGAGGACGTGGACAAGCTGAAGGACGAGATCGCCGAGATGGAGGACACCCTCAGCAAGCCCGAGAAGATCCGCCGGATCATCATCGCCGAGCTGAAGGAGACCGCCAAGAAATACGGCCAGCCCCGCAAAACCATGTTCTATCACGCTACGGAAGAGGACAACGGTCCCGCCGAGGATGACACACCGGATTATCCCGTGCATGTATTCCTGAGCCGTGAGGGGTATTTCAAGAAGATCACGCCCCAGTCGCTGCGTATGAGCGGCGAGCAGAAGCTCAAGGAGGGCGACAGCATGGCGCAGCAGGCACTTGTCACGAACAAGACGGAGCTTCTGTTCTTTACGACGGCCTGCCAGACCTATAAAACCCGTGCGGCGGGCTTTGATGATACAAAGGCAAGCGTGCTGGGCGAATACATCCCCGCAAAGCTCGGTTTTGACGAGGGTGAACAGGTCTGCGGCATGATCTGCACGACGGATTACAGCGGTTCCCTGCTGTTCATCTTTGAGAACGGCAAGGCAGCAAAGGTACCGCTTTCGGCCTATGCGACCAAGACCAACCGCAAGAAGCTGGCGAACGCCTATTCGGATAAGTCCCCGCTTGTCAAGCTCCTGTTCCTGCCCGAGGATACGGATGTCTTTATCCGCTCAAGCGGCAATCGGGGCGTGCTTGTGCACACATCGGAGATTGCAGAGAAGACGACCCGCAGCACACAGGGTGTGCAGGTCATGACGCTCAAAGGCAAGCACATCGTAGCAGCCGCTGAGCTGCCCGAGGGTGAACGCCTTGAGGCCATTCAGAGCTTCCGTGTGAAGAGCATTCCCGCAGCCGGCAAGCTGACAAAGGATCTTGAGGAAGCCAATCAGATGTCCCTGTTGTAAAACGAACGCAATATCGTGTGTCCGGCTCTGTACGAATGGTACAGGGCTGGATTTTTATGTCCCTACGGCTGAGGGAAGCTTCCCTGCTCGCTTTCAAAAATGAAGCCCTCTGCAAGATGGGGGGCATTTCCCCGGGGCAGACCCCGAAAAAAAGAAACGCCCCGCTTCTTTCGAAGCGGGGCACTGATGTTTTGCAGAATCAGTGTTTCTCTCAACCTTATTCCTTAACACCACCGAGGGCAACGCCGGCGATGATGAACTTGGACAGGATGAAGTAAATGATGATAATGGGGAGGATGGAGAGCACTACGCAGAGGTAGTTTACACCATAGTCGTAGTATCTGTCCAGACCCAGTACCTTGGAGATCATGATCGGGATGGTCGCCATATTGGGATTCTTCAGGATCATGTTCTGTGTGTAGTAGTTGTTCCAGTTTGCTACGAATGCAAAGATCGCCTGAACCGCAATCGCCGGCTTCATCATCGGCAGAGCGATAGTCAGGAATGTACGATACTCGCCGCAGCCGTCAATTCTGGAAGCCTCTACGATGTCCAGCGGGAAGGAGGACTTCATGTAGGACTTCATGAAGAAGATAACGGCGGGGGCTGCAATCGCAGGCACGATCAGCGGGATGAAGTTATTGATCAGACCCAGCTGATACATGAAACGAACGAAACCTGCAGAGGATACCTGTACGGGAATCATCATAACAGCGATGATGAACGTATAAGCAGCACCTCTGAGCTTGAAGTCATATACTGTCAGACCGTAAGCTGTCATTGCTGAGAAGAATACAGTCAGCAGTGTGGTAGAACCCGCAATGATCAGGGAGTTCAGATAGCCCTTCACCACGTTGAAAGCCTTGCTGTAAGCAGTCGCTACGTTTTCTACGGCTCTGATATCGGCATCAGCACGGCCCTGTGTGTACTCATTGCCATTTTCATCAATCTGGCCAACCATGGCATTGATCTCTTCGATCTGGCCATCGATATTGCCCATCAGGGTATTCCAGTTATCAGCAAGACTGCCTTCAAACCAGAACATAGCCGGCTTTGCAGCGATGTCATTGGACTCACGGGTTGCATTGACAACGATCAGATAAACGGGAACCAGGCAGACCAGCGTCAGGAACAGACATACAATAAATACGGCTGCAGACTTCAGCATAATTTTCAGATGATAATTATCCTTAGGCTGTCCATACTGTTTTTTCATGCTCATAATGCCAGTCCTCCCTTCTTCATCTTTGCCTTATACTGCTTCATCGCTCTCTTGCGCTGTTTCTTCTGCGCAATTTCGTCCTTATCACGGTTCATATAGAATGTGATGGAGCCGAGGATGGCAGTGATAATGAAGATAATGATGGAAGCGGCGCCCGCATAACCGTAGTTCGACTGTGCCTCCGTACCGGTGTTGAAGTTGTAGTAGATGTATACCGCAACGGTTTCGAGTTCTCTGGAGAACTTCTGACCAGCAGTATGGTACAGATAGGGGATATCGAACATCTGCAGACCACCGATCATGGAAGTGATCATGGTGTAAACCATAATGGGCTGCAGCAGGGGCAGAGTTACCTTTGTGAATACCTGTGTGGAGTTTGCACCGTCGATATTGGCGGCCTCGAACAGGGACGGGTTAATACCCATAATACCGGACATCAGCATGATCATGGTATTACCAAACCACAGCCATGTCTGAATGAACATAACCATAACCTTGGAAACAACGGGATCACTGATGAACTTGATAGGATCCTCAACGAGACCAAGATCCAGCAGCGCACCATTGACGAAGTAGTACTTGGACTCACCGAAGAGGTTTACATACAGAGCCGCTACAGAAGCGGCTGTGATGATGTTGGGCATGTACATTACAACCTTAAAGAAGCCCTTGCCCGGGAGCTTGATCTTGGCATCAGTAAACCATACAGCCAGCAGCAGAGAAAGCAGGATCTGGGGGATGAAGTTACCGAACCAGAGGATAAAGGTGTTACCGAGTGATTTCCAAAACTCGGCAGATGTGGCAGAAGCACCAGCAGCGGTACCCTGACCAATCAGGATTGTTGTGTAGTTGTCCAGTCCGACAAACTGGCCGTTAGTAGCCTGGTTGCCCTGGAAGGACAGAATAAATGTGTAAATCAGAGGCCAAATCTGGAAAAAGCAATACACAAGGAAAAAAGGTGCAATAAACATATATCCATACTTGGCATAGCTAATGGATTTAATTCGACGCTGTGCAGCAGACGCCATACCTTTTCACCCTCTCGACAGAAAATTACAACATGTGCCTATGGGGGCATACGCCCCCACAGGCCACATATTTTACTGGTTTAATTAAGTTTAAGTAAAACTAAATTATTCAGCCTTGAGGTCAGGGTTAGCAGCCAGAGCCTTCTCAACGAAGTCAGCCATGATCTCATCCTCGGACTTGTCGAAGTTGTCCTGGAGAGACTTCAGGAATGTATCCTTCAGAGACTGGTCATAAGCAGAGATGGAGTCGTTCATCTTGATGCCAGCAGCAACTTCTGTCAGAACTGCGAACTGATCCTGGCCACCCAGCAGAGCGTTGGAGTTGGAACCAGCGGATACGATGTTGTTCATAGCAGTCTTGTTGTTTACGAAGTCGCCAGAGGACAGAGCGTACTTCTCCATAGCAGCAGCATCAGTTGTGAAGTATCTGATGAACTCAGCAGCCTTATCAGCTGTGTTGCAGTTAGGAGATACGCAGAGCCAAGAACCGCCCCAGAAGTATTCCTGAGGACCTACAACGATGTTCCAGTTACCAGCGGTACCGCCGTTCTGCTCGAGCTGTGCACCAGCAGCCAGGCACCATGTGGAGTAGAAGTAACCCAGAGTAGAACCATCGTTACCGATATTGGTCCAGTCAGGTGTCCACTGACCGATTGCAGGATTTACATAGCCAGCATCGCCGTACTTCTTAGCCATAGCAACGAACTCCTTAGCTGTTGCCTGGTTGATAACGCCACCGTCAACCCATGCAGAGTTTGTAGCGGTGGAGAAGCACTGCCACAGACCGCCGAGAGTAGCAGTCATTGTAACCTTACCATCAGTAGCTGTCTTCAGCTTCTCAGCAGTAGCCTCGAAACCAGCCCAGTCCTTGATAGCATCCTGCATAGCCTCAGGTGTCTCGATACCCAGGTGCTCCTTAGCCAGATCAGTTCTGTAAGCGAAGCCGCCTGCAGCTGCCTGCCAGGAAGCGCCCATCAGATCGCCAGCCTCGTTTGTACCGATAGCTACAGTGTAATCATAGCAATCGGAGAACTCGTCAGCTGTGATGCCCAGTGCGGACAGAGGAGCTGCGAAAGAAGAATCGTTGATGTAGTTCAGGATCCAACCAGCCTCAGCTACGAACAGGTCAACGTCAGCGCCGCTGTTCAGGAATGTAGCGTACTCAGTTGCAGCCTCACCACCGGAAGTACCGGACTGTACCCAAACGATGTCAGTACCCTCTGTCAGACCCTTGTCTGCGCAGTAGTTCTTGAACATGTTCTTCAGGTCAGCGTCGGTCCAGCAAACGATGGACAGAACTGCGTCGTCAGAAGGCAGGGAAACCTCTGCGCCTGTGTTCTCGTCATCCTTGGACTCTGCTGTGTCATCCTTGGACTCTTCCTCAACCTTGGAATCCTCAACCTTGGAATCCTCAGTCTTGGACTCAGTGGACTCTGTGCCGCCGCCGCAAGCTACGAATGCTGTGGAAGCCATAGCGAGTGTAGCGAGCAGTGCAAGTGTTCTCTTCATTGTGCTCATTGTTATTTTCCTCCTTAAGATATATCTATCATATTCCCGTATGGAATATAATATGTGAATTAAACCGGTGTTCCCACCGTTCCGCCCTCAAGCAGCGTACCCTTGCAATACTGGATGCGTTCGCTGGACGGGATTGTTTCTTTACGGAGCAGACGCAGCATCAGATCGGCTGCTTTCTGTCCGATGCCTTCTGTATCCTGTGCGATGGTAGTCAGCTTCGGGCGGAGCATCTGCAGGAGCGGCGTACCGTCATAACCAATGACGGAAACGTCCCTGCCGACCTCCATACCACTGGCACGGATGGCCGTGATACCGGAAATGGCGCAGACATCGTCGGGATAGAGAATGCAGGTGGGCCTGTCTTCACGCCGGAGCAGATCCATGGTCAGATCATAGGCAAGCTCGGGGTGGAGATATTTGGCCGCAAGCTGGAGCGAGGGGTCATTCTCGCAGTGATACGCAGAGAGCGCATCGCAGAACGCCTTATGGCGGATATGCGTTACCTGGGTATCGTCACCATATATGTAGGAGATACGGGAGTGGCCATGCTCTGCGGCAAAGCGCACTGCCTGACGGATGCCGTCGGCATTGTCAGAAGCGACCGTAACATTTCCTTCGGAAATATGGTCGATGGAAACGAGTGGGAGCGAGCTGTCCATCAGCGACTGCACATCGGGCGCATTGAAATCCACACAGGCCGCCAACACGCCATCGACATTACGATAAAGGCAATGCTCACGATATGTACAGGTTTTCTCGCCGATCTGGCTGCTGATGAAGGTCAGATCATAACCGTTCCGTTCCATCATCACCTTGAAACTGTCAAGGATGGAAGCAAAATAATGATGCTTGAGGCCGCTGTGAGCCTGATCGACCATGAGAACGCCTATATTATAGGTCTTCTTGGTCTTGAGGGCACGCGCCATGGAATTGGGCAGATAGCCGAGCCTTTTGGCTGTTTCCTGGATGCGTTCCTTTGTTGCGGTGCTGACGTCATCGTGGTTATTCAGTGCTTTACTGACGGTTGCAGCAGAAACACCGCATTCTTCCGCAATGTCTTTAATTGAAACCATCTACACACCTTCAACATCCAAAGCTGACTGCAGCACCCATGCACACAACACGGGCATTACTTGCTTTCATATCATAAATATACAACACTCCGCCAAAAAAGTCAATGCTTAAATCCATTCTTTCACTTTTTTTGAATGTTGTGCACAAAGTTTTAGCTCATTTTTTGTGCACCTTGTATTCTTTTTTGCCGTTTTTTTTCATTAGTTACAAAACGGTAACTTCCCGTTTTTAGCTGGTTTTTGCACGGAAGTACCAATTTTTCCTGTTCGATACCGCCTATTTTGACCCGATTTTTCAACAATTTGCACAAAATGAGGGCAGCGGGAGCGGCTGACTGAAAAATGGCTTGCATTTTTTTGTGAGATATGCTATAATAAAAAGGTACGGAATGTTTCCGTAGCTCAGCTGGATAGAGCGACCGCCTCCTAAGCGGTAGGTCGGGTGTTCGAATCACCTCGGGAACGCCAATCCCCCTGCATGAAGCAGGGGGATTTTTCTTTTTGCGGGGTGGCCCCCAAAAAGAAACACCCCCGCATATTGAACCGAACCAGTAAAAACGTACAGTGACAAAAAAGACCTCCTATGGTATAATAGAACCATAGGAGGTTTAGTTATTATGGCAAGGAGTTACAGACACATACAGCAGTATGAAAAAGAAATGCT